>JBEKAK010000106.1:0-16720 GCA_050018275.1 Terriglobia bacterium | reverse complement strand
CGCTCACCGCCTCCTCAAGCTCCGCCTCTGGATCGCTCGCTGCGGAACAACTTGGTTCGAAGTCTTGTATTCTCGCGGAGCTCAACTGACAAATGCTTGACACAACCCCGTGGCTACCCGCTGTTGACATGCGTTACGTGACGCGTTACAGTACAGGAATGATCTGGTCGATCCGCCACAAGGGACTGAAACGCCTTCACGAAGACGACGACTCGCGCGGCGTGATTAGGGAGCACGCGGAAAAGCTGCGTGACATTCTTGCGCGGCTGGATGCTGCCGGTACGATTGCGGATATGGACGTGCCGGGGTTCCGGCTGCATCCGCTTAAGGGCGAGTAGAAGGGTTTTTGCACGGTTCGCGCCAACTGGCGGGTGATCTTTCGCTTTGCCGACCGCGACGTGCTGGACGTTGATTATGTCGATTACCACTGAGAGGAGACTGGAATTATGCCGATGAAGAATCCACCCCACCCCGGCGGCTTTGTGCTGCGCCAGTGTATTGAGCCTCTGGGCTTGACCATCACGGCCGCCGCCGCCGCCCTCGGAGTCACGCGCACTACTCTGTCGGAACTGGTAAACGAGAAGCGCGGGATTTCTCCCGAAATGGCCGTGAGGCTGTCTAAGGTTTTCGGAGGCAGTGCCGAAACCTGGCTTACGCAGCAGGCGCACTACGACCTTGCACAGGTTCACGCCGACCGCATCAAGCTCAAGCGGCTGGAATTGACCGTGGGTTTGTCAGCATAGGAAAAGCCCACAGTCACGTGAGCAGTGACCGTAGCTTCCACCATAAAACGCTTGACGTGTACGGTATCACCGTACATACTGGAAGAGTGAAAGGACAGCATGCAACTTGTCCGCTTTCGCCACAAAGGGCTAAGGCAACTCCATGAGGACGGAAACGCCCAAGGGGTGCCGTCCGCGATGGCCGACAAGCTGCGCAAGCTTCTGTTTGCCCTCGAAACCGCCGGGACGCTGGAGCAGGTCGGCCGGTTTCCCGGCTGGAAGCTGCATCCTCTTAAAGGCGACCTGAAAGGATTATGGAGCCTGACGGTCACGGGAAACTGGCGGTTGATTTTTTGCTACGACGAACAGACGAACACTGCCGGCGATATCGACCTGATCGACTACCACTAGGAGGCCGAAAAATGCCCATGAAGAACCCGCCCCATCCGGGCGACCTGATTAAAACCGAAGTCATTGAAGCCCTCGGCCTCAGCGTGTCGAAGGCGGCCGAGATTTTGCAAGTGCGCCGCGCCACGCTCTCCGATCTTCTGCACGGCAGGGCCGCGCTGACGCCGGAAATGGCCCTGCGTATCGAAAAGGCCTTCGGCCCGGACATGGATCACCTTCTCCGTATGCAGCTTGCTTATGACGTGGCGAAAACGCGAGCGCACGCGCGGGGCCTCGCGATCAAGCGATATGCCCCGGCCTGAAGCCGCGCATCGGGTCTACGCGAAGGCCGGGTTACATTTTCGCGGCACGAGCCGACGGACTTCGAGCTTCGCGCTCAGCATCGACAAGAGAATCCGCCCCGTGACACAAGGCCCCAAATGCGGTATGGTGGGAGAAGAAGGAATCGCACTGATGACCATCGAAATTCACAAACCGGAACTCGAAGCCCTCATCCAGGAACGGATGAAAAGCGGCGACTTTCGGAGCGTTGAAGATGTTCTGATGCAGGCGCTGAAATCAGCACCGCCAGCAGCGGAATTATCGGGCGAAGCCGCTACGCACAGGGGTGCCGACCTCGTAGCCGCCATGCAGGCTTCGCCATATAAAGAAATCGACCTTGGACCAGCCGGCGACCGCTCCCCGGTTCGAGGTGTTACGCTCTGATGGCGTGGCTTCTTGATACAAATGTCTTGTCCGAAAGGTCTGCGCCACTTGCTTCGTGACAGAAGGCTCCAATATACGGTATGGTGGAAGAAGAAGGAGCCGCAGCCGTGACCCTGACTCTAAACCTAAATCCTGAAGTGGAAAAAGGCCTGATGGAGCGAGCGCAGGCGCGGGGTGTCTCGCTGGACGACTACATCCAGGAACTTGTCGCCAAGGAAGCGGGTTTGCCCGTCGCAGCAGAGCCGGACCCAACTCATAAGCGGTTCGATAATCTTTCCGACCTGCTCCTCGATTCCCCCTTTGCCGGCGCCAATCTCGACCTCGAGCGATCCAAAGACTATCCCCGCCCGGTTGATCTTGAATGAGCGGTTTCCCGATTGATACAAATGTTCTGTCTGAGTACAACCGGCCGGGAGGCCCTGATGCCGGCGTCAAGCGCTGGCTTGAGACCACGGACCGCCAATCCCAGCATGTAAGCGTCATCACCCTGGCCGAAATTCAAAAGGGAATCGAACTGCTTGCCGAGGGCAAGCGCCGCTTCCAACTTGAACAGTGGCTGAAGCAAGACCTGGAAGCGTGGTTTTTGGGTCGCATACTTCCCGTGGATCGCCAGGTGGCCGGTCGGTGGGCATCGCTTGCGGCGCAGGGAGCACGGGCCGGAAGGCCCCTGCCCACGGTCGATTCATTGATTGCGGCGACCGCGCTTGCCTACGATCTAACCATAGTTACCCGGAATACGCGCGATTTCGAGGGCATCGGAGCTACCCTCATCAATCCGTGGAACGCGCCGTAACGTCCGCCCGATCTCATTCTTGTACGTGGGCCGCAGAGCTGCGCTGCCACGCGGGGGCAAATCTCGTTCTCTTGCACCCCGACGTCCGCAAGGCCTTTCGCAGTGAAAGAGCGGTCAACGACGCCTTACGCTTGGTGATCGAGTTGCGCAAGGTGGGAAGCACTGAGCGCAGAGATTGCAGTTCGAACGGCGCCTGAGATTTCGTTACCCGGAGGTAGCCGCGATCAATTCGTCTTTGGAATTGAGTGGGTCCTGCATCGAAGGAAGAGCCCACGGTCACGAGAGCGCCGGGCGTGGCCACTTTCAAATAAATGAGCTTGCTCGCCTGTACACTATAAGGTACACTGTCCTATATAAGGTGCATGATGCCAGGCGATCCGGAGCCGCAAAAGATCCCGCTGATCTTTTTCCGCACCGAGGCGGGAAGCGAGCCGGTGCGGAAATGGCTGAAGGGATTGCCGGAAGCCGAGCGTCACGCCATCGGGAAGGACCTTCTGCGGGCACAATGGCGGTGGCCGGTGGGAATGCCGCTGTGCCGCCCGCTGGGGAGCGGGTTATGGGAAGTGCGGACGGGCTTGCCGACGAAGCGAACAGCGCGCGTGCTGCTCTGTCTCTATCGCGGGCGCCTCGTGGCACTGCACGGTTTCATCAAGAAGACGCGGACAACGCCGGATGAGGATTGGGCATTGGCACGTAAGCGGCAGAAGGAGTTGGAGCCATGAGCAGGAAACATATGGGTTCGAGCATCGATGATTTCCTCAAGGAGGAAGGCATCTTTGAAGAGGCGCAAGCACAGGCGATTAAGGAGGTCGTGGCGTGGCAGCTCGCCCGGGCCATGAAGAAAAAGAAAATATCCAAGTCGCGGATGGCGGCGCTGCTCAAAACCAGCCGGACACAGGTTGACCGTCTGCTGGACCCGAAAAACGACATCACGCTCTCAAGCCTTCAGCGGGCGGCGGCGATAGTTGGACGCCGGGTAACGATCGAGCTGGTGTAGAGAACGCCGGGTGCCCGCAAGGCCTTTCGTAGTAGGGGGATCCCGCCACGCGGGACCGTCCCCGCCGTGGGCGGTAGAGGCACCGAACGCTGGAGGCCCGACTGGCAATTGACTTCAGGGCGGGTTAGGTGTACGTTGTCGCCCCGATTCGAGTCAATAATGGAAATTTCGGGTTACTCTCGCCGGCGAGGCGCCGAGTCTGGCTGCAGCCGGCGGAGGGGGGCTAGTATGCGGCTTTCCGCAGTCTGCATTGCGGGAATTGTTCTCGTTCTGATGGCTGGACCGGTTGTTGCGGAGGAGCCTGTCTCCCCGCAGCCGTCGCCTAGAGTGCTTTCCGCCAGACGCGCGCGCAAGTTCGACGCCGGGGGCATAGTGATCTCGCCGAAGAACAAGGAAAACGCGGTCTATACCGTCGTTCACTTGGGAGGCATCTCGGCGGAAAAGTTCGGGGAGGCGAGTGCGAAGAAGAAGCCGTCGCTGACCTGCGAGGAACAGGACTGCCGCCTTGCGGCGACCATCTCTGGTGGCAAGAAGCGGCCCACGATCGGGATCCTCCTGGTCTTCGAGACACCAAAGGACGCGCAGAGATGCATCCTGTCCATCGGGGATTACGACGCGCTGCATTTTGTTGCCGAGTCGGAGATTCGCGAATCGATTTCTTCAACGGAAGCCCTGAGGTGAGCGGAGAAATCCACACTAAGGCAGAGAGAGCGACCCAGGCGGGGTCTGTTCCGCGGGTGGTGCCGACATGGCCATCGATGTCAGCGACCGTCTGCGCCAGCCCGCGGGTGTCCGCAAGGCCTTTCGTAGTAGGGGGATCCCGCCACGCGGGACCGTCTCCTCCATGTACATTGCGGCCGAACCAAGAAGGGTAGGGGCACCCCTCATGAGTGCCCTTGCGGAGGGTAGGGCAAGCCCTACCCCTACCTGGTGATCGAGTTGCGCAAGGTGGGAAGCACTGAGCGCAGAGATTACGGTTCGAACGGCAACCGTAGCATGGGCATCTGCCCATGCGCACGGGCGGGATGCCCGTGCCACGAATACGACTGCCCTGAGGTTGCCACGGTTAGTTCGTCCCGCGAGGCGGGATTCACCGTAGGTTCGTCATCGAAGGAAAAGCCGACGAGCACGAGAGGTGGCCCCGGCGACGCCGTGGCCACCCGCCGTAAAGCGTCTCTTTACACACTACGTATTCCGGTGTAGTCTTACTTGGTGAAGATCCGAAGCGTGGTTCATCGGGGACTGCGGCGCTTCATGCAGCGCAATGATCCTTCCGGCGTGGCTCCGTCTGTCGTGGAGAAGGTCCGGAACATTCTGACCTTCTTGCAGGAGATGGAAGACGCCCAGGAATTCCGCGACATGCCGAGCTGGAAAGCGCATCAGCTCACTGGCGACCGAAAGGGAACCTGGAGTCTTACGGTCACCCGCAACTGGCGGATCACGTTCAGAATCGACCCGACGGAAGGAGAGGTTTTCGACCTCGATTATGAGGACTACCATTGAAAGGAGACGAAAATCATGATGCGTATGGCACGCCCGGCTCATCCGGGACAATTCATCAGGATGGAGGTCATCAAGCCTCTCGGTCTCTCGGTTACCAAGGCCGCCAAAGTCCTTGGCGTGACCCGCCCCGCGCTCTCTGCCCTTCTCAACGGCCGCGCCTCGCTCTCGCCCGACATGGCGCTGCGGGTGGAGAAGGCTTTCGGCCCGAAGATGGACACCTTGCTTCGGATGCAGACCGCCTTCGAGATTGCCGAGACTCGCGAGAGGGAGGCGAACATCAAGGTGAAACGCTTCGTGGCCAAGCAAGCTACCGCCCACGTCCCTGTCGACCAAGCCACGTTTTGAACAGCGTCAGCATGGTAAGGTAGCGCAAGGCTCGCTCTCCAGCCTTGCGGTACTTCCGCCGCGCTGTGGTTTTGGCGGCGCGGCCGAGCAAGTGTAGCGCCGACTTTCAGGTCGGCATTTTTCGCGGGCGCTCGACCTGCTGACCCATTCGCGGTGCTCAGGGCAGGCTCTAAGGGTCAGCGCTACTGCGGCGCGGCAAGCCCCGGCCCTACCTACGGGGCCATTCCGGGAGTTGGGTACCTGGATGTAGGGCCGGGGCAAGAACCCGCACCGCTCGAAAAGCCGCCAGCCGGACCGCGGGCCCTGCGCTACCACGCGGGCACAAATCTCGTTCTCTTGGACCCCGATGTTCGCAAGGCCTTTCGCAGTAGGGGGATCCCGCCACGCGGGACCGTCCCCTTCGTGTCCATTGCCGCCGAACCAAGAAGGGTAGGGGCACCCCTCGCGGGTGCCCTTGCGGAGGGTAGGGCAAGCCCTACCCCTACCTGGTGATCGCGTTGCGCACGGTGGGAAGCTACAAGCGCGGAGACTACAGTTCGAACGGCGACCGTAGCATGGGCATCCCTTCGCAGCGCTCAGGGCAAGCTCTGCCCATGTGCACGGGCTGGATGCCCGTGGCACTCCCAATTCGTCTTTGGAATTGACTGTGGGTTCGTCATCGAAGGAAAAGCCCACGGTCACGAAAGCACTGACCGTGGCTGCCCGCTCGTCAGGAAGTCAAAGCAGAAATTTCAGTCTAGGATTCCGAAAAACTGTGATAATACGCTGTATCAACTGCTATTATGAATTTTAGATGTACAACGACCTTGAGGTAATTGCCAATTTGGAGTTCGGAAAGGTGGTTGAGCGGATTTCCCTCGAAGTGCAGGAAAAGATTCGCCGGGTCCAAACCATGCCTCGGGGTGGTCACATGGGAAGCCAGACAATGCGATTACTGCGTTGAGCAACGGGAGATTACCGAAAGATAAGGGAACGGAAATCCTGGCCATTGGCACGGAAGATGCCGATTGGGAATTCCTAGAAAAGCTCCGGTCAAGACCAGATTTATCCGTGCGAACTTCGGACGAAGGGTTGGAGCAAGCCATCGCTGACGCCAGCAAACTGCTAAAGCCATGACAACGTTCTATGACATTCTAGGTGTTGCGCCAACAGCAAGCGCCGATGATATCAAGACGGCCTATCGGCACCTGGCAATGCAATTCCATCCCGACAAAACTCCGGGCGCGAATAAGGCTGTTCAGCATCTCATAGAGGATAAGTTCAAAGAACTACAAGAGGCGTATGACACGCTGAAGGATGGGGCTAGGAGGGCGCAATATGATGCTTCGCTCGAGCTGCTTCGTTCAGAGGAATATTACCAACCCCCGCCTCAACCCCGTCCACCGCCACTTCCTGCCGTGACTCTTTCCGCAAATCCCAGCACTGTCGAGAAAGGCCAGCCTGTCACGTTGAGCTGGACTTCCAGGAACGCTACAGAGTTGCGCTTGGAACTAGGAGCACGAGTAAGCATGGTTGGTCTGCAGGGCTCCGAGGTTGTTCGCTTGCAGGACTCGGCCACCTTCACTCTCACCGCCACTGGTCCGGGCGGCACGCAGAGCGCCACCGCCCGCGTCACCGTAATTATTGGTGCGCCGCCGCAAGCGCAACCTAAGCAAGACAGACGAACGCCCACCGGCGACACACTAAGTCTGATAATTGTCTTAGGTATTTTGGGACTGTTGATTTGGGCGGGAATCGCTGCCGCCATTGGACGTCTGTTTTCAAACATTACTGATGGTGCAGAATTTGCTTCCTCTCTCTGTCTTACCGCCTCTCCGTTTGTTCTGTGGATATGTGTTACGAAAGTTAAAATGAAGTGGCCCATGCCGGCCCTGCTTCCACCGCTGGTGTTGGTCCTTCTGGCAGCAGCAACTATACGTGGTGGCGAAAAAGAGATTCCCCAACACCCATCGGCTCCTGTGAACGGAGTTCGCCAGCAAACATCGAGAGTCGAGGCCAGACAACCGCCAGCAGCGGCAAGCCAGCAACCGCCCAAGCGAGCCTCGCAGCCGAACACGAACGTGCCGGTTGCGAGCCCTGCAGCGTCGAGGGGCGTCACGCATGCTCCCAGGGATAGGACCGCTCAGCGACTTGAGTCGCGTCACCCCTCTGTTGGTGAGCTGCGACCTCGGGAGCGCCGCGAGCTGCGGCCGACCGCCCCGACCATCGTTACAGCGAACGAGACCAACACTGACAGCCAACCCGGCACAACACCTCGCCCCGCCGCCAACGTGTCCTCCGATTTGAGTGAGCCGGAACGGCAGTCTATTGAGTCGGCCTGTGCCGGTGCCAGAGATTTTGAAGGCCCTGCAGCCTATGACCGATGCCTCCAAGACCAGCTCGGTCGCCTTGCAGCGGCACCCCGGCGACCGGACCTGTCCAGTTTGAGCGAGGCGGAACGGCAGTCTATCAAGTCGGCCTGTGCGCGTGCCAAATTCTTCCAAGGCCCTGGAGCCTACAACCAATGTCTCCAAGACCAGCTCGGTCGCCTTGCAGCGGCACCCCGGCGACCAGACCTGTCCAGTTTGAGCGAGCCGGAACGGCAGTCTATTGAGTCGGCCTGTGGGGTTGCCAGAGATTTTGAAGGCCCTGGAGCCTACAACCGATGCCTCCAAGACCAGCTTGGTCGCCTTGCAGCAGCACCCCGGCGACCGGACCTGTCCAGTTTGAGCGAGCCGGAACGGCAGTCTATTGAGTCAACCTGTGGGGGTGCCAGAGATTTTGAAGGCCCTGCAGCCTACAACCAATGCCTCCAAGACCAGCTTGGTCGCCTTGCAGCGGCACCCCGGCGACCGGACCTGTCCAGTTTGAGCGGGCCGGAACGGAAGTCTATCGAGTCGGCCTGTGCGCATGCCAAATTCTTCGAAGGCCCTGCAGCCTACAACCGATGCCTAGTACGGCAGCTTGCCGTTATAGAGAACCATCCGCGCTAAGCCCCCAAACGGTGCCCCTGTGGGTTCGTAGACTGTGGATTCTGGGCCGGAACACTTAGCGATGCCGCTGCCATTTATGAGGTCGCAGGTTTCCCGGAGGCAGGTTGAATGGCGAAGTATATTGTAATTGATGGACTACCTACACGACGACACGGAATTGCGCCGGTGGATTCGTTGGGCAGAAGAGGGGCGCAACAACCTGCCGGTGTTTGTCCGCACGGTTGCCGACGCTGCTCTCAAGGCTTGCATGCCCGATTACGCCCTGCTGCGGCCGGTGCTGGCCGAGCTGAAGCGCCAGCATCCCGAGCCGGACCCCGGCCCGGCTGCGCTCGGCGACCCCAGGGCTCCGCGACTGACTTCGCTGGGCCCCCGAGGGCGGCAACGTGCCGTCCCTCGTTGGCAGAGTCGTGGAAGCAGCCATTTGCGCCTGCGCGGCGAGCAGGGCGAAAACCTGCACCTGGCTCAGCGGCTTCTTCGCGCTCTAGTGCGCTAATTTGGATTCATCCCGGTGCACGAAGCGCTGTCATTCTGAGGAGCGCCAGCGACGAAGAATCTCGCTCTGGTAGTGGAGTCCAGTCAAGGCTCAGGGCGAGATCCCTCGCTGCGCTCGGGATGACAGATTCCCGGGGAATGGCGTTATTCCGACCGGCGCGAAATCGATCCCGCGCTGCTCGATCAGCTTCGCGCCCGACGCGCCTCCGAGTCCGTCCCGCACCAGGCCCTGCACTTGATCTTGTGTGAAGGGTTTTGCCGGGGTGGAGGTCGGCGTTGTAGAGCCGCCCTTTAGGGCGGCACGTGCCGGGCTGAAGCCCGGCGCTACGGGCTTCTGTTGCGTCCAGGCAGACAGGGCAAAGACCAGCCCCATCACTAGCAAGAGAAGAATCAGCGTTTGGTTGGGAATTGCTTATCTCCGACACACTCCTAGTGCCGTTCCAACTTTTTTGGGCAAACAGTTTTCAGCCACTCAGAAGGTCTTTGCGCAAGACGTAGGTGCAATAGATAGGCGCAACAAGTTGGAACGGCACTAGCTGTCGATGGCGAGCAGCTTTAGGGCAAATTTCGATTATCGGCCACATCACAGAGACGCACCAACCATGCTGTAGGTATCAGTGCGACAGTTCACTCGGGATGCTCAACGGCCGGGGTGCGGTGAAAGAGTCGCTTGAGCATAGCGACGGCTTCGCGACGAAATCGCAGGGCGAAATTAGCGAATTCCCGCAGGCGCAGGTTGTAGGCATGGTGCCAGACGTAGGTCAGCACTTGGAAAAACTCCAGTTGACGGTGCGATAGGCCCCGGATGGCGAGGGCGCCGCCGAAGTACTTGTCGTAAAGTCTCCAGTCTTCAGAGAGAAGCCGATATCCGTAGTCTCCCTTCCGTGCCATGTCCCAGATCACAGTCCCGGGATACGGGACCATCACCCCGGCAGCGATCGAATCAGCCCCGCACTTGGCGGCCATGTGCACGGTTTGAAGGGCCGTCTTCCAGGTCTCGCCCGGATGCCCAATGATAAAAAAGGCGCTGGTGTGAATCCCGGCCTTCTTGGCGGCAGCGATGGCATTCCGCGCCATAGCGCAGGTAGCGCCTTTCTGGATTCTTTTCAGGATCTCGTCGTTGCCGGATTCCACGCCAAAACTGACGGTGTAGCAGCCGGAGCTTCTCATTTTGCGATAGACCGAGGCCTCGGCCAAATTGGCGCGAGAGTTGCCACCCCATGGGTACACGTACCCTTTGCGCTGATTGCGGGCGATGAGTTTGTCGAGGAACTCGTCTGTCCACTTTGGATTCACGCCGAAGGTGTCGTCCTGGAACCACGCGTCCCGCTGGCCAACTTTTTCCTCCAACGCATCAAGTTCGGCGAGCACATTGTCGACGCTGCGCAAGCGGAGTCGCCTGCCCATGACCCGCTGGCAAAACAGGCAGCCGTACGGGCAGCCGCGACTTGCGAAAACCGGCCAGAAAACCTTGGGAAATAGATGCCAGGCGGGAAAAGGCAGACTGTCGAGGTCCTCCAACCACGGCCGGTCGGCCGTGCGCACAATCTTGCCACCATGCCGAAAGGCAAGACCCCGGATTTCCCCCGTCGCCGCTGCCCCATTCCCAGCCGCCATCGCGGCGGCGAGTTCGCACATCGTGCTCTCGCCCTCGCCGACGGCGGCCAAGTCGACCGCGGGGAATTCTTCCAGCGTCCTTTCGGGCAGAGCGGTAGTATGCGGTCCGCCCACTATCGTCACGATGTCACCGGCCTCGGCCTTCACGCCTTCACAGGCGCGGGCAGCGCCATGGATCTCGTGCGTCATCGCGGTAACGCCGAAGATTTGGGGCTGGAACTCGCGGATGTGCTGGCGCACATCCGCCTCGGTGATCGTCTGCTTCTTGCCATCCAGGACTCTCACCTGGTGCCCGCGTTGGAGCAAACAAGCGGCGATATAGCCCAATCCGAGATGACCACCGCCGTACCTCTGGCTTTGCTGAGGTCCGCCGCCAGCCAGGCGCATCAGTGTGACTTTCATGGAATCTGACCCGGGTCGCCTTACGAAAGGTTCCTCAAACGGTCCCATCATACACCAAACCATGACGCGAAGCACCGGCCAACTCCGACCTGCGCTCCTCGCCGTTCAGCACACCCGATCCAGAACAGTCGGTCTTGCCCATGACCAGCAGCCCGAGACTGAAGAGTACGATCTTTCAGCCGATTCCTCAGACACCTCTTCCAGGTCGGCTCGCGCCCTCCTCAGAGACGCCGGGGGTTCGAATTAGTCGGCGAGGAATTTCCGGAAAAAGCGGAAATTGGAACTCTGGCCTACCCCCTCCAGCAATTTGATTGACTTGGTTCGAACAAGCGGTCATAATGCATGCGTCTTGGAACCCTTTGCCGCCGCAATATTTCGGAAGGTGATGCGCCGTATGTTTCGATTTGCGCCCGTCATGGTGTCTGTCGGCTGGTGTTTTCTGTTGGCCGCTGTTCCATTCTCCGCCGTGCCGGTGGTGGCGGCGGCCGCGCCTCAAACCTCCGAAGCGTCAACTCCCGGCGAGACGACTGCTGGCGTGACGCACGTCCTGGGATTAGGCGACATCAAACGCGGCGCCAATGGCCAGTTGACCGTCCATGCGGGGGCCATGCGGTTTCAAGCCACCGGGGCCAGCGCGGAAGTGAAAGTGGCGGATATCCGAGACGTGTTCACCGCTCAAGACAGCAAACGTCTGGTGGGAGGAACGCTCGGAACCGTGACCAGCATCGCCGCGCCCTATGGCAGCGGGCGCTTCATCAGCCTTTTCCGGCAAGGCATCGACGTTCTCACCGTCGAATACGTTGACGCGAACGGCGGCCTGCATGGGGTGATCTTCACACTTCCCCGCGGCCGGGCGGAGCCGGTCAAGAAGGCGCTCGTCGCGCAGGGCGCGCACGCGAGCATTCCCGTCGAAGAGGCGAGCGGGCAGCCGAAACCCAACGAAGGGAAACCAAAGTGATGCGCTTGATGCGACGTAGCCTCGTGTCGTCTCTGATCGTCGCCCTCGCTTGGGGAGCATGCGCCAGGGCGTCTGCCGCGGGTGGTTCTGCGCAACAGGCGGGTTCCCGGAATCAGACGCCGAAGCCGGCGAAGACTCCGAGCTACGCGATTCAAGTCGAGGAAGTAACCGCCGGCGCCGCGGCGCTCCCGCCCGAGTTTCGAATGGCTCTGTACGAAAACCTGATTCGGGAAGTGGGGAAAACGGGACGGTTCTTGAACGTCTTCCGCAGCGGTGACCGGACTGCTGCTGAGTTCCCTCAACTCGTGGTCTTGCGAACTTCAGTCGAGGGTTTCACGCCCGGCAGCCAGCGGACGCGCGAGGTGACGACGGTGGCTGGCGCCACGTCCATCAAGGTTCACGTTCAAGTGGCCGGGCGCGACGGGAATTTGCTCGTGGACCGCAAGGTGGAAGGCAAGGTGCGATTCTTCGGCGATAACCTGCGGGCCACCTACGACCTTTCCAAGGCTGTGTCTAAAATCCTGCTCGAGACTTTCTAGCGCGCTGATGAAAAAGGCGCGTTCGCAAACCAATTTCATTTCATTCCAGACCTAGGAGTCGCGACAGCGGCGCGGCGGTGATTTAAGATTTCGCCATTCCGGATTCAAGTTGCGCGCGGCCCTTGTCGAACTCTTGGCGCAAAGCCCGCACGCGGTCCGCAAGCGAAGGGCAGTCCTGAAACACGGATATGCCGGCGATGCCTCTCGCGCCGGCCCCGACGCAAGGCTTCACGCGGTCAACGTTAAGACCACCGAGAGCGAAGATCGGGATCTTGGCTCGTGACGCCGCCTCGCGGAGAGTCGCCAGGCCCAGCGGCGGGCCGAAGACGAGCTTCGATGGAGTGGGGAAGATGGGACCGAGAAGAACGTAATCCGCGCCTGCCGCCTCCGCTGCAAGCGTGTCCTGGACCGAGTGACACGAGACGCCCACCAGGAATCCCTTCGGCACCGAAGCGCGCGCCGCTTTCGCCGGCATGGACTGAGTCCCCAGATGCACACCCGCCGCGCCGAGAGAGAGCGCAATGTCCAGGCGATCGTTCACTAGAATCCGAGTATTGGTGCCTCGCGCCTCATCGACGGCGGACTTTACGAGATGCAGCAACTCCCGGGTCGCGAGGTCCTTCTCGCGAATTTGGATCAAGTCGACGCCCGCATGAATGGCGTCGAGAATTCTCGGGAGAAGCGGTTTCGGTTCGAGGGCGTGACGGTCGGTGATGTAACAAAGGCCATGCATTGGCGATTTCCGATTTGTGATTTGCGATTGCCGGAAATCAGAAATCACCAATCACCAATCGCAAATCATCGCGGCGCTGGCGGCGACTGCACCAGGCCCAGGTGCCGGCGGAGGCGCCATAACTCGTAAATCGCCAGCCAAATGTCGGCCAGCCCGATGCCCGAGATCGTTCCCCGAACAAAGTAATTCCTGGCAATGCTCGAGACGAGCGGATAGCGGTCGACAAAAAAGTTTCCGCTCCAGTACGCGGTCCAAGGCCAGACAAAGAGGAACAGGCCCAGCTCGAAACAGAAAACGATATAGAGGATGGCAAGAGCGCGACTCATGGTTCGGACCGGCAGGAAGTCTGGGATTTGCCGAAGAGGAAAATCGAAACTCGGAACGCTTCGCAGCGTCATCGATTATTCCAGTTCCGACTTTCGAGTTTCGACTTTCGAGTTTCGCCTTTTGTCGCCTCACTACGATTTCGTCTGTAGCAGGCGTATTTTCTCCGCCACGTCGCGATAGTCGATGTTCTGGCTGTAGACCTCGGAGAACTTCTCCAGGGCGCTCTTCTTATCGCCGGCTTGTTCGTAGGCCAAGCCGAGATCGTATTGCACGGCCATCGTGGCCTCCTCGTCCAGGTCGGGAAATTCCAAAGCGCGGAGATACCATTTGGCCGCGATGGCGGGCAATTTCTTGTCCATGAAACAGACGGCGAGCAACGTGCAAGCCTGAAGGAAATTAGGCGGGTATTTCCCTTTCTGCACCCCCCTGACCACCTTCTGGAATTCCCCAATGGCTTCGTCCAAAAGGTTCATTTCGCGGAACGCCACTCCGAGATCGTAATGGGTCTGCGGATCATCCACCGCCTGAGCGTGATCGCCTTCGCCCAGTTCTTCCAGCAGGCCGCTGAGCGGCGAAGGCAGGCTGGATGGGGCAGGCGGCTCCGCGGCAAGCTTGGGGGCCTCTGGCGCGGCGGCTGATGCCGGCGCTGCGGGCGGCGTCGTCTCAATGCCCGCCAGACTCTCTTCCAAGCCCTCCATCAATCCTCCCAACCCGCCCGCTTCGGGTGCGGCTTCCGGAGCGGCTTGGACTGGGGCTTCCAGCGGGGGCTCAGGCGCGGGCGGTGGCGCTACAGGAACTTCCACCGGCGGGGCTTCTGCAAACGAAGTGGGCAATTCCCATTCTTCCTCGGGCGGTGCGGCCGGAGCGGGCTCAGCCGGGGCCGCCGGCTGCGGTGCTTCCTGAGGTGCCGTGCGTTGGTCCACGAGCTGGCGGAGTTCAGCCACCTTCGAGTCTCCAGGAAACTTTTCCTCCAGCGCGCGCACCGCGTTGCCTGCCTCGTCGAGGAAGCCCTGGTCGAGATAGTACTCGACCTCTATTTTGCTGTCTTCGTAATTGAACCCGGCAGCCGCAGGAGGCGCCACCGGTGGAGCTTCGGGAGGGGCAGCGGTGGTGCTCGCCTCCCAGCCACCCGAGAGGTCGAACTCCTGGACCGGCGTCGTCGTCGCCGTGGGCTCGGCCGCAACGGGCGCAGATAAGTCGAATTCGATTCCCTGTGGTGCCGGTGGCGAAGTCTCTGGGGCGGCCGGACTCGTGAGGTCTGCCGCGAAGTCGTGGGCCGGAGACGGGGCCGGAGGAGGCGGCAGAGTTTCCGTTGCCGCTCCCGCAAGAAACTCGCCGGAAAGATCAAATTCCATGGGCGCGGGTGCAGGCGCCTCGGGAGGGGGCGCAGGCGGCGCTTCGGGCGGCGCCTCGGGAGTCGCGGGCGCGCCCGACGCCTCGCCCAACTGCTCGTACTTCTTGGCGCTCGCCGAATCGCCTCGGTCCGCGTAAATCCGAGCCATAGCTTTCGCGGCCTGGGCGGCGCGCGCCGGATCACCCTTCTGCGCGATCTCGAAGACGCGTCGGTGGAGTTCCATTTGGTTCGGATAAAGCGACAGAGCTTTATCAAGTTCGGCGAACGCTTTATCCGTTAAACCGTAACGGGCGAAAAGGTCGGAATTATCAAGCGCCTCTTTCACCGCCGCGGCTTCCTCGGCGGCGCCGGGCACGGCCACTGGGGAGCCTACCGGTGTAGGCTCGCCCTCCACCGTGAGCGCCATCTCCGCGCTGGCAAGATCCTGCGCTCGGGCCACCGGTTGTTCCTTCCCCTCTTTCTGAAGCACTTGCTTCAAAAGGGCATTGATCTGCTCGTCCTCCGGCTGGCGCTCGAGTAACTTCCGGTAGATAGCTTCGGCCTTCTCCAGTTCGCCGGCGGCAACGTAGGCGTTGCCCAGCGCGTCCAGAACTTCCGGGAGAGCATATTCATCGCCCGTCTTCTCCGCGATCTTCCGAATGAGCTCGAGCGTCGGGAGATGATTGGCGCTCTTCGCCCAAATCCGGCGTAACACCTCCATGAGGGGGCCTGCCTTCGCCTCGTCGATGAGCGGATCGGCAACTTTGGCCAGCACGCGGAAGGCGGCCTCAATGTTCTCGTTGGCTAAACACAAATCCGCGTAGGAAGCCAGCGGCGAGAAGTCGTCGGGATTGGCGCGAAAGACCTCCACCACAAGATCCTCCGCCGCTCCAAAATTGTGACTGCCGAGATAGGAGTCGAGCAGGAGCTGCCGCACTCTGGGATCGGACTTCAATGCGGGATTGGCCTCGAAGAGCTTTTCTGCTTCTTCCGGTTGTTTTTTCGCAAAAGCGAGGCGAACGCGCAGCAAGGGAAGCTGCGAGTTTTGGGGGTCGAGTGCGAGGACCTTTTTCAACGCGTTTTCGGCGGCGGTCAGATCACCGCGTCGCAGCCCGATCTCCACGGTCTCCAGGTAGACCTGCGCGGCGTCCGTCTTCTTGCCGACGCTTTCGCAAAAGTCGGCCAGCCGCACGCGATAGACCGTGTTTTCCGGATCGACCGCGACGATCTTGCGGAAAATCTCCAGAGCTTTGTCATTCTGATTCTTTTTCTTGTAGAACTCGAGGGCCCCGGTATACTGCTCGCGCGCCTCCCGGCTCAGGCCCTGCACCATGTACAGTTCCGCTGTCTTCAGCAGGACATCGACCGCCGCAGGGTCCACCTTCACGATTTTCTTGTAAATCGCGATCGCCTTGAGGGTGAATCCCTCTTGCGTGTAGGAGTCGGCGAGCTTATGGAAATACTTCAGAGCCTCGGGCATGTTCTTGTCGCGGACGTAGAGGTCGCCCACGGTGTTGAGAATTCCGAGGTCGGTTGGTTCCTTCTCGAAGATTGCCAGATAAAGCTTGATGGCCTGCGCTGTTCTTCCCTGGCCGAGGCACTTCTCAGCCTCTTCCATTGCTTTGGCCTTGTTAAAAGCCATCCAGGCTCCACCCACTCGCAAGTTGGATTATCAGGCTTTTAACGCTAGCATACGCTCCCATTCGAAGTCAATAAAATGAAGCTGTCGAGAGCACGCGACGTTCATCCCAGGGATGTGTAATCTTTTGGGCAGTTGAGAGGTGAGGGTCGCCGTCGGCGCTGTGGGAATGTGGAAATCCGGCGACTTTTGCCGGATTTCCAAGCGCGGTGGAAAAGTCAGCCGTTCAGACTTT
>JBEKAK010000105.1:0-17331 GCA_050018275.1 Terriglobia bacterium | reverse complement strand
CGCCGGCACCCAGTCCTCCAGCGCCTGCGGCAGCAAATCCATTTGATCGTAGTCGGCTCGTATCTCTTGGCTCATGATCTCTCGCTTAGCATTTCGCCTGCCACCATCGAGTTTTGAGACACCCTCCGTAGGGAGAGGGCACCCGCCCTGGGGGCGGGCGGGTGAGGGGTCTCTTCTTCTCCCACAAAATCACTGGCCCGAAAAGCCCGGCCTGCGCCGACCCGTGACGGGTGATAATCACCTGAGCGGTTAAGGTGTGGAAGTGGTGGTCGCAGAGATCGAAGATTGCGTCTCCGCCGCGAGAAGCTTGCGGCAGACACGAATCAAACGCGTGTGTGGCATAACTTGGTTCGGGCTCAGCATGACAAGCTCACCTTCGCGGAAGCTGCTGTAGTACCAGCGCGCCAGCAGGCTCAGGTGCTCCCACGGGGGCAAAGCCTGCGGGTCCGCTTCCCCACTTCCCCCGGGCAGCGATTCCAGCAGGTCGTGGAGTTGCCGGTCCAGGGGGGTGGGAGTGGGAACGTTCTCGTCCAGCGACAGCGCGGCCGGGCCTCGAATCTCCCCACCGATCACCCGGAAGAAGACGACCGATTTCGCTTCGGCGCCCCTCAAGACAATCACGGCGTGGAGAACGCGCAGGTTTCTCACCAGGTCGGGTCTCTGGCGAAGCAACTCGTTCACCTTCTCGATCCGCCGGTGGGTCTTCGCAGCCTGCTCGAATTCGAGAGACTCCGACGCCTGGGTGCGCTCCACCTCGAGAGAGCGAAGGAGCGATCTGCCGTCCGTATCCAGGAACTCGATGACACGCTGAGTCTCTGCTTGATACGCAGAATCCGTGCACCCGCCAAAGCAGGGCGCCAGACACATGTGAAGCTGGGAGTAGATACACCCTGGGTGGGAAGGATCAGGGTCCAGATCCTCCACACAGCGCCGGATCTTGAAGAAATCCAGAAACTCCGCCGCGAAGCGCTCGGCCGCGAGCGGCGCCGGAAAAGGCCCATAGTAAAGGGAATTGTCGTTTGCGAGTCTCCGCGTGGGATAGCAGCGCGGGAAGCGGTTTCTCAGGTTCAGTTTCAGCAGTGCGGGGGGCCTCAGGCGCATGCGGTCGCGGTATTGCCGTGGGAAGTAATGCTTGTTCAAGTGATAAAGCCGCCACAGACCTTCAAAAGCAGAGCCCACCGGTTCATGTTCGATGCGGGCCGTCAGCTCGCGTAGATTGAGCATCCGGGAGCTGCGGCGCATCGGGGAGAGTAAGCGCGCGAGGCGGCGTCGTAAATCGCGCGTTCGGCCGAGATAGGGTGCGGAAATGGACCCTTCACGGGGAGCGGGAAACAGCGCGAACACCGCAGGCCGGGAAGAAAACGCTTCGAAAAAGACTTTTGGTTCCGCGTCTGCGTCGAACTCCGTGGAAAAGTGAAGATGCATGCCTCGTCCCACCCGAGTGGATTCTATCGGTGGAAGAAAGCGAGGGTCAAGGCGAGCCCTGACCTCCCCAGGACGCCTTCGCCCATACCTGCGGGATCGTTCCCTTGCCAGAAATCGAACTAAGGAAGGTCTTCCTCCCGTGGGCGGCTGACCTCCCCTACGACACCCGTCCGCGCGCTGCCGGGAGGAGGTAGGGGGAGCTCGCGATTATTCACTTGGAGCGAGGAAAGAAAGCGGCGAGCTTGTCGTAGGTGGCGAGGAGGTCCTCCGGCTGGACGCGTGTTTCCCCCACCACCGTCATGAAATTCGAGTCTCCGGTCCAGCGCGGGAGGAGGTGGAGGTGCAAGTGGTCCGCCACGCCTGCTCCGGCACATTTTCCTAAATTCATTCCGAGATTATAACCTTCGGGATCATAGCACTGTTGTAATGCAGTGTGAAGCCTTTGCGCCAGCTCCATCATCTCCACGAGGGCTTCCGGGGTCATCTGATCGAGATTGGCCACGTGGGCGTAAGGGGCGATCATTATGTGTCCCGTGGTGTAGGGATAGAGGTTGAGCAAGATGAAGTTGAGCCGCCCCCGATCCAGCACGAGTTGTTCGCGGTCCTGCGAAGGGTCGAACGCGGCCTTGGTGCAGAACAGGCAACTTTCACCCTTGCCGGCCTGGCTGACATATCGATATCTCCAGGGACTCCACAAGTAATCCATAAATTCCAAAGGCCGCCCTGGGGAACAGGAACCCTTAAGGTGTAACTGGGTTCGAGGCCGCAGGTGGGGGAGTTGGCGAAGCGGCGGAACTCTCCGTGGGCTGGTGACTGTTGACGAGGTCTTTCAATTCCTTGCTGGGCTTGAAATAGGGGATCTTCTTGGCGGGGACGTCCACAGGCGCTCCCGTCTTGGGGTTTCGGCCTTTGCGGGGTTTCCGCTGCCGCGTGCGGAAGCTTCCAAAACCTCGAATTTCGATCTTGTCGCCGGCCTTGAGTGACTTCACGATGCTGTCGAAGATGGTTTCGACGATGACCTCGGAGTCCTTGCGACTCATCTCGACAACGCGCGAAACATCTTCGATCAGTTCAGCTTTTGTCATGATGATCTCCTGCTGCGAGGTTTCCTGGTATTCTGCACGGCCGGGCTAGGTATCAAGGACTCTGCTGCCTTCTCGGCAGTGCGCGGCCCAGCCCTCTCCATGCTTTGGTCTGTTCCCTTATTGAAAAACTCCCGGGTGCCCTTCGGCGCTCACGACTCCCCGGCCGGCGGTGACTCGTAAGGAGTGATGCCGGCAGAAGACAGCGCTTCCGCCATGGTGGAAAGCCTCGCGGGTTCTTTGGGTTTGGCGACCTCCGCTGGCGGAGGTGGAGCCGCGGCGTCCTTCATGCTCAAAGCGATCTTCCGCTCCCCGGGATTCAAGCGGATGACTCTGAATTCGTGCTCGCTTCCCACCTCGAGTTTAGCGTCACCACGGGCGCCGTGGCCGTTCGCAATTTCCGAAACGTGGCACAGGCCTTCGATCCCCTCTTGCACCTCGACGAACACCCCAAAGGAAACGTTCCGCGAAACCTTCCCCCGGACCACGTCACCTACTTGAGCCTTGTCGAAGAACCGCTGCCAAGGATCTTCCTCCAGTTGTTTCAGACCCAAAGCCAGCCGCCGATTCGCTGGCTCCAAGGCGAGCACCACGGCTTCAACCTTCTGCCCCTTCTTCAAGATCTCCGAAGGGTGCTTGGTGTTGCGATTCCAGGACATGTTGGCAAGATGAATCAAGCCATCCACTCCATCTTCGATTTCGACGAAGGCTCCGAAATCCGTCAGGTTTCGGACGCGTCCTGGCACGACGGCGCCTACCGCGTACTTCTCGCTCACAGTCGTCCATGGGTCCGGCAAGCTCGCCTTCAGGCTGAGGGAAATCCGCCGCCTCGGCAAATTGACTTCCAGAACTCCCACTTCGACGCGGTCACCCAATTTGAGGATCTTCGACGGGTGGCGGAGGCGCTTGCTCCAGCTCATCTCAGAAATGTGGACGAGCCCTTCCACTCCCGGCTCCAGCTCCACAAAAGCCCCGTAATCCGTCAAGCTCACAACCCGGCCGGTGACACGGTCGCCCGCATGGTACGTACGGGGCACCATCTCCCAGGGGTCCGGGGTGAGCTGCTTCATGCCGAGCGAAACGCGGCCCTTTTCCAAATCGTGTTTCAGGACCTTCACACGGATTTCCTGACCGACCTGCACCACTTCCGAAGGGTGCCCGACGCGGCCCCAGGAAAGGTCGGTGATGTGGAGGAGGCCGTCCATCCCTCCCAGGTCGACGAAGACTCCGTACTCGGCAATATTCTTGACTTTCCCCGCCAGTTCGGTGCCTTCCACCAAGCGCTCTGCCAACTCGCTCTTGCGCCGGTTCAGTTCCTCCTCCAGCGCCAGCTTCCGGCTGACCACCACATTGTTCCGTTTGCGGTTGATCTTGATGACTTTGCAGGAGATTTCCTGGCCCTTTAGCGCCTCGATGTTGCTATGCGGCCGGATGTCGGCGTGGGAGGCGGGAAGGAAAGCTGCAACCCCAATATCGACGGTCAACCCGCCTTTGATGCGGTCAACCACCCGCCCCGAAATCGCGGTCTGCTCCTGGAAGGCACGCTCAATGTCTTCCCAGACTCTGCGACGAGCCGCCTTCTGATGCGAGATGGTGACAGCTCCCGAGGCTTCATCATACTGCTCGATCCAAACGTCAACCGTATCGCCCGGGGCGATGCTCAGCTGACCTTCACTGTTCTGGAATTCGGCGATGGGAACGGTGACTTCCGACTTCAGACCTAAATCAATCACGACCTCTGCGTCGGCTACCTTGAGGACCTTGCCCTGCACGACCTCGCCGGGCGCCAGCGGAGCCGGTGAGAGCGTCTCCATACCTGCGAGCAGGTTCAACATCTCCCCGCTTTCGGGGGTGCTCGAAGTGGATGTGCTCACCTCGCTGGGTCGTTCAGGATCGGTTCCAGCCTCCTGCAAGCTGCGATTATCCTCCCCGAACATCCACTTTCCTCCCTCCTAGTACCCGACGCAGGCAAACAGGGAAAGCGTCATTCTACTCCCCCGCCCAAACCGAAGTCAATCGCGGCTGGACGCTGCGCTCCTTTTCGCAGGTGCGGCGAGTCGTGGCTGAAAAACAGGGCCCGGGTGTTCGGGACTGGCGACGGCGCAACGCGGCGAGCGCGGGGCCTGGCCTGGCGATCCCGCAGGGCGGGAGGGAAGGGCTGGGCTCGCCGCGTCGAGGTCACCGAGGCGAATTTCAACCCCGCCGCCAGGACGCGCTTTCCCCTTCACCACGCCCCTCACCCGGGTGGTCCCGCTCTGCGGGAAGAGGACCCGGCTCGCGCCTAAACCGCGTCCCGCTTTACTCAATGTGGAACTTGTACCCGGCCTGTTTGATGGCCTTGCGGTAGTCGTCGGAATTCATCTCCACGAGCTTGCACATTTCGTACAGGCGCGAGCGCAGCGTGACGCCCAGTTGGTTCAGGGTGAATTCCACGTCGGGGATCAGCTCTCCGGAAGGCATGCGACCCTCGCGACGGCCGGAGGCATCGCCGAAAGGCAGGGTGGTGGTAATGAGCGTAACTTTCTTGTAGTTATAACGCGAATTGATAATATGTTGTAAGGTTTCCTTCACCCAGTCACTAGGATTGGACGACGCCAACTCGTCCAACAGGAGCACCTCCGCGTCCAACACCGGCTGCAGCACGTTGAGCTCCGTGTGCTGCGTGCCGGGATTGTAGCTGTCGCGGATGGTCTTCAGAAGATCGTGGAAATCGTAGAAGAGGCATTCCACACCTTTGCGCAGCATCAGCTCCCGGAGCACGGCGACGGCCAGGTGCGTCTTGCCCACTCCCGTGGGACCCAAGAAGAGCAAGCCGAAGTCGGCGGGATATTCCTCCACAAAGCGTTGCGCGTAGATTTTCGCTGCCATCAGGCTGGGGTTCGTCTGGCCCGTGTCCAAATTCTTGCGCACGTCGAAGTTCGCCAGCTCGCAGTGCTCGTAACGCGGCGGGATGCGCGCCTGCTTGAGCAGCAGGGCGGAGCGTTCCAGATTCTGGCAGTCGCACGGCGCCACGCGGCGGACGCCATCCACCTCAATCGGCTTCCATCCTGTACCGTCACACTGGGGGCAGTTCTTTTGCGCCATGGTGATTTGTCCGCAGTGATTCTAATCCAAGCGCGGACAGGTGGGGCAAGATTTGTGAGAGGCGGGATGGAACGGCCGTCGCAAGCCGCAGCTACTTCGAACCCCCGCGCGAGCGAATAATCTGCGGTGGGGCGACGCGCATCAGGGCGTTCTGTATGCCCTCGCGGTCCTTTTCGGAACGCTCTAGGAGTTCCTTCTGCACGAAGTCCACAAAGGCCTGCATCTCTTCCTGCATGCGCCTCATGCGTGCGCGCATATTCAGGATGATTTCAATCCCCGCCAGGTTCACCCCGAGGTCGCGGGTGAGATTCAGGACGGTCTCGAGCCGCTCCAGATCGTCTTGAGTGTAAAGCCGCGTGTTGCCGTTGGAGCGTGAGGGGATCAGCAGGCCCTCACGCTCATAAAGACGCAACGTTTGGGGATGGATGTTGTACATCTCGGCCACGGCCGAAATCATGTAGCCAGCCTTGCCACGAGTTTTCCTGCCACGTTTGGCCATAACTGAAGTTCTCAGTCGTCAATCGTCAGTTTTCAGTTCAAAGTGAACAGCACTCAGCGGTCAGCATTCAGCCATCAGTTCTCAGTTGTCAGTAAGTCCCCATGCGAACGAGGTTCGCGTGTTTACTGAAAACTGAGAACTGACGACTGACAAGGGACCATAGACAACGGGCAGCTTCCTCTCGTGATCTGCAATTCAGCATTCTCGCTGCCTAGTGCTTACTGCCTCCTGCCTTCAAGTCCTTCCGCGGGTCTTCGGGGTTCAGGCGCGCCAGCTCGCGCAGGATTTCCTTGGTGCGCTCGTCGGCGACGCGCGGCACCATAACCTGCACCTCCACGAACTGGTCGCCCCGCAATTGACCCGAGGATTCCCGCAGCGAGGGCGCGCCCTTGCCACGCAGGCGCAGCTTCTGCCCGCTCTGCGTGCCCGGGGGGATCTTGATGGTGCTCATGCCGTCGATGGTCGGGACCTCGACCTTGGCGCCCAGCGCCGCTTCGGTGATCGTGACGGGCAGCTTCACATAAATGTTGTCGCCTTTGCGCTCGAACACCGAGTGAGGCTCCACTTCCGTGACAATGAAGAGATCGCCCGGCGGGCCTCCCTGGATCCCTGCGTTTCCCTTTCCCGGCACGCGCACGCGTGAACCCGTATCGACGCCGGGAGGGATCCGGACCTCAAACGTCTCGGGCCTGCGAATTGAACCCGTGCCGTGGCAACTGGAGCAGGGCCGGCGCTGCTTCCCGCTTCCTCCGCATTGCGGGCAGGTCATCGCAAAGCGCATGGCGCCGACCTGCCGCGTGGCCTTGCCGGTCCCTCCACAACCCGTGCAGGAGACGGCGGGTCCGGCGGTCGTGCCGGTTCCTCGGCAGGTGTTGCAGGCTTCCTCGTGCGCCACCGTGATGCGCACCTGCGTGCCCCGGATGGCGTCCGAGAAGCTCAAATGCATCCGGTATTCGATGTCGGAACCTTTTTCGGGTCCCTCGCTCGCAGCCTCACGTTCTCCGCGCGAGAAGATTTGCGAGAAGATATCGCGGAAAGCGGAACCGACCCCCCCACCCTGCCGGCTGGCCTCGGCGCCCGAGTCATCCAGGTTTGAAAAGTCAAAACCGGAGAAGTCAAAGCCGGGCGCAGACGAGGGCGTGGGGCCCGCCGGGCCGTAACCGTAACCACCGGGAGGAAGGTTGTCGGAGTAGAATCCGTACTGGTCATAAATCTTACGCTTTTTCTCGTCGCCCAGGATTTCGTACGCTCCGGAGATTTCCTTGAACCTTTCCTCCGCGCCCTTGTTGTTCGGATTGACATCCGGGTGATGCTTGCGCGCGAGATGGCGGTAGGCCTTGCGGATCTCCTCCGGCTTGGCGTCGCGGCTGACGCCCAGAATGGCGTAGTAGTCTTTTTGTGTACCGACAGGCATATCAATCTCGCTAAAAGGCCGGGTGCCTCGTTCAGTGCTTTGGGAATCAACTCTTGAAAAGCCCCAATCGGGCCACCATATACATAACCCCAAAGGCGAGGAGCACTCCCAAGACAAGCACCAAATCTCGGTCTTTGGTTCTTGCAAAAGGCAAGACCAGAGCCAAATAAATGCAATAAACAGCGACCAAACCCACCGCTGGAGAGAGCCACTTCCGTGCGAACCTTACCCAACGCCACCTTCTTTCCGGCTCAAATGCAGTCGGGTTTACGTCGAGAAAGGACCTTGCATAGGTATCAGACCTAAATCCGAACATAAAACTCTGATCCCCCAGTACACAGACTTTGACGGTAGCAGGTACATGCAGGCCCAACCATAACCCAATCCAAGGCCAGAAACCCAACGCTAAAAGAAGTCCAAACAATTCTGGCTTCTCCAGAGTTAGGGCGGAGAAAAACAAGTAGAGAATAAGCGCAAGCACGAACTTCGGCTTCCTTCTCTGCCACCGAAGAGCCTTTTGAGCGCAGGTGGGGCAGTAAGGAACGTCCACCTCGAGTCGGTGCCTTCTGTCTGCTACAAGAAGCGCCGATATCGGGGCATTGGAAAGACAAGACGCGCATCTCGACGGAAACTTCACATTCGAGGATCTTGCTGCAACTTCGAACCACTCAGCCAAGTTCGGATTGCCTCCGAATTTCGAGAAGCTTCGTGCAATTGAAGCTGAATATGTCGGATTAAAATCACATGCAATCTATTTCGATTTGCAGATTCAACACCTCGCTTATGAACCGGTATGCGCCGTCGAATCGGTTAACTGAATCCCTTAAGGTCTTCAGATCAATCAACTGACATTGATCCAGAATCGGTGTTCCCTCCGTGTCAAATGGATATCTGAAGGATTCTGAGCTCGGGTCCAGCTCTGAAATCTCATCCACGGACCTCCTTACGTCGGCGACATGATCTCTCACGGAAGGTGGGAGTCCACCGACAGCTCCTTCTAACTCGGCCCACAGTGTGTGGAGGTCGTGCGTCCTGCGAACCTCCAATCGCTGTCGGCGGCTAATGTTGATTTCGACTAGGAGGCACTTTAGGGCTAGTTCAATGTAGTGTCGATACAGGAAAACTATTGGAAAGATAGAATAGTCAGGCTCCCCACCGCCAAGCGCCCTTTCAATGAGCGTATCCCCAGCCCTCTTGTAAGCAGCGGCAAAGCAATGCAGTCGGGTGACTGGGTCATTCCTTCCGAGTCGGTCTTCCCCCAGCCATAACCCATCTGCACGAGTCTTCGGAGGAACGAATACTCGCTTCCTTCTTGCTTTTGACCCAGGTCCGTCCGGCATGATTCGTTTCGGTAATCTGTGTTGCTTGGCCATCTGCGGCTCCTGAGGCCCAGCACCTTCAACCGAAGACTGAAGACTGAGTACGGGCGTCTTCATCAATTCTTCATCGTTTCCATAATCGGGCCCAAGTGATCGGGGCAACGCGAAGCGACCCAGGCCTCCAGGTGCTTGCGGAGCTCGGCCCCCGGCGCCGAATCCCAGTCCTCGACTTCAATTTCCAGAAAGTGCCGCCAACTGCAAACCGGGCATTGGACGGGCACTTGGGCTCGATGTTGCATAGTTCAGTCCACAGTCGACAGTTCACAGTTAACAGCAAGAACGGGGCACTCCCTTAACTGCTCTGGGCGTTGGTGCCCTTGCCTGTCGGCCTTTTCAGCTTGTTCTTTTCTTTCTCCTCTCGACGGTCAACGATCGACTGTCGACTTTTGACTCTCAGTTCTTCTTCTTGTCGTCGGAGTCCACAACCTCCGCGTCGATCACCTCTCCCTCACCTTTAGCCTTGTCCTTAGCGCCACCGTCGGTGGGTCCCTGCTGGGCGCCCGCCGCGCCGGCCTCCGCGGCCGACGGCGACGGGGCCGCCTGCTTGTACATGGCCTCGGCGAGTTTATGGGAAGCCGTCGTCAGCTTCTCGACGGTGGAGTTGATCTTGCTCACATCCCCCTCCTGGATGGCCTTCTTCGCCTCTTCCAGGGCCGCTTCAATGTTCTTCGCATCCGACTCCGAGATCTTCTCGCGGTTCTCCTTCAGCAGTTTTTCCACCGAGTACACCATCGAATCGGCTTTGTTCTTGACCTCGACTTCCTCTTTGCGCCGTTTGTCCTCCTCCGCGTGGAGCTCGCCTTCTTTGGTCATACGCTCCACCTCTTCCTTGTTAAGACCGCTGGAAGAAGTAATGGTGATCTTCTGCTCCCGGCCCGTGCCCAGGTCCTTGGCGGAGACGTTCAGGATGCCGTTGGCGTCAATGTCGAACGTTACCTCAATTTGTGGCACGCCGCGCGGAGCGGGGGGAATCCCCACCAGATGGAATTTGCCCAGCGTGCGGTTGTCCTTGGCCATCGGCCGCTCGCCCTGCAGGACGTGGATTTCCACGGAAGTCTGATTCTCCGCGGCGGTCGAAAACACTTCCGTCTTGCGCGTGGGAATCGTCGTGTTGCGCTGGATAAGCGCGGTCATGACGCCACCCAGGGTTTCTACACCCAAAGTCAGCGGGGTCACGTCGAGGAGCAGCAGGTCCTTCACCTCGCCGCCCAGCACGCCCGCCTGAATGGCCGCGCCCACCGCCACGACCTCATCCGGGTTGACCCCCTTGTGAGGTTCCTTGCCATTGAACATGTCTTTCACGATCTGCTGAACGCGCGGAATGCGTGTGGACCCGCCCACCAGCACCACTTCATCGATCTTGTCGGGAGTCAGGCTGGCATCCTGGAGCGCTTGCTTCACCGGGCCGGCCGAGCGCTGGAAAATGTCCTCGCACATCTGCTCGAAGCGGGCGCGGGTCAGTTTCATGGCCAGGTGCTTGGGGCCGGAAGCGTCCGCCGTAATGAAGGGCAGGTTGATCTCGGTCTCCAGCACCGTGGAGAGTTCCATCTTGGCCTTCTCGGCAGCTTCCTTCAGGCGCTGCAAGGCCATGCGATCCTTCGCGAGGTCAATGCCCTGATCTTTGCGAAACTCCTCGACGATCCAGTCCATGACCCGCTTGTCGATGTCGTCGCCGCCCAAGTGCGTATCGCCGTTGGTGGACTTCACCTCCACCACCCCTTCGCCCACTTCCAGGATGGAAATATCAAACGTGCCGCCGCCGAAGTCGTATACGGCGATGGTTTCGTCTTTCTTCTTGTCGAGCCCGTAAGCGAGCGCCGCCGCCGTGGGCTCGTTCACGATGCGCAGGACTTCCAGGCCCGCGACCTTGCCAGCGTCTTTGGTCGCCTGCCGCTGCGAATCGTTGAAGTAAGCGGGTACGGTGATCACCGCCTGCGTCACCTTTTCGCCCAGGTACTGCTCCGCCGCATCCTTCATCTTTTGCAGGATCATGGCGGAGATTTCCGGAGGCGAATACTCCTTGCCAAGCGCCGTCACGCGCACGTCGGCGTTGGGACCCGCCGTCACCTTGAAGGGGACGGTTTTGATCTCGCTCTGAACTTCGTTGAAACGGCGTCCCATGAACCGCTTGATGGAATAAACCGTGTTTTCGGGGTTGGCGATCGCCTGCCGCTTGGCCACTTGTCCCACCAGTCGTTCTCCCGACTTGGTAAAGGCCACCACCGACGGCGTTGTGCGTCCACCTTCGGGGTTCACAATGACGTTGGGCTCGCCGCCCTCCATGACCGCCACCACCGAGTTGGTCGTACCCAGGTCAATCCCTATGATCTTGCCCATAACACTGACTCCCTCCTCGCTTGAACGAGCGCGCGCCGACTACTTACAGCTCCCCATACAGCTCTCCGCATACTTGGCGCAACTTATTAGTCTTAAAATAGAATAAAACCTGAGTCATCGATTGTCAAGATAAATTTGTCCTGATTGATACTAAAAGACTTACATCAAGGACAAACCTCAGTTTGACACATTGTAGACGCATTGGCTGTTCTTCGGTCAAGGGCTTTTCGCACGACGCGGGTTCCTGCCCTGCCGCAAAGAAAGAAGGATGTTTGGGCTACCCACGAAGCAGGTTTCGGGCTGGGATCGGCTGCTCTATCGCACGCAGAAAGCTCGCCCCGAAGTGGAAGGTTTTCGATTATGCTAGAGGAAACCGGAGGAGACGATGCCGAAGAAACCCGCTTACACTCCCGAACACGCCCGCGGAGGTGTCCACGCTGAACTCCCCGCCATCGAAACCTGGCCGAACCAGTACCGGGGCTACGAGATCACCATCACGATCCCCGAATACACCTCCATCTGCCCGCGCACCGGCCTGCCGGATTTCGGCACCATCACCGTTCATTATCTTCCCGACAAACTCTGCCTGGAACTGAAGTCGCTGAAGTACTACATCCTCGCCTATCGCAACCTCGGTATCTTTTACGAGAACGCCGTCAATCGGATTCTGGAAGACGTGGCGCACGCCTGTAAGCCAAAGTGGGCGGTGGTCAAGGGCGAGTTCACGATGCGCGGCGGGATGTGGACGATGGTGGAAGCTCGCTACCCGCGAAGGAAGTAGCCGGGTGTGGGAGTACCGGCGCTCACGCGACGGACCTGTGGACAGCCTGCCACGCCTGCTCCCACTTGTGTTACTCTACGCGCTCTGTAGTTCGCGCGTCACACCGATGAAGACTTGTCCCACCTGTCACTCGATTTATCCCAACCATTTCGCCGTCTGCCCGCGCGACGCCGCGCCCCTCGTCGAAGCCGAGGGCTGGTCCGAAGGCACCGTCGTCCGGGGGAAGTACCGCATTCTCAGCAAGGTCGGCCGGGGTGGGATGGGCGCCGTCTACAAAGCCCTGCACACGAAGTTCGACCAGTTACGCGCCCTCAAGGTGATGAGCGGGGATTTGGCTGCCGACCCGGATTTTGTCACGCGCTTCGAGCGCGAAGCCGTCCTCATGAGCAAGCTGCAGCATCCGAACGTGGTGCGCGTGGACGACATTGACGAGTCGGAAGACGGCCGCCCCTTTATCGTCATGGAATTCGTGGAGGGACAGAGCCTGCGGCAGGTGATCCAGCAGGAGGGCCCGCTCGCGCCGCTGCGTGTCTGCTTGATCGCCAAGCAGGCTGCGGCTGGTCTGGAGGCTGCACACCTGCTGGGCATGGTGCATCGCGATGTCAAGCCTGAAAACATTGTGCTGGTGGACACCGCCGAGGGTGAAAAGGCCAAGGTGCTGGATTTCGGCATCGCCAAGCTCAAAGAAGCCCGACTAGGTGACGGCCTCCGCACCGCCACGGGGGTCATCATCGGTACGCCGCAATATCTCTCGCCCGAACAGGCCATGGGGAAGCGGAGCGAAGAGCTGGACGGCCGCTCGGACCTTTATTCACTCGGCCTCGTTATGTACCAGATGCTCACCCGCGAGCTACCCTTCCAAGCGGACTCCGCCGCCGGCTGGATGCTGGCGCGTGTCCAGGAACCGCCTCGACCGATCCGCTCCGCGCGGCCGGATTTGGCCATCCCCGACGCGCTTGCGAACCTGGTAATGCGGTGCCTGGAAAAAGACCGGGATTTGCGGCCGGCTAACGCCCGGGAGTTGATTCGCGAGATCGCGCAAGCGGAAGAGGAAATCCGGCGGCCCGCGAAACCGGTTGCGCCTCCTGCGGCGACCGCACCAGCTCCGATCCCGGCGCGCGCCGAGCCTGTCACCGTTGCCAAGCCTTTGCCTGAACCGGCGCCCAAGGCAACCTCGACGTCACGCTGGGCGCGCGGCTGGAGATTTTGGGCTGGGCTCGCGGCCATCGTCCTCGGGCCATTTGCCCTGAGGGCTCTTTTCGACCTCACCCCGTTCGCAGACCGGCCGTTCCCTGCATTTTCTGTGGATTTGATAGCCGTCATCGGCGGCGGCTTCGGCTGGTATCTGTTGACGCGCAGGCGTTGGGCATTCCGCTTGACCGGCTTACTTCCTCTCGGATATTTCGCGCTGGTCCTGGTCGCCAGCGTCACCGATATCTACACGTATAATTACCGCCCCTGGAAAGACCACGGGGCAGCGCCCACGAAGCTTTACACCATCGATGAGTTGAAGCAGGCCAACCGGTGCCCTGTCGAGGTTTCGCCGCCGACTCGGAGCATCGAGAGTCAGACGGGACAGGTCATTTTTAACCTTACCGTACGGAACATTTCCTCCGACGCGCGAGTGACGAATTGGTACACCGACATCCTTTACTTCGACACGTACGGACATGTACGCGACGTCTCATCACCCGTCAACCAGACCCCCGTTCCGATTGGTCCCGGCGAAAGCACTCAGCAGCAGCTTTCCGGCATGCTGGAAAATGTAAGCAAAGTGAAGGTCGTCCTGGGGAAGGTGGAGTATCAAATGCTGACCCCAGACGGAAAGGAAAACGGTTCCGGCGTTTGGGAAAACCCTCACCTCCAGGAAGACCTGAAGAAAGCCTACCAACCCTGAGCGTCGCGGCGGGGCAGCCGTGCAGAGTGTGAGTCACCCGCCCCCAGTTCGGGTGGCTCGATGGAGGAGGGCCCAGCCCACGTGTAATTCACGTGTAATGTTCCTTACCCTTATCCCTTGCTAAGATGGAAGCGGCGGGCTGCAATGGATTGACCGGGAGGCCCGACCTGGAGGCTGCCATGGGAATGTCTTCAGAGCATTTTGCGTCTTCAAAAGAGAACATCCTTTCCGCAGAAGAACTTCGCAAGATGCACGCCTACTGGCGCGCGGCGAATTACCTTTCGGTGGGGCAGATCTACTTAATGGACAATCCCCTGCTCAAGGAACAGCTCCGGCTCGAACACGTCAAGCCACGGCTCCTGGGTCATTGGGGGACGACGCCGGGTCTTAACTTCATCTACGTGCACCTGAACCGACTGATCCGGAAACACGACCTGAACATGATTTACATTACCGGCCCCGGGCACGGCGGGCCGGGCTTGGTGGCGAACACCTTTCTGGAAGGGACCTACAGCGAGGTCTACCCGAACGTGCCGCAGAGCGCGGCGGGCATGAAGCGGCTGTTCAAGCAGTTCTCGTTTCCGGGTGGCATTCCGAGTCACGTGGCGCCTGAGACGCCGGGCTCGATTCACGAAGGTGGAGAACTCGGTTACGCGCTCGCGCACGCCTACGGGGCGGCGTTCGACAACCCGGATCTGATCGTCGCCTGCGTGGTGGGTGACGGGGAGGCGGAAACGGGTCCGCTGGCAGCCAGTTGGCATTCCAACAAATTCCTGAACCCGGCGCGCGACGGCGCCGTCCTGCCTATCCTGCACCTGAACGGCTACAAAATTTCCAATCCCACGGTGCTCGCCCGGATCAGCAACGAGGAACTCTCCGACCTTTTCCGTGGCTACGGATACAACCCGTTCTTTGTGGAAGGCGCTGAGCCCGAGAAGATGCACCAGCTCATGGCGGGAACCCTGGAAGCGGTGCTGGCGGATACTCGCGCCCTTCAGCAGGACGCGCGTGCGAACGGTTTCCGCACGCGGCCGCGCTGGCCGATGATCATTCTGCGCACCCCCAAGGGCTGGACCGGGCCGAAGACTGTGGACGGGAAGCCGGTAGAAGGCTCCTTCCGCTCGCACCAGGTGCCGCTAGCTGATCTGGCCACGCACCGCGACCGGCTGACGATGCTGGAAGAATGGATGAAAAGCTACAAACCCGAAGAACTCTTCGACCAGAACGGCAAGCTGCTTCCTGAACTTGCCGAACTTGCGCCGCAGGGCGCTCGGCGCATGGGCGCCAATCCCCACGCCAACGGCGGCCTGCTGCTGCGCGACCTCGCCATGCCTGACTTTCGCGATTACGCGGTGGAAGTCCGCAAGCCCGGCACGGTGGAATCCGAGGCGACTCGCGTTATGGGACGCTTTCTGCGCGACGTGATGAAGCTGAACGCCGAAAACCGCAATTTCCGCGTCGTGGGCCCGGATGAGACCGCCTCCAATCGTCTGGATGCCCTGTTCGAAGTCACCAACCGTGTTTCGACGGCGGAGATCCTGCCCACCGACGATCACCTCTCCCCCGACGGCCGGGTGATGGAAGTGCTCAGCGAGCACCTGTGCCAGGGCTGGCTGGAAGGCTATCTGCTCACCGGGCGGCACGGGCTGTTTTCCTGCTACGAAGCGTTCATCCATATCATCGATTCCATGTTCAACCAGCACGCGAAGTGGCTGAAGGTGACGCGGCAGATTCCCTGGCGACGGCCCATCGCCTCGCTGAATTATCTTCTCACCTCGCACGTTTGGCGGCAGGATCACAACGGCTTCAGCCACCAGGATCCGGGCTTTATCGACCACGTGGTGAACAAGAAGGCGGACGTCGTGCGCGTTTACCTGCCCCCCGACACGAACTCGCTGCTCTCGGTGACCGACCACTGTTTGCGCAGTCGGCACTACGTGAACGTGATCGTGGCGGGCAAGCAGCCGGAGCTGCAGTGGCTCTCCCTGGACGCGGCCATCGCCCACTGCACGGCGGGCATCGGCATCTGGGACTGGGCGTCGAACGACGAAAGTGCGGAACCGGACGTGGTGATGGCCTGCGCGGGCGACGTCCCCACGCTCGAAACCCTCGCGGCCGTGGCCCTGCTGCGCGAGAATGTTCCGGACCTGAAGATTCGCGTCATCAACGTCGTCGATCTCATGACCCTGCAGCCCGCCAGCGAACACCCGCACGGGCTCTCCGACCGCGACTTCGATTCCCTCTTTACGACCGACAAGCCCATTGTCTTCGCGTTCCACGGCTATCCGTGGCTCATCCACCGGCTGACCTACCGGCGGGCGAATCACCCGAACCTGCATGTGCGGGGCTACAAGGAAGAAGGCACCACAACCACGCCGTTCGATATGGCCGTGCTGAATGAGCTCGACCGCTTTCATCTGGCGGGCGATGTGATCGACCGCGTGCCGCGCCTGAAAAACGTGGCGGCACTCGCCAAACAGCGCCTGCGCGTCAAGCTGATCGAACACAAACAGTACATCACGCGCATGGGCGAAGACATGCCGGAAATCCGCAACTGGAAGTGGCCGTTCTGAACCAGGAGCCGGAGGAACGGAGGCGCTACGGAATATCCTTTCCATTCGGTCCCGCAACGCGGGACGACCCCCTCACCCGGTCTGACAGGTCGGAACGCCCTCCCCCCAATGGGGGGAGGCCAGCAGAATCAAATCAGCTCTTCCCTCTCGCCCTTGGGGGAGAGGGGCCGGGGGTCCTGGGCGAAGGTGGGATGCGTATTACGAAACGACGCCTCAGAAGGAAGTTGACCCGTACTCCTGTTCGCCTAGGGACCCTGGCGTGGGCGTGTTCTCACCACACGGGCGGGGGTCGGCGTGATTTCCCCCATCTCCGTGTGGGACAAGATGACCGTATTGGAGGGCCTCTGTGACTTAGGTTACATGCAAACCATTTGCAATTAGCTACTTTAGGGATGGGGATCGCCAAGCAGATTTGCTGGTTGTCTGGACCCCCCCTTGCGCTTATAGGGTTTGGTATGCGATATACCGCGAACTTTGACTCACCCATCAACCTCTACGAAGCTGGCGACCACGCCAGACTCAGAATCCTTTTAATTACCGGTGGTTGGGAAGTGCGTCGCTCTTTCAACCAGATGGGCATCCATCCGGGCGATCGCGTCCGCGTGCTCCGCCGGGCGCCCTTTGGCGGCCCCTTGGAGATCGACAACCGCGGCACGCACGTGGCGGTCAGCAAGCAACTTGCGCAAAAGATTCGCGTCGAACTCCTGCCGTGAAGATCGCCCTGGTCGGCCAACCCAATTCCGGCAAAAGCACCTTGTTTAATGCCGTGGCGGGTTACCGCTCGCTCACCTCGAACTTTGCGGGTACTACGGTGGAGTACACGCACGGGCAGGCACGCGTGGGTGGGGCGGTGCTGGAGC
>JBEKAK010000104.1:0-17462 GCA_050018275.1 Terriglobia bacterium | reverse complement strand
GGACAGGCTGGCACTGTCGGGCATCGTCCTCAACGCAGTAGGCCGAGGCGAGAAGGGCCCGGCGATGCGGCGCTTCCGCCCCGGCGACCGGGTGACCTATCAACTGGAAATCTATAACGCCCGCCGCAGTGCGGCCGGGCAGGCTCCCAACTTGGAGGGGAAGATTCAGATTTTCCGCGATGGCCGCTTGGTGTCGACGCCCGATGCCGGGGCGATCAGCGAAATCCCCTGGAACTCGGAGCGTTTGGTGATGACAGGTGAGTTGACGCTCGGCCCCGACATGCCCCCTGCCGATTACGTGCTCCAGGTTACCGTTACCGACAAGCTGGCGCCCCAACATCGTTCGGCCGCGAGTCAGTGGATTGATTTTGAGATAGTGCCGTGAAGCGGGCAGTGAATGGTGGAAGTGGACAGCGCGGCGCAGCCGCATCCCAGGAAGAAGTCCACCACTGCGGCCATGGAGCTCACAGAAATCCCAGAGAAGAGACGCTAGGCATCTTTCTCTGTGGTCTCTGTGCGCTCCGTGGTAAGTCTTTTCTCGGAGGTCCGAAGAGGCGAGCCACTTGGGGGTGTGAACGTCCGACCTCCCGTGCAGAAAGGGGGAAACAAGGATGCGCAACTGTCAGGCTCCGAGAAAGGCATTCCTATCCCTACTATTGTTCTTCGCGGCCGGGTCAGCTTGGGAGGCGTTGTCACAGCAGGGGATCATGACGAGGGACACGGGTGGCAGGTCCTCCGGCGCGACCGCGCGCCAAGCGGATTCCCGTGCAGTGCGAGTGAGTGCCAAAGGGGAAGAGAGGCGCCGTACGGATCCTCGTAGTAGCAAGGACGCCTCCAGTGGGCAGTGGACACTGATCGGCCCGCAACCGCTAATCCATCCGAACACGGGTGGAATGAGTGCAAATTCCGGTCTGGTATACGCGATGGTCGTAGACCCACGCAACTCGAGCGTGGTGTATTTGGGGGCGGCAGGCGGGGGGGTGTGGAAAACCACCGATGGCGGACAAACCTGGACTCCATTGACCGACAACCAGCCCTCCCTGCAAATCGGGGCGCTCGTGCTCGACCCCACCAATCCCGACATCGTTTATGCCGGCACAGCCTTTTCAAACGCCATTTTCAGCAACATGGGGGCGGGAATACTCAAGTCCTCCGACGGGGGAAACACGTGGACCCAGTTACCGGGGCCGCTGCCCACCGGCCCAGGGCTTGAAGCGGTCATCTGGTCGCTGGCCGTCAGCCCCAGTGACGGCAATATCCTGCTCGCCGTGGATTCGTCAGCTACGGGCGCCGCCATCTATCGCTCGACGGATGGCGGTAGTACCTGGAATCAGGTCATTGCCCCTAATGCCGCTTTTGAGGGGCAAGTGCTATTTGACCCTTCTAATGGGAACATTGCGTATGCGACCCTTGGGAGAGTCTACAAGTCAACCGATGGCGGCAACACATGGACAGTTGCCAACGGAACCGGGGGCAATGTGTTACCGGCCGGGAGCTTCATCTCTCTGGCCATTGCCGCCTCAAGTCCTGAGACGCTTTATGCCGGAACCCCGGACTCCACCGGTGCCCAGATGTTTAAGACCGTGGACGGCGGACAGAATTGGGCTCCTTTATCTGGCTCGCCATGGTGTTGGGATGTTGTAGTGGACCCGGCCAACCCGGAGGTTGTCTTTGCAGGAGCTTGGGGCCTGGAGTGGTCGACGGATGGCGGTTTGACTTGGGCCTTTCTCGATGCCCAGGGAGGAGGCTACCACGGGGGCATTGCATTCTCGGCTGACGGCAGCAGCCTCTATCTCGGAAGCGAATGGGGAGTATGGGCTGCCAACAATGTCACGAACGGTGCTTGGAGCGTGACGGATATCAACGCGCCGTTGGCCACAATTCTCTTCGCCGGCATTGCGATTCACCCAACCGACCCAGTGATTGGCATCGGCGGCACGGCAAACAACGGTGTGGACATGTATTCGGGCGCACTACCCTGGCAGTGGGTTGCGTGTGATGATGGTGGGTCGGATGCCGCCTTTGACTTCGTGAACCCTAGCACGATCTACATTACTTGCGCGGCACCCGCGAGCGTACAAAAGTCCTACGATAGCGGGAGCACGTTTTCTCCTTCCGAAAACGGAATCGATTCGAGCGAGTTGGCGCTCGGGGCCGCTCCCGCCCTGGCGATAGATCCCACAGACCCCCAGAGGCTCTATCTTGCCGCCGTACACGTCTGGCAAACCGACGACGGAGCCAACACGTGGACGGCAGTTTCGCCCGCTCTAGGCCCCGGGATTGCGCTCCAGGCGCTGGCCGTAGCCCCGGCTGACCCGAACACGGTTTATCTGGGAAACACCAACGGCGTCTACGTTACAACCAACGCGCTGGCCGGCTCCGGTGCCACCTGGACCAGCGTTAGCGCCGGATTGCCGTCGAACCTGGCCCAGTGCAATTACTTCGGACCAACTTGTATTTACCTCACTCAGATTGCGGCCGATCCTTCGAGCGCCGGCACGGCGTATGCCGCATTCGCCAGCTACGTCAGCGGCCATGTTTACAAGACCACGAACCGTGGCGGGAGTTGGACTGATATCAGCGGAAACCTCCCCAACCTCAAGGTCAATGATATCGCCGTCGATCCGGATGTCCCCAACACGCTATACATCGCAACCGAGCAGGGCGTTTATTCGACGGCGGACGGAGGGAATACCTGGAATTTGCTGGGGGCCGGGCTGCCGAATGTAACGGTGACGGCGATCAAGCTTCACCGGCCGACCCGCATCCTGCGCGCCGCCACGTTCGGTCGCAGCGCGTGGGACCTGCAACTGGCCGCGGTGGCCTCTCCGGTTGCCCTGTCAACCACCAGCCTCTCGTTTGGGAACCAGGCTGCGGCCCAGACCGTTACACTCACCAATAACGGCACGGCCCCACTAACCCTGTACAGCGTTACCGCCCCAAGCGGCTTTTCGCAGAGCAACACTTGCGGCATCCAGCTCCAGGCTGGAGGCAGTTGCTCGATAACGGTAAGCTTTGTCGCCAACGTGTCGGGCTCCTACTCGGGTAACATCACCGTCACCGATGACGCTCCGGGCGAGCCGCAGTTGATTGCCGTGACAGGTACAGGGATCGGCCTTCCGGACTTTTCGTTGGCCATTCCCTCGGGATCGTCCCCCGCCACCGTTACGCGGGGACAAACGGCAAGCTACACATTGATTGTTACCCCTCAAGGAGGTTTCAACCAAAGCGTGAGCTTCACCTGTACCGGGGCTCCCTCCAAGGCCGCTTGCTCAGTTTCGCCAAACCCTGTGACTCCTGGCAGTTCCGCGACGAATATCACGGTCAGCGTTACGACGACCGCACCTTCTGTCAGCGTGCCACGCTCTCGACCCCTTCCCCCGCCGCCACCGCTATCGCCGGGCCTCAGAGGTGTGTTGATGCTCGCCTTGCTTCTTGCGGCGATGGCATGGGCCATCGGGCGCCGGAACCAACCCGGCGTGAGCCGATGGCAGTCCACAATGGTCCCGCTCGCCCCGGCATTGTTGCTGACCCTGGCGCTAGCAGGATGTGGCGGTGGAGGGGGCAGTGGCGCTACGACCCATAACCCCGGAACACCCGCCGGACCCTATACGCTGACGGTAACGGGCACCGCGGGGTCGGGATCTTCTGCCTTGAGCCATAGCGTGACGCTCACGCTGAACGTGAGTTAGTCAAAGCAAGACGCAGTTAATGGCGGTCCCGCTCTGCGGGACCACCCTTCCGACCGTCGGACGAAAACCTGCAGGGCGTGGTGGGAAATTCGGGCTTGGGCAGGTCCACAACCAAGAATGCCTGCACTCGGCGCTCGGCTGCTTGCCAACTGCGGAGTTCAAGCGCAGTCTGCTGGCTCCATCCAACGCTGACACTGTGTCCCCGCGAGAGTGAAGCGGCTCAAACAGGCTGCAGAAAAACATGTAGCGGCGACGGAACCTGCCTCCGGTTTCTGGAGTCCGATGGACTCCACCGGAGTTCTGAAATCGGACCCGATTTCATCGGGACGGCGCCATGCTGTTGTTGAAAACCCAGGGCATGTGGCGATGTGGAAACCTGTCCCGATGTTCGTGATCGGGGTCGCCGCTACCTCGTCGGGGGCGGGTTCTTCCGCAGCCTGTCAAAGCCCTCCTCTATGTGACTAACCACATCAGAAAAGGAACTGTTGAGGAAATTAACGCAGTGCGATGGAAAAAACATGCGCGCTTGGCGCGACCGCTGTGAGTGGTCGTTAACGTAAAGAAAATGAACGATTTCTAAACGTGACGTCAGACAAAATCTACATGGCAATGGTGATATGTTTGCTGTATCCTATCACCCCGTCGAGTTGCTGACCGTGCCAAATGGAAAGAGGCTCACTCAAGAGATGGCCAACGCAAAGGAGAAGGGTAGGTCTGGTTTTCCTGCTCGTCACATCGCCACTTGTTATGTCGAAGGTTAGCAGGCTCTCCGGCGAGGATATGATCGAACACCCTTTCATCGAAAAAAGAGATATTAAGCCCGAAACCTGCCTCACCTGCCATCCCGAGAAGAAGGATGCGAAGTTCGTGCACACCGCCCTCGGAATGGGATGCACCAACTGCCATCATGTAACTTCCGAGAACAACAAAACGACCATCACCCTCCTGGCGACGGGTGGGGATCTGTGCGCCATGTGCCATGCAGCCAAGAAGGGTCCCGTGCTGCACGGGCCTTACAAAGCCGGGCAGTGTTTGGTCTGTCACGACCCCCATACGGGCGACCATCCAGGCCAGACCCGTGCGGAAATCAACACGCTCTGTCTGAGCTGCCACGGAACGGGTCAGTCCAACGTGAAAGTGAGTCCGGGAACCCAGCTCGTGGCGTTGCTGGGGAACCAGACCGTGAGCCTCGACGACTACCGCCAGGCGCCCAAGCTGGAGCTGGATCGTGGCGGAACCTCCGGGCACCCCATCATGGGCCACCCGCTCGTGGGCAAGGACCCGCGAAACAAGGACGCCACGCTGAGTTGCTTGAGCTGCCACGACCCGCACAGCTCGGCGCTCCCCAACCTGATGGCTGCGGGGGTCAAGAGCCAGACCGATCTGTGCGCGGAGTGCCACAAGTAAGGAGCCGCGCAAGCTAAGATGAGCAGATTCCAATCGTCTTAATATCCGAAAAGATGAGCCCGTCCAAAATAAACAGTCACTCTCGACCGGAGCATGTCGGATTACTCAGCACGCAATCGCGCGGTCGAACATTTCGATAATCTGGATGCTGAGGAACCCAACGAAAAGTAAGACGTAAGCCGTACACCGAAATTGTGGGAGCACTTTTATGACGAAACGCAACCGGAAATGCAGAATCTGGGCTTGGCTGCTTATGGCCTCGGCGACGCTGGTCTCCGGCGTCACCCTTCTTGCCCAGAAGCAACCCGCAGCTACAGCATCCTCCTACGTCTCCTCGCCCGCACTGGCCGAAGAGAAGGCCGCGGCACCGAGCGCGAAAGCGCGACCACCGGCGATGGGGGTCGGAGGCTACGTCGGGACAGAAACTTGCGTGGGCTGTCACACGGATCAGCAGCGCCGGTTCAAGAATACGATCATGGGGAAGATCTTCGCCCATCCCCGGACTGAATCAGAAAAGCTTGGTTGCGAATCCTGTCACGGGCCCGGCAAAGCTCACGTCGACGCCGGCGGCGGCAAGGACACCATCCCCCTCCGCTTCGGCAAGGATTCCAACAACTCGATCGAAGAGCAAAACGCCGCTTGCTTAGCGTGCCATTCACGCGGCAACCGGCTGTTCTGGAAGGGCAGCCCGCACGAATCGCGCGCGATGGCCTGCGTGGACTGCCACCAGGTGAAGCAGGAGCGCCAGGTCTTGCTCTCGTCCGACACCCGCTACAGCGCTCCGCTCACCGAGAACAGGGGGGTCAAGAAATCGCAGCCGGAACTCTGTCTGCAGTGTCACCAAATGCGCCGCGCACAGTTGCAGCGCTCCTCGCACATGCCGTATCGCGAAGGCAAGGTGACGTGCACCAGCTGTCACAACCCGCACGGCACTCCCAACCCGAAGCAGTTGATTCAGAGCACGGTCAACGAGAACTGCCTCACCTGCCATACCGAGCGTCGTGGTCCTTTCCTGTGGGAGCACCCGCCGGTGATGGAAAACTGCGCCAATTGCCATGAGGCGCACGGCACCAACAACCCCCAGTTGCTGAAGGTGCGCATGCCTCGGGTTTGCGATAGCTGCCACGACACCAGTCGTCACCCAACTACCCCGACACTCCTCAACGCTATTCGGGATTTCAACCGGGGTTGCACGAACTGCCATTCCGCGATCCACGGATCGAACCACCCCTCCGGGAACATGTTCCTGCGCTAGGAAGGAGAGAGCAATGAAATTGATGAGACAGCCTACGATACTGGTACTGCTCGCGCTGCTGCTCGTCCCGAGTTTGCTGTTCGGCCAGGAATCGTCGAAGCAGCAGGAACAGCCCCCTCTGCATGGCAGCGTGGAGTTTGGAATCCGTCATGTTTGGGGCGATGAGTATGGGCGTCCGGATCTTCCGTTCACTCCGGACGTGCTGACTTCGAAATTCAACGAATATGGCGACCGCAGAAGCGGTTTTTTCATCCGCACGTTCTACATAAGTTCCGACAACATCCTCGGCTCGAAGGACTATGTGAACCTCCAGTCGCAGAGCACCTTGTACAAGAACCAGAGCTATCTGGCCACCTTCGGCCAATACGGCAAGTTCAAGGTCCAGTTCCGCTACGACGAGATACCGCACATCTACACCAATACCGCTCGCACGCTCTACACCCAAACCAGCCCGGGCGTATTTACCCTGCCTCTAGCGCTGAAGACCAGCCTGCAGGCCCAATCGTCAAGCGCCACGGCTGCCACAACTCTGCCGAATTTCATGGTTACTCAGGTGGTGTGTGGTTCAGCAATACCCCCGGCAACGCAGCCACCGTCCTGTAGCGAGCAGTTCATTACTCCATCGATCTTGCGCAAGGCCGGAACCGGAACGATCAGCTATTACGTCACCCCGGACTGGATTATCTCCGGCTTGTTCTCGCGGGAGAACGAGGTCGGCAGCCGGCCGATCGGGGCGCTCCTTAACTCCAGCCCGAGCGCAAGTGCTACCAGCGGCGCTGGCGCCGAGCTGCCGGAACCCATCGACTACTTCAACAACACGGTCAAGGTGGGCACCGAGTACGGCAAGAAGGACTGGGGCGTGCAGCTCGGCTATCTGGGATCGTTCTTCGAGAACAACATCGGTCAGTTGGTGTTTGACAACCCGTTCCGCGCCACCTCCGAGGACGCAAACGACCCGCTTACCGGGCGCATAGACCTGTATCCCAATAACCACGCGCACTACTTAAACCTTGCGGGTGCGTTCGACGTGAGCAAGTACCTGCGCCTCATGGCCAGCATCAACCCGGGCTGGCTGAGCCAAAACGACGCCTTCCTGCCCTATACCACTAACAGTGCGATCAATACCTGCGGCGACGGTACGCAGCCCTGCTCATCGCTTGGGGTACTTCCGGCTCCGAGTCTGGACGGTAAGAAGCAAACTCTGGCCATGAACTACACGCTCGTCACCTTGCCCTGGAAGAAATTCCAGGTGAAGGGTGGCTACCGCCAATACGACTATAACAACAACACGCGAGTGCACGACTTCACGCCCGCGGCGGGTGACGTTGGTGTCCCCGACGTGACCAGCCCCACGGAAAACAAACCCTTCGGCTACAACAAGAAGAACCTCGAACTGACCGCCAACTGGTTCTTCGGCAAGAAGAACTCCCTGAAGGCCGGTTACGAGGGTGAATTCTTCGACCGTTCGTATCGCGACGCGGAGCACTCGGTCGAGCACTCTTTCATCTCTGCTCTCGACCTGAGCCCACGCAAGGACCTGCTCTTCCGGCTTGCCTACCGCCACTCGGACCGGAACCCCGGTAGATACCAGGACGAGGCTGCCAGCGACCCCACGACGGGTGTCGCGGTCGAGTGCACCTCCACCAGCACTGTTTTCACGGAAGAGCAGCGTTGTCATCGCAGATTCGACGAGGCTGCCAGACTGCTGGACCGTGCCGACGCGACGGTGGAATACGACGTGCAGAAGTTCAGCTTCGACGCGGGCTTCCAGACGATCCAAATCAACAGCAACCGGCCCGGTGGCACCAATAGCCCCACGCCACTTAATTTCCTCACGGGCGTCGCGGCGACCACGGCACCCTACTACCTCTATGGGGCGTTGAAGGACCTCTCGTACATCTACACCTTCGATGCGAGCTACGCGCTTTCGCCGGAGGTGTCACTGTTCGCCGAATATACGCACGAGAGGTACTACAAGAGAATGATCTCGCGGAACCGCACGCCGACCACGGGTACGCAGACAATTCTGACTTGCTTGGGCTGCGACACCGCCAATAATGACTGGGAAAGTACGTACCACGACATATTTGATACCTACGCTGCGGGCTTGGATCTGTATCTTGGGAAGAAGGTCTACCTGACGACGTACTACTCTCTGGCGGCAGGTAAGGGCAATGTCTTTTCGAACGCGCTTGGCGATCCCACCATCACTACCGGTCCCGACAGGTTCGTCCTTACCGGCACCAGCCAAGCCCAGGACTACCCGGAGACGACCACCCGAATTCACGAACTCGGGGTCGTCTTCAAGTACAACCTCACGAAGAACATTATGCCGAAGGTGGAGTACCGTTACCAGCAGTTCGATAACAGGGACTACCAGACTTCCGCCATGACTCCGTACATGGGTTGCATCGGCACGACAGCGGCCCCGGTTACGGGCTGTCCCAGTGCGACTGCGAACGTTGGAATACCGCAGCCCAGCTCCTTCTACCCGGGTTTCGTCGTCGGCGACACCTCGGCGGCCAGGTACATCTTCATGGGCGTGGATCAGCCTTCGTACCGGGTCCACGTCTTGTCGGCCACCGTCGAATACCACTTCTAGGCTGCTGGTCTCCGGGCAGGGGATCGACCCTCCCCTCTCCGGATTCCGCGCTTCCGAATCTGCCAGGACCGGCGCGACTTTGCGGCCCTGGAAGCGTGTCGGATGCAGGCCGCGCAGCTGTTTGAGCAGGGCCAACCCCAAGCTGAGATCGTTCGGCCTTTCGGCGTCAGCAGGGCGCAGGAGATTTCCCCAGCTCGCCGCCTGCCCCGGCTGGCCGCGGGTGCCCGCGAGAACAAGGGGCGTTAGAAGAGGAAAGTGACCGGGAGAACACGAAAGGCAGGGAACGGTTAGGAGGCGGGTTCCCATTGACAGGGCAAACTCAGTTCAGACGGTCTCCGGCTTCAGGCAGGGAAATGTGGGGGTCGGCGTGTTCCAGTAACGGCCTAATATCCGCGAAGCGGATCGAGCCGGGTAATCAGTGGGCCTTAGGCAGCGCGTTCCGCGCGTTTTGTGGTGGCTGAAACCCAGATCTTTCTGGCGGCGGCTTCCGCCAGGTTGGTGGGCCGGTCGGCCAGACGGAGACCGAGCGTGCCATCGTAATTGGGGTGGAGCACTTTCAACTGAACACCGGGCCGAATACCCAGTCCTTCAAAATATGCAAGGAGTCCAGAATCCCGCTCGTCAACACTATCAACCCGGACCACCGACCCCGGCGACGCCTCCCATAGGAGTTGGAGGCCTGACTTGCGCCGCTCACCTGGGCTCTTATTGATCTGGTTGCCATGCGGGCAGGGTTTGTCCGCGCCGAGCTTGTCGATTAGCCCTCGCTCCACATCCTCCGAGATTGCGTGCTCCAGCCGTTCTGCCTCATCGTGAACTTTGTACCACTCCACTCACAGCATTTCGTGAAGCATTCGCTCCACCAGGTGGTGGCGGAGTCGAAGTTTATCCGAGACTCGCTGTCCCGCCGTCGTCAAAGAGATCCGCCCCTTGCGGTCAACCTCTACCAGTTTGTCTCTGCGCAGCCGCCGCAGCGTCTCCGCGTCGACCTGCAGCCCATCCTCACAGGCCAGATGCTCGGCCGCCAGCGTCGGCCCGAAGCGCTCCCCCACCGGCCCGCCGTACTTGTCCCGCACCCGCCCTAACACCTTCCGCCGAAAGCTCTCCGCGTACGCCCGGTTCGACCGCCGCCCGGCGCTCCGGTGCTTCAACCCCGCCGCCCCTTCCTCCCGATACCGCTTCCACAGCCGCTTCCCCTGCCGGTAGCTCAGCCGCAGCAGGGCCGCCGCGTCCACCACCCGCAGGTCCCTACTCCTCACCCGTGACAGCACCCCCACCCTTTCCAACTCCCTCTTGCTCATCTCAGTTCGCCCCAATCGGACCTCCTTCCGGAGATCACATTAGGGGACATTTCTATCGAGGACAAAAGGGGACACTTCTAATGAGGTAAGAAAGGGGACATTTCTAAAGAGCTTTGACATCCGCTGAGAGGGTTCTTGACCCTGTGGAATGCTTGTGTTACGGTCTGTCTCCGAGCACGTAAGGTGCCGTCCCCCGGCGGTCCCATGGCCGAAATCCTGAAGCTGGACAACACCTCCCTCGAATACGTTCTGGAGCACGCTGTCCGACTCATCCTGCGCGGCAAGGTGGTGGCCTTTCCCACGGATACCTATTACGGGTTGGGCGCCGACCCGTTCAATCTGGCGGCCGTCAGTGAAATCTTTCGCATCAAGCACCGCACCGCGGACCGAGCACTGCCCCTGCTGGTCGATTCCATCGATCAGGCGGGCGACCTTGCCAATAATCCCCCGAAGCTGTTCTTCACGCTGGCGCAGAAGTTCTGGCCGGGCCCTCTCACGCTCGTCGTTCCCGCCTCACGGCAGATCCCGCTGAAAGTCACCGCGAACACCGGCAAGGTCGGACTGCGTTGGCCCCAGGCGCCCTTCGTCATCGCCCTGATCGCCGCGGCGGCGCGCCCGCTGACAGGTACCAGCGCCAATCTCTCTGACATGACTGCCTGCTCGACCGCCGACGAAGTGGACTGCCAACTCGGCCACCTGTTGCCGCTCATCCTGGATGGAGGGCTGACCCCAGGCGGACTGGCCTCGACGGTCGTCGAATTGCTGGGTGAACGTGGCCGTATCGTTCGCCAGGGCGCCATCCCCGAGTCTGAGTTGAAGGAGTTTCTCGGCTGACCTCCGCACGCTTTCACTCCGGATTTTTCGTGGCATCGTTCTTGGCGTTGCTGGCTTGCGCCTGCGCCGAGTGGCGTCTGTACACGGCGATCCGCGCGCAGGCCGGAGGCGATGAGGCGTGCTCTGCCGATGCCCTGGTGATCTTTGGAGCCGCGGAATACAATGGCGCACCGTCACCAGTGTTCAAGGCCCGCCTGGACCACGCGCTGGACCTCGAAAACCGTAACTTGGCGGCCGTGGTGATCACGACGGGCGGGAGCGGTGGCGATCCCCGCTTCACGGAAGGCGGCGTGGCGCGCGACTACTTGATCCAGCAGGGCGTGGCGGAATCAAAAATCCTCTCCGAAACGCGCAGTGAAACGTCCTACGAGAGCGTGAAAGCCGTCGTGCAAATCTTGAGGCAGCGCCACGCCTACACTTGCGTCGCGGTCAGCGATGGCTTCCACCTCTACCGCATCAAGCTCATGTTCCGTGCGCTGGGTATTACGGCCTACGGCTCTCCCGCGCCCGCCAGTCCCATCGAGGACAACCCCACCTTGCGCACGCTCTATTCCCTCCGCGAGACGGTGGTCACGACGCTCTGGTATCTGGGGTTGAGGTTGTAACCGGGCATCTCCCCTGCCTGTCACCCTGAGCCCATCAACCCTGGGCCTGTCTTCTGTCCCGCGCCTTTCGCTTGCGGCTCCAATACCACCACTGGCGTTGTTCGGCGGGGAGCCGCGGATTCCGCGCTTGCGCCACGGCTGCACTGAAGACATCGAGGCAGCAGATGTCCTGGCTTTTCCCGGTCGCGCGACAGAGCTTCTCGTAGAGGCTTTCCGGTTTTTGTCGCGAAAGTTGCTTCACCGTGCGGATGCCGAGTAGCTCAAAATCCCGCAGCATGGCCGGCCCAATAGAAACCAAGTCTCCCAGGCGGCGCTCCTCCATTGACATCGCATCTCCTCCCAAAGTGAACACGGGATTATCGTATCGTGATTTGTTCAATTCAATAGAGATGAGGAGCCACGCCAATTTCCTTAGCAGTTTGTGGAAAAACTCGCTCAGTCTGTCATTCTGAGGAGCCGAAGGCGACGAAGAATCGCGTAAGTCCTTCAGAACAACAAAAGCAGATTCTTCGCGGAGTTTACCCTGAGCGAAATGACAAAGATCCTTCGGCTTCGCCTCAGGATGACAGCGAATGGGCTCAGAATGACAGCTTCGGGACGTTTTTCAACAAACTGTTAGGAGAGCACGCGGAGGGGTTTCCTCAGCATCCCCGCTAAGGCCGCGAGATTCTACCGAGCACCACGGCCCTTCGCGCGCCCGTGACGCTGGGCAGGTTGCCGGGCAAGCCGTGCATGGTGCGGTCGGCAAGCACGGCGAAGGCGATGGCTTCCTTCGCGTCCGCAGGCAGGCCGGAAGCATCCGAAAGCTGCACGCGCAGGCGGGGAAGCAGTTGGCTGAGCCGGCTGACGAGCAGGCGATTGTGCGCTCCGCCACCCGACACGATGAGACGATGGATAGAGATGCTGCCGAGAACGAAACGGTCGACCGCGTCGGCGATCGAACGTGCGGTCAGCTCGGTGGCCGTGCGGAGCAGGTCTTCCGCTTTCGCGCTACGACGTTTTAGAAAGAACTCTCTGCCAAACCATTGACCGAACTGTTCGCGCCCCGCACTTTTGGGAGGCTGCCGTCGGAAGAATGGCAAGCGCAAAACCTCAGCCAGCAGGGGCTCAATTGCCTGACCGCGCGCCGCCCAGCGGCCGCCGGCATCGTAGGTCTTCCGGCCGTGCGAGAAGTTCCGGACGAGCCCGTCGATGACCATGTTTCCGGGGCCCGTATCAAAACCAAAGACTTCTTCCGGTCGGGCGTTCGCGGGGATCACGGTGAAGTTGGCAATGCCGCCGATATTGAGCGCCACGGTGCCACGGCGGGCGTCGCGCAGGAGCAGGTAATCTACCAACGGCACCAGCGGCGCGCCCTGCCCGCCGGCAGCCATGTCGGCGGGGCGAAAATCCGCCACCACGGGCGCGCCAGTGCGCTCGGCGATGACGGCAGGCTCGGCAACCTGCAGCGTGCTGGTAACGAGCCGGCCAGCTTCGCGAGTGGGCGAACCCTGATGGTAGATGGTCTGGCCGTGTGAGCCGATGGCCGCGAGCCGCGCCGGTGGAACGCGGGCCGTGCGGCAGACGCGCAGAGTTGCCTCCGCGAAAAGTTCTCCCAAGAGAAAATTGAGTTGGCTGATTTCACCCGCCGTGGCTGCTTCGCCGGCGGCGATGCGCAGAATCGTCCGCCGGACGGGCGCCGAGTAAGGATTCATCTCAAACCCTAGGAGGCGCACGCGGGGCTGCGTTGCGGGTCCGGAGATGCGCACCAGGGCCGCGTCGATGCCGTCCATGGACGTTCCAGACATTAATCCCACTACCAGGCGTGCCCCGCGCGAAGGTTGTTCAGGCACTCTTCTGCTCCTCATAACGGGAATTGAACTCTTCGAACCGCCGCATCAGCCGCTTCCAGGCGATCCTCGAAGGTTGGCCCCCCGGTTGTGCCAATCCCTTCTTGGCCGCGCGAATCCGCCCGAGCGCCTGCTCCAGCCGCTGGTCCGGAAGCTTGCCGGATTCAAGTGCCTGCCGCATCGCGAGCCAGGATTCTTCCCTTTCGACGACCAACAGATCACACCCAGCGTTAACGGATTGCACCGCAGCACTGCTCAAGTCCAGCACCCCCCGAACGTCCTGTGATTCAAGCTGCGGCGCTACCACCACACCTCGATAGCCGAGCTTGGCGCGGAGCAATCGCTCCACAATGTGCGCGGAGAGCACGGCCGAGCGCGGGTAATCAAAATCGTAGGCCTTGTAAGCAGCCGTGCTCATCATGACCAGAGGAAGCTGCGGCAGCAATTCGCGATAGGGGACGAGGTCTGAGCGCCAGAGCTCGGCCATGGACCGCCCACTGATTGGCAATTCCCCGCTCGCTGCGGGCGGCACGCTGGCGAGGCCCGGAAAATGTTTTCCGCAGGCCAGAATCTTGTGCCGCTTGAGTCCTTCGACAAAGGCTCGGCCGCACTGCGCCACCTCGTATGGGTCAGCGCCGAACGTACACGTTCCCAGCGTTCTCTCTGCGAACGCCGACGCCAGGTCGAGCTCCGGCCCGAGGTTGGTGTTGAATCCCAGGAGTCTCAGCGCTGTGCCCATCAACTCGCCCACTTGGCCGGCAGCGCGCGCGCCCTTCGCCGCGACGGCACGTGGCGAGGGAAGCGGTGGCAGCAGGGCCGAGAGCGGGGCCGCGCCGCCGCCTTCGTCGTCAATGGCCAGGAATGGCGTGCTGGGCAAGCTTTGCGAAATCCGAGTGAGCAATTCCCAGAGGGTTTCCGGCGCGCGGGGAAGCGGTCCCGCAAGCAGAATGCCACCCGGAGCGAGAGCCCCAAGCCGCCGCTCGAATGAGGAACTCCAATGCAGCTCAGCGAGCCGCAGCATGAGCAGGTGGCCCGGCAGGCTCTGGGACTGCGATTTCATGACTGAATCTGTTTCTTCAATTCCGCGAGCAGGTTCAGCGCGTCGAGGGGCTTCAGGTTGTCGAGGTCGGCACTCTCGATGGCCTTCACGACTTCGGCGTTGAGCGGCGTGAAGATGGTCAGCTGCACCGGACCGGCCTCGGGGGCCTCCTGGCGGGCCGCCAGCCGCTCGCTCAGAGTGTGCTCGCTCTGCTCGTGGCGATTCAAAATCTCACGCGCCCGCTCGATCACGGTGTTGGGCAAACCCGCCAGGCGCGCCACCTCGATGCCGTAACTCTTGTCGGCGCTGCCCGGCTCAACCTTGCGCAAAAACACAATGTTCGACCCGGATTCCTTCACCGACACGTGGTAATTCTTCACGCCGGGAAGCAGCTCCGCCAGTTCCGTCAATTCGTGGTAGTGGGTCGCGAAAAGCGTCTTGGCGCGCGTGTGCGTCAGCAGATACTCAACCACCGACCAGGCAATAGCCAGACCATCAAAGGTGGCTGTGCCCCGGCCGACCTCGTCGAGCAACACCAGGCTTTGGGGCGTGGCGGTATTCAGAATCGTCGCCGCCTCCGTCATCTCGACCATGAAAGTCGATCGCCCGCGCGCCAGGTTGTCGGAGGCGCCGATGCGCGTGAAGATGCGGTCGAAAACCGGAAGCTTGGCGCGTGCGGCGGGCACAAAGCTGCCCATTTGCGCCATCAGCGCGATCTGCGCGGCCTGCCGCAAATAGGTTGATTTCCCGCCCATGTTCGGCCCGGTGACGATCAGGAGCAGGTCGGCGCCGCCATTCATGTAAAGGTCGTTGGGAATGAACTTGCCGGACTGCCCTTCTTCCACAACGCGCTCGATGACCGGGTGGCGTCCCTGCAGGATGAGCAATTCGCCGTCGTCGGAAAATTCCGGACGACGATAATCGCGCTCCGCAGCGAGGTGGGCGAAACAGGCGAGCACGTCGAGCTCCGCCAGCACCCCGGCGGTCTGGCGAATGCGCGCCGCTTCCTGGGCCACCTGGCGGCGGATGCCGACGAAGAGATCGCGTTCGAGCGCATGGCTGCGCTCCTCGGCATCCAGGATTTTGGCCTCCAGTTCCTTCAACTCCGGCGTCGTGAAGCGCTCGGCGTTGACGAGGGTCTGTTTGCGCTCGTAATCCCCCGGCACCAGGTGCAGGTTGGGTTTGGTGACTTCGATGTAATAGCCGAAGACGTTGTTGAAGCGCACCTTGAGCGAGCCAATGCCGGAACGCTCGCGCTCGCGTATTTCGATCTGGGCGAGCAAGCGCTTGCTGTTCTGGCTCAGGTCGCGGAGCTCGTCAAGCTCAAGGTGATAGCCGGGGCGAATCAAGCCGCCTTCGTTCAGTATCACGGGCGGCTCGGGATGGATGGACTTCTCCAGCAATTCGTGTACGTCGGCGAGTTCGTCGAGCCGCTCGTGCAGCTCGCCGAGGAGGCCCGCTTGGAAATAGGTAAGGTACGTCCGCAGGATCGGCAGGGGGCGCAGCGATTGCTTGAGCGCCAGCAGGTCGCGGGCGTTGGCGGTCTCCAGGGTGACTTTGCTGAGCAGGCGCTCGAGGTCTTGAATCGCGCCGAGCACGCGCCGCAACTCCTCCCGGGCGATGGTGTTCCTCGCCAGTTCTCCGACCGCATCGAGACGCGCCTCGAGCTCAGCGCGGTCGAGAGAAGGCCGCAGCATCCAGGCCTTGAGCTTGCGCGCACCGAGCGCGGTGGTGCAATCATCCAGCACGCCGAGCAGCGTGGCGGCGCGTGATTCACCGAACGCCGGGTCCAGCAGCTCCAGGTTGCGCAACGTGGCGGGATCGAGAAGGAGCGAGTCCTGCTGCTGGTAGAAGCGGATGCCATCGAGGTGCGTGAGCGAGCCGCGTTGCGTTTCGCGGACGTAGTGCAGAATGGCGCCGGCCGCAGCCATGGCGAGGGGATGGCCTTCCAGTCCGTAACCCGCCAGCGTCGCCACACGGAAATGGTCGCGCAGCAGCCGCGCGCCGTACTCTTCATCGAACACCCATTCCTCGAGCGGCGTTTGCGTGACGATCGCGCCGGAGCCCGCGCGGCCCTCGAGTGGACTGGCGGCGCCTGAAGCCAGCAGGAGTTCGCTCGGCCGCATGCGGTCAAGTTCGTCCTGCAGGCGCGCGGTGGATTCTGCCCCGCAAAACTCCGTGGCGCGAAAATCTCCGGTCGACAGGTCCACGAGCGCCAGGCCCGCCGCGCCGTCGCGGTCGACGACCGCAGCCAGATAGTTGTTCTCTCGCGGTTCGAGGAGTTGCGAATCAATCGCGGTGCCGGGCGTCACCACACGCGTCACCTCGCGCTTCACGAGCTTCTTCGCCATGCGCGGGTCCTCCATCTGGTCGCAAATGGCCACGCGGAAACCGCGCCGGATGAGCTTGGCGATGTAACCCTCGGCGGCGTGGTAGGGGACGCCGCACATCGGCACGGCCGAGCCTTTCTCCTTGTTGCGCGAGGTCAGCGTGATCTGGAGTTCCTTGGAGGCAACCACGGCGTCTTCAAAAAAGAGTTCGTAGAAATCGCCCAGGCGGAAGAGAAGCAGCGCGTTCGGATAGCGCTGCTTGATGGCGCTGTACTGCCGCATGAGTGGCGTGGAGAATTCTTCCATGGGTGTGGCAGACTCGCTTGCTCATTATAGCGTGCCTCGCGAAGGAACTCGCAAGCACGTTTTGGGGGGCCGAGCAGTTCAGTAGCGCTGACCTTTAGGTCAGCACGATTGGAGACCAACAAAAATGCCGACCTAAAGTGTATGGTGCCAGGAGATCCTTTACAGTTAGTGCCAAGACATGCTTTACACCTTGGGGTAGAGTTTCCGGCCGAGGTGGGGATTATTTCCCCACGGGAGGAGGCCGGGAGCGATGCCGTGGCAG
>JBEKAK010000103.1:0-18281 GCA_050018275.1 Terriglobia bacterium | reverse complement strand
GATGCTGGTGCGCGCCAGCGGCTTCCTTCTAGTCTCCTGATCGGGAATGCCTCGGCCCGTCATCATGCTGCCTGCCCCAAAAGCCACGTGCTTGGGCCGAGGCATTCCCGATCAAGGCTAGCGACTAGGCAGGAGGTATTTCCTCGAACTCCGTTTCGGGACAACGACCCGCCCAGCGGACCACTCAAAGCTTACCTTCCGAATGCGACAATCCGTCCGGAAGGTGCTGGTGACAAACGCCGGTACATTCGGGGCTTCATAATTGCTACCGGGTGGAATTAGTCGGCTCTAGCAGACGATTTTCGGACCTTTCTGCACCATGCGGCCTTATTGCGGTCGCATTCAAGGGTCAAACATTCAGTATTCACCCCCGGAGCTTATCTCACTCCTGGCACTCAATCTTCGACGAACGACTTTAGCCTGGACAGTGCCTGGTCCCACTGCTCGGAGACGAGATCGAGGTATTTCTTGAGATCTTCAATCGGCTCCGGATCGAATTCAAATACGCTCTCGCGACCCCTACGGACGCTGTGCACGATTTCTACCCTCTCCAACGCTCGCAGATGCTTGGTGATCGCCTGCCGGGTAAGCTTGGAGCCCTCCGTTAGCTGAGAGATCGACCGAGGCTGCCCGCCGCAAAGCTTCGCAACGAGCGATAGCCGCGTCTCGTCACCCAGCGCGGCAAAGACGGAGGCATGAGCCTGCCGTTTAGCGGTCATGCTGCTACGACCTTTGCGCGACATAGCTCTCAATATTCTTCATTTGCTCTGTCCAGCCGCCGTCATTCATGCGGAATGCTTCGAGGCGGCGGTCGCTTGGGATTTTGTCGAAACCGGACTCAGTGAGCAGAAGCAGTGTGCCGCTCTTGGTCTTCTCCAGCCTGAATTCGACGAGCGTGGGCGTCTCCTTCGAGTAATCTATTCTGGGATCGACGGAATAAGGGTGCCAGGTGAAGGAAAAGAGCCGTTCGGGCTTCATCTTCTGCACGACGGCCTCCCATTTGACGTGCTCGTAGCCAGGGTAGGTAATATGGCCACGCGAGATCTGGCCCGGTACGAACGGGCCATCCAGTTTCACGCGAAACCACTCGCCGAACTCACGGTGATCCGTCAGCGCACGCCAGACCCGCGAAACTGGCGCCTTGAGTTCAATACGCTTCTCAATTCGATTATCCATCTTTAAGCAACCTCCAGGTTGCAGGTTAGCGCGGCCTGATGTAAAAGGCAACCTCTTTGTTGCTCTTTTTTGCGGCAGGACTCTTCGGCTGTGCGCAAGGACAAATTCCAGATTTGTCCCGCAGTGCCTCTTAGCATTGGTCCGGACTGAACGGCGTATCCGGAAGCTATCCAAGCGAGTTTACGACCACGCGGGCCATAAGTCCCCTTCGAGGAAGTTTGTGCTGGCATAGCACTCGCTGGGATTGATCGCGAGTAACGCCGTAGTGTTGACCGGACCGGTCACCTCCCGGATGGTCGCCAACTCGGAAACCACTCCAATGGCTCCCACCAGCTGGCGGAGTTCTTCATCCAACACCTGGTCGAGCATCGCCTTCAGTTCTTGTCGCAGAACCGTCCGGAACTGGGCCCAAATCTCTTTTTGCAGGCCCCGGGGTCTATCCTCTAGGCTTTCCGCCTGTGAATGCGTCTTCGCGTTCATGAGGGTGTTCTCCTCTCGTCAGGTTTTCCCAACACGCTGAAAGGAAACACCCTCCTCTTCAAAAGTCCGCAAAATCTCTTACATCACCCAATTTTGGCGAGGGACACCACGCACGGCTGCACTCGTGCCGACTGCTTCGTCGTGGCTGCGGAACCCCTGCCTCCTCGTCACAAATCCACGAGAGTTCCCTCAAACCATCTCTTCACCCCTGTTTTCCTCGCCGCGTTAATCGCTGCCTTCCCGGTTGCATTCGAGTCAATGTTGTGATTTATTGTGCAGTAACTCGGTATGCGACTCCCCAAGGCAAAGTGGCCACTGGTCGTTGCTCTTGCCCTCTCAAACGTTCTGGCGTTTGCTGGAATTGCCATCTGGAGTGCGTCGCGGGCCCTCCACCGCGCCTCAGAGGAAGTAGCCGCAGAGGAAAAACCTGAAATTCACGGTGTCGCGCCTGGACCACGCGGTGCCTTCAGGCGTCGAGTGGATTAATTCCCCTGCGGCTTTCAATGACGCGGCCTTTTTCGCCGGCCGACTATACGTATGCGGCCCCTCAGGGCTGATGGAGTACTCCCCGGAGGGGAGGCTGATGGCCCGCTACCGAGCCGGCCTGGAGCTGCCCGCTGCGCCGCTCGTGAGCATGTCCATCGGCCGCGCCGCAGACGCCTTGGAGCCGGAACTTTACGTGGCCACAGCAGGCGGGGGCGTCCTGGCGTTCAGCGAGAAGAGTTCCCGGCAGATCCTTCCAGAGGCCCGCCCGCTTCGCCAACTCACCGCCGTGCTGCCTCTGCCCACCGGCCGAGTTTTGCTGGGCACGGAGAAGAGCGGGGTCTTGGTTTACGACGGCAAACACCTTACGGAGTTCCATCCCCAGCTTGCGAAATTTCACGCAACGGCGCTCGCGGGGGACGACTCCAGCATTTGGGTTGGCACGCTCAGTGACGGCGTCATCCATTGGCACGCCGGCCAGGCCGACCGCTTCGCGGAGGCCGACGGGCTGCCTGACCCGCGCGTTCTCTCGCTGGCCATCGACGGCGACCGGACCTTTGTGGGCACCCCTGTGGGCGTGGCGGAATTCCGGGACGGCAAGTTCGCGCGCGTGCTGGCCTCGGGTTTCTTTGCCAATTCCCTGCTGGTGGATGGCGATACCCTCGTTGTTGGCACGCTCGACGAAGGTATCGTGGAGATCCCGCTCACGGGAAGTTTGAAGTCCGGCCTGCGCCCGAGCGGCCAGGAAATCTCTGGCCGGGTCGTGCGCCTGCTATCCGCCGAAGGCAACCTTTTCACCCTGACGGAGAACGGCTTTTACTCCTTCAATCCGCGCGGCGGCGCGTGGCAACCCGTCATCGGGCGCGCAGATTCCCTGCTGGCGGATCGGAATGTCTCCGCGCTCGAATTCGACTCCTCCGGCCGTCTCTGGGTTGGTTACTTCGACCACGGCCTTGATGTACTTGGGACCGCCGGCGAGCGGACAACCCACATCGAGGACGAGCATGTCTTCTGCGTCAACCGCATCGTTCATGACACGCAGCACGGCACCACGCACGTAGCTACTGCCAACGGGTTGGTGGTGTTTGACGGCGCCCTTCACCAACGCGAAGTCATGGGACGCAACCAGGGGTTGATTGCCGATCACGTGACGGATGTCGCACTGACACCCGGCGGTATGACCTTGGCCACACCCGCTGGAATCACTTTCCTCACCTCGAGCGGCGCACGCAGCATTTACGCGTTTCATGGCCTTGTGAATAATCACGTCTATACGCTGGGCGCTGAGGGGTCGCGGCTGCTAGTGGGAACGCTCGGCGGCCTTTCACTTCTCGATCAAGGCCAGGTACGCATGAATTACACTGCGGCGAACTCCGGCCTGAAGGCCAACTGGATTACCGCCCTGGCGCGCGTCGGCGACGAGTGGTTTGTGGGCAGCTACGGCGGCGGGATTTTCCGCCTCGACGCCACGGGACGTTTCGAGAGGTTCTCCGATGCCACCGAATCGTTCGTGGTGAATCCCAACGCCATGCTCGCCACAGTCCAGCGCGTTTACGCCGGGACGCTGGAAAGAGGATTGTACGTTTACGCCCGCTCGTTGGGACGTTGGAGCGATGTAGTCGCCGGCTTGCCCTCACCCAACGTCACGGCCCTCGCGGTCCACAACGGCTACCTGTACATCGGCACGGACAACGGTTTGATCCGGATTCCCGAGCAGAACCTGAGTAATCTATGAAGCAAATCCGCCGCTTACTGCTCCCTATTGCTCTCCTATTTACCGCCTCTTGGGGTTTTGGCGATGCCGGCGTCATCATTCCCACCGGGCAGGAAGGGCCAGACCCTTCCATCTTATCGCTGGAGGAGATGCGCATAACCGTCTACATCGACAACGGCGACGCGCGCGTTTTCATCCAGCAGATTTATGGCAGCCACGCCGGGCGCGTCCTGGAAGGCAATTACATTTTTGCCTTGCCCAGCCACGCAGCGATCTCCGACTTTGCCGTGTGGGACAGCGTAACGCGCATTCCCGGCGTTATCCTGGAGCGGAAGCGCGCCGAGGAGATCTACAACGCTCTGAAATGGCAGGCAATCGATCCCGGCCTGTTGCAGATGGGAGAACGAAGCGCGGAAGAGGCGCGGCGCAGCGCGGTGTTCAGTGCGCGCATCGTTCCGATCCCGGCTTTCGGTACGAAGCGCGTCGAGATCGAGTATCACGAGGCCCTTCCGGTTGAGAACCTGGAGTCGTACTTTGCCGTACCTTTGCACCCCGACGCTTACCAAGCGCAAACGGCCGCCCACCTCAGCATCAACTTTGAGCTGCATTCCCAGCACACCCTCCGGCATTTCCAGGTCATGGGCCAGACCTTCCCGCTGAAAATCACGGAGCGTGGACCCAATGTCGTGAAGGCCACGCTCGAAGCCAACAATGTTCTCTTCAAGGAAGACTTTGCCGTCCGGTACGCTTTCGACGAGGCCAAGGCCGACTCGCTGGAAGTCCTGACCTACCGCAACCCGCGCCCTCGACAGCCCGATGCTGCGGACACGGCGCCTCCTCCGCCTAATGTCATTGAGGGGGGCTTTTTCGAGGCTTCGGCATTGATTGCACCTCGCGGTAATACGCCCTCCGCAGGAGGCGCAGCTTCCGCCGCGGCACCGCGGACCATTCTGGTCCTGTTCGACACTTCACTCTCCATGCAGTGGGAAAAGCTCGAGCACAGCTACCGGGCCATGGAAACGCTGCTCCGCTCGCTGCGGCCCGCCGACCGTTTCAATCTTCTGCTCTTCAACACGGAGCTGAACTGGTTTGAAAAGCAGCCAGTGATTGCGGACAAGGCGGCGGTCGAGCGCGCTCTCGAATTTGTGCGGGCGAGCGGATTGCGCGGCGGAACAAATCTTCAACAGGCGCTGGAGGCCGCGCTCACGCAGGCTGGCAGCGCTAGGGGCGAGATTTATATCGTCCTGTTGAGCGATGGCGACGCCACGCGCGGCCCGATCAACACCGGACACCTGGCCACCTGGTATTCCCGGAAGTGGAAGTCCCTACGCGCGGCTTCGCGCCCCCGAACGTACGTCTTCGGCGTAGGTGATGACGCGAACCAGGTTCTCCTCCGCCTGCTCGCCCGGAACCGCGGCCTGATGGAATGGGTCCGTTCAACGGAGCCGATCGATTTCAAGCTGAACGCTTTCCTCAGCAAGATCGGGCGCGATCCCCTCTCCCAACTCAAGCTCACAACGACGCCGGCGGCGATCTTCGACCTTGTTTATCCGCTCGATGACACGGTCTTCCCCGGCTCTGTCGCCGCCTGGGTCGGCCAATACAAGAAGCCGTTGCCTTCCGCGCAATTTGACGTCCGCGCCACCCGCGCCGGCGCTGCCCTGAAAATGCATTCGAGCGTGCCGCTCCCCGAGGAAAACCTGGAACACCCGGACCTGCCGCGCACCTGGGCCAAGGCTCGCATCGATGCGCTGCTGGCCAAGATCGAGCGCGAAGGCGAGGACCGCGCTTCCGTGGATGAAATCATCCGCCTCGCCCGCAAGTACAAGTTCGTCACCCCCTACACTTCCTTTCTGGCGGCGCCGCGCGCCCTGCTGCGCCCGCGCGTCATTCGTCCCGGAGACCCGGTCATTCGCGTGAAGACAGACCCCTCGATTACCTCGGTCGTCGCGCTCTTCCCCTTCGGCTTGATCAGAACGTTGCGTTACCTACAGGGCGAGGACATCTGGCAGACCCGCTTTCTCGCTCCTGAGGACATGACGGATGGGACCTACATGGTCCGCCTGATTCTGCGCGACCGCGAAGGGCACGTGTATCGCGAGTCGAAGACTTTCGTTATTGTGACCCAGCCTCCGATGGTGCGCGTTCACCTCAACAGGAAACAATTCAGGCCCGGCGAGTCCATTGCCTTACGCGTCAGCGCATCGGCCCGGACGCGTACCGTCGTCGCGCGAATGTATGGAGCTGAACCCGCCTATCTGACCTGGAACCAGGACGCAGGCGCCAACATTGGTAATCTGCTTGTCCCGGCGGACCTCCCCGCCGGCCCCTACACCCTGACGGTGACGGCGGAAGACATTGCCCACAACATCGGCAGCCAGGAGGTGACCATTGAAGTCCTACCGTAGCCTCCGTTCCCGAATTCTGACGGCCCTCCCGGTCGCCGGCCTGTTCATCGCCGGCCTGGCTGCGCGTGGCAACCTCGTTGAATGGTTGCAGAACCTCGAGGGGGGCGGACGCTTCGAGATGGTCTTCTTCCGCACCGTTTCGCTGCCGGGCGGCCCCCTGACCGTTCGTCACCTGCCTGCCGAGTCCCGCAACGCCTTGAACGAGCTCGTCTCGAAATCTCCCAATGACGCCGAGCTTTACCTGATGCGCGCTCGCGCCGACGAAGCGCAATTGGATTTCACCGCCGCAGAGGCGGACTGGCAGAAGTATGCCCCACTCGCCTCTGACAAGGTCGATGGCCAACTGCAGCTTGCGGACTTCTATCACCGGCGCCTGCGTCCGCTTGACGAGATCAAGGCGCTGGCCCCCGCTGCGCAGGCGCCTTCCTCACCGACGGACAAGCTATTGCCCCCCAACCAGCAGCGGGCCTGGCAAACGTTCGATCGCATCTTCCAGGTGATCCGCCTTCAGGCTCTGCCCAACACGCTTTCCATGGAGCAATATAACGCCTGGATCGCCCGCTACCCGAAGGAGGCTGCGACCTATTCCCGGTTCTTCAGTTTCCTCCTCGCGGCGAAGAAACTCCCGGAGGCTGAGTGGCTCATCAGCCGGTACGAGAAAGCGTTTTCACGCGACAAGGTGTTCCCCGTCGAGGCCCGCGCGACGCTGGCTTATGAGCGCGGCTCCCCGGACGAGGCGCTGGCTCTGTATGACCGCAGTTTTCAGCCGCTCTGGCCGCCCGAACTTATCCAGGACTATTTCAACTTGCTGAAGGAAACCCACCGTTTGCGCGAATTCCTCAGTCGCGCCCGCGCTGCCGCGAGCGCAAATCCCACCGACGTGAGCGCCGCAGCGCGCCTGTTCTATTACTACCAGCAGCAAGGCAATCTCGGTGAGGCGCAACGCGCGCTGGTTGATTACCGGCGGCGCATGGAGAAGACGAACGTCCCCTGGAAAGGCGACCAGATCTGGAGGCTCTCCCGCCTTTTTGATGGCATCCACGCGTATGACGACGCTGCCCGCGGCTATTACGCGCTCTATAGCCTGGCGGGCGTGGAGCCGGCGCTTCAGGAAAAGGCCCTGGCGGGAATCGCGAATCTTCTCCTGGCTGCCCCCGAGCAGCCGATGCGCTTCGGCAGTAACTCCCTTTCTTTCCTCCGCGACATCGGCACCATGGATCCTTACCCCGGTTTCCTGAACGGCATCGCGTCCCTGCTGCTCAACTCCCAGTCGCCCGCCTTTCAATACTCGCAGGCGGAGGCAAGCGCCGTCGCATATTTCCATCGCGCGCGGGCTGCGGACCTGATCGCGCTGTTTGACAAACGCTTTCCGAAGTCGGGAGAGCGCAGTGCACTCCACGCCAGTTTGCTGGAGATCTACGCGGACTACGGGGTGGATGATGCCATCCTTCGGGAGGGCCGCCAGTTTCTTGATTCCTTCCCGAGGGCAAGCCAGCGCGTTCACGTGGCCATGTTGATGGCCGATTCTCTTGCCCGCAAGAACGGGGTGAAGGAAGAACTCGCGCTCTACGACCAGCTTCTGAATGAGCTGGCCGCACGCGCCGATCACGTGCCGCTGGGCGAGGGCTCCCGATCGGATGTTTCAGTGGTGCAACCGCCTTGGCCCCAGGGGCAACCCGAAAACGAACAGGCTGACACTGATGAAGAAGCCCCCTCCCCGAGCCAGTTTCCTGCCGCGGGTCGCAGCCTGGAAAGATTGGCTCGCCAGCGCATTCACCGCCGGCTCGATGCCAGCAGGAGTCAGACAACACAGGGGGAAGCGGGTCAGCCGCGTTCACCGGAATACTCCCAAGTGCTCGAACGGTACATTTCGCGCCTGGTCACCCTGCAGAGACCGCTCGAGGTGCTTGAGCTTTTCCGGCGCGAGATGGATCACAATCCTGATGATCCTGGCCTTTACGAGCGCCTGGCCACTTTCCTTGCGCAGAACCGCATGGACGAGCGCATTGAGGCCGTCTACAAAAAGGCCATCCAGCAGTTTCCCGATCGCTCTTGGTATCACAAGCTGGCCCGCTGGTACTTGAACCGGCAGCGGCACCAGCAATTCGAAGAACTGACCCGCCAGGTGATCCAGATCTTTTCCGGCACGGAGCTTCAGGGATACTTCCAATCGGTCATGTGGAGCGGGACGGTCGGCCCGCAGATGTATGTACAGTTGAACCTTTATGCCCACCAGCGGTTTCCTCACAATCTCGCTTTCGTAAGGAATCTGCTGATCGCTTTTCAAACTCGGCCAACGTACAACCCCCAGGCTTGGGTAGCCCTCATCCGGCAGTATTGGTTTTATGACGACAACCTGCGCTCGTCGTACTTTACTTATTTGTCCAGCAGCGGTCGCCTCGATCCGGAGCTTCAGGCGGTGCGCGCCGCGAATCCCCAGGCCGGTGAGGGAAAATGGAACGAGCTCAGCCAGGCCGACCCCGCCGCTGCACAGTTCATCGCCGAAGCGGAGCTATGGCGCTCGCACTTTGAATCCGCCGCGCCAGTGATCAAGGCCCTCGCGGAGGTCTATCCAGCGGACCAGGACATGGGCCGGCGCGCCTCCTCCGTCTTCCGGTCGCTGGCGCCCTTCAATCCTCAATACACGGAGACCGCTGCGGGTATCGAAAACACGCTGTCGAAGTCCAGCCCGGGGGACCGCGACATTCTCATCCGCATCGGCGATATCTACGCCGACCGCGAGATGTTCGGCAGGGCACGGCCCTATTGGAACCGCGTGCCGGAGCTTGAGCCCGGCAACCCCGACGCGTACCTGCAATCAGCGACGGTTTTTTGGGACTACTTCCTGTTCGGCGACACGTTGCGAGTGATCAATGACGTGCGCAAGAAATTCTCGAACCCCGCCCTGTTCGCCTACGAGGCGGGAGCCGTTTACGAAGGCCAGCGGGACTATCCGCGCGCGGTCGGTGAGTATCTGAAGGGTGCGCTGGCTTCCGCGGAAGATTCCGCCGCTCGCAGCCGCCTGCTGCAATTGGCCAAGCGCTCGAGCTTGCGTGGCACCATCGACCAGGCGACCGAAGAGGCTGCGAGCCGCGCCGACCCGGATTGGAATGCTGTCTCCCTGCGCATTGCCGTGCTGGAGGCGCTCAACCGCCGCGCCGATCTCGAAACCTTTCTCACCCATTTGGCGCAGAACGCCTCTTCACTTGAACTTCTTGCGGAGATCGAGCCGGTCGCGGAACGGCAAGGCTTTGACAACGTTCGCATCCTCACCCTCGAGCGCCAAATCGCTCTCATGGCCGACCCGGTGGAGAAGCTGCAGCTTCGCCTGGAACTGGCTCGCTTCTATGAGTCGAAGAATCAGATGGAGCAAGCTCGCACGCTCGTGGAGAGTCTCTATAGCGAGAACCCGCTGCTTCTCGGCGTGGTGCGTTCCACCGTCGATTTCTACTGGCGGAGCAAGATGTGGGACTCTGCCATCGATACCCTGCTGAAGGCGGCCAAGTCCGCCTACCCCGCCCTCGGCGAGCAGTTCGCGTTCGAGGCGGCACGCAAAGCGACCGAAGTCAAGGAATACGCGCGCGCCCGCGGATTGATCACTCCCCTGCTTCAGAATCAGCCCTTCAACGCCGAATATCTGGCGGCGATGGCGGACACCTACGCTCGCGAAGGCGACGACAAATCTCTACGCGACTTTTGCGTTGTCCAAATCCAGTCTTTCCGCGCCGCCGACCTACCAGCGGATGAAAAGACGGCTCGCATCGCGGCGCTTCGCCGGGGCCTGATTCCGGCGCTCGCCCGATTGAAAGATTTCGCGGGGGCTGTGGACCAATACATCGAGATCCTTGACAAGTACCCGGAAGACGAAGGGTTGGCGCAGGAGGCCGCAGCCTTTGCGGACCACAATGCCCGGCGCAAACAACTGCTCGATTACTACACCAAGGCCACCGCAGATTCGCCCAAGGACTTCCGCTGGCCCATGGTCTTGGCACGGATTCAGACTTACTTCGAGGACTATGCCGAGGCGATCGTCTCGTACGTGAGAGCGCGCACCGTCCGGCCCGACCGCACGGACTTGCTGACGGCGCAGGCCAACCTGGAAGAGCGCTTGATGCGGTTCGACGACGCTCTGAAGAGCTACTCGCGCCTCTACGAACTGACTTACGAGAATCCCGCATGGATGGAGAAGATCGCGGAGCTCCATGCGCGCGAAGGCCGAACCGACGCAGCGGTCACAGCGTTGAAGAAGGCCTTAATCGAAGGTCGGCCGGAGAGGCCCGAACCGTACTTCGACGCCGCAGACCGTCTTGCCGGTTGGAATATGCTCGACCAAGCCCGACAATTCGTGGAGCGCGGCGTCGCTCTCGCGGGCAAGGATCTCTTGATCCAGTCTGCGGATGCTCGTGGCGTGCTCACCTACGTTGCGCTTTTGACGCGCCTGCGCGATTACAGCACGGCCTACGCGCGCCTCATGGAGGCCGCGAAGGCGGCGCGTGACCAGCAAGTCCAACCAAACCTGAATCAGTTCCTCTCCGTCATGGGCGGCGCGGTGAAGGAATACTACACGCCTGAAGAAAACAGCGCCTTCGCCGAATTCCTTCTCAAGCAAAAAGAAGGGTCGGACCAGAGCAATATCATCGACTCACTTATTCCTTTGACCCAATTCGCAGGCTTGACGGACCTCGAGGTGCGTTGGCGGCATGAGGTGATGATGGCCAGCCCCGGCTCACCTCAGGCCCAAACTATGGAGGCGCGCCTGGATGAGCTGCAAAAGCAGCGCATGAGGTTCGACGAGTATGGGGCACAGCTCGAAGCCTACTGGAACGTCCTCCCCCAAAGGCCGGGCAAGGACTACATTCTCCAAAAGGCCGCAGACAGCTACGGTTCGGCGGGAAACGCCGCCGCGGAACTACGAGTTCTCCAGCAGGCCTTCGATCGGCAAGGATTGAATGGCGAGCATCTCCGCCGCTACCTTAAGCTAGTCTCCACGACATCGCCCGAGCAGCTCGTAACGATCGCAGGAGGAAGGTATGGAAACTTGGTTCGTGATGCGGCAGCAAGCTCGGCGCTCGCGACGGGAAAGGTCGATCTAGTCCTCCGGGCCATTGCCGCGCGCGGCCGAGGCCTGCCCTCCGTTTGGACGCGCGCCTATACGGGCTTGGTGGGTTTGTACTACTCCGACGCCTCACCCGGCGTGAACGCTGCGTATCAGCAAGCCCTCGATACGCGGAACATTGGCGACCGCGTCACGAAGCCGGCGAACCGTGACGAAATGCTGGCCGGCGATATCTGGTTTTATTACGGCTCGCGATATGGCGAGTACCTTTCGGTCACGCACCAGGGCAACCCCGAAGACTACCTGCCAGCCATGCTGGAAGGGACGCCGGCCCGCTCGGATGCTTACTTTACGCTCGCAGATTATTACCGCGATGTGGGGCAGCTCGACAGCGCGCTGGAGGATTTCGCGCACGCGGTGGAGCTGAGCTCGCGGCGCGGCGATGCGCATGACCGCATCGCGCAGATTCTGTGGCGGCAGGGCAAGCAGGACGGGGCCATCAAGGAATGGTCCTTGGCGCTGAAGGCTTTTCGCGCACAGGAGGACAGTCGCACGGTCCCGCCCGCTTTCTGGACGGATCTTCGCGTCACACTCGAAAACATCGGCGAACGCAAGCTGCTCTCGCAATTGCGGGATGACGCCGACCGCGTTGTCCACACCTACGTCCGCCGCAACGGCAGTTACCGCGCCGCTCCCATCCTGCAGGGTGTGCTGGCTGCGGCAGGCGATCCCGTGCAGGGTGCTGATTGGCTCGTGGACCTTTCTCGCGCAGCCCAATCCCCCGTTGATTTCCTCTCGCATCTTGTCTTCGCACGGTGGTTTCCCGAGGGCCGGAAGGAGCCTGTCTATCAGAAGATGCTTGCGCTGGCGCAAGACCAAGTGACCAAGACTTTCGGCACGGAGCACTCCAATGCGCTTGAGACCTTACACCACTGGCAGCTTCGTTGGATCGATTTCTTGTTGAACAACCGCCGCGTTGCGGAGGCACAGGCCGCGTTCAACAATCTCCCGGAAGATTTGCGCGACCCGCGCCAGCCTCGGATCGCGTCCATTATGGTCGGGCTCGCGGCCCAATCGAACCAGCTCGATCAGCTCCTCAAACAGTTTCAACAAGCCCCCGAGAAGGCTCCCGCGCTCGATGCCCTGCGGGATGCGGCGCTCAGTTTGCAGGAAAAGGACCCTGCCAATGCCCGCCGGTTGCTCGAATACGTTTACACGCGCCACATCGATGAACACGATTTCACTCCCGCAAATTTCCTGGGGCTTGCAGAAGTTCGCCTGCAACGGGGCGATCTCGCCCAGGCAGTGACGCTGCTGCGGCGCATGAATCGGGTGGCAGGTCAGCCTTTTGAAAATCTCGAAGCCGCCGGAGACCTGCTCGTGAAGATGGGACACCCCGCAGAAGCTGCCGAGTTTTACGCCCTGCGTGTGAAGGCTGTGCCCTGGGATACCGAGGCCCGCCTGAAACTCGCCAAGGGGGAAGCGGCTGCGAATACGCAACGGAACGACGCAATCCAGTTGCTCACCTCAGTGGCGTCCTCTCCGAACGCCGACTATGCAACGCGTGCAGCGGCGGCCGAATCCCTTACGGCCGTCAAGGCTCCTGCGCCAAACCTGGGCAGCGCCGAGCTCGAATGGTTGGCTAGAGCCGGTCCAGTAGCTGCCGCTGAGTCGCCGGGCTTTTTCTTTGCCCGCATACGAGCAGCCAGGGAAGCCGCGGACGCAACTACCAAAATCCGCCTGCTGCTTGATGCCATCGCCCTTCGTCCTGAGGGCTTCTCGCAGCGTTTCGCGGGGTCTCCGCCCGCTGCTGCGAATCCTGAGGGCGTATCGCCGCGCCTTCTGCTCTTTCAGGCGGCGGCTGCGGCTAACCAGTACGAACTCGCATTGTCAGCCCTGACGCCGCTCATGGATCAGAGCATCATGATAAGTCCTCCGCCCGAATCGCCGGAGAGCGAAGCCCCTTCGGAAGAAATCGAGCAGCCCGGACATCGTAACTACCTGTGGACCTCGTTTCTTTCCGGTCAAGAGTTGGACGCAAGCCAAAAATCGGTGATTGCTGCCCAAATGGCAGGCGCTTTCCAGAAGCTCGATCGGCTCCGGGAAGCCGCGCGACTCTGGGAGGTGGGATCGATGCTCGCCGCGGACGATTCCCTTCGCTCACAGGCAACCCATGAGCTGGAACAGGTTCAGGCACAACTAAAGCTCGAGCAGGCCGACCGAGAGCGACGGCCGGTAATCACCGACCATCTCGAGCAGGAGGGGTCGGTCAGACCGCGCCTACTCGGCCGTAGCGGACCATTGGCCAGCGCAGGCGTAGGAGGAGGTGCGGGGCAATGAGAAAACTCACGCTTTCATTTCTTTGCTTCCTAAGTATCGCCCTCGCCATGACGCCGCCCGGCCAGGGACCCAAGCCATCTTCCGCCGGCCTTGCCGCCTTCATGCCGACCGGTTCGCTGCTCTTCGTGGAATCGCCGGACTTCGCCACGCTCGTCCACGACTGGGAAAACTCACAGGAAAAACAGAAGTGGCTCGAGAGCGACAATTACCAGGTCTTCTCGCGCTCGCGGCTCTTTCTGCGCCTCCAGGAAGCGCAGCGGCAATTCGCCGCCGCCGCAGGCGTCCCGCCAGACATGGCCTTGCTGGATTCGCTGGCGGGCAGACAATCGGCTCTGGCGCTCTATGACATCGGCAACCTGGAGTTCCTCTTCATCACCCGGATGCCGTCAGCACGCGCCATGCAGAATGTTCTGTGGACAAACCGGGAAAAGTTCGAGCCCCGCAAGGCGGCAGACATTCCTTATTACGTTCGCACCGAACCGGAGAAGAAGCGGCTGGTGGCCTTTGCTACCTCGGGCGACTGCCTACTGCTGGCCACGCGCGAGGACCTCATGGCTGGCGCGCTGGCGCTGCTTTCCGGCAAATCCCAGCCGACGCTCCAGGATGAGGATTGGTACAAGAGCGCTGTTTCCATTGCTGGGGCGGCTGGCGATCTTCGCATGGTTTTGAATCTGCCGCTTCTAGTGAAGTCGCCGCACTTCCGCACCTACTGGGTTCAACGCAACATTACGGTATTGAAACAATACTCGGCCGAGGTCGCGGACATCCACCGATCTGCGACGGAAATTCGGGAAGATCGCGTGCTGCTCAAAGCTAACCCACCCGGAGACACAGAACACCGCGCCACCGCAAGCAGTGCCGCCATTGGCGAACTTCTCGGCATGGTCCCTGCGCAGGAAGGCATTTACCTCGCCTGGAGCGCTCCCTCTGCCGACACAGCACTCGACCTTGTGCAACAAAAAGTTTTGGCGCCTCACACGGGACCAGGCGTGGCTTCCCAGATCGCGCCGGGCGTCGCCTTGACACAAGGCCAAACTGGCAGCGAAAGCGACCTCGATACGCGCATTGACATCCCCCCACTCCAGGGAGCGACGGGAGCCGTTGGCACCGAAGCCCTCAAGAAACTTCTGAATGCGGTTCCGCTCGAGGCCGTCTTGGAGTTTCACTCGCTCCACCATGTCGGGCAGTCGGCCTTTATCGCACCTCACTCCGCCGTCCTCATTCGCAGCTCAGCGAACTGGGATTCGGAGGCCGCGCGCAACGCGCTACGCGCGGCGATCGAAGACGTTTGGACAGCCTCGCAAATCGGCGTGAACTGGGTGGAGAATCACGATGGCAATGCTAACTACTATCAACTAGATGGATTGATTCCACTCGTCATCGCTACGAAGGGACCGATTCTCGTCGTGGCAAACTCTGCCGAGACCCTGAGGTCACTGCTGGCGAATTCTCAGGGTGCCGAGGCGGGTCGGAACGTGGTTTACGCCGCAGGCTTTCGCCATTCTGCTGAGCGCGAAAACATCATGAACATGATGCGATTGATCGAAATGCCGCTGGCACAACAGTACGGAGGCGTGCAGGACCAGCCAGGGCGCACGCCATCCTTCTTTTCTGAGAACCTCGCGAGCCTCAGCCAGTCGCTGGAGAGCATAGAGTCCGAGTCGCTCCTCGTGGAAGACCGCGGCCCACAATTGCTGCAGACGGTCACTTTTCGGTTGAAGAAATGAGTCGTTGCCTGTACCTGGTCTTGATTTGGATGCTCGCGGCTCTCCCCCTGCCCGCGGCCTCGCTCTACGACCAGTCTATCGCCCGGGTATTGGCGGAGCGCTACGATTCTCACAACGTGTCGTACATCCTGGTCGACTCAAACACGCACAGCGTGATTACCGCCCGCTGGGACGACATGGCGGAACCCGTACCGGTCGGCTCTCTAGTGAAGCCGTTCATTGCCCTGGCATACGGGCAGAAACACGATTTCCGGTATCCCGCTTATTTTTGCCGCGGCTCGGCTGACGGCTGCTGGCTGCCGCGTGGGCATGGACAGGTAGATATCAGCGCGGCGATCGCCTATTCCTGTAATGCCTATTTCCTGAACCTCGCGTCATCATTGAAACCTGAAGACTTGGACTGGATGGCCCAGCGTTACGGCCTTTCGATTGGGAAAGCACCGCTAGATAAAACGGAGATGATCGGCATCGGTGGGGCTTGGCGTGTTGAACCCGTAGAACTGATCCGCGCCTACCTTCTCCTCACCGCAGCACCACAACCTGCTGGCGTTGCGATGCTGTCACGCGGAATGGTTCTCTGCGCCAGATCCGGGACTGCCGAGGCGGTTGACCGCCATCTCCATGGACTCGCCGCCCTCGCCAAGACGGGCACCGCCCCCTGCGTCCACGAACACCGAGCGCCCGGCGACGGTTACGTCCTAATGCTTTACCCGGCGGATCAGCCTCGACTGGCACTGCTCGTCCGCGTGCACGGCGTCCCCGGCGCCCGAGCTGCTGAAGTCGGAGGCCGCATGTTGAATACCGTGGTCAACGGTCACTAGGAAAACCGCATCGGCACACGTTTCGCCCAATCTGCGTTCGTGCTCATCTTACTGGCGCCCTCCACCTGTGCCGCCAGGGATCTGCTCATTGGCGTCTTTGGCCTCTTTCATCCCGAGCGGCTAGTAATTTCCTGCTTGCCCGCGCAACCGGCGATTGTCACCGTTGGTTCGCGTCGACTCGTCCTCTCGGATGGTCGAGGCGCTTCTTTGTATCTGGAAGGGGGCCGAGTACGCATTCGGATCAATGATGAGAGCCTCCTGACCTCTGAAGTGAACGTCGCAGATCAATTGGGAAGAGACACAGAATTTCTGTTATCCATTCCGGGCAAGATCACGCGCCGCTATCGCGGCAGGCTGGCAGTGAGGTGTCAGATCAACGAACTGGTGGCTGTGGTGGAAATGGGCCTCGAAACGGCCGTCGCCTCAGCGGTGGCCGCAGAGAGTGCACCTGGGGCTCCCCTCGAGGCTTTGAAAGCCCAAGCGGTCGCCACACGTTCCTATTATTTGGCCTCGCCGCTGCGCCATGGGCATTTTGATTTCTGCGACACCACTCATTGCCAGTTTCTCCGCGAAGCCCCTTCTCCGGATTCCCTGGCGGCCCAAGCCACTGCAGCCACACGCGGCATTGTCCTTCTGTACGATGGCGCGATCATCCCTGCCCTGTTCACAGGAAGCTGCGGCGGAAGAACCCGGACCCTCGCGGAGGTTGGTCTCGTGCCCGGTCCGTACCCCTATTTCTCCGTGCCCTGCAACTTCTGCCTGCAACATGCTCCTCATTGGTCGGCACGCCTCGACCACGAGGAAGCCGCAGGCCTCGCAAGCCATTCAGAAGCAGACCGATTGAGACTCGGGCGCATCTTGGGTTGGGACGCTGTGCCCGGCAACAATTACGAATTACACAGCGATGGTGACGTGGTGATGGTGGAAGGCAGCGGTCAGGGTCATGGCGTGGGCCTCTGCCAATTGGGCGCGGCTGGCATGGCCAGGCAGGGATACGGCTTTCAAGCGATTCTCGCCCATTTTTATCCCAACACGATTCTAGGAACGCAAAACAACTGAGTCGCGGGATTTCAATTCGCGCGCGCGCACGATCAGGTCGATGTGGCCGATGATGGTTTGGCGGAGCTTCTCGCGCGGGTCGGCGATATCCCTGATGGGGGCGAGTACGGTCTCATCCAGGATATCCATGCCGTAGTTCTGGATTTCGAACAGCAGGCGGTCCTTGCTACCCACGTGATGATAGAGGCCGGCCTTGGTGAGGCCGACCGCCTCCGCGATGTCCTGCATGGAGGCGCCGTCGTAGCTCTTCGCATAGAAGACGCGCGCCGCTATGCGGCAGATCTCGCGCAGCTTCTGCTTGGCTTCGGGAGCGTGTGCCATAGGAGGGTGACCCCAACGAACGGGCGCAGTGTAACACAAAAGGCAACGCTCAGCATGCAGTTCCCGTGAAGCGCGGGGACGTTGGGGGCCGGCCGTCCACCCGGCGAATATTATCGAAGCGAGAAATGGTGCGAAAGGGGGGACTCGAACCCCCACCCCTTGCGGGACCAGATCCTAAGTCTGGCGCGTCTGCCAATTCCGCCACTTTCGCGCAGTCCCATTATAAGGCAAGTCTCCCCGCGAGCACCGACTCCGAGCAGAAGTCAAGCTCCGCTTGACCTTTCGACTTTCAACCTTCGACTTTTGACTCTTCTGCCGCCTTTGGGCCACATGGTCCTTTACAGGGTTTCCCAGCGCGGCCGCGAGCGCCTCGTGTGGCTCCAACGGACGAGCAAGTAGTACCCGCTGGTCTGGGGGAAAGAGCACGAGGTTCGGTTAACCAAGCGTGTGTGGAAAGGGAATCATTACGGCACAGCAATAGTGAAGGTTAGGTCAGTTTCCGATAGTGACGTTTCTCAGGCACATTCTCGCAGAGGTGGTCGGAAGGGCTGTTCTCCCTCCTGGCCATGTATGCCAGTTGATTCCGCAACTGCGTATGTACGGACCGGAATCGCATCGGAGGCGCACGTAGGAAACGGGGGAGCCAATGGCCGAGAGCGACCTTACGGCGGGAAATTCATACGGCGCAGGATGTCC
>JBEKAK010000102.1:0-18312 GCA_050018275.1 Terriglobia bacterium | reverse complement strand
GACCCCGCAAGAATTCGCAGGCGCCGGGGCGGCTCTCCCCCCCGAGCCGCCCCGGAGAGAAGAACAAAAGCAAAAAACTACCCTGGAACTCGCATTATGATTGGTACAGAAAACGGGGGCAGGTCACCTGACCTGTGCCACAGAGGTTCGAAATTCCGGGTCGAACAGAATGGTGACCTACTTGGCTTCAATACCAGGGCTTAACAGCTTTTCGCGATTCTTAGCTAGACGATATCTGGACAAAAGCGAGACGGAACTTGTCTTAAGGCGAGACAGAATATAGGTGATCTGCCATTTTCTTGGGTTAGCTTTCCAATTCGTAAAACGGTTTCTGAGAGCGTCTATCATTCAACGCCTTCCCAGCCCCCAGGCAGCTTTCCTTCTGTGGCTTCGGTCGTACGATGGATATATTCTCCCATATCTATGAAAATGCTGCACGAGCCAGCAACCTTACGACATATCGGCGACGTGGCTCGCCAGAACGAGAAATGGACGCCCGCGCGTACAGTCCTGCGTGCTGTTGGATTGGGATGTGGCCAAATAAGACTTGAATAGCGTCCTAGGTTACTTGCGCGGTGCCCTTGCTTTGGGAGGGCTACCACCGCGCCGGAACTCCACTCGGCTTAATAGCCCGCAGCCCAATCGAAACCTCGAAATCCGGATCACAGTACTCTAGATCGTCGTGTCGGAGATCTTCTATTGTAACGAGCATGAGGACTGTCGAAAGGGGGTGTAGCAAAGTTATCAGGAGCAATCTGCTCAAAGCGCCCACAACCAGCAGCACCAACGCGTACCTGCTAAATTTGTCCCGCTGCTCCGGCATTGTAAACCCTCCGGCGAACACCGGTGCCGACACCCATAATCCGATACGGAGGCGGAGAGAAGTCCGCACTTCCTTGCTCGGATGCGGAATGATAACGTCGCCTATCCGTGTCGTAAAGACCAGCGGGGCAAGCAGTTTGCGGAGGCACGGGTAGGAATGCGGAAGACTGGCTTGAAAACTAATCAGAAGTGGCACCGGCGCCCTGGGATGAGGTTGCGGTGATCCACAGCCAGACCCGCGTCAAGACGGTGTAGATAATGAGCATGTACAAGGGCACACAGAACCGGCGGTTATTTCCAAACTCCGTAAACGCCCCGAATGCTGAAACCCATAAGGCGATTGCGAAGGTAAGATATTCAAGTCTTGTAAATGCTTTCAGGCGAAAGAGAGCACAAGGGATGGAGAGCAAGGCCAGAACAAGAAAGGCGGCCTTGATTTCGCGGACCAAGAAGTTAGCTATTGCCGTCAGAAACTCGGTAAGTCTTATCTTGCCGCCCTGCGGCCACGCAACTTCATCATGGAAGGGCTCCCCCCAGAACTGGATCCAGCCTTGCTCGGCGCGCCGGAGGCAATAAAGGGGATGATGGATTTCCAGGTAAAGGGCCAGAGAAGCGAGTTCATGGGACACCTGGATTTCTGTTTTCCCCGTTCGCCTTTCCATTTCTGGCAGCGCGCTGCCATAGAAATATTCAGTGGTGCCGATAGAGTAGTCGCTGCTTTGCTCACGAGACTGTAGCCAGATATCCCGCAGCACTGCAAATCGGTCAGGAGCCAGGTCAACATAAGGATCAACCTGGTCCATTAATTGTTGGCCGGCGCGAGTTGTAGGGGAAAAATATCCGTTATTAAGATAGTTAAATCCGCACCAACCCAAAATGAAAACGATCACTGGGAGCGCAAAAGAGAGTGTCTTCTTGATGTTCTCACGCCTCAAAATCTTCGCGGGGGGCCAAAGAGGAACCAGGAAGCAGTAGTACACGGGCACCAAACAGATCATCAAGGGACGAGTCAAACCCGCCAAAGCCACGGTCAAACCCAGCCCCAACGGATACCGGATGTTGCTTTCTCCCGCACCGTCGCAGCGGGTGAAGAGCCAGAGCGAAGCCACGAGGAAGAAGTTCGTCAGCTCTTCTGTCCCGATCGAGGCCTCATAGACGAGAATTTCCGGAATAAGGCTGCCGGCAAGCCCGATGAGGAGTGAGCAAAGGCCGTGGCGGGTGCGGCGGAAGGCCATATCGAAGATCATCAAACTCGCCGCAACTCCGAGGATCGATTGTGCAACCCAGATCGCCCGAGGATTGAGGCCGCACAAGGCAACCAACAACGGGTAAACGGGAACGCGATCACCCAAGGCATGGAAATTAAACCGGAGAATGTCCTGGGCCGTCTCGATATACGAACCGTCGAACGGGGGGACACTAGAATAAAAGGGGCGCGGCAAAGTCAGCAGCAGTAATCTGCCCAAAGCGCCCACAACCAGCAGCACCAACGCGTACCTGGCAAATTTGTCCTTCTGCTCCGGCATGGCAAACCCTCCGGCGAACACCGCTCCCGCCACTCGTAATCCGGCACGGAGGCGAACAGAAATCCGCACCTCCTCACTTGGGTGCGGAATTATAACCTCGCCTATCCCTATTGGAAAGACCGCCGGGGGTTGAGCCCGACTTCCGCCATGGGATTTATGATCCTGACTTGACGTCCGGACCCGTGGGCGCCGGGCGGAGGAGGAGACAAGTCTTCGCTTTGTGCCGGAATCCGGAACTGATCCGCCGCACCATGCTTCCAAACAGTCGCCGCGTCAGGTGACTCTCGGCCAGCAGCAGCCAGTAATAGCGGGCGTGCTTGATCAATCGGCCACCCGTCTTCACCAACCGCTGCTGCAAGCTGGTCAACGACCAACCGTCGATCCTCTTCGGCAGCACCAGCCGCCGCCACAGGTTCCCCAGGTTGTAAGCGATCACGCTCAGCCACAGCCGCACCTCGTTCGACCGAAAGCGATGGCAGCTCAGCCGCGTCATTTTCACGGCCTGCTTCCCCTCCTTGATCCACTGCTCCGCCGTACCGCGCTTGTGATAAAACCGCACCACGGCCGGGTGGATGACCGGGGCGATCTCCGCCGTGGGCCTGTACCCCTCCGTGTGGCACGTCACAAGCGGGCCGCATGCGCTGGGGGATCTTGCTACGGTCATCGCAAGTCTTCTTGTCCTGCTTCCCGACAGTCAATCGGGTGAGCTGAAGGCAACGACGAGGCTGATGCTCGTTTGCCTCGCCGCTTACACGGCCGCTTCAACCAAGATCTCGATTTTTCCTCTGTCCGCAACGATTACTTTGATTGCCGTTTACAGGGCAGCGGCCCAGATCGGTTGGAGCAAGGCCACGGGGGTGGCATTCGGCCTCTGGGGTGCCTTCTATGGCCCGACCATCCTGTGGACCACATTACAGTGTGGATCACCGTTTGGCCCTGTGACCGCGAAGATGTTCCACTCGCACTATTTCGGGCCAGATACGATCGCGGCAATGGAAGGTCTAAAAGGCGAAATTTGGGAGGGAGGGACGGCGCTCCTCACTTGGCTGGCCCCATCTGTCTCGGTGGGGATTATCGTCGCCTTTGCGGCTATTGTTTTCGCAGCTCTGAAGCGCGAGCGGATGTTCAAGGTTCTTTTCGGGCTCGTCTGCGGGCCGGCAATTCTTATTGTCTGGCTGCTGCCGCACGAGTTCCGGTTCCTGGGTGGACTTCAATATGTTGTCCTCATCATGGGTGCGTGGGTACTATGGCCGTCCGGGCTTGGAACGCGCCTCATCGCACGATGGTGGTTGATTCTGTTTGGGGCATGCCTTCCGTGGCTGGCCGTCCAGGTCTACTACGCAAGCCCGGTCATCAAGTTTGTCTCGGGCATCGAAAGCCGCGATTCCTTTCTGCACCAGTATGCCGCCTTCACAGAGGATTTTCACGCCCTTGATCGCATTCTGCCTGCAAATGCTGTGCTTTACGTGGTGAATTCACGGCTCCCTTCCTACTATGCTCCTCGTCCCGTGATCTTCACACTGGAAGACCTTAGAGGACGGGGATCTTTGTATCGATTCGTAGTGGGAAGTGGTTCGCCTCTCGGGCAGGGTTCGCTGTCATGCCCGGAGACAGTCTATGAGAACCCCCACGCCGTTTCGGTGGTTTACCGCACACCCGGCCGGGCTGCAGTGCACGAACCGCTGAAGGTCAAGCGCTGTGACGTGGTTCACCCGGTTCGGCCCGATAGCTAGAATGCTCTCTTCGGCTTTTCTCTGCGATTCTCAATGAGTTGCTGGTCGTGCTACTGTTGCATCGGTAGCAGCAGGTGGAGGGGAGGATTCATACAACTTCTCATGAGCCCAAAATGGAAATCCTGGTTCCGAGTGATGCCTGCCGGCGAGGCCAATGTTTCAAGGGCTTCCGGCCGCAGCGAGCCTTCGCTGTCGGAGGTCCTCCTGATGCTCGGCATGATGTTTGCCGTACACCTTGTGACTGTTTGCAGGGTGCGCAGTTTTTGGGAGCTGCCTAACCTATGGTTCGATCGAAAAGACTACCTGGAAATAGCCACAATTGTTCGCTACTGGCACTTTTCGGGCGGGCCCATCCCCAAATTCTTTTGGGGGTTTCCTTACGCGATTGCCGGAATTTCCAAACTGTTTTCAATACCGGAACCCATGGCCGTGGTGATGATTTCGATATTGGGATCCTTGGCCGTAGGCATTCTGGTGCATCGTCTGTACGGGGGCTGGGTTGCCGCGGTTTTCATCTTCGTTGATTACCAGTGGATTGTGCTCTCGGTGGAGGGGGGCAGCGAACCGCTGTTTATGTGCTTGCTGTATGCTTCCTTCCTGGCGGTACGCTCCAGCCGGTGGAACACCGCCGCGTTGCTGGCGTCGCTCAGCACAACGGTCCGGCCGGTGGGAGTGTTCGCCCTGCTGGGGTTTGCAGCCGTCCTGGCCAAGCGAAGGAACTACCGGCAACTGGCAGTTATCACGCTGATTGGCCTTGCCATCGGAGTGCTCTACGTTGTTCCCCTGTGGATCATCCTGGGAAGCCCCTTCGCCAACTTCGCCGGTTACCGAAGGCACTGGGGACCTCGCGGGTGGCCACTCACTTATCCTTTCGGCGCCTTGGTTCCCAGCTACTTCTTAGCCTTTGATGAAATGCGGTGGACCTTGTTTGTCTTCTCCGCGGTCTGGCCGATCGTCGCGTTGATTGGGATTGTGGCGATGTGGCTCCCCCGTAATAGGCAGCGGTTTTCGCTGTATCGACCCGAAGCCCTGTTTGCCTGGATGTATGCCCTTTTCGTGATTACATATAATGATATAGATATTGCTTTGGCCTTGGACAGGTACTTGGCGCCGGGTCTGCCGTTGCTCTTGTTCGCTATGCGCGATTGGATTCCGCGCGACCGACGCTTGCTTTGGGGGGGAGCGGTCCTGTCGGCGCTGCTGTCAGCCGCAGTCGTGGTGGGCTTTAAGAACGTCTTTGGATTCAGACTGCCATAATTTCACGAAAGCGGCGCCGAATTCCAGCGAGCTAGACAGGTCGGGGATGACGAACGGACGCTGCGAAGCAAGCTACTGATCGGTTGCTTTTGGGGGAAGCTTTTGTGCCCTTGGGTAGGGGATGGCGGGCTGCCTGCCAGTCGAAAGGACGCTTAGAGTGCCATCATCCGGACCCGCTCAGTTTGTTTACGATGGCGGAGAGCTCGCCGCCATGGTCGAGGACCACAATTATTACGATTTTGCCGCACCCGGAAGAGGCTGGATGGCCCCCGGCGCCTAGCGTGGGACGCGCGAAAAAACAGGGCCAGCTGTGGCCCTCGTGTATACTGGAGCCCGGTCGGAGCAGCTGAGGCCGGAATCCTGATTCACGTTGAGGCCGTCTGCCGAGAAAGCTCTGGAACCTACACCCTGCGACAGCTCGCGTAGAACGGGCTCACAAGACACCAGGCATTCTCCTGAAGGTTCACTTCCTATGGCCGGAGATGCCGCAGAGACGAGTCGAAGCGAGGGACTGAACACCGCGATGACACTCGAACGAATAGCGCTGTTGTGGTTGCTGTTCGTTCTCATCTGCTTGGGGTTGGGGTACCCCGTCTTGAATCGGTATGACCCCACGAAATTGGAGGGAACTTCCGACGTGGGGGAGTATCGCGATATCGTCATGGGGCGCAAGCCCCAACGCGCCGCTGCGGAAAGCGGAGCCGACGCGCAGATCGCCCTGTCGGAGAACTATAGCCGCGTGCTCGTGCCCTACCTCGCTAAGCCGTTTTATTGGCTGGCGAAGGGCCACGCGCGAACCTGGGACCCGGCCCTCTTCGGACTGCTGATGGCGAATGCGATCTTTACGGCGACCACCGCCTGCCTGGTGGTGAGCGTAGGCTGTCGTTTGACGCTCAACGCTTCGACGGCGTTGCTGGGCGCCACCCTCTACTTGCTCAATTTTGTCGTTGCGAATCTCAATCTGGTCGGACTGATCGATTCCGGCGAAGGTTGTTTTGTGATGATCATGGTCTGGTCGTTGCTAACAGGCCGCTGGTTTCTGTTGCCCGTCTGGGGGGTATTCGGCGCGCTCGCCAAGGAAACCTTCGCGCCGCTTTCCGCGCTGTTCGCATTTGGTTGGTGGTTATCGGAGGCGCGGCGGGGCCGCCTTCAACTCTCTCGCCTAGCCTGGATATGCGCATTAGCTGTGGCGAGCCTGACCGCTGTAACCATCGCCATGTCAACTGCCGCGGGTGGGCTGATTTGGCCCTGGCAGTTTGCAGGGTATATGGGTGCCGGTGTCGGATTCCTGGCGGGATTGCGGGGGTGTATCCTTGACCACACTTTCTGGTATGTATTTATCTGGTTGCTTCCCCTGGGAGTCCTGCGCTTGCTCCGTCTGCCCCGGCCCTGGGTGCTGGCCTCTGCCCTGGCGTTTAGTGCGGCTCTAGCCATGGGCGCCTACAATAACGCGTTGGGCAACACCACCCGCGCGCTCTTTAATGTCGCGGGACCCATTCTTAGCCTTTCTGCGGCGGTCTTCCTTGCCGACCCGACGCGCGCAAGCGATGTCAGTCCGGAGGTCACCGCAGGTAGCTCTAATCGTCTACTTGGTTAGCAAATCGGGTGAGCTTGCCAAGGTTAAGGCGTTGTCATGAAATAACTGTGTGTCTCAGTGCGCCCCGACGACGCAGATTACCAGTGGGGCAAGGTCCCACCCAAGTAATTGTCGGTAAGACTTGGTAGCTAACGAGCGGTTCGATTCAGACGCCCAGGGTGAGAGTGCGATAGGACTGGCGGCCCATCTCGCCCTCATGCGAGCCGGCGAGCAGCAAGCTCTCCCGGCCAGGAAGACAGCGCCCTTGCAAACAGGGGCAAGAAGGGCTACAGTGCCACTGGGGGTAAGTGGATTCGATTTCGTGGGGACCCCGAAGAGGGTGAATTTATTGCACAGTTGCTGCACAGCTCACCGTCTTACGAAGTCAATTCGCTAGAATAAAAGCACTTGAACTCAGCGGGAGTAATTCAGCGGTAGAATGCCAGCTTCCCAAGCTGGACGTCGCGGGTTCGATTCCCGTCTCCCGCTCCATTCTTTTTGTCAGATTGTGCCCCTGCCGGCGATGAGCCGAAACATTCGTTTTCTCGATTGACAGATTGCGATAGACTCTGCTGCCCGAAATCCTGCACGCGGCGGAGGTGTCCGGATGGTTCCAACGAAGGATGTCATTGTTGGCATCGACATGGGGGGGACCAGCCTACGAGCGCTCGTCGTGAATCCCCAGAACGAAATTCTGGCGGTCGAGAAGACGCCCACCAACGTCGCGCAGAAGCCGGACGGATTGATTCGGGACCTGGCGGCGCTGGTCGAGGACGTGGTGCGCGCAGCGGGCCTGCGCAAATCGCACTTGCGCGCCGTCAGCATCGGGGCTCCGGGGGCTGTCGATCCCGAGCGTGGTGTGGTTTATCACGCGCCCAACCTGGGATGGGATGCGGTTCCTCTTAGTGCGAAGCTCGGGAAGCTGTTGCGCGTTCCAGTCTTCGCCGAGAACGATGTGAACGTGGGCGTCGTCGGTGAGCATGCTCTCGGCGCCGGGCAGGGGGCGCAGGAGCTCGTGGGCATTTTCGTGGGGACGGGCATCGGGGGCGGGATCATCTCCAAGGGCCAGCTCTATCTGGGCGTGCGGGGTGCGGCGGCGGAGGTCGGTCACATGATCGTTAAGGTGGATGGACCTCTTTGCGGTTGTGGGAACCACGGGTGCATCGAGGCCCTGGCCAGCCGCACCGCCATGGAGCGCGACGTGCGCGCGGCCATCCGCGCCGGGCGGAAAAGCAGCGTGCTCAAAATCATGGCAGAGCGCGGCAAGGAGCGCATGACCAGCAGCATCATCCAGCGCGCGCTCAAGAAAAACGATCCCGTGATGCGCAACGTGATGAAACGCGCGCAATACTACCTGGGAATTCTCGTGGCGAACGTTGTTAACATGCTCGATCCTGAGTGCGTGGTGATCGGCGGCGGAATTGCTGAGCGCCTGGGTGAGTACTACGTTGCGCCGGTCCGAAAGACTGCCTACGCGAATTTCCTGCGACGTCACGACGCGGAAAAGGTGAAAATCGTCTCCGGCACGCTTGGTGACAACGCGGGGCCACTCGGTGCAGTCGTTCTAGCGCGAAAACGGTTAAGAAAGTAGGTGTGGCCCTGCGGGTTTGAATGAACCCACGCGGGGCTCCTGCAGCAGGGGCAGGGTAGCCCCTCGTCCCGCTCTGCGGGAGGAGGGCTGAACCCTCAACGCGCTTCGGGGCGAACGGTGCGCTCTGTTCCGCGACCAAACACTGGAGGAGTAAATCCGTGAGAGGTCTGAAGCCGCTCGTTCTGGTTTTGCTTTTTTCGGTCGCAGGCACAACGCGAGTTGCGCGGGCGGACGAGGCAGCCAGCGCCGTCGTCGTCGTGAAGGTGGGGCGCATGCTGGATCTGCGATCCGGAAATTACCTCGCCGATCAGCTCATCCTGATCGAGGCCGGCAAGATTCGTGAGGTCGGCGCCGAGCGGGATCTGCAGCCTCACGTACCACCCAGTGCACAAGCCATTGACCTCTCCCGGTACACGGTTCTGCCGGGACTGATCGATGCGCACACGCACCTGACAGGTGACCCGGGTACAGAAGGCTATCGGGGTCTGGGCATCTCGGTCCCGCGCGAGGCGCTGACCGGCGCGCGCAATGGCCGCGTAACTCTGGAGGCTGGTTTCACCACGGTTCGAAACGTCGGAGCAAATGGCTACGCCGATATCGCCTTGCGAGACGCCATTAACGCCGGCGACGTTCCCGGCCCGCGCATTGAGGCCTCCGGGCCTGCGATCGGCATCACGGGGGGTCATTGCGACAACAACTTATTGGCGCCGGAGTTCCACTTCTTCGACCTCGGGGTTGCGGATGGGATCTCGGCCGTGATGGCCAAGGTTCGTGAGAACGTCAAGTACGGCGCAGACGTCATCAAATTCTGCGCCACGGGTGGCGTGCTCTCGAAGGGCGACAGTCCGGACCGGGAGCAATACAGCCCCGAAGAAATGCGTGTCCTTGTCCAGGAGGCGCACCGCTTGGGCCGCAAGGCCGCTGCCCACGCGCACGGGGCACAGGGGATCAAAGACGCCGTCCTGGCCGGAGTCGATTCTATTGAGCATGGAAGCTTCATCGACGACGAAGATATTCAACTGATGAAGGAACGTGGAACCTATCTGGTCCCAACCCTGTACCTCAGCGACTGGTTTATGGAGAACTATCGCAAGTTGGGTTTGACCGACGACATGGTGGCGAAGGCTAAGTACGTGTTGCCCGCCGCGCGGCAGAACGTGGCCCGTGCCTTCCGCGCGGGCGTCAAGGTGGCTTTTGGGACGGACGCCGCGGTTTACCCGCATGGCCTTAACGCTCACGAATTCGCGGTTATGGTGAAGCTGGGCATGACGCCGCTGGCAGCCATTCAGGCAGCCACGATCAACGCTGCGGATTTGCTCGGGTGGTCTGACCGCGTGGGCTCTCTTGAACCGGGCCACTATGCCGACCTGGTGGCGGTTGAGGGCGATCCTCTCAAAGACATTACGGTTCTCGAAAACATGAAGGTTGTGATGAAGGGTGGCGAGGTTGTGAAAGGCGTCTCGCCTGACCGATAAGCAACGCGACTTGCCGGCAGCATTACGGTTTCATTCCCGGCGTCCGCGACCAAGATGGCAAACGCTCCGGCAACTCCTGACGCGCAGACTGCCCATCGTGCGAACCAGCGGAATGCTCTGACCGCGGGCTTCCTGGGCTGGACGCTGGACGCCTTCGACTTCTTCGTGCTCGCCTTTGTGCTCGCTCCCGTGGCGCGGGATTTCCGGGTTTCCATTCCTGACATCGCACTGACGATCACTGCGAGCCTGGCCATGCGGCCAGTGGGTGCGGTCATCTTCGGCCTGATGGCCGATCGCTATGGTCGCCGGCTACCGTTGATGCTCGACATCATTTTCTACTCGGTCATTGAGGTCCTCTCCGGCTTGGCGCCGAATTACGCCACCTTCTTCGTCTTGCGACTCCTCTACGGGATTGGCATGGGTGGCGAGTGGGGCGTCGGCGCATCACTCACTATGGAATCAGTCTCTCTGAAGTGGCGCGGGATTCTCTCCGGCGTCCTGCAAGAAGGTTATGCGCTCGGTTATCTTTTGGCCGCGGCGGTCTATTACCTGGCGTTCCCGCACTGGGGATGGCGTTCGTTGTTTTTCATCGGCGGCCTGCCCGCACTCCTCACACTTTTCATTCGCGCCAGGGTGAAAGAGACCGAAGCGTGGCATCACTCGCGCACCGATTGGAGAAGCTACTGGGGCGCGGTTGTCCGCCATTGGCGGTTGTTTCTTTATCTGGTGCTGCTGATGACCATGATGAATTTCATCTCGCACGGCACTCAGGATTTGTATCCCACTTTCCTGCAGCGGCAACGCCACTTCAGCCCCGGAATCACGGCAATGATCACCATGATCTCCATGGTTGGAGCCATCTGCGGTGGACTGGCGTTTGGTCATTACTCGGACCGTCGGGGGCGTCGTCGCGCCATGGTCACCGCGGTAATGTTGGCGTTCGTGCTGACTCCCGTTTGGGTTCTGGCGCCCAACGTGCCGCTGATAGTTGGCGCGGCGTTCCTGATGCAGTTCATGGTGCAGGGCGCGTGGGGGGTTATTCCCGTCCATCTGAACGAACTATCGCCCAACGAGCTGCGCGGGTTTTTCCCGGGTTTTGCCTACCAGCTCGGAGTACTGTGCGCTTCGAGCATCACCTACACTGAAGCTGTTTTGGCTGAGCATGTGACCTATGCGCAGTCATTGGGAGTGCTGGCCGGTGTCGTCCTGTTGATCGGCGCACCGGTAATTGCCTTGGGGCCAGAGGCGAAAGGTGTGGTGTTTGGGAGGCATGCCCCGCAAAGTCCGTCGAAGTGAAAGTTCAGGGATGTATCGCTCGCTCCTCATGCGATGTATGGTACACGACCTTTGAACTCTGACAGACATTTGGCTTCGGAGGTTTGGCCATGCGCTTATCTTACGGATTCCTGGCTTTCATCCTGACTATCCCCACGGCTGTGGCACAGGACCGGTCTGCCTATTTCCGCGCCAGCACCGACCGGAAGAGCTGGACGATTGGCAATGGTCTCGTGGAGCGTGTAATTCGCTTTGATCCGAACATCGGACTACATACGACAAGCTGGCAGAGCAAGGTCACGGGGACGGATTTCATGAAAGTCGCCGGCCAGCATCAGTCCTGGGGCAGGGAATATGCCTTCGCCTCCGGCGGCAAGGAGTACGTGGGTGCGGGCACAGGCGACACTGGGGGATTTGAATTGGAATCGGAGGGCGCTGCGGAAACCTCACCCCCTGGAAAAGATCTTCGCATCCTCCTGCGCTCCCATGACCAGCGCTTCCGCGTCACCGTGCATTACGCGGTGTATGAGGGTCATCCGGTAATTCGGAAGTGGATTGAAATCACGAACGCCTCGAACGTGCCTCTTGCCTTGTCACACCTGGTTTTCGAAGCAGCGAACCTTGCTCCCTCTACTCCCGATGATTTGCAGGTGTCAGCGTTCTACGGCCTCGAACCGCGCGAGATCTTCTACACGGGCCGTGTGGACGACCCCGCCATCAAGGTTCGATGCTCGCGTTCGGGCGAAGGCTTCATCGTGATGAATGAAGCGCCCGGGTATCTGAAGCGTACCGAGATTGTAGGCTGGGGCGAGGGTGTGGAGGTGATGTACGACACGGATCTATTTCCTTTCGAGCGCACCCTTGCTCCGCAAGAAACGTTCTCAAGCGCCAAGAGTTCTGTGGCTTTCTTCCGGGAGGACGCCGGCCAGGCAGACCCCCATTGGGTGATGCCGTCCTACACCTCGGAGGTGTTGCTGAAGAAAGGCGGCGCCTATCAGCCGCCGTGGATCTACGACACCTGGGAGCCGTTCGAGCGCGGCATCAATATGAATATCGTGAGCGAATTGATCCCCATCGCGGGTCGCATGGGGTTCGACGTGTTCACGATTGATGACGGATGGCAGGCGGAATATGGTGAAAACCAGATCAACTTGCAGGCCTTCCCACATGGGCTTGAGGAAGTCGTGCAGCTCGTCGAGCGCCAGCATCTGCGGCTGGGCCTCTGGGTGCCGCTGGCCGCGATCAGCACCAGGTCGGCCGTTTATCGTGAGCACCCCGAATGGGTCGAGCGCGAAGCGGACGGCCAGCCCAAGTTCACCGCTGCCATGGCCGGCCAGTCCGCCGTCATGTGTCTGGCCACACCTTATCGGAAGATTGCCGCCCGGCGCATCAGCGATCTGATTGGCCGCTACCATTTGAAATACGTCAAGATCGATTTGACCACCGTCTTCAACGCTTATGGCGAAGCACCAGGCTGCCACGCGCCGGGACACGAGCACAAGACTTGGGCTGAATCGCTCGAGCGGATCTACGAAGGCATTCAGGATGTGACGGACACCCTTCACCGCGACCATCCCGACGTATTGCTCGACTTAACGTTTGAACTTTGGGGGCAGAAGCACGTGATTGATTACGGGTTACTGGCCGCGGGCGATTTTGATTGGCTCAGCAATGTTGATGACACCCCACCACAATCGGCGGGTCCCCGCCAAGCGCGCACACTACTTTACTTGCGGTCCCTCGCCATTCCCACGGAGGCCATGCTAATTGGCAACCTCCACGTGCATACGCCCCCGATTGAGGAACGCCTGGCGACGGCAATGGGATCGGGACCGTTGTTCTTGGGTGACCTGCGAAAGCTCACACCCGTCGAACAGGATGCATACGGAGAGAAGATCCGCTGGTTTAAAGGCTTCCGCGCGCGGGTGGCGATCAACCAGGGTTTTTTCCCGTTGGGAAGTTGGCTCCAGCCACAGGCCGCGGCCTGGGATGGCTTCGCGCGCTTGAGTCAATCCGGCGACGGCATGATCGTCCTCTTCAGAAATGACTCGGGCGTCGAGCGGGTCACGGTGAAGATACCGGCGTTTCCGCACGGTTCATTCCACATTCGCTCGGCCATGACGGGTCAAGGCCTCGGCGAGTTTACAGGTGAACAGTTCCGCCGCGGCAGCGAGGTGCCCTTGCCGCCCAAACACCAGGTGGAGATCCTGGAGATCGAGAAGTAGCACGCCTCTGCGTGCGTCTCAGTGTGGATGGCTGCTACTGGCCGAGGTGTGTGCCGGTTAAAGAGAATCAACGAAAATCAGGTACGAGGATCCCCAGAGGTTCGTGGGAATCGAGCCACGCGGTCGGCTGGTGATGACGATGTGAAAGCCTGGAGCGGCTGACGCGATGCGTGCCTGCAGGTTCGTCATCGTTGCCGCCGGGGCGGTTTTGGGCTCGATGAGCGCCAGCGTTTCAAGCACCGGGTAAATGATCTCACCCGAGCGTGCCATGGGCGTCTCGAAGTCGTCCGCGAGGAATTGCATCTGGGCGTCGATCTCGTAGAAGTGCCACGCCAGGCACGCGCAGAAGTTGACACCCTTCTCGAACTGCGCCAGAGCTTTTTCACCCCCTGTGGGCAGGCTGGTGTCAAAGACCAACACGAGGCGCCGTTCATCCTCACGCGTAAACTCCCGCACCTTGAGTTGCTGGGCCTTGGCCGTGGCTTTCCAGTCCACGTGGCGGGCGGAATCCGTTTCCTGATAGTCGCGGATGGCGTACAGGTCGTGGCCGCGGCCCCTGTAGAAGCTCTCCATCTCACCGCCGATCAGCGGCAGGATCTCGTAAAACTCTTCCGTCGGTTCCACGTTGGGCAGAACCAGGATTTCCTGCTTGCTCGCGACCTCATGCGCTTTGCGCAGGAGGCCGAAGGGAAACTTCGTGCTGACGCGGAACCCCTCCTGCGTGTAGCGCCCCCGGCGCGGAAAAGTGAGTTCGACGTGCTGCGTCACGGACGACCGGTGCGGGATGTAAGGGACGTAGACCGGCGCGTCCAGGATGTGCCGCAGCGCGACCAGCGGGGACCTCGTTCGCTTACCTTTTCCGGGGACGCGTGCGGAAAGGGTGATGGAGAAAGAGGGGAAGATCCATTTCAGGTTCTGAACCGTCAGTCGGGAAATCAAGGGGCGCTCGGCAAAAACGTGCTCCGGCAGGACGAAATCCAGTTCGAGTTGCGAGAGCACAATGGCGGAGAGAATTCCGGACACCAGAATTCCTGCCAGCAAACTGGCCAGAATGATGTATAGGAGATTGTTGCCCGTATTGAGACCGGCGACGGCGATGATCATGATGATCATGAAATAAACCGCGCCTTCGCGTGTGAACTCGTACTCGATCTTCATCATCCACCGCTCGAGCGCGGTGCGTTGGGCGAGATAGGGGACGACCTTGACGGCCACAACTCCGGTCAGAACCAGCGATAGGGCGGCGACCGCCGCGGCCGCCTCCACGTGACCCGCTTCGTGTAGAGCCGATGAATACAAGGCGAGAAAGAAGGCCATACCCAGGCCGAAAAGCGCCACGAAAAATCGCCGCCAGGCAGGCCGGTCGATGTGCAGCATGCGGTAGCGCGCTAGGAGCCAGAGGTCGCGCAAGACGCCACCGCGAGTGGGCTGGGGGAACGTATCCATGTGGGGTTAATTGTAGCTTAGGCGGAAACGAAACTGGAAATTCGTGGGGCAAGAGTCAGTTGTCCGTGGTCCGTTGTGGGTTATCCGCCACCCACTCCGCCTGGACTTCTGCTCTTGACTTTCAACCCTAAACTCTCAACCTTCCCTTTTAACTTGGCACTGGTGCCTGCTGCCTACTGCACTTACAGCGGCACAGGAGTGGCTTCGACGATTTCGCGCAGGATCGCCTCCGACTGGTCGGACTTCTTCATTGTCGAAAGATAGCGCGAGCTTACCACGCAGCGGTGCGCGAAGACGGGAAGCACCAGTCGCTTGAAATCGTCGGGGATGCAGTAACTGCGCCCTTCGATCAAGGCCAGTGCCTGGGCGGCGCGGTACAACGACATGGAGCCGCGCGGGCTCACCCCCAGGCTCAGGTATTCGTGCTGGCGAGTTTTCTCCACGATCGCCAGCGTGTAATTCATCAGCTCTTCATCCACCGCCACGCGACGGACCGCCTGCTGGACTTCCACCACCTCTTCGCCGCTCATGACGGGTTCGATCTTGGCGAGCGGTTCATAGTCCGCGAAATTCCGCAGGATCTCCTTTTCACTTGCCGGATTGGGATAGCCGACGCGCAGGCGCATCAAGAAGCGGTCCAGTTGCGATTCCGGAAGCGGGTACGTGCCGTGATGCTCGATGGGATTCTGCGTGGCCACCACCATGAACGGCTGCGGTAGGGGGTAAGTGCGGTTGTCCACCGTCACCTGGTATTCGTTCATGGCTTCCAGCAGCGCACTCTGCGTCTTGGGTGTGGTGCGGTTGATTTCATCCGCCAGAACGATGTTGGCGAAGATGGGGCCGGGGCGGAACTCGAAGCGCTGCGTGGATTGACTGAACACGCTGATGCCCACGACGTCGGAGGGCAGCATATCGGAAGTGAACTGCAGGCGCTGGAAGGTGCAGTTGAACGAGCGCGCCAGCGCATGTGCCAGCGTCGTCTTGCCAACGCCCGGGACATCCTCGATCAGCAGATGGCCACGCGCGAACAGCCCCACCAGAGTGAGCTGGATGACCTCATCCTTTCCCCGGATCACACTCTGCACGGACCGTTGCACACGCTTGAGAAGTTCCGGGGAAACCGCGAGGTGGCTGTTTACTTCGGTCTTTTCCATGCTGTTCAGTTTCGAGAGTCAGCCCTGACGTGTCTAGACCATGGGCTGAAAATCTGCTATGTTCGTCTGTCACCGTGGGCGATTAACTCAGCGGTAGAGTGCTACCTTCACACGGTAGAAGTCACAGGTTCGAGTCCTGTATCGCCCACCACTTTCGGCTATCAAACTCGCCCATTCTATCAAAGTTTGAATCCCCGCTGGCAGCTTTCATCGCCGCGATGGCTGGTTTTCCTGGCAACATAAACCGTCGCCTGCACGGCGACGGGACGAGGTTCGAGTTTATCGTCTTCCCGACGCACCGGGTGTTTCCGGCCGCGTACCAACATCGGGCATGCCGCCTGCCAGGTCGCGATGTGTTAGTATCAGGATTCTGGCGACTTGGTTTTGGACTGTACGCTTCCGCAGAGAGGGAAGTGTGCTTCGCATCGGCATTGTCGGCCTTCCGCAGACCGGCAAGACAACTCTGTTTCGGATCCTAACCCATGCGCATGGCAGCGGTCTGGGGTCCGGGCGGCAGGAGGCCCATGTGGGTGTGGTGCGGGTGCCCGACGCTCGGCTCGACCAGCTGTCCGAGCTCTGCCAACCGCAAAAGACCGTCCACGCGACCATCGAGTACATGGATACGCCGGGCAGCGTCATTGAGCTGGCCCGCGCCGGCGTGCAGACTCAGGCCCTCCGTGAACTGGATGCGCTGGCGCACGTGGTGCGGGCGTTTGAGAACGAGGCGGTCCCCCTCGAAGGCGGTTCGGTTGACCCGAGGCGCGACATCGAAAACGTGGAGCTCGAGCTGATTCTCTCCGACTTGGCGGTGGTGGAAAAAAGGCTGGAGCGGCTCGAGAAGGACCTCAAGAAGCAGAAGAATCCCACTTTTGAGAAAGAGTTCCAGGTGTTGAAGGTCTGCAGGGCCGCGCTGGAAAAACAGACGCCCCTACGTGAAGTTGCGTTCGACCCGGAAGACGCCAAGGTGATTCGCGGCTTTACTTTTCTTTCGCGCAAGCCCATGCTCTACGTTCTGAACTTGGGCGAACCGGACGCCGCGCGCGCGAACTTGGCGGAGCCATTCGCCGCTGCCGTCGGGTTGAAACAGCGGCCACGCACGGCCGTCGCTGGGATTTGTGGCAAAGTAGAAGCAGAGCTCGCGGAATTGAACGAATCGGACGCCACGGAATTCCTCGCTAGCTACGGGTTTAAGGAATCGGCCACCTCGCGCTTGGTTCGCGCCAGCTATCAGCTCCTGGGGCTGATTTCCTTCTTTACGGTGGACGGAAGCGAATGCCATGCCTGGACCATCCCCGCCGGCACGACGGCACTGGAGGCCGCGGGCGAGGTTCACTCCGACATGCAGCGTGGCTTCATCCGCGCCGAGGTGGTGAAGTGCGATGATCTGATCGCCACGGGCAGCTTTGCGGAAGCTCGCAATCGCGCCCGTTTGCGGCTGGAAGGGAAGGAGTATGTTGTGCGCGACGGCGAGGTGGTTCACTTCCGGCATTCGGGCTAAAGGAAGTCATCAGTTTTCAGTCTTCAGTTCTCAGTTGTCTATACGCTAGTTAGTCGTTCGGGCCCGAAAGCCAGCGAGTTGTTACTGAGAACTGAAGACTGATGACTGGTTTCAATGTCCTACCTGTGGATTAGTCTTGTCCTGGGCATCGTGGCGGGACTCGCCAACCTGTTTGGCGGCGCGATCGTCTCAGCACGCTCCTGGAGCCGCACTTTTCTCGCGCTCTTCATCGCGCTCGGCTCGGGCTTCATGCTGGCGACCGCGCTCACGGAGATGGTGCCGGAGAGCCTGCGGCTGGCGCCTGTCCCCGCACCGGCACTGATTTTGCTGGGGTACTTCATTGTTCACTACTTTGAACATACCTGGCCCGCGCATTTTCACTTTGGCGAGGAAACGCACACCGACGAGTTCTTGAATCCCTCCGTGGCCTATACCGCACTGGTAGGCCTGTTGATCCACACTTTTTTCGACGGCGTTTCCATCACTTCGGGATTCCTGATTTCCCCGTGGCTCGGTACGGTCATCTCTGGCGCGGTGGTTCTTCACAATATCCCGGAAGGGTTCACGATAGCCTCGATCATGGTGGCGGCCAAGCGGAGCCGGAGTGCCGGCGTGTGGGCGGCCGGCGCCCTGGGAGTGTCGCGGATCGTCGGAGTTCTAGCGATGGCGCTCGCGCACCGCTGGGTGAATTACGGCCTGGCACTGTCCGACGGTGTTACGCTTTACGTAGCGGC
>JBEKAK010000101.1:0-18332 GCA_050018275.1 Terriglobia bacterium | reverse complement strand
AGCATTGGCGAAAGAATGTGTGTCCGCGTGCACCTCGCGCTGGTTCACCAGGCATTTCTTGTGCGCGTGGATGAACTCGATGGGGTCCTCGATCGTGAGCATGTGCTCGTGGCGGCTTTCATTAATCGAGTTGAGCATGGTGGCCAGGGTGGTTGACTTCCCGCTACCCGTCGGACCCGTCACCAAGATAAGCCCCCGCGGTTTCTCACAGAGTTTGCGGAGAATCGGGGGCAACTGCAGTTGTTCGAAGGTCCTGATCTCAAACGGGATGACCCGGAAAACGCCGGCCACGGCGCCGCGCTGATTGAACAGATTTCCCCGGAAGCGCGCGATGCTCTTGATCCCAAAGGAAAAGTCGAGTTCGAGATTCTCCTCAAACCGGTGCTTCTGGGCATCGGTCAGGATGCTGTAAGCGAGCTGTTTCGTGTCCGCAGGACCCAGGGGAGGAACATCTTCCAGGGGCTTGAGCTCACCGTGAAGACGAACGCGCGGCGGGGAGTTGGTGGTGATGTGGAGGTCGGACCCGCCCGAATCGACCATCCTCTTCAGCAGTTCGCTGAGTGTGGGTAAAGCCATTACTTCTGCTCTCCTTTTTCGGCGCCGTCCAGTCCACAGACCCGCGCCGGGCTATAGCACCGTTTCGCGGAAGACTTCTTCCAGGGTGGTCATGCCTGCCGCAACCTTGATCAGACCGCTGCGTCTCAAGCTGAGCATGCCCTGCTCGATCCCTTTCTTCCGCAATTCCAGAGCCGACGCTCCCACCAGAATCAACTCGCGAAGCTCGTCGGTAATCTCCAGAACTTCGTAAAGCCCCACGCGCCCCTTGTACCCTCTGTTGCCGCAGGTGGAGCAACCTTGGCCCTTATAGGCTTTCACGGTCTTGGCTTCCTCCGGTGTGAAGCCGGCGTCGATGAGCAACTGAGGAGAGACCTCCTCCTGAACTCTGCAATCCTGGCAGATGCACCGGGCCAGACGTTGGGCGCAAATCAGGTGCACCGAGGTGGCCACGAGAAAGGGCTCAATGCCCATGTTCATCAATCGCGAGATGGTGGAGGGCGCATCATTCGTGTGAAGGGTCGAGAGCACCATGTGGCCGGTGAGCGCGGCCTTGATGGCAATTTCTGCCGTCTCGAAGTCTCGGATCTCGCCCACCAGGATGATGTTGGGATCTTGCCGCAAGAAGGCGCGCAGAGCCGCCGCAAAATTCAGGCCGATTTGCTCCTTCATCTGCACTTGGTTGATGCCGGGCAATTCAAACTCTACGGGGTCTTCGGCGGTAACGATGTTCGTGTCCGGCTTGTTAAGCTGGGCAATCGAGGAATAAAGTGTGTTCGTCTTGCCGCTGCCCGTCGGCCCCGTCACCAGGACCATACCGTAGGGCTTGAAAATCGCCTTCTGGAACTTCGCCAGCGACTCCGCCTCGAACCCCAGCCTCGTCATGTCGAGCCGCAGGTTTTCTTTATCCAGCAGGCGCATAACGATTTTTTCGCCATGCAGGGTGGGGAGCACGGAAACGCGGAAATCGAGCTGCTTCTTCTTCCGGTCCTTCATCATCTTGATCATGATGCGACCGTCTTGCGGCAGCCGCTTTTCGGAGATATCCAACTTCGCCATGATCTTCACGCGGCTGATGATGGCGTCGCGCAACTTGAAGGGGGGATTCATGATGTTCTGCAGCATGCCATCAATGCGGTAACGGACGCGGTATTCCTTTTCGTAGGGTTCCATGTGAATGTCGCTCGCTGCCCGTTTTACCGCATCCGTGAGGATATAGTTCACAAGCTTGATGACCGGCGCTTCCTCGGCCGCCCTTTCCAACTGGGCCAGATTCAGCATTCCATCTTCTTCAGCTTGCAGCTCCACGCTTTCCGCTTGGCCTTCGTCGATGAAGCTGACGATCTCTTCCAACTCCTTCTTGCGTTCCTGGTCCTCCACGCTGCCGTAGTGCTTCTTGATGGCATCCAGGATGGTCGCTTCCGATGCGACCACCGGTTCGATGTTGAAACCCGTCATGAACTTGATATCGTCCATGGCGAACACGTTTGTGGGATCCACCATGGCCAGCGTCAACGACGATCCCACGCGGCTGAGCGGCAGCACCTGGTACTTCGTGGCCGTTTCCACGGGAATCAGCTTGATGACGCTGGGGTCAACCTCGAAATAGGCGAGGTTGATGGAGGGAACACCGTATTGGCGAGAGAGGACGGCCGTCACCTCATCGTCGTTCAGAAAGCCCAACTTAACGAGGGAATTCCCCAGCCTTCCCCCGTTGGCCTTCTGATGTTCCAGCGCCTGCTTGAGCTGGTCAGGGGTAATCAGGTTTTCCTTGAGGAGAATCTCGCCGAGCTTGCCAGACATTCCCGAACCCCCGCTATCCCGGCCTGACCGACATGTTTGACAGAGATCTCACGCCCTTGCGCGGCCTCACGGCAAGTCTCTGAAAGTCACATACTTAAACGCATCGTAAGGAACTCCTCTTGAGTTGTCAAGGCGATTTCCCGGGCCTAGTACCTCAGTACGCCTCACTCGGGTTCATTCCTGGCGGGAACGACTGCGCCGGGGCTTTTAGAGTCTGCCGCGCACCTGGCATCACGCGCCAGGGCATTTCGGCGGCTTCTCAGCCGCCCGGCTTGCCTTGACTTTGCCGAGGGGCGAGTATAAGTTTTCAAAATATGCAATTGCTGGCTCAGCAACGCGAGGCGGCGCCAGGTGAAACTCTCCGCCAGTTCTACCTGACCCTGCTCGAAAGCTTCGGCCCGCAGGGTTGGTGGCCTGCCCGAACGCGGTTGGAAATCATTTTGGGAGCCATTCTTACCCAGAACACGACTTGGCGGAATGCGACGTTGGCTTTGAAGAACCTCAGAAAATCTGACCTCCTCGCTTGGCGCGCCCTTCGCCAAGCCTCCTTAGAGGAGTTGGAGTCCTGCGTTCGCCCGGCCGGCTTCTATCGGCAAAAGGCGCGAACCATTCACGATTTTGCGGATTGGCTCGAACGCACGCTGGGCGGCTCGCTAGACTCGCTTTTTTCGATGAAACCAGCCCGCTGCCGCCAGCAACTTCTCAGTCTCAAGGGAATCGGCCCGGAGACGGCGGATGCGATTTTACTGTATGCTGGACGTCACCCCCTGTTTGTCGCGGATGCCTACACACGCCGGGTTCTTTCTCGTCACCAGCTCCTTCCCGCGACCGCGAACTACGAATCCGCCCAGCAGTTCCTCCACGACCATCTGCCGGCTGATGAAGCGATGTTCAGTGAGTTTCACGCCTTGATGGTCGAGGTGGCCAAACGCTACTGCCGGCGGCAAGTGGCGCGCTGTGAGGAATGCCCCTTGCGCAGGTTCCTGCCGGAGTGGGACACGCAAAGGTTACCAGGTCCTGCCTCGATGTTCCGAGGCAGGCAGGCGGCAATCGCCGACGAAGGCGCGTAGGCAACCGGTATGACATCCAACCTTACTCGTCGCCGTAAGATTATTTTGGCGGTATTATCGGTCCTCGTCCCCGCCCTGTTCTTCCTGGGGTGGAGCCAAGCCTCGCTCAATCTTTCGTTTATCCGCCCCAGCAATTCACAACAAACCATCCTGTTGCTTGTTCTCTCGACCGTCATTTTTTTGGCCTTCGTGATTTTCGCGCTCATTCTTCTGCGCATCCTTCTGAAGCTTTATGTCGAACGGCGGCAACAACAACTTGGGTCGCGTTTCAAGACGAAGATGGTTGTGGCCTTCCTGGGACTTTCCTTGGTGCCGGTCTGCTTTCTATTCGCCTTTGCCTACGGGTTACTGAATCGCACTATTGACAGGTGGTTCAGTCTTCCCCCTGACCTGATCCGTCAAGACTCCGAGGAGTTGGTCCGACAACTCGAGCTGCAGGCCGGGCAGCGCGCCGACAACATTTCCAGCCATCTCGCGCAAAGTGAAGAAATGATCCAAGCCGTGGACCACCACGCGATCCCTCTGGTGGCGCGGCGGGTGACGCAGGAAGTGACCGCTGACCCCGGGAACGTAGCCGTCCTGTGCTTTGATTCTTCGGGCCGCCTTCTGGGTCAAGCGGGTGATCCCTGGCCTGATGCGGCTGCGGTGGCCGGTTACTTTCCGCAAGTCCGCGGGGGCAGCTTGCCGCCGAAGGGCCTTGTAGGACACTGGGCCGCGGGTGATTACGAACTCTTCATCTCGGTCGACCCGGTTCTGAATCGCGCCGGCGCCCGCCTGGGAACAATTGCCGCCATTACGCGGCTGCCCTCGAAGCTGACCTTGGTGTCCAGTGAAATCCAGCGGGAAGCCAAAAAGTACAACGACCTCAGCCTGGAACGGAAAGCCGTGAAGCGCAATTACCTGTCGATGCTCTGGTTGCTGACGCTGCTCATTCTTTTCATCGCGACCTGGTTTGCGCTTTTCCTTTCGAAACAGGTCACCATCCCCATCCAGGCGCTGGCCAGAGCCACGCACGAAGTCTCACAGGGCAATTTGGGGTTCCAGATAACGGCGCGTGCGGATGGCGAACTGGGCGTGCTGCTTCATTCCTTCAACCAGATGACTCTGCAACTTCTCGAAAATCGCCGTGCCATCGAGCAGGCATCGCGCGAGCTCCAGCAGGCGAACCGTCAATTGGAGGAGCGTGGCAACACCATCGAAGCCATCCTGGAAAACATTCCGAGCGGAGTCATCTCTTTCGATCCGCAAGGCCAGATCACGCGACTGAACTCCACCGCCGAGCGTATGTTTGGCCGTCCCGACGTCCGCTCCGCGCGGGGCCTCTCCGATCTTTTCTCTCCCGAAGACGCACGGGAGATTGCTCGCTTGTTCCGCCGCGCCGCGCGCCAGGGTGTGGTTACACGCCAGATGGAGCTCGACCTGGGCGGTCGCCGCGCCTTTGTCGCGCTCACCCTCTCGTCCGTCCAGGCTCGACACGGGCGGGTGGGCTCGGTTCTGGTGCTGGAAGATCTGACGGAGGTCCTGCGCGCTCAGCGCTCCGCCGCCTGGCAAGAGGTCGCCCAGCGGATCGCCCACGAAATCAAGAATCCGCTCACCCCCATCCAGCTTTCCACGGAGCGTATCCTGCGGCTGATTGAGCGCCCGCGCGCCGATTCTTCCCCCGGCGAGCTGCTGGGGGCCGTCGCTGACAGTGCCTCGTTAATTGGGCGCGAGGTGGGTACCTTGAAGACGCTCGTCGACGAATTCTCCGCCTTCGCGCGCTTTCCCACCTCCAAACCGGTGCCGACGCGCGTCAATGACATCCTGGAAAATGCTCTAAACGTGTTCGAAGGACGCTTGAACGGGATCGCCATCCATCGCGATCTGTCTCCCGACTTGCCCATCGTGCAAGCCGATCCGGATCAGATGAAGCGCGTCGTCGTCAATCTGATTGACAATGCCGCCGAAGCTCTGGAGCAATCCCTGCGGAAGGAGATCTGGGTGCGCAGTACACTCGACCCCGAGCGGGATATCGTGGAAATCACGGTGGCGGACAGCGGGCCGGGAATCTCCCCGGAAGCCAAGGAGAGGTTGTTCCTTCCCTACTTCTCCACCAAGCGCTCAGGAACCGGCTTGGGCTTGGCGATCATTAACCGCATCGTCGCCGAGCATCGCGGGTCCATTCGCGCCGAGGAGAATCTCCCCACGGGAACCAAGTTTGTGATCGAGCTGCCCATCGACCGGGCCGTGGTGGCAAATCCTGGGGAACCGTGAAGGCCTTGCGGCGCTTGAGCGGGCCTACCGTGACGAAAAGGAGGGTAGCCACGGTCAGTGTACTCCTGACCGTGGGCTCTTGGATGCGTCCGGTCGAAGTGCTAAGCTCCGGGCCATCCCGTGACGCGGCCCCGGGTGAAGCGGGTGACGTAGCGCCGACCTTCAGGTCGGCATCTTCGCGGCTTCCCTTCGTGCTGACCTAAAGGTCAGCGCTACTGGGGCGAGGCAAAAACCTGCCCCGCCGTGGCGGGTCACTGCTCTTAGCCCCTTTTGCCGGTGGTCCTCCAGGAGGGTAACGTTGTGGATCAGCGGCCGCGGCTCTGCCGCAGATCACAGCCCGTCGAATTGACCGTAATTTGGACAAGCCTGCGCGGTCTCCGGGTGCCATTTTGAACCCGGGTTAGCGCGGCAAGTGGAGCGGTGGCTGGACCTCCTCCCCGATGCTAACGGGCAATTCTGCGGCCGAAGGCTTGAACTGGTTTTGAAGCAGATTCCTTTGCCTGAGCATGGGGCTTTGAAGCGAGAAGAAGTGCCAGTCCCGGTCACCTGGGTATCTGTTTAAGTAAACACGCAGTTCCACTATGTCCTTCGCAAATTCCTCCTGAGGGATTACAGCGAGGTCCAGACTGGACTCTTGAGGCTTGTAGCGACCGAGCTTTCTTGGCGGCAGGGGCAGGGTGGCTTGACTCCATATCGCCTTCACCAAAGGACACCAAGCTTCGTAGTGATTTCCCCAGTTGTCTACGACTGCCAGGGCTGCTCTTTCAGAAGGCGAATGGCGCGGAACGGCGAGCAGGTGCTCGGACGCGTTGGAAATGCTAAACTCTATCCAGAACACGGGCGGGGAAAGTGCGTGCTCGTCACCTAACGCCGACCGGATTTGTACTTGACCCACCCCATAATCAACGACCCTGTATTCGAAGCTATCGTCCATGACAATCGTGGTGCCTGGTTGCTGTCGAACCTCCCGTTTCTGATCGGTCGCAGCCAGAGGTATCTGCCCTCCTTTCAAGCCCGGCGGGCTTTCAGGACCTTCCGGCGGCGAAGCGACTTCTCGCGTTAACTCGCCTTCCGTCGGGAGTCCCTCGGTCGGAATTCGGGCTTCGCTCCGATAGTGCCAGATCGAACCCCAATCTGGATATTCTGCGCAGCGGGTTTCACGGCTGTCTTCAGCCTTCAATAACAGTTCCTTAGGCACGACGCCATCTCGTATGTCGAAGGAGTATCGACCTTCTGCCGTTTCGCCGGGGAGCAGTTCGTGGATCCACGGCTGCTCTTCGGATAACAACGAAGCAGGGTACTCGTAGAAGGGTTCGACCACAAGATAAGCTTTGAGCGATGTGCAGGGGAACTGTTTGCCCACGTTCTGTATTCGCACATGCACAATGAAGGCTCGATGTGGAGGGCCGGTCCTTCTGTTGAGCGGGCCGTCTTCGATGGAGGTTGCAGCAACCAGCAATTCGCCCATGCGAACGGAGTGCGTGTCCTTCGGCTTGGTCTTTTGAGGCTTGTGGCTGGCGGCGTCGGGTGCAGTGACGCCGCGGGTTTCGATCCTGGTGCCCATCGGAACCGCGGAGCCTATCCCACTCCCGGCTGTCGCTGCGCTTAGAGCCAAATCTTCGGTAAGTTGCACCCATAACTTCCGCCGGCGCTTCAGCTCGAAATCTCCCGACGGTTGAGCTACGTCACCATCGGGGGCGACCTGGAATGCAAAACCGACGCCGCTAACGATGGCCCGACATCGGAGCGTGCGATGGTCCGGCAAATTGACTGTGTCGAACACTAACCGAAGTGAAGCGCGGAGCTTCCTCTGAGGTTGCTTAGGCTGGATGAAGTCGATATGCCCTGAAAGCCTGGTGCCAACAGGGATGATCGCTTGGCCGTCCTGGGTGATTGGTTCAACTACCGTGGCCTGTACTTCCTCCCCTGTCTTCGAAAAGCGTGTGCTGACGGTGGTCCCGAGCTCAACCCGCACTCGAGTGCCCGCGGGAATCGACTGATGGCTAACCTGCGCCTGAGCCATCGCTGTGAGCAACACCACAACGACCAGGTTCGATGCGCGGCCCCTTCGGAATAGTGTGGCATCACTACACGTCATTGGCATTTCGAGGTCACTTCTAAGAGATACTGCAGCATGTCCAAGCGTTTGGTCTACCCCGCCCCCGGAAGACCTATTTGCCCACACTCCGTCACCTCTTCTCCTGGACGGTAGCTCGCCGGTAGATATGGCTGCGAACTATCCCGCACACGGACTGCCCCAATTCCGCATATGATACGGCAAGTGCTGCCTCACTAGCATCGAAGAGCCCGCCAATGCTGAGCGCTTCATCGCCATAAAGGGCTGGCGAGCGCCAGAGACGCAGCACCGAACTGGCAAGGACCAGTCGAGCAACCTGACGGCTTTCGATGTCGAATTGCCTGAGGGACTGAGTCAGGTCATAAATCTGTTTCTTAAGGTCATGGGTTGTTGGATAGTCGGCTCGCAGGAAACGGAATAAGCTTTTTATGTAGAGCTCAAATGCTTCTTGAGAACGGCGCACCGCCAGATCGTGGTCGAATAGCTTAAGGCGGTTTCGGGCCTCATCTAAGATGGTGCTGGCCTTGACGAAGGACAGACGGTCGATTTCGCCCAGCTCGGCTAGAGTGACCGGAGGGGAGTTATTCATGACGCCTGGTCCCGTGACCGCCTAAAGAGGTCCCGAACCCGCTCTGCGCACACGGCGCTTTGGTTGAGTGCGAACGCTTCCGAAAAGAACCTAACCAGGCGGGCACGGGACTAGCCTCCCAGGGCTGGCAAAAGGGTAACTTACTTATACTGCCTGTTAACCCGCGAAGCAAGTCCAAAATCTCGCGCAGCGGGTTGAGATGTAGGCAGGTCAAGCGATCGTTGAGCTCCTTGGCGTGCCGCACGAAAGGAGCGTGTCGTGGCTTCCGCGCCCATAAGCGTTAACCTAACTGCCAGAGGTGCCCAAAACCCCGCCCAGGCGGGCCTGTGAAGACCGTCATTCCCGCGAAAGCGGGAATCCAGTGGGAGGCTAAAATCATTAGGGCCGACCGTTTCTGGGCAGAGATACTTGTCCAAAGCGGCAACGCCATTGTCGGCGCGTGGATTCCCGCTTTCGCGGGAATGACTGCACTCCAAATGACACCACCGCCGAGCAAGCCTGGGAGGTCAGCGCTTGTATCTACGATTCCTTCCTGACAACAAGGCACCACCGGGGCCATTTTGGGGCTACCGGTAGCCCGCAGGACGCGCACTCCACATACCACATCCCACCCGCCACCTACGGCTTTCACTTTTTTCCTACCGATAGCCCAAAAATCGCGGCGCCCCCTTTACAAGCCCCTCGCGATTGTGCCTACCATAGAGGGGTGAGACGACGCGCGCCGCTGAGGGTGAGGATGGAAGAGTCGAGCCTTCGCCATATCCGGAAGCTCACGAACCTGTCGATTCAAACAGGGGCTCAGGCTACCCAAAAAGATGTTAAAAATGAAGGTCGATCCGGATGAGTTATTGAAAACAAAGGGGAGGAGGAATTGAAAAACCATCGATCTGGATGAGTGCTTGAAAATAAAAGGGTTGCGCGGTAATCGAGGCGAAGCCAGAATGTTGTTGAAAAGAAATGTACTTATCGCGCTATACTCACCCAAGCTGCCAGTTGGAAGACGACCCGGCGGGTGGTGGCAAATACTGGGGAACCATAGAAGCGGCTGCCCGGGCCCGGCTTGCGAAGCCCGGCTGCACATAAATAGATGAAACACTCGGTCCTCATCGTCGACGATGAACCCGGAATCCGCGAGTCGCTCACGGATGTTCTTCAGGACGAAGGATACGGCGTCGAATCCGTGGAAAGCGCTGAGGCTTGCCTGGAATCCCTTGCCACGAACAAGTACGACGTGGTTTTGCTCGACATTTGGCTGCCGGGGTTGGACGGCATCCAAGCACTCGAGAAAATCCAAACGTTCGCAGACCCTCCCACGGTCATCATGATCTCCGGCCACGGGACGATCGAAACTGCCGTCCGTGCCACCAAGCTGGGCGCCTTTGATTTCATCGAAAAGCCTCTTTCCATCGAGAAGACTCTGCTGACCTTGCGACACGCGCTCGAGCAATCCCGCCTGGCTGCCCAAAACCGCGAACTGCGTCAGGAACTGCGGGGCCGTGACCGCATCATCGGCGACAGCGTCCCCATGAAGGCCCTGCGCCAGCAGTTGGCGCTCGCTGCGCCCACCAACGGCCGGGTTCTGATTTACGGAGAGAGCGGCACAGGAAAGGAACTGGTGGCCCACGCGCTTCACAATCTGAGCCAACGCGCCGAGCAGGCTTTCGTGGAAGTCAACTGCGCGGCGATTCCCGAAGAGCTCATCGAAAGCGAACTTTTCGGACACGTCAAAGGCTCTTTTACGGGCGCGCTCGACGATAAGGTCGGCAAGTTCGAGCAAGCCCACGAGGGGTCCTTGTTCCTGGACGAAGTGGGCGATATGAGCTTGCGCACGCAGTCCAAAGTCCTGCGCGTCATCGAAGAGCAGCGCTTCACTCCGGTCGGTTCCGGCAACAACCTTACGGTCGACGTGCGCGTCATCGCCGCGACCAACAAGCGGCTCGACGACGAAATTCAAAAGGGCAATTTCCGCGAAGATCTCTTCTATCGCCTCAACGTCATTCCTTTTTATGTTCCCCCGCTGCGCGAGCACGCGGAGGATATCCCCGCTCTGGCCAACTATTTCCTGGCGGAGTTCGCGCGCGCCTATGGGCGCCGTCCCAAAAACTTCGCGGAGGCAGCGATGGAAGTCCTGTGCAGCAACCGCTGGCCCGGGAATGTTCGCGAACTCAAGAATCTGGTGGAGCGGCTGGTGATCATGGTGCCAGGCGAGCGCATCGAGCGCCGGCATCTTCCCCCTTCCATGCACCACAACCACGCGCGCCCCAGCCCCGCCAAGTCCGCGACGGGTGGCTTCTCGACTTTGCAGGAAGCACGGGCCGCTTACGAGCGCGACTACATTCTCCGCAAGCTCGAAGAGAATCAAGGCAACGTGAGCCGCACCGCCGAGGTCCTGGGCCTGGAACGCAGCCACCTCTACCGCAAGATGAAGTCTCTGGGGATTCCGATCGGAGGCTAGCGGACCTCGCCCGCTCACGCGCCACCCACCTATGAAAGGCCGATGACTGGACCTATGATGTACCACAATCAAAGGCACGGAGGACGATATGAGCTTTCGGCGCTCTATGGAGGACATCGTAGATTCTCTCCGCAACCCGCCGCTCCGGGGACGGTGTTGCAGTCTTCTGATCGGAGCTGGATGCTCGGTGGAAGGCGGCATCCCCACCGGGGCGGGTTTCGTCGGCATCATCGAGCAGCGTTACCCACAAGCCTACTGGCGTGCTTCTGAAAAGACCTACCCCCAATGCATGGCTGAGCTGACGCTTGGCGAGCGACGCGACCTTGTTGCCGAATATGTGGATAAAGCCAAGATTAACTTGGCCCACATCGGCATCGCGTGCCTGATGAAGCACGGCTATGTTGACCACGTCCTCACGACGAACTTCGATCCACTTGTCATGCGTGCCTGTGCCCTGCTTGGAGAGCTTCCAGCCGTCTACGATTTTGCCGCTTCCCAGTTTCTAGGTCTCGCCAATGTTCCGGATAAGGCTGTTTTCCACCTGCACGGCCAGCGCACGGGCCTCGTGTTGATGAACACAAAAGCCGAATGCGAAAGGCATTCGCGCCGTCTTGGCCCGCTCTTTCAAGACGCCGGCCAGGGCCGAGCCTGGATCGTTGTAGGTTACAGCGGTGAGAACGACCCCGTGTTCGACCATCTGGCGAAAGTGGACCGGTTTGACAACGGTCTTTTTTGGGTGGGGTACAAAGATAGCGGGCCTGCTCCGCATCTGTGCGAGAAGCTACTGGTCGAGGGCAAAGATGCTTTCTTCACCGACGGATGGGACGCAGACTCCTTCTTTGTTACGCTGACACAGAAACTCGGTATCTTCCCGCCTTCACTGACACAGGATCCTTTCACCCATTTGGACGGTACCTTTGAGATGCTGGCCCCATTCCGTCTGCCCGTGGAATCCACGGATGCGCCGCAAGAGGAGCTGACTGCCAGTCCTCGAAAGTGGATTCAACGCGCGATCGCCGATTTTGAGCCGGGTGTTAGGACCGTTGTGGGTGCCTTAGGCATGCTCATGGCGGGCGACTACGAAGGGGTATTCGGGCTTGCGAAAGAGCATAGAGGTCCCCTGCCTCCCGAGCTGGCCCACGCTCTGGCGTGGTCCTATATAGCGCAAGGTAATGCGCTCTCAGACCACGCGAAGGCCCAAACGGCGGAGGAAGCGGACAAGCTGTACAAGCTGGCGGGCGAGAGTTACGCCGCCGCCTTGGCCATCAAGCCGGACAAGCACGAAGCTCTCAACAACTGGGGCGTTGCGCTCTCAGACCAGGCGAAGACCCGGACGGGGGAGGAAGCGGACAGGCTGTACAGGCTGGCGGGCGAGAAGTGCGCCGCCGCGTTGGCCATCAAGCCGGACAAACACGAAGCTCTCAACAACTGGGGTGTTGCGCTCGCAGCCCAGGCGAAGACCCAGACGGGGGAGGAAGCGGACAGGCTGTACAGGCTGGCGGGCGAAAAGTACGCCGCCGCCTTGGCGATCAAGCCGGACAAGCACGAAGCTCTGTACAACTGGGGCGTTGCGCTCTCAGCCCAGGCGAAGATCAAGACGGCGGAGCTAGCGGACAGGCTCTACAGGCTGGCGGGCGAAAAGTACGCCGCCGCCTTGGCGATCAAGCCGGACAAGCACGAAGCTCTGTACAACTGGGGCGTTGCGCTCTCAGCCCAGGCGACGACCAAGACGAAAAAGCTAGCGGACTGGCTGTACAGGGTGGCGGGCGAGAAGAACGCCGCCTTGGCCATCAAGCCGGGCAAGCACGAAGCTCTCAATAACTGGGGCGTTGCGCTCTCAGACCGGGCGAAGACCAAGTTGGGGGAGGAGGTGGACAACCTGTACAGGCTGGCGGGCGAGAAGTACGCCGCCGCCTTGGCGATCAAGCCGGACGAGCACGAAGCTCTCAACAACTGGGCCCTTGCGCTCCTGGGCCAGGCGAAGATCAAGACTGGCGAAGACGCCCGCCACTGTCTCGGCGATGCACGCGAGAAACTTATGCGCGCCGAAGAGATAAAGCCCGGGGCTGGAGCCTATAACCTGGCCTGTCTTGGTTCATTCATGCGGAATGAAACAGATTGCAGGAGATGGCTAGAGAAGAGCCGGGAGGCTGGAACCTTGCCTCGGTACGAGTACGTCCTCGCCGATGATGAGCTTAACTTCTTCCGGGAGCGCGAGTGGTTCAAGGAGTTCCTGCAGCAGGCCTACCCAGGGCAGGCCCCGCCCCCGCAAGCGTAGCGCCGGGGCCGCTCCTGTGCCCGTCTCTCGCAGGACATCCGGACATTAGCATCCTCCATCGCGCTGACGCTAGACAACCAGCCGGACGGGCGCGGAATCGAAGGGGAAAGGATCGGGCAGGATCCGAGCGACGGGGGTATCAAGCGATGAGCAGGTTTCCCGGCTTTCCGATAAGGGCATCCATTCCATTTGCGGCTTGCTGTCTCGTGGCGGCGCTCGCAGGGGTTTCGCGCGCGGCCGACAAGCCTCAACTGAAGGGCGTTTGGAACTTCAACCAGGATCAAAGCGATGACGCGCAGCAGAAGGTTCGCGAAGCGCAAGAGAAGAGCGCCAGCGCGCGCCGCGATTCGGGGGGCGGTTACCCGAGCGGTGGCACCTACCCAGGCGGCGGCTATCCTGGTGGAGGCTACCCGGCAGGTGGCATCGGTGTCGGAATCGGGCGGGTTGGAATCGGCGGGCCGATGGGCGGTGGAACAGGCCGGCGCGGCGGCGGCGCGCGGCATCAAGGCGGAGGCGTGAGCAGTGAGGAGTGGAACGAGTTGGCTGCGAACCCGAGGTTCCTGAGGATTGACCAGCGCGAACAGCAGATCGTGGTCAGTGACGACACGGGACACGCCCGGACTTTCTACCCGGACGGGAAGAAACACCAAGAAACGGATGCGGATGGGAAGAAAACCTCGACCAAGGCGGAGTGGGATGGAAACTCCTTGATCGCGGAGAGCAAGGTGGGGCACTCCGGGAAGCTCACGGAAACGTACCGTCTCACCCCGGACGGCAAACAACTCTATGTGGTTTCGCGCTTCGAAGATCCCTCGCTGGCGGGGCCGCTAGGCATCCGGCGTGTGTACGACCTCGCGACCGCGTCGGCTCGGTAGCGAGTAATGGCGTCGGGCGCAACTCGTCCCGACAACGTCGGGAGCCCGGCAGGGGGCTATTTCAATCTTTCGACTTCTTTGACTCCTTCGACCGGTTGAAGAAGTTGAAAAAGTCGAAGGAGTTAGAGAAGTAGCACGGAGCAAAGGGTCTGCCTCATCAATCGAAAATCTAAAATCGCAAATCCAAAATAGTTCACGCCCCGCCCTCGCTGCGGTAGTCTAGTTCCGCGATCACGGCGCGATTATCGCGCCAATGCGGTTCGACCTTCACATAGAGTTCAAGAAAAACTTTGGGGGGAAAGAGTCTCTCCAGCTCCAGGCGCGCTTCGGTGCCGATCTCCTTCAGGCGGGCGCCGCGCGCTCCGATCACGATGGGTTTTTGCGATTCCTTCTCCACCACAATGGTGGCGTGGAGCCGCGTGATCGCCTCGCCTTCCTGGAACTCATCAACCAGCACGGCCGTCACGTAAGGCAATTCGTGCTTCGTGTGCCGGATGACCTTCTCGCGAATGATTTCGCTCGCCAGGAAGCGTTCCGGCTGGTCGGTGTATTCATCCGGAGGGAAATACTGCGGACCCTCAGGCAGCCTCTGGATGACCGCAGCGAGCAATTCCTCCAGCCCCTCACCGTGCAGCGCTGAGATCGGAAATATCTCCTCAAAGCTGTACAGATTTGAATAACGCTCCATCAAAGGCAACAAGTCGGGCTTATTCACGCGATCAATCTTGTTCAAGGTCAGAATCGTGCGCGGCGTATATTTCTTCAAGAGTTCGATTACGAACTCATCGCCCTTGCCGAACTTCTCGCTCGCGTCCACAATCAGCACCGCCAGGTCCCGATCCGCCAGCGCTTGGCGTACAAAGTTCATCATCTGTTCGTTTAGCCGGGAGAAGGGCTTGTGGACGCCCGGGGTATCTATCAGGATCACCTGCGCCTCGGGGCGGTTCAGGATCCCGAGGATGCGATTGCGCGTGGTTTGAGGGACCGGCGTCACAATCGAAACCTTCGACCCCACCAGGGCGTTAACGAGCGTACTCTTCCCGGCGTTGGGCCGCCCCACGACAGCTACGAAGCCCGATTTGAACGAGGTTTCCTCAAGCATGGGTGGGAGTTGTGGAAGCCTGGGTGGGCGTGACTGTCATCCGCACCTTGAGCACGGTCCGCTGGTTCGCTTCCAACACTTCAAAGGTCAGGCCATTGCTCTCGACTTTTTCGCCCGCGGCGGGCACGTGTCCCAGGTGAGTCATCACCAGGCCGGCGACCGTCGAGTAATCGCGCCCTTCCAGTGGAACGTGCAGCTCGTCCGCAATCTGCGCCAGCTCAGCATGTCCGGAGACGATATAACTCGACGGGGATTCCCTCACGATGTCGCGCGCGTGGGGCTCCACTTCATCGCGGATTTCTCCCACGATCTCCTCGAGCAGATCTTCGATAGTGATCAGGCCCGTTACGCTGCCGTATTCGTCAATCACGATCGCCATCTGCGTCGTGGACTGCTGTAATTCTTTCAACAGGTCCGTGACGGGCTTGGTTTCCGGAACAAAGGGCACGGGCCGCACCAGGCTGCGGAGCGCAACGCGCTGCTGTTCCTCCGGCGCCAACTCCGTCAGGTCACGAACACTCACGATGCCCTCAATGTGATCCAGTTGGCCGGAGTAGACCGGGTACCGCGTCAGGCGCTTGCTGCGAATCAATTCGCGCAGGTCTTCAATCGAGGAATTGATTTCGATGGCGGCAATTTCGGGCCGCGGCGTCATCACCTCTCGCACGATCTTGTCGCCGAATTCGACCACCGATTGCATTAGCTCGCCCTCGCCCTTTTCGATCAGGCCTTCCTGCTCCCCTGCCTCGATCAGCTCCTGGAGATTTTCCTGCGGCGAGGGCGGCTCCGGCTCAGGTTCCGCCGGTTCGAGCAGCCGCGCGATGGTTCTTGAAATGAGAACGGGAAAGGTAAGAGGCAGCGCCCAGAAGACGGCCCGACGAAGGGTGGGCATCCAGCGCTCCAGGATAACTTCCGGCTCGTCGTGCCGCACCACGAGCAGGAAAGGGATCAATTGATCGGCAATCGCCACGGCGACGAGCACGATCAGTAAGGCCGTGCCGATGTCACTCCACACGTGCTCCGGCCGCCGCACGATCAGCAACCCCGTCAAGCCCACCGCGAACAGGTGCATGGCCGCGCCGTGCAAGGCGGAAATCGACACGCCCACGCGCTCGCGGTCAGGCCGGATGCGCCCACCCTCGCTGGGCCCAAAGACCTTTCGGGCTCCCACGGGCGTCAGGCGTCGCATCAAGAGCCGCAGGTAGGATGCCACGGAGCCCAGCGTCAGCGACACTCCCAAGACTGCGACCCAGGCGATCGTAAGGAGGAACCATTGATCCATAAGATGAATCTACTTGTTCCCGTTTCGTGCACGTCCGACGGCCACGCCCAGTTGCTCGCGCAAGGCCAGTTCGAGCGCCGTCATTTCCCCGCTATCTGACTCGTGGTCATAACCCAACAAGTGAAGCACGCCGTGCAAGATCAGCCAGCGGATCTCGTTGAGTGTCGAATGCCCTTCGCCTCGCGCATTCCGCCGGGCCGTCTGCACAGAGATGACTACGTCACCCAGAAAACCTTCGAACTCGACTCGCGCCGGGCGGCTGGTCTTTGCAGGTCGTCGAGCCGCGTGAGGTCTCCGCCCAGCCCGCGCCGCGGCGAGTCGCGACCGGGCGTGCTCGCCCCACGGAAAGGAGAGGACGTCGGTGGCACGGTCCTGGCCGCGATAGGCTGCGTTCATCCGCCGGATGGCGCCGTCGTCCACGAAGCAGATGTTGAAATCGCCCCTTCCCAACCGCAGGCGCCGCTTCAGACTCTGCACGTAGGGGTGTAAGGGGGAGAGGCGCAACGCGTAACGTTTCTGCTGGTTGAGGAGCATTGGACCTCGTCCGCGTGGGCTGGCGGCCACGCGTCCTGCTACCTCACTTCTGCTCGCCATTGCTCTTGGCGGTTCGCGACTGATCGTACTCCTCGTACGCGCGGATGATACGTTGCACCAGGTTGTGCCGGACCACGTCCCGCTCGGTGAAATAAATGAAGCTGATGCCGGTGACCCTGGCCACAACGTCCACCGCCTCAATCAGCCCGGAGCGGCGCCCGTTGGGCAGATCGATCTGCGTGACGTCGCCCGTGACCACGGCCTTGGAATTGAAGCCCAGGCGCGTCAGGAACATCTTCATCTGCTCGCTCGTGGTGTTCTGCGCTTCGTCCAGAATCACAAAAGCGTCGTTCAAGGTCCGCCCGCGCATGAAGGCGATGGGCGCAATCTCGATGATGCCTTTTTCGAGATATCGCTCCACGCGGTCAGGATCCAGCACGTCATAAAGGGCATCGTAGAGCGGGCGCAAATAGGGATTGATTTTCTCCTGCAGCGTGCCGGGCAGGAATCCCAAGCGCTCCCCGGCCTCCACCGCCGGGCGAGCCAGGATGATGCGGCTGACCTCTTTGGTGAGGAGCGCATCCACCGCCATGGCCACGGCCAGATAAGTTTTGCCGGTGCCCGACGGGCCGATGCCAAATACCATGTCGTGGCGCTCGATGGCATCCACGTAGCTGCGCTGATTCAGGCTCTTCGGCGTGATCGACTTCTTCCCGAAGGTCCGAGGCCGTCCCGCTTCAGCCAGACCTTTCAAGGTGGCGTCCGGGTCCTGACTCATGATGCGCAGATAGCCTTCGATTTCGGCGCCTTCGAAGCGTGTCCCTTTCTCGACCAGCTCCGAGTATTCCTCCGCCAGACGCTGCGCGCGGCGCACGTTCGCTTCTTCACCTTCGATCTCCAGCGTCTCCTCACCCAAATGAGCGGAAACCTGAAAGCATCGCTCCAGCAACTTCAGGTTTCCATCATAAGTGCCGACGAGCGCCTGGACTCCCTTTCGTATCCTGACACTGGTCACCATAGGGTTCGAAATGCTAGACACGCCTCCATTTCAAAAGATGCAGAGAGCACGGGATTCGGCGGAATGCCGCCCCTTGGCAATAGTGGGAGGAAGATGCCCGTTCATTAATTCATCACGATGCTAATGAAAGCGCCGCGGAAAGTCAAGGTGTGGCCGCTGCGGGTAGTGGGTCAGTGTGATCCGTCGCAGCGAAGTTACCGCAATGCTAACTTTCCGGGCACTCGAGCGGGGTTTGTTGATAAACACTTGGCGACAAGGCAGGACCTATTTCCTTGAACCCCATTCGGACCATGAGGGTTACATGTCCGGTTAGCCGACTCATGCTTATCCGGTTGTTTCAGCAAGCCCCAATTAGTAGTATATGGGCATGCCGCGCCCAGCGTTTCCGAAAACCTTGCGCGAGTTTCAGTCGATGTTCGCTACCGAAGAGGCTTGCCAGAA
>JBEKAK010000100.1:0-18569 GCA_050018275.1 Terriglobia bacterium | reverse complement strand
GACCAAGCACAAGTCCACGACCTATAAGGAGATGCGAACCAGGCGGACCGTTCCAAGCCGCCCGGCCAAGACTGACCCCAACATATTGGGGCTTGCTGAAACAACCGGATAAGCATGAGCCGACTAGAACGAAGCCGGTGCGGCGGACGCTGCGCGTGGGTAAGGTGTGATCGGGATATCGTCGGGTCATAAGGAGGTTCCCTATGACCCGTTTACGCAAAATGATGCTCGAAGAACTCGGGCGTCGAAATTACTCTCCGGGGACCACCGAGTGTTACATCCCTGCGGTGGAAGATTTTGCCCGTTACTTTCACCGTCCGCCAGACCGCTTGGGGCCCCAGCACATCCGCGAGTACCAAGCCCATTTGTTCAGCCAGCGAAAGCTGGACGCGAACACCGTCAACCAACGGCTGGCCGCTCTGCGCTTCTTCTTCGTTAAGACTTTGAGGAGGCCCTGGAGCGTGGCGGAGACGCCCTATCCCAAGAAAGTGCGGCGCCTGCCCACGGTGCTGAGCCTGGAGGAGGTTGCCCAGCTCATTAACGCAGCGCCCACTCCCTTCCACCGCATTTTGCTGATGACCCTCTACGCCACCGGAGCGCGACGCGCCGCACTGGCTCGCTTGAAGGTCAGCGACATCGATAGTCAAAGGATGGTCGTCCACATCCCGGGTGGCAAGGGCCGCCAGGATCGGCACGTCATGCTCAGTCCAATCCTGCTGGAAGCCTTGCGCGAGCACTGGCGCGGACTGAAGCCCAAGACGTGGCTCTTCCCCGGTAATCGTTGGCATACGGCCCCGCATCCGATCGATTCCAAGGTGATCTGGCTCGCTTGACGGGAGGCTGCCCGGCGTGCGGGTCTCCACAAACGTGTACACCCGCACACGCTCCGCCACTGCTTCGCCACTCATCGGCTCGAAGCCGGTGCGGACCTGCGTACTATCCAGGTGCTGCTCGGTCACCACGATCTGGAAGAGACGACGATCTACCTTCACCTTTCCCCCCGTCACCTCGGCGCCACGGCCAGTCCACTCGACTCGCTGGCATTGTCAGCCCCGGTGAAGAAAGAGGAGCCCCCTGGGGACGCATAGAGGTCTGGAGCGCCCGCTGCGCTCAAACGGCTCGCGAATGAAGCGCGCAAGTTGTAGATCGGGAAATAGCCAAGCCCCTGATAAGAAAAAGGTTCCCTCAAGACTCAGCTTGAAAACTGCGGTGCAACTTCGGGATTCGGGTTTATACTGTCTCCCGCAACTGAGTTTTGGACTGCTCTGTTTTGAGTGTCTCTCGCGTCGGGAGGGGGCCTCCGATGCTTGCTGGCCAAGCCTGGTGCTTCAGCCTAGGGTTCTCCTCTGTTTCCTCACTTTATTACCACCTGCTCAAGGAGATTCGGTGTCGAAATCTCCTTCTCGGTTTGGGAAAAAGGAGGTGTCTATGTTCGGAAGAGTTGTCCGGAGTGGACTTCTTGCGCTGGTAATGGCACTGGCTCTTGGCTCGTTGCCCCTTTTAGCGCAGGAAATCACGGGGACGATTTCAGGAACAGTCACGGATCCTAGCGGAGGAGTGATTCCCACTGCCACGGTCACCGTGACGGCAACAGCCACCAAGGCGGTCAGCGCCACCACCACGACTTCGGCCGGGGTTTTCTTCTTCACCAGCCTACCCATCGGTGACTACGACCTGGCCGTCAGCAAGGAAGGATTCAAACAATACTATCGAACCGGCATTCATCTCGACGTCAACCAGAAGCTGGCCTTCAACGTCACCCTGGAAGTGGGCGCGGTGACCCAGAGGGTCACGGTTACTGGCGAGGCTCCCCCCGTCGAGACCTCGACGGCCCTGGTGGCCAACCTGGTTGGGGCCACGCAGACGCAGGCCCTGCCACTCAACGGGCGCGCCTTCAACCAACTCGTAGACCTGGTTCCGGGCGTTGCGCCGGACGGTGGCCGGGTGGGGGGCGGCGTGGGCTTGTCCAGCGACACGGCCATGTCTGTGAATGGGGCCCAATCGAACTCAAACGTGTTCCTGGTGGATGGCGCTTATAACGAGGACAATGGTTCGAACGCCAACCTGCTCGTCACGCCTTCGATTGATTCACTCGCCGAGTTCAGCATTCTCCGCAACAACTACAGTGCGGAGTTCGGTGGCGGCACCGGGGCGATCATCAACGTCATCACCAAATCCGGCACCCAGGCCTTTCACGGCGACCTCTTCGATTTCCTTCGCAACGACGCGCTCGATTCCACAGACTTCTTTCTGAACGCGACCGGCGGTAAGAAGAGCGAGTTGCGCCTGAACGATTTTGGCGGCACGATCGGCGGGCCCTTCTGGATCCCGGGCCACTACAACCAGAACAAGACCAAGGATTTTTTCTTTGTCGCTGAGGAATTCCGTCGCGAGGTTCGCGGCAATGTGGCGACCGAGGACGTGCCGAGCACCCGCCAGCGCCAGGGCATCCTCGACCCCACCTGCCTGGTGACACCGGGGTCCTGCGCCGTCCAGCCCGCTGACCCGTTTGAAATCCCGCTCACCGGCCAGGCCAACGTGGATCCCTCCCAGTTCGATCCCAATGCCGTGGCCATCCTGGCGCGCATCCCGCCACCCAACGCCAATTTTGACGTGAACGGCTTCAACTGGATCGCCAGCCAACCCACCGTCACCAGCGTCAACGATGAGACTTACCGTTGGGACCACTACGTGGGCGAAAAGGCTCGCGTCATGCTTCGCTACATTGGCATGACCCAGGCCCTCAATGGCATCAACGCGGCTAACGGGCTTTGGGGAGACGATAGCTTCCCCAGCGTGAATAGCGACTGGAAATGGGTGGGGCGGAGCGCCGTGCTCCACATTACCAACACCCCGAGCCCGCGCTTGGTCAACGACTTCGAGGCTGCGTATTCGCATAACCACATTACCTTCGTGACCGGACGAACCTCGGATCCGACGCTCGCCTCGCGCGCCGGCTTCACCTACACCGAGCTTTTTCCCGAGACCAGCGGGTCATTTCCCACCGTGAACTCTGTTGAGGCTTTCGGGAGCGTCTCCGGCTTCTTAATTGCTCACCAAGCCCCCTTCTTCAACAAGACCGACAACTGGATGTTCAAAGATTCCCTGGCCCTCACCTTTGGGAAACACAACCTCAAGGTCGGCGGCTCCTTGCTGCTGCTGGCCAAGATGGAACCCGCAAACGGGGGCGGGAACTATGACGCCGGCGCGTTGAGCTCCAACACTTTTCAGGATCTCCTCCTCGGAAATCTCACCACCTACAGCGAGGAAGAGACGCTCAATGATGTGCGTGGCCGCTACAAGAACCTCGCGTTTTACGCTCAGGACGACTACAAGGTGTCGCGAGATTTGACTTTGAATCTCGGCCTGCGATGGCAGTACCTGAGCCCGATCCGCGCGGCCAACATGAACATCGGCAATTTCGCTCCGGCTCTGTATGATCTTGCGCAGTGCTCGCCGAGCGCTTTTTCGGGCGGCCTGGTCGATCCCACGATGTGCAACCTGGTGAATGGAATCATCACGCCAAGTAACCCGGGCGGAGTGGGCCCGGCCCTGGTCCGCAGACACTTCAACGAGTGGGAGCCGCGCGTCGGCGTCGCCTGGGTGCCCTTCTCGGGGAACGACAAATTCGTGGTGCGGAGCGGGTTCGGCATCTATCACGGCCGCGATGCCGGCTCGCAAACCAGCGCTCTCGGCCAGTTTCCTCCCTTCGATCACGTTGCCAGGCTCAACAACATCACGCTCAGCCAACTGGCGCCTGGGCAGTTGTCGCCCTTCAACGCGGACACTCCGCAGCCGCCTGTGGAACTCTCCGCTCTGGACCTCAATTACCGCAGTCCGACGAGCTACCAGTACAGCCTGGGTCTCCAGTGGGAATTCGCTCCTAAGACCACAATCGAAATCAACTATGTCGGGAGCCGGCAGATTTTCCTGGGACGAAATCGTGACATCAATCAGGTCACTCCGCAGTATCAACTGCCCATATTCTGGGGGGAGCAGTCCGCCAGCCCTCCTCCCGACGTTGTCCCGATCAGCGATCCCAATTCGGTTCGACCACACCTGGGCTACAGCATCATCAACCTGAACGAGCGCGCCGGATCCTCGCGGTACAATTCGCTGCAAGTTTTCGCCAACCACCGCGTGGACCGGATCGGAGTCCAATTGCAGGCGGCCTATACATTCGGACGGAACGTGAGCAGCGCCAACAATCAGGACTCAGAGGGTCACGCCCGTCCGGTTCAAGACGCTTACCACCCCGAGGCCGACAAAGGCGTGGCCGCGCAGAACCAGCCCCACTCCTTCGTCCTCAACTACGTATGGGGTCTTCCGTTTTTCAAGGATGCGAAGGGCTTTAAGGGGGTCACCCTTAGCGGTTGGCAATTGGTGGGAATCACGACCTTCCGGACCGGGTTGCCTCTGACAGTCTGTGACGATCGCGACATCAACGGAACGCTCAGCGAGGCCTGCCAACGACCCGACCTGATTGCCAATCCCAAACTGCCGAAGGGCCAGCGCACGATGAGCCGATTCTTCAACACCAGCGCCTTCGTGCTCCAGCCGCTCGGAACGTTTGGGAATTCCGGGGTCTACAACATAACGGGCCCTGGGATCAACAACTGGGACTTTTCGATTTTCAAGGACTTCAAGATTCCCTGGTTTGGTAAAGGCGCGAATTCGCTGGGGGCTGAATCGGCGAACCTCCAATTCCGCGCCGAATTCTTCAACCTCTTCAACCACACGCAATTCAGCGGCGTGAGCACCTCGTTTGTTCCGCAGGTTGACACCGAGGGTGTCCCCTTGGTCGGCCAGACTGCCGACCCGACTTCCTCCTTCGGGCAAGTCAACGGTGCGTGGGCGGCGAGGGAAATTCAATTTGCGCTGAAGTTCATCTTCTAAACCTTCGGCGAAGCCGCGAGCTCCGGGTGGGAGTGCTGACGGTCTGGCACTCCCGCCCATTCTTTTTGGTACGATGGCGCCGAGCGCTGCGGGCGCTCAAGGCCGAGGCAGGAGCATGCGTGTCATAGGCAGCGAGGACGATTCAGCTCGGACCTCCCGGCCTCAGATTCCTCTTCTCCCGGCGCTGTGCGCTGCCCTTCTGGTTTTCCTGCCGGCAGCGCGTCCACAGACTCCAGCCAAGCCGCCCGCGCATCCCGCCGCGCAGAATGATGAGGTGACCACTTCCCGCCTCAAGGCCGAAATCGTTCGCCTTCACAACCTGCGCGCCGGAGTGTTTCGAAAGGAAGGGCATTGGGAAAAACTCCGGACGGAACTCGAGAATGCCTGGAAGCTTGACCCCCAATCGCCCGCTCTCCAAGCCGACTTGGCCGATGCCAGGTTCCACGCTGCAGATTACAACGGCGCAATCGATTTGCTCGAGCCGCTGGTGCGTGCGACGCCAAACAACACCAATCTGAGGAGGCTGCTAGGCGAAGCGGACTATTGCGCGGGAAGACCGGATGCGGAAAGAAGCGAGCTCAAAGGATTGGCGACCCCGAGGCAGCCCTGCAAGCCCCGCGAGCCTTCTTCTCGAGCCGCGCTGAACGCAGAAGAACTTGGCAAGCTCGCCGCATCCCAGAAAACACTGGCTGAAGCTTACCGCAAGCTCGCAGAAATCCAAGCGCACCTCAAGGAATTCAACAAAGCGGTCGACAGCCTTGAGGTCGTCGAAGCGCTTGCGCCCCCAAGCGCCGACCTCGAGTCAAACCTCGGGGTGGCTTTGTATCACGCGGAACGATACCCCGGAGCCGTCGAACGCCTGGAACGCGCTCTCGAGGTGAAACCCACAGATGCGATCGCCAAAGAATATCTAGGTCTCACTTACTCCGAGTTGGGTGAGTACGCGAAGGCCGTGCCGCTGTTTGAAGAGGTGCGGCAGTCGCGGCCGGATGACGAACAAGTGCTGCTGGGGCTCGCGTACGCCTTGGCACTCTCCGGGCGGCCCGACGAGGCGCAGCGCGTGATCCAGGATCTGCTGAGGACCCACCCGGATTCAGCCCCCCTGCACATTCTGTGGGGTAGAGCCTACGCGAGCCAGGGCCAGCTTGACGAAGCGCGCCAGGAGTTCCAGCGGGCGCTCGAGCTTGACCCCAAGATTCCCGAGGCGCATTTCTACTTGGGCGTCATGGCCTTCCAGCTCGCCAAGCTGGACGACGCGGCACGCGAGTTCCAGGCCGAGCTGGCCTCGCACCCTGAGGACGTGCGCTCCCGCTACCATCTGGCCGTCACGCTGCTGCGCGAGCGCCGTTCTGAGGAAGGCATCGCCTTGCTTCACCAGGTCATCGAAGCGCGCCCCGACCATGCGGCGGCACATTACGCCCTGGGCAAGGCGTTGCTCGAGCAAGGGAAACTTGGGGAAGCGACGCGCGAGCTGGAGACTTCTGTCAAGCTCGACCCTGATGCCGCTTACAGCCATTACCAGCTCGGCCGCGCCTACACGCTCGCGGGCCGCGGGCAGGATGCCGAGCGCGAGTTTCAGCTCACAGAGGAACTGAAGAAGAAAGCCAGGAAGGCTTTCCCTCCTCCCCTTCAGCAATAGTCTGCCGGCCTGCAGAAATCCCCAGTCGACTTTCGGATTCGTCGTCAGATCATCCGGCTGTTTTGTGAAATCCTGGTGCACGCACAAACGGCGCGCCAGCGTTGCCAGAGGAAGGAATCCAGTGGAAGCGTTTTAACTTCGGAATCGGGGTGAATAGAGCAACCATATCCAGAGACGCTGCGACTCGCAATTCGCTCGGGTTTGGCGCCCACCGGTCACCCTAGGCGCCAAACCCCAGTGCCTGGAGGAATCAGCATTGACGAATACCGTCAGCCTTTACGGTCGCAGACGCCGGATGATGGCGTCGCGCGCGACACCGAGCGCGGAGCGAATAGCACCGTAAGTCTGCGCCTTGTCCTCAAGCGAACTCAGCTGGATCGGTGGCGGGGTCGGTTGGATACGGTGAACCACTTTCTCCACAATCGAGAGCATGAACTCGGGAGCGCCCTTGGCAATTCCGCCGCCCAACACAATGAGGTCCGGGTCGAGAATCCCCACAACATTCGCGATGCCCACTCCCAACATGACAAAAATCTTCTCGACTGACACCGGAACTGACACCAAGTATGGGCGTGATCCGTCCCTCTAAACGCTTTTCCAGAGGAAACCTCGGGTAGGGTTTGGACGGGAGGCCGCATCTACGTGGCACCAAAGTCAACGGCGGGGCATTCTACGTGAGAGTACAGCGCGGCATTATGCAGGCGGCCAGTTGGAAGACCGTACGGCGGGTGGTGGCGAAGGTGGAGCATTATGCGGGGGAATTGTTCCCTTGAGTCGGATTCATCGTGACCAACCTGAGCCTGCCGAGCCGGGCGGTGGTGCGATTCTACAACATCTCTAACGACGCCGGGCGTGTCAAGAGATTCTTCGTTCGTTTTGTTCTTCCTCCCGCTACACCCATACATTAGCGCAAACCTGCCCTCCAGTCGGCGAGTGATTCGCCGCAACCGTCGGTCTATCTCAATCCATGTCCAACCTGGGCGCTCGGCCCGTTCTGATTCATCGTCTCGGTGTTGCCCACCAGACATCTCTCCGATCACTGCGGACCACGATGACCTCTGCGAACTCCCTGATTCCGGGAGGCGGGTAGCCTATTCAAGCGGCCGGTTACTGCAACGCAGAACCATTGTTGTAGGCGGGCATCCCCGCACGGGCAGCACCGCTTTTCTGCCGCAGCTGTACGCGACGGCAGAACTCCCTGTAATCGATCTGGTCGCGTAACATGATCCAGAGCCGAGTCCCCAGTTTGCGAGCCGCGGCGATTCTGGCCTTTCCCAGTCCTTTCTGCACCAGTTTGCGGCGATAGAAGCGTTTCAGTTCCCGATCTCGTCGTACGGCCTGCATCGCCGCCTCGCACCACAGAAATCGCAGCAGAGCGTTGCCTTGCTTGCTGAGTGCGCCGAGCCGTCGCCGGCCACCGCTGGAATGTTCGCTGGGAATCATCCCGATGTAGCTGGCCACCGCTTTGCCATCGGCGAACCGCCTCGGATCGCCCAAGAACACTTCGGTGGCCAAGGCGGTGAGGGGCCCGACTCCTGGGTGCGTCGTCAACCGTCGTGCCTGGGGACGTTGCCGGGCTTGCTCCCCCACCTGCTGGTCGAGATCGTCGATCGCTTTCTGCAACCGCGGGTACAACCTCAGCAGGGCGGCGCGTCGCTGGGCGGTATACGGAGCGAGTGGCAACGCCTCGAGCGCCTGCTGCCCGGCCTGGCTCCACAGACCGTGTCCCCGGCGCAGACCGTGACTGAGCGCCAGGGCTTGCAGCGTGTTCTGCAGTCGCGTCCGCATTCCTACCCACTGATGACGGTGCCGGAGCAACGTGCGCAGATCGCGTTGCTCCGTCGAGGGCATCCAAATCGAGGGAAAGCGATTTTCCGCTAGTAACTTCAGCAGCAATCGCGCGTCCCGCCGATCGTGCTTCTGTTGGCGTGTCTCGGCCTTGCGGATCTTCGCCGGATGACCCACCTGGCAGTCGATCTTCAGCTCTTCCACGAGCTTCAGAAACCACGGCATCGATCCGGTGGCTTCGATCCCCACCGGGACGGGCCCTGGGAGTGCGGAATAGAATTCCCGCACCTTCTCGCCTTGGTGCTCGAGGGTCTTCTCCACCAACTCCCCTGTCTCGGTATCCAACATTGCAATCGTTTGTTGTCGACCATGTAAGTCGACGCCTATGATTTCCATCTCGGCCTCCTTCGATCCGAGCGCTGTTAGGTTGGACACCCCACAGTTTACTCGGATCGTCGCGAGGCCGACGTCGTTATGTCATCAAGCGAGGGACTGCCGAGCAGTGGATCAAGGAGGGCAAGCAGGCGATCAAGATAAACCGGCTGTCTTGCCATCGGTTCCGTTCCAACGAAGTGCGGCTGTGGCTGAGCGTGCTCGCGTACAACCTGGGGAACCTGTGGCGACGGTTGGTACTGCCGAAGAAGATCGAGAAGTGGTCGTTGACGAGCTTGCAGCAGCGGTTGGTGAAGACCGGCGGGCGGCTGGTGAAACATGCACGGTATTATTGGCTGCTCTTGGCGGAAAGTCATCTGACGAGGCGGTTGTTTACGGCGATGGTGCGGCGGATTGACTTGCTGCCCTTGCCAGCGGGGTAGGCGAGCCGCCGACCGAGCGGATTTCAGTGACCAGGGAGGCAGAGGCAGGAAGAGTGTCGGAGGCACGGGGCGAAAGGGGGGCAGTTGAGATCTTTGGGGTTCTCAGGAGAGGCCAAAATGACCCCTTGCGCGGCCCGTGGAAGCACCCGGCACTGCAAACCCGACTGACAATTGCGTTCGGTGGCGGTCAGGAGGATATCTTGGGTCGGCGGGAAGTGGATAATGGAAATTCCCGGTAAAGCCGAAAGTCGTCCCGGTGTAGACGCCGCTGGTGAAATGGCGGGTCATCGATGTGGAAACGGCCCAGGCGTCCTTGAAGCAAAAAACCTTCTTCTGCTTCAGGTTTTCCCGCCCACCCTTGCAGGTGAACTCGGCGACACCTTCTGTGCCGACGAAGTTACAGGAATGTTTGAATCCCGTCACGCCCCAGGCAATGAGCGCGGCGGGGAGGGCGATAACGATAGCCCAAACCGGGGTGTGAATGCCGGTCAGGAAATCCAGCCCCAGGCCCGCGCCGATGCCCGCGCCGGCAGAGACGGCCACGATCGCCAAGCGCACCTGGGGGGACTTCGGCTCGACTTCCCTTTTGAGCGAAGTGTAGGCCCGTACGACTTCTCCGATTTCGCGAGGCGGCACTACGAAGAAGTCGCGGTCCTGGGGGAGCGCACATCCCAGATGATCCGTCACCGAAGATGGAGGCGACCAGGCGTTCGCCCCGGTTTGCACTTGAATGTCGTTGAGAACTTGAGTGGCCATTGGGCCCTCCGCAAATCGCCAACGCTGTGGGGAACTAAAACCGAATCTCTGGCCTAAGAAAACAACTATTATTCCGAAGGGTTGAGCCGCGGGGGGCATTCTAGCGCGTTCTCGATTCGCAATGGTAGCGCTGCGCAGCCTTTGCGCGCTGGTCTTTCCGGCGTCTCCGGATATCGCGATCACCCATCGCCGTGCGGGGTCATTGCACGCGCATGGGGTCGGGTATACATTACAGATCCGATGCCGGCGGGATTGAATTACGCCAGAATAAGAATTGAGGAAGGACTGCTGACCCGCACGAAGGAGAGGCCCGAATGAATGCCATCAACCCCACCAGCGCTGAGCATCGTCAAGACATGGAACGAGTACTGCGCATCCTCGAGGACACGCCGCGGATTGACCGAACCCTGGCGGTGCCCAAGGAGGAATTCCAGGCCCGTGCGAAAAACATCAACGCGGCGCTCCAGCGGCACGGGCACAAGGTGGGGATTGTGTTTTCCGATGAGCACTACTGTGGCGACGTTCCCTACCTGGGCGGCAACATCAACGTCTCCATCGAGCAGGTGGCTGGCGTCGTCGGACCGACAGGGTTTCACATTGTTGCTGGCCTCGAGGGCGGCTACGTTGCCGAGCAACTTGCCGGGCGCGCGGGCGCCACAGTGCACAAGGTGGAGTTGTTACAGTTGGCCGACGAGAAGTATCCCATCGCTGCGGAACGTCTCGAGGACGTGATCATCCAGGCAGCGGGCGGCCAAGTCGACCATGTTGCTCTGCTGACGCCGCGCCAGGTTATCCCCGCCGGAGTGGTGAGTTATCTCGAAAAGCTCTTTGGGCCTGAGGGCGTTGTGGATGCGCAGGAACTTTATTTCCGGGTCAAATACGAGAAGAGCGAACTGGAGATGCGCCTGATCGCCGATGCCGCCCGCGTCGGCGATGCGATGCTGCACGCCATGCTCGCCGTGTTGCGTCCCGGCCGCCTGGAGAGCGAAGTGGCGGCGTGGGGCGCCTGGACGGGCCGCATGCTCGGCTCGGAGGATGACGGCTTCAAAATCATGGTGGGCGCCAACCAAGCCAACCGGACGCTGATTGGCCCGGCGCTCAATCGTCCCATCGGCGAGGGCGAGTGGGTGCATCTCGGCGTCGCCCCGAAGCGCGATGGGCTGACGGCGTGTGTTCGCCGCTCGGTGATTGCTGTCGATCACCCTTCCAAGGTGACCGGCGACCAGCAATACTGGTTCAAACTCGTGGAGGGCGGCTACAAGGTTGGGGAGCAGTGGTACCGAAAAGTGGCCGCGGAGAATCTTCCCGCGCGTCTTCAGGAGCAGGCTCTGGTGGACTACTTTCGCGCCCACTCCGACGAAGTCTCGAAGCGCATCGGGAAGAAGATCGACCTTGCCGCGCTGAAGCCCTATACGGGAACGCACAACTCCGGTTACACCGAATGCCAGGAATTTTTTGGCGCCATCACGCTGGATAGTCACGAGCCGCTGGGGTCGCGGATTGTGACCATGCTGGACGTCGCCCTGCGCGGCATCGGCAATCACTGGAATGAGGTGGTCATTCCCGGCTTTGACTACTGCGTGGTGGAAAACACGCTCGGTAAGTTTGGGACGCGCGTCGAGCAGCTCTCGAAACTGCCGGTAAACGTTCAGGAGATGGTGCTCGCGTAGTCGCCGCGTCGGTGAAGGTCAAGTCGACGGTCCCCGGGGGTCCGAGAAGGTATCAACTGGACCACGCCGGATATGGAGAAATGGCCAATGATTCGCTTTCAGAAATCCTCGATCTTTTTCCTCATGATTTGCCTGATGGCTTCTGCCATCGCTGTGGCCAATCCGCCGGAGGGCACGGGCTCTCCGTCGATCCTGCTTCGCCAGGGTTGGGCCATCCAATCTTCGGCCGACGTGCATGAAACGGGCGACGTGATATCCACTCCCGGCTTCAAGGGGCAGGATTGGTATCCGGCAACGCTTCCGTCCACCGTGCTGAGCGCGCTCGTGAAGAATCAGGTCTATCCGGATCCCTACACGGGCACGAATTTGCGATCCATTCCCGGAACCACCTATCCCATCTTCCGCGACTTCTCGGAATTAATGATGCCGCCCGGCAGCCCGTTCCTGCACTCCTGGTGGTTTCGCACCGAGTTCCAGCTTCCTGCCAAATACCGAGGCAAAACGCTGTGGCTCAATTTCGACGGCATCAACTACCGCGCTAACGTCTGGATGAACGGACGCCGGATCGCCTCCGCCGACAAACTGGTGGGCACCTGGTGCCTGTTTGATTTCGATGTCACCGCCGCTGCCCGGCCCGGTGAGACGAACTCGATCGCCGTCGAGGTTTTTCCACCCCAGCCGCACGACCTCGCCATTACCCTGGTGGACTGGGCCCCAATGCCCCCCGACAAGGAAATGGGCATCTGGCGCGACGTCCACATCACGGCGACGGGTCCGGTGGCCCTGCGTTATCCGGCCGTATTCACCAGGCTCAATCTGCCTTCCACCGACCAAGCCGAACTGACGGTCAGGGTGGAACTCCAAAACTCCGCCAGCCACGCCATCGAAGGGACACTGAAGGGAAAGATTGAGAACATCGAGTTCTCACAGCCCGTGCAGCTCGGCCCGAATCAGACCAAGGTGGTCCGCTTCACGCCGGAGAAATTCGAGCAACTCAAACTGGCGAACCCGCGTCTCTGGTGGCCTGCTCAAGTGGGCCCGCAAAACCTCTATCCGCTCGACCTGCAATTCGAGGCCGGCGGGCAGGTCTCGGACACCAGTCACATTCGCTTTGGCGTCCGCCAAGTGACCTCCGAGATTGACGAGAAGGGGCACCGGCTGTACCACATCAACGGGCGGAACATCCTCATCCGGGGGGCCGGCTACAGCTTCGACCTGCTCTTGCGCTCATCGCCGGAGCGGCAGGAGGCCCAGTTGAATTACGTTCGCGACCTGAACCTGAACGCCATACGGCTGGAAGGTAAGCTGGAGGACGATCATTTTCTCGAGCTCTGCGATCAACTCGGAATCCTGGTGATGCCGGGATGGTGCTGCTGCGACCAGTGGGAGAAATGGGGCGACTGGGATACCGAAAACGAGTTGGTCGCCGCGGCATCGCTGCGCGACCAGATTCGCCGCATCGAGCGCCATCCCGCCGTCTTCACCTGGCTGAATGGCAGCGACTTCCCACCTCCGCCCAAAGTGGAAAGCATGTATCTCCAGATTTTGAAGGACAGCGATTGGCCCAACCCTACAGTGTCCTCGGCGTCAGGGAAGTCAACGACCGTCGGGCAGAGCGGCGTGAAAATGACCGGCCCATACGAATACGTCGCGCCATCGTTCTGGTATCTCGATACGAAATACGGCGGGGCGTACGGTTTCAATACTGAGACCAGTCCCGGCCCGGCGATCCCGCCCATCGAAAGTCTGAGACTTATGCTTCCGGAAGACCATCTCTGGCCGATTGACTCCGTGTGGGAATACCACGCCGGCGGAATGTCGGACACTCTCAGTGTATTCACGGAGGCTCTCGATAAGCGTTATGGTCCCTCGACCTCGGTCGAAGAGTTCTCCCGCAAAGCTCAGATTCAGGCCTACGAGGCCCACCGCGCCATGATGGAAGCGTACGGCCGCAACAAATACACCTCCACGGGCGTGATCCAGTGGATGCTGAACAACGCCTGGCCCGGCATGATCTGGCACTTGTACGATTGGTATCTTCGTCCCGGCGGCTCTTACTTTGGCGTCAAGCGCGCCTGCGAGCCGCTGCACGTCCAGTATTCGTATGACGACCGCTCCATCGTGGTTGTGAATTCATATTACAAATCTTTTCCGGGCCTCAAAGTCACGGCGAAGGTATACGACCTCGACATGACGGAGAAGTTTTCCCACGAGGCCACGGTGGACGTCGGTCCCGACAGCAGCACGCGCGTGTTCACCTTGCCGGAGCTGGACGGTCTCAGTCCCACCTAATTTCGTGAGCCTGAGGCTCGAGTCCTCAGGGAATCTGTTCAGCAGAAACTTCTACTGGCTTTCCACGCGGGCGGAGACGCTCGACTGGGAACGGTCGGACCGGGATGAGAGTGGCCAATACCAAATCTCGACCTGGACTCCCACGAAAACATTTGCCGACTACACGGCGTTGAACACGCTGCCTCAGGTGGATCTGGTCGTGGCGGCGCAGTCCGTGCGCGGCGAATCCGAGAGTTCCACCACGGTAACCCTGCGCAATCCCAGCCGCACGCTCGCCTTCGGAATCCGGCTAAAGGTCAACCGCGCGACGAGTGGGCGCGTCAGCCGGTACGTTCCCAGGGACGACGAGGTGCTGCCCGTGTTGTGGCAGGATAACTATTTCCCGCTGCTGCCGGGCGAAAGCCGCCAAGTCACTGCAACCTACAAATCGGAAGATCTTGGCCGCTCCTCGCCAGCCGTCGAGGTGGAGGGCTGGAACGTGAAGACGAAACTGGTCCAGCCCTAAGGGGTTCTGAGTCGAAACCGACTTTAGCGGAACGAAGATCTGATTCCTGCGGGTCCATGGCGCGACGGGCGGTACGGCCGGGTTTCCGGCGCACGGCTGACTTCACAACGCCTGCGACAGTAGTGGAACATTCACTTCAAAAAGTAGTTTATGAATATATAGAATGCTACATATTCGAAATATATAAACCCAGGATGCTCGCTATGAAAGCGCTCCACCTAAGTTCGTTAAACACTCTGTTTTTGGTCTTGTGTTTCTCTGGCCTCGCTTTAGCTCAGAATAAGCACATGCAACTGCTGGCGCCTGACGTGGGCTGGTCGCTGGGCGCAAGTATTATGTGGAATTCGAGGTCAAGTAATATCAATGACTTAGGACGCGGTTTCAGAAGTACGCTCACTTATTGGCTTGCCTCGGAATACTTTGAGGTTCAGCCGAATCCCGCGCAAGCCCGAGCGGCAGCCGGCAAGCTCCACGCGCTCGGGCGGATTCGGCAACCCGAAGAGGTCGGTCGCCTTGCAGTGTTCCTGGCCAGCGAGGAGGCAGCATTCATGACAGGTGCGGCCGTAGTCGTGAGTGGTGGTTTCGGGATTGGGCTGCCTCCCACCGCAGGAGCGTTCTTTCCCCATTAGGCGACACATCGGCGACGGACCACTGGAAGGCTGCCAAATGCGACGGGCAAGAAAATGATGGTGCATTTCCATTACCAACCCTTCTAGAATCCGAGCCGCCTTGAAGTTCGAATTTGGAAAAAACCGGTGACTGAACCTTCGACCCAAGTTCGACTGAACTCAGCGGGGCCCGTGCCGGGCCTGCGCCGAGTCCTAACACTGTGGGATCTGATCTTCTACGGCATCGTCCTGATCATGCCCATCGCGCCAGTCCCGATGTTCGGCGTCGCACAGGTGCTTTCCCAAGGCCACTTCGTCACCACGATTCTGATTGCCATGATCGCTATGATGCTCACGGCCGTCAGCTATGGACGGATGGCGACACTCTACCCCACAGCGGGCTCCGCTTACACTTACGTCGGGCGCGGCCTCAACCCCCACTTGGGCTTCCTCGCGGGCTGGGCCATGTTTCTTGATTACCTGATCCAGCCACTCCTGAACGGCATTTATGGAGCGCTGACCATCCAGCGTTTTTTCCCTTTCGTTCCTTACGCAGCCCTGGCGGCGCTTTTCGTAGGAACCATGACCTTGTTGAATTTGCGCGGCATCCGCGCTACGGCACGCGCCAATATCGTTCTCCTCATCATCATGTGCACGGTGATTGGAGTCTTTATGCTGCTAGCGGTTCGCTACCTTTTTCATTTCCAGGGGTGGCGCGGGGTTTTTTCCACACAGCCTTTCTACGACCCCAAGACTTTCAACCCTCGGATGATCTGGACGGCCACCTCTTATGCCGCGCTGACCTATATCGGATTCGACGGCGTCACGACACTCGCCGAAGACGTGGAGAACCCCAAACGCAATGTCATGCTGGCCACCGTGTCGGTTTGCTTGTTCACCGGCATCGTTGGGGGGCTCGAAATTTACCTCGGGCAGCGCGTTTGGCCGGATTTCAGGACTTTCATCAACGCCGAAACGGCCTTCATGGACGTCACGCGGCGGGTCGGCGGGCCGCTGCTTTTCCAGGCCTTAGGGATCGTTCTGATTCTTGCCTGCGTGGGAGCGGGCCTGACCGGGCAAGTGGGAGCTGCCCGTTTGCTCTTTGGCATGGGGCGGGATAACGTTGTCCCGCGGAAACTCTTCGCCTACCTCGATCCCAAACGCAACACTCCCACCCGGAATATCTGGTTGATCGGAATTGTGGCGTACATCGGGACCCTGTTCATCAGTTACGAACAGGCTGGCGAGATTCTAAATTTCGGAGCATTTCTCGCCTTCATTGGGGTGAACTTGGCCACCTTCTGGCAATTCAATGTGGTGCGGCGCCCGAGCCGCAAGCGTCGATGGCTTGCTGACGTTGTGGTACCTCTCCTTGGCTTCGTGTTTTGTCTGTGGATATGGTTGGGACTTAAATTGCCCGCCAAAATCGTAGGTGGGGTCTGGTTTATTGCGGGATTCATTTACTGCGCCATCAAGACTCGCGGGTTCCGCGATCGGCCGATTATGATCGATTTTAGTGAGTCCCAGAAAGGGCAGAAACTTTGACGGCATTCATACACGGGTCATCTGCCGGAAATGCGGCTCGCAACTGTGTTCGTGGAAAACTGAAATTCGCTGTGCAACGAACTCGGACAACAGCCGCTGTGAATTCCAGAAGCCGTTTTGGCATTAGAACACTTGCAGACGGCAGAAACGTGAAATTCAGTCACGACGAAGTGATGGACGCCACGTTTATCACCGCTCAGATCGAAGGTAACGAAGTCGTGTATTCGGTCCTGTTGAACAAAGCAGAAATTAAGCTGAGTCGTGAAGAGGTCGAAGGGCGTTTCGAACGCGAGCTTTCGAAGAAGTAGCTGCGGCGACTAACGGTTATGACGCGGCCACTGCGGGTCTTGTCTGGTTCACGCCCCCTTTCTCGCAGACTTGGCGATGCGGGGCTGCGCCATTTCTTTCTTGATGCGGGAGAGTGTCGCTCTGTTAGATTCGCTCCTAGGTTCCCTTATGGTTGACCTGCCCCCGTTTTCTGTACCAATCATAATGCGAGTTCCAGCGTTGACTGAGTGGTCTGGGGTTTTTGTACCACTTTCAGAGTGCGTTTTCGGCCCCTTCGAGGCCAGTCAGGTCGCGGCTAGCCGCGACCTGACTGGCGAATTCGTTCGGCGTCTGCTCTCCGAGAGCCCGGTGAGGACGGCTCTCATTGTACTCCCGCCGCCAGGCCTCGATGATCTCTTTGGCCTCACTCAGCGTCATGAACCAATGGGCATTCAAGCACTCTTGTCGAAAGGTCCCGTAGAACGATTCCACGTAGGCATTGTCGGTGGGCTTGCCGGGCCGAGAGAAGTCGATCCGCACGCCGTTCTGATAAGGCCACAAGTCCATCGCCTGACTGGAAAATTCACTGCCCTTATCGCAGAACAACATCTTCGGCGCTCCCCGCTGCCCCTTGATCCTGTTCAACACCCTCACGACGTCCTCTCCTTTCAAGCTCTGCCCCACCTCGATCGCCAGGCTCTCTCGCGTGAACACATCGACGACGGTCAAGGCACGAAACCGTCGCCCGTCGGCCAACTGATCCGCCACGAAGTCCAGACTCCATACTTGGTTCGGCCCGGTCGGCTTCTGTCGCTCCCGCCTGTGGACCGCTACCCGGCGCCGGCGTCGCAGGCGCTGCCGGAGCGTCAATCCCTCGGGTGGCCCAAGGCTACTGCTTCTGAGCCACCGCCGGGTTCGAGTCCTGTTCTATGCAGGCCTGCCGAAAGCTCACCGTACTACCGGTGGCTGGTAAAGTCGCATGGGTGTGATCCTATCAGAGGTAAGAGGTTCGTTGCACGAAGAAATCGGCGTCCAGATCCAGCAACTCCGTTTTACGTCCACAAATCATCCTCCTAAGCCTCAGGTTCGAGGAAGTTTGTGGCGGCGTGGCACTCGCTGGTATTGATCGCGAGTAACGCCGTAGTGCTGGGGAAACCGGTTGACGCCCGGATCGATCGCCACATGGCGACGAGGCGGGACCGATCTGCCAAATCTGAGGCAAATCCTGCAAGTTTCCACAGACTTGCGTCGGCGGCGCCTTCCTCGTTACTCGTCACTCGGCACTTGTCATTGCTCTTAACCGCTGCACCGCCGCCCACAGTTGTCGGGAATAGCCGTTCTTGGCGGCAATCGCTCAGGAGCTAACGACCCAGCGTTGAGCCGACGACGGGAGCGAGCGCGGCTGGCCTTTGTGGAATGTGGCTGATGGCCTTGCCGAGCTGCTGCCGGGCAAGATCGAGCTCGTAGGTTTTCTGCAGATTCATCCAGAGATCCGGGCTGGTCCCGAAGTAGCGGGCCAAGCGCAGTGCCGTGTCGGCAGAGATGGCCCGCTTCCGCGCGATGATCTGCGAAATGCGGTTGGCGGGCACCTCGAGCGTGCGCGCCAGCTCGGCTGCGGAAATGCCGATCTCCATCAGCTCGTCGGCGAGAATTTCACCTGGGTGAATGGGAGTGCGTGCCATAATTCAGGACTCCTTAATGGTAATCGACGATCGCAACGTTTTCGGGGCCCTCAGCCCCTTGCGGCCACTCGAAGCAGATGCGCCACTGCTGATTGATTCGTATGCT
>JBEKAK010000099.1:0-18626 GCA_050018275.1 Terriglobia bacterium | reverse complement strand
GCGACCGCCTTATCGTTGACGGTGATGCGGGCCTGCCGTACCGAAACCGACCAGCCCTTTTTCTCACACTCGCAAGAGGTCATGCGGCCGTGATTCACGATATAGGTATCCTCATCTACGCGGTCCACGGTGGCGCCCCAAAAATAAAAGGGGTTCTCCGTCCTCAGCACGCGCGGCCGAGGACGCACCTTGGGATGGACGAAGCCTGTTCCGTTGCTAAACCACCCCTTCTTGGTCCGAACGTTGTAATGAACCTCTTCGGCCGCCAGATGGCTCTGTGGGTCATTGAAAACTACGTGGCCGCGAGCCATCACCTCGCCGGAAGCCTCATCGAAGGAAGCCTCGTCCGCATTCACCTGCATGCCTTCGTAGACGATTTCCACGTGGCCGCGCAGGTGGTAGGTATCCTTGTCCTTCTGTTGGGAATCCGCGCGGATACTGACGACTCTTCCGGAACTCTGAAGTTCCGGCGGAATGGGAGCCTGCTGCGCGTCAGAACTTGAAACCAGGGCCGAAAGGAGCATGCAAGTGGTGGAGAGCCGCAAGCCTACACGTCGGTGAAGAAGGCGAAGAAGGGGAAGATCCATGAGTGCGCGCAGACCCGCCATTTTACTCGAAAGCACTTTGTTCTTTCGAATGATTTTACTAAGATGCCCCAGGTGTGACAAACGCTGCTTGGAGGACTCGGTGGGGTTACAAACCATGGGCGTCCCAAATCCGCTGGACGGTGGCCGGGCCGACCTATTGGGCCGTAGCCGTGGCGGGCACGCTCCAGTGCGTGGCCGCCGGAGGCGGAAGCCCCGGCGAACTATTCGTTCTCGAACCTGCCCCGCGGAGGTCTCGCTGCTGCGCTTAGTGCGACTGACCAAACTCGGCTGGCGAGTAGAACAAAACCATCAGCAGCTCGAAGAACAACTGGGACTCAACCACTACGAAGGACGCGGCTGGCACGGCTGGCATCATTACCTGACCATGGGGTGCTTGGCGCATGCCTTCCTGCTGCTGGAGAGGCAACGCCATAAGAAACTCCTGTTCCGACTTTGGCTGAAGCGCCGCGATGTCTGCAAAGGGTGTTGCTCTGCAGGTTCGGTGTCTGCCCGACCTGCCGCCGCCCAACCCCGAGCAGAGGCACTTGATAATTACTTAACGTAGTTGAATTAGCGTGCACCGCCGGAATCGCAAGATGCCACAGATGAAGCGGCACGACCGACTCACTGATATTCGATTTTAGGGCAGAGCTAACGCACTCCAGAGGCACCGACGAACGACAAATGGAGGTGAGGGGGAATGCGATTTGGACAGTGGAAACCTGGGAGCCAACTCGCCATGAATACACTTATCAAACTCTATGCCGAAAGGTCCGACCTGCAGGAAGTGTATCCGGAGGCAAAGGAGGGAGACTATGCTCGCCTGATAGACTGGGCGGCTGGGGCGTCAGCCAGTAGATTTGAGGACAGCTCTTATCCGGTTCTTCGCCCTTACGCGGGGTGGTATGCAGCGAACGTAACTGGCGTGCAGCCGCGCGTACCGTGCTCGGTCGTTCGCAAGACGTCGTCAGCCGCAGCTACTCCAATGCCGACCACCTTGGACATTATGCAGGATGAGACCTCTGTGGACATAAGTTATCACCTGCCCAGTTTGTCTTTGCTGGTCACTGAGTTTGAGTTGAGAAACATCGTGGAACTAGGTGTTCTTACAGGTCACTCGACAGTTCCTGGATCTGGTCCAGGACGGCCAGGATCTTCCTACCAAGGACCGACGCCTCGGTCCGCGCCCGACGAAAGCGTAGATACTCCTCACTCTTGCGACGCAGGTCGGCGAGCCGCACGGGAGGGACGGAACGCAAGTGATACCGGCCCTACTCGCGAGCCCACGGTATCCCTCTCTTCTTTGACCAATACTGCGATAGGTGGTGGCACGAAGTGTCCTGCCTGGATATTGCCTGTCGCGAGGGTTGGTTCTCTTTCCGAATCGCCCGGCGAGGAGTCCAACTCGTCAAAGGGATTGACATCCGGCCCGAACGGATCGAACGCGCCGACTTTGTCAGAGGGGCCGGGACAGTTGCCGACGTCTTGTTCGAGGTCCGGATCTTCTTACGCTTGCCCTCGCCCACGATGGCGTCTGTGAGCTGGCTTCGTTCTTGGGTATCTTCGACCACCTCGACGATCCCGTCGGGGATTCTGGACAGGGCGGGCTTTGACGTGAAACGTGTTCGTCGTTGAAGGGCAAGTGGCTCGCTTCAAAGACAACATCACGATCGCGTGGGGAAAACAAGCAGGAAATCAGGTCGAGCCCGGCGTGTGCCTTCACCGACGGGGACCCGCGAGACTCGCGGGTCTCGACCGGCACATTGCTGGTTTCGTCGTTGGCAGCCCTGCAGGAAATCTTCCGGCCAGTCGGCTTTCAGAGTCTGGAGCTAGTCCAGCCTAACTCTCCCCTGCATGAACAATACATTAATCTCGACCGCGCCATCGCATTTGCCTTCGTCTAGCAAGCAGCAAGCGTTTCACAAAAGTCACGTCCCCAGCTGATCCAATGGTAGGAGGGGGCTGTCGCGGTTTGAGGAATTCGACGATGGAATTGCCGATTTGGGGAGAAATCAACGCTGCAAAGTGTTTAACGTGTATTTCCGCCTTTCGCTTTTTCATTACAGTTCGGTTCTGATTTTTGACCTCTTCTATGCCGGCGTGCTGCGCATGGGTCCGAAAGGGATCCCCCTGGGTTTCCTCACGGGCTCCCTAATCGCGTGTGGTTTGACAATCCAGAGAAACCTTGGAGACCTGGACACAACGTTGGACCGGGTGCTCGGTCGCTTTGCTGCGAAGGATGTCGCCGCCGCATTGCTGGCCGCGCTCAGCGTGTGGGGGCTGCGCGCCTGGGTTGTCCCGCCGGGCACGGCCTCTCAGGATTTTGTCTACCCGTGCGGCATTTGCGGAGCGGGGAGCGTGGTGTATTTCGCCGTGTTGGCGGCGCTGCGTGCTCTTCCGGTGACACAACTGGCCTTGCTTTGGCCGCGCGGCAATGGATCGTGAGGCAAACTCGCGATGCAAGGAAAAAGAACTGTCTTTGCCTGGCACAAAACAGGCTTTCCAAGCGTAAACAGCCTCCTACCGCATCCTGGTTGTCGAGAACTTCTGGCCGATAAAAGAGGACCCGAGCTAAGGCGGCCTCGTGAAAGAACAAACGGAGTCTCGGTGCCCGGTCGGTGTTGGGTTCGTGGTTCTTGCCGGTTTGGTGCACCACCCGCCAACCTCGCGCGGCTCCGCGCAGGGGCTGGGCTGGTGAGATCCTGCCAAGGGCGAAACCCCTGCAAGCGTGTGCGTACCGGCCTTCTTCCTAGCTCGCACCGCGCCCAAGCAGAACGACCGGAATTGTCTTCAGCAGGATTTTCCAATCGAGCGTCACCGACCAGTGGTCGATGTATTCCACATCCAGCTCCATCCAGCGCCGGAAGCTGAGCTGGCTGCGCCCTTCCAGCGCCCATAGACATGTCAGCCCAGGCTGCATGCGGAGGCGGCGCCGCTGCCAACGCTCGTATTTCTCCACTTCCTCGGGAAGCGGGGGCCGGGGCCCCACAAATGACATATCTCCCCTTACAATATTGAACAATTGAGGGAGTTCATCGAAGCTAAACTTGCGCATGACGCGCCCGATGGGCGTACACCGGGGATCATTCTTGATCTTGAACACAGGGCCGTCCAGCTCGTTCACCGCGTCCAGTTCATCGCGATGGAGGTCGGCGTCTGGCTGCATCGACCGGAATTTATAGAGCGTAAACTTTCGTCCACCCAGGCCGCAGCGCGTCTGGCAGAAAAACATAGGGCCGCGCGAAGTGAGTTTGACCAATACAGCCAGAATCAGAAGAACCGGCGAGAGCACCAGCAGGGCGATGAGCGCCATGACGATATCGAGAACCCGCTTGAGCAGCAGCAATTCGTCCTCGGGAGTGGCGGAGAAAGTCAGCAGGGGCTTGTCGCCCAGGCGCTCGAGATAGACCCTGGAAATGACGTGCGGAAAGAAGTTGAGGAGGACACATGTCTTGACGCCTTCTTCGTCGCAGATGAGAAAGGTCTCTCCGAGCTTCTCCAACTCTTCCTTGGCTACGGCAAAAATCACTTCATCGATGACGTGGCGGCGCAGCAGCGCCGGGAGTTCATGAAGGGTGAACGTCGTGTAGGACTTGGTGAGCCCCCTCGGGAGCGACTCCGCGCCCGCGAGTCCAGCCCCCACGTGAACAAAACCGAACAGGCGCATGCCGCGGGTCGCATTAGCTTCCAGCGTGCGAGCAATCTCTGCCGCGTCGGGGCCTTCACCGACGAGAAGAAAGTTGCGGAAACCCGCCACGCTTCGCCGCAAGGGAGCCGCGAAATGGCGAGCGACCAAGCGGAAGCAGATCATCAGGAAGAGATCGATTAGTGCATAGAACCCCAAGAGCAGCCGGCTGATAAATTCCAGCTTGAGGGCGAAAGTAACCGCGAAAAGGAGGGTGGTGGAAACGAGGCTGACCTTGAGGGGGTCGCCGAAGGTGCGGCGCAGGTCCTCCTCGTGCACCTCGCGGTAAATTCCTGCCGCCAAGCCAACCCCGATCCACAGGGCGACGGCCAAGGGGACAATCCCGGGATAATGCGAAAGCGGGATAAAAGGCGGCGTAATCGGGAGGTGGGCGCGAATCTCACGCGCCAACCCGAAACTCGCCAGCGCCAGAAGCAGATCTGCGCAGAGGTAAAGGACACCCATCAAGCGGCTATGGCGCGCAAACATAGTGCGGCACCTCGCCCCCGGGGAAAAGAGCTATCTTAACCACAATTACCATTTTGAGCTTCCCCGTCGCCCAACAAGTTAAGCCTCCTGCCCTGTCGTGTCAAACGAAAATCGCCCGGGCCCCTTTGAGGTGGTAGTGCGGCTCGTTTTGGCCGTTCTGCTGAGTCGCTGTGCGGGTTTTGCCCGCCCCAGCCGGCCTCGCCGCTGACACTCATCCGGCCCGACCACTTCTGAGCACCTAAAATTGCCCTCTCTCCTGTTTCGCTAACCGTCCGGCAGGGGCAGCGCCGCGATCCGGCTCAGCATGGCTCCGAACAGTCGCCTGGTCAGATGGCTCTCGGCCAAGAGCAGCCAATAGTACCGAGCATGCTTCACCAGCCGGTCGCCCGCCTTCACCAGCCGCTGCTGCAAGCTGGTGAGCGACCAGTGGTCGATCCTCTTCGGCAGCACCAGCCGCCGCCAGAGATTCCCCAGGTTATAGGCGATCAAGCGCCCACACCGTTAGAGCCAAGGACTACAAGGTCTACGATATGCGGTACGCACGACCCGGAATCTAACGCAAGCCTCAAAAGGAGTAACTGCAAGCCAGATTTGTTATTTCCTGGCGAGGGAAAAACTAGCGTAGGATCCCCCGCAGCCGCGTTTGGCGGCGTTTCTAGCGTCGCAGAGAAGGTCAAACCTACGAAGATATTGCCCGTAACCTCGTTTACGGGCAGTTAATGAATGCGGTCTGCACTGGAGTGCAGGGCATTGCACCCTGCTTCCTTTGTTACGACCAGAACCGTGCACAGCACAACGATGAGATTTCCCATTGGCAAGAGTCCGCTTCTTTTTGGTGGAACGGACTGGCCCTGGATCAGTTGGAGGTTCCAAAGCCTGGCGGGGGCATCGATTCACGCCACGGATCGGGAGCCGTGATTTCCTAAAATCCGAGGCCCTGAGTGTTGAGATTTGCGGGGGCACGACACTCTTGTATCTGCGTCTCTGGGTACGATCGCCAGTCCTCAGGAGTTCTCTTTTTGGCGAGAGAGTCTTGCCATCTTCCTTGCTATGAGAAGCAGAAGTGTGCGGTCAGCGGGCGACAAGGAGAAATAGACTCTTACCAGGTCTTTCTCGCCTAAATAATAAAGTTGTTCACTTCCCACTGGGGCGGGTGATGGCTTTCCATCGCCCTCGGAGAACAGTTGGTACAATTCAATACCAAGTGCCTTTGCCAACTTCTCCAGGGTTTCGAGGTTCGGCAATGTATGGCCATTTTCGACCCGGGAGAGGTAGCACCTCAAGTGACGCGCACGCCCTTTACGCGACTCACCAGATGTACGTGGGAGAGTTTCTTCCTATAGCGCACGAGATACAACTGCCCAGGACGGTACTCATAAAGGTATAGGGGATAAGAAAGAAGCTGGGGTGTGTGCAACCCGAGAGACATCGTTCACGACTGGGCGACGCCTTCTTCCCTCTGTTTTCCGCCCGCAACCTGATCCTCTCCTTGAGTGTCAACGATCGCCCCCTGCGTTTCCAAGACCTGTTGCCTTGCGTAAGCCTCCCCCCTAACTTGCAGTGCCAAATCCAATCCTTTGATACGGCTGAACCCTGCCAACGCCGAGATTGGTGTCTCAACAGTTTGGCAGCCCTGGTTTCCACACCTTTTGATACAGTGTGATGATTCGAACAAACGGGCTCGCGCAAGGAAGCAAAAGGAGATTCAACACAGCTTCCGATCTCGACGTTTTCATGGAAACGTTCGGGCAGCCGCCGAGAAGCCTTCGCGCAAAACCTGGCTGGAGCGTTGAATACTGAGGCGGTCGGGCATATGTTACTGGTCAGCGGGAAGACGAAAACGGAAATTCCGGCTAAGGAGAAGTCCTATCATGCGCCTCACCTTCACAGCTCTTCTGCTCGCGTCGCTTCTTACGACTACTCCCGCGCCAGCCAAGGACGCGGGCAACCTCCACCAAACCTGGCTGGATGGGATCTGGAGTTACCAGCCTCTAGCGCGCACGACGCTCAAGGCGGATGGCTCGATTGTGGAAGACAAGGCAGACCTGCCGCCCTCCGGGAAGATGACGATCCCCTCCAACTGGCACCTGAGTGGTCTCGCGAATTTCAACGGCCGTGTGCGCTTTGAGCGCAACTTCGATCTCGACGAACCGCCCTCCACCGGCGCCCGTGTCTTTCTGATTTTTCACGGAGTTGATTATTTCGCTGACGTCGAACTTAATGGATCGCCCGTGGGCCGCCACGAGGGTTATTTCCAGAGCTTCGAATTCGACGTTACGATGCAACTCAAACGCGGCCACAATCATCTGGCCGTCACCGTGGATGCGCCGCTCGAAGAGCCCGGGACCGTTTGGCCGGACCACAAGCGGCTGATCAAGGGGGTGCTCTCGCATTGGGACTGCAAGCCGGGAAGCGTCCTGATGAAAACCGGCCAGGATGGAACCTCCGCTGGCATCTGGAACAGCGTGGAGCTCGAGGTGCGGCGGGTGGCTTGGTTGGGCGACGTTAAGATCCAGCCCTTTCTATACGAGCGCAAACTCACTCCCGGCCATGATAAGGACGAAGGGTTGGATGCCAAGGTCTTCATCACGGCCGAGGTCCACGCGAACAAACCGGGTCACTACAGCCTGAGCGCCGAAGCGGGCGGGGCGACAGTGACTTCTCCTGTTGATCTCGCCACCACCGCTGGAACCGTAGTCCTGGTTCTTCCCATGGAGCAGCCTCACTTGTGGTGGACCTGGGACCTGGGAGACCCGTACCTCTACACCTGCAAGCTGGCGGTCGCAGCGCAGGGCGAAACCGTATACCGCCGCGACGTCAACTTTGGTGTGCGCAGCGTCGCCCTGGATGAGAAAACCGGCGAGTGGCGGCTGAATGGTGTGCGGTTCTTCATTCGAGGCACCAACATCGTGCCCGACATGTGGCTGGCGCATTACACGCCGCAACGAATCTCGCAGGATGTCAAGCTGCTTCGCGACGCCCACGTCAACGGTGTGCGGGTGTGCGTCCACATGAATCGCCACGAGCTTTACGAAGCGTTTGACCGCGCTGGCATCGTTGCCTGGCAGGATTTTCCCCTGCAATGGGATTACACCCACGCGGACGTGCTCATGCAGGAAGCCGCGCGCCAGCTCCGTGACATGATCCGGCAGTTCTACAACCATCCCTCCATCATCACCTGGGTCTGCCAGAATGAATCGACGGCTTACAACGTGAATGTGCTCGATCCTTTCCTGGCGCGAGTCGGCGCGCAGGAAGATTCCTCGCGGCCGGTGCGTCCCGTCTCGGCGTTCAAGGAGCACATCTACGACGGCTGGTACGGAGGTGACTTTCACAACTACCGAACCGCCCCGCGTGGGCCCATCATCTCGGAGCTCGGCGCACAAGCGCTGCCCGCGCTCGACGAAGTTCGCGAGATGTTCGGGGACGCGTGGCCGCCCGATTGGGAAAAGCTCGCCTACCACGATTTCCAGTATGCGCAAACCTTTAAGGACGCGAAGCTTCCCATGCCCACGAGCTGGCCGGAGTTTGTTAAGAACTCGCAACGCTACCAGGCGGATCTCCTGAAGTTCGCCATCGAGCATTACCGCCGCGCGAAGTACACGCGAATTGGGTCGTTCTTCCAATTTCAATTCATAGATTGCTGGCCGTCCATCACCTGGTCAGTGGTCAGCTACGCGCGCAAACCCAAGCAGGGTTATTTCGCCGTGCAGCAGGCCTTCCAGCCTGTGCTCATCGAAGCCGAACTCGACCGCACCGTGTGGAGCAAGGGCAAAGACCCGCAGGACCTCGGCGAAGTGGGCCTCGACATCCCTCTGGATTTGTGGGTGATCAATGATGAGCACCGCGCGCTGGAAAACGTGACGTATGAAGTCCATCTGCGCGGCCAGGGAAAGGACTTCGCGCTGGCCAGTGAGAAGGCGAAGGAAGCCATTCCCTCTGACGGAGTGCTGCAACTTCCGAAGCTCTACTCCACGCTACCCACTGAAACTGCGCCGGGCGGTTACCAATTGGTGTTGACGCTCAAGCAGGATGCGAAAGTTCTGGGCGAGAATGTTTACTCCGTGGTCGTGGTCGAGTAAACGCTGCAAACCGTGGGATTGTTTAGTGCTTCAGGTGAACCCGGATTGAATTCCAAGCGCCGCAGGGACCCGTCGGCCGCCCTGTTTCTGAAGTAAGGAATTTTGTAATAAAGTGGAGGTTGACTGGGTGCGTGAACTGCGCGGAAGACAATTACGGGCATCAATACCATCGTCATCATGGCAGACTCGGATCGGGAGGAAAATCCATGGCAGAAATTCAGACGGACTGGGTCACTTTGCAGGTTGGAGACGGAACCACCATGCGCGCGTACGTGGCTCGGCCGCAGATCGGCCGCCCGCGCGTGCGGGACGTTACGGGCAAATCGGCGTCATTTGGTGGTTGAGATAGTCAACCGTTACGAGTTGCGTCCGTCGCAGCGCCTTCGGCTTGCCCCGAATCCTGCAAACGAGCACCTGCTGGATGGCGATGACAGTTCCGCTACCTAAATTCGGCTCCGTCATCATCAACGTTGCCGTGGGGTCGGGCTGCGGCGCCCAATAGATTTGCTTTCCAGTGCGGGGCGCGATCCTCCAATCGTCGGTTGGCGTCGGCTTGCTGGCTCTCGATAGCTCCACGTCGTCGCGTGTCAGGTTGACGAACTCAACCGCAACCTCCTCATCGGAATCATTCTTCACAACCATTATGTAGTTTCCCGCTACTGCCTGCTGGAGTGACATGGTGAGCGCGAAGTTCTCGGAATCGGCGCGCTCCTGTTCCATCGTCTCGATGCGTTGCTGGAAAGCGGCGACCTGCTGACGCAGGGCTGCGATCTCAGCGGAAGGGTCTGGTGTCCACCGTTCTTGCAGATACGCTCCGAGAATCGCTCCGACGATTGCAGAGCCAAACGCAAGAAGAACTGTACCCATCCCTTCAAGTATATATGCGAATGTCACGTGAGACACGCTGGCGGACGGAAGGGGGCGATCTCGTTTTCGTAAAGATGACCGTCAAGGGGGAGAGGCGGCAGTTTGAGGTGGCCGCACAATGCGGTGAGAGCCATCATTTCCAGAACAAGCACCGGCCAGTCTATCGCCGCAGTCCGTGTGAATCCCCCCCGAACCCGCGGAGCCCTTAAGAGCAAGGCAGGATTCTCCTGGGCTCGCGGGAGCGAAGCTCAGCGCACGAAGAAGTTTAGAGGCTTACGGTAAAGGCGGGCAAATTCCTGGAGTTCGCCTAAATCCACCCTGCGTTCCCCGCTTTGGTATATGGAGACGAATGACTGCGGGCGCTTGGGTTATCGTCGGAAGTTCTTTCCTTTAAGGTGCTTCAGTCGCCCGAGGCTTGCTTGTCCAACCCTCGGACAAGTCGTGCCATCGGGACGTGGAGTGTGTCGCAAATCCGCAGTAGCGTGGTCACCGTGATTGGCCGCCCCGCCTCGATCTGCTGCCAATGTCGGGCAGAGAAGCCGAATGAAATCATGTCCTCCTGGCTGTACCCCCGCTTCTTCCGCTAGTCGCGGATGCGTTGGCCCAATGCGCGGAAGAATTTCTGTTGATTGACCACCCATAGGTTTGTAGAATCTCACGAGCAGAATTACCACGAGCAGATTAGCGGGGGACAAAGAAGGCAAGCGTCGGAGTGGCTCCCGATGATAGACATACGCTGCACTTGTGGGGAACCCTACCACGCCGATGAATCTCACGCCGGTCGAAGCCTCCGGTGCCGGAAATGCGGAGCAATCCTCTCACTCGAGTGTAAAGCTCCCCCATACCCCAGCCATCCTTCGAGAGTTGAGCAGGTCACGTCCCCGCCTGCTAATATGCGCCTCACCCGGCACGTTACCCAACCGACCTCCGGTAGCCGTCGTCTGACGAGGGCAACAGTAGTCGGCGGCGTGCTGCTTGCGGTAGGTGCAACCGTTCTGGTCCTAGTCGGGCCATGGTCCAAAACGCCAACAGAAGTGAAGCTGGGCCCTTCGCCCAGCACAGACCAAGCCGCCACGCCGCCTCCCGCGGCAGTACCTCGTGCAATTGAGCAGTCCCACATCAAGCCCATTCCACCGATTCCGCGACTCTCGCGTTCTCCCCGCAATTGGCCATCAGCTCCTGGAAACCCCAATGTCGTCGCGCCTCTCCCCTCAACGCTGGAGGCCGCCCAGCCAATCCTTATTCCTCCTTGCGCCGAGGGCCAGCGGGTAGAACGGTTACCGACCGGTGCGAGAGTCGAACCGGACGAGGAGCTGATTGGATCGTGCATACTCACAATTACTAACGGAAGGAGCCGCGACGCTGCGGTTCGTCTTGTTGAAAGCGCGACTGGCAGGACGGCGAGGTTCGTGTACATCGAAGCCGGAGACGTATACACCGTAACGGGCCTAGAGCCGGGAACCTACCTGCTTCGCTTCATTTCTGGGTACGACTGGGTGCCCAAATGCAGCGATTTCCTGCGAGAAACGGACTACTCTGAGTTTGAAAGCACGCTTCTTTTCGAAATTGTAGAACCTACTGACGATCAGCCTGGGTATACGACCAGATACGAGGTAACGCTACATCCCGTGCCGCTGGGCAGTGCAAGAACGAGGAAGATCGACAGGAAACGCTTCTTCGAGGGGGATCAGAACGTGACGCTCAAGCCGTAGTCCCTCAGTGTCCGCGATCAGGCAACTGGTCCCTATCGGAGTGGCGGGCCGGAGCAGGTCTCACCGGAGCCTTACTAATGAACCGAGCACAGAAGCGCGTGCTAATCGGCGCCACCGTCGCCGCTCTGCTCATGGGCGCTTTCCCGCCTTGGCAATACAATGTTCATGCCTATGGGGTGCAACTTTCCAGGCAGATCGGTTTCCACTTTTTATTTTCCAGCCCGCATTTGGTGACCAAAGGCGTGTACTTGGAAGCTCACCTGAACTTGGGAAGACTTGTAGTGGAATGGGTCACCCTGTTACTCGCTTCCGTAGGCTTGCTTCTCGTGTTTAATTCTCCGCCCAAAGGTTCTTGACAACCCCGGAGTCGGCTTGCCCGCCTCATTGCTCCTCAATCACCTCCTGGTACACGTCCCCAAGGGGTTGGGGCAGGCCGAGGTGCGGCACGCGCGAACCAACGCTCTCCTGGCTGAGCGGCGGATGGGCGATTTGGGGATTGGGTCTGGCGATTTCCGGTACACCGGAAAACCAGTTTGCGCTGTCCTCGTCGAGCCTTAGGAAGTCGAATTCTATCGTGCCTCAGGCTAAACTCTGCCGTAATCTCGCATGTTCGCAAAGGCCAGCTTTCTGGCGGGGTACTGGATTCCGCTACTTCCCAGCTTCCTCCAGTATCTGAGTGCATACGTCGCCAAAAAATGATGGTGCGGCGCTCGATACCGCGATGATTTGTGACGCGACGGGTTCTGCGGCTCCGTAGGCTTCGGCGAATTCGTCCAAGTGCGCGGCCTCGTCGAAGATGGCTACCGTTGGGTGGTATTGCCTGATTTGGTCGCCTCCGCTTGGGACCCCGTGCAGGGTTGAGCCGTTCGCCCAGGCCAGCATATCGCCGGGCATCTCGGTAGAGGGCTTCACTAGTGGATGCCGGTCCTTCAGGAACTGGTCTTGCTGCTCGTAGAGGGTCCTCGCGTACCCCGGATTTCCGCGACCAGAGATGAGATCAATGACCTTTTCTAGCTTCTGAGCTTGGACAATTACCCGCGTGCGCTCGAAGAACTGGCACAGCCAGACCGCATACCCAATGACGGCCCAGGACAGAAGCATCTCGCGGGACTTCGGTAGGAATAGCCGTCTTTCGCTTTGCAGTAGTTGAAACAGCCTTGGAAAATAGGGCATCGAGGGAAAGCGGGCATAAGGTTGCGTGCCTTTCTCCTGCCAGTGCTCGTCGAAGGTCTTGGTGTGAATCTGAAGCCAGTAAAGCGGCCCCCAGGTGGGTCTGCGCTCCTATCTAGGCAGCGACGAATCTCCCGTCGCTGCTCCAACTCGATTCTGGCTCGCCCGAACTGTTCCAATTCCGCCCTGGTAAGCCTTGTCTTTGGGCTAAGTCTTGATGATCTCGGGCCGTTCGCCCGTCTTGATGTATTGTTCGATTTGTTCATCGGTCCACCCGTCAAAATCGTGCGCGACGTTGTGAGTGACGTTCTGGTCCTGCTCGGTCACAAAGACTTGCGTGCCCTTCAAAACTTCGACGGCGATTTTCCCGTCCTTGCGGTCCAGGCGATAGCTGCAGACCTTGATCGCCTTAGGCACCAGCTCGATGGCGCACTGACGGTATTCGTTCAACATCATCTGGACTTCTGCCTGAGAGAGGATCTTTCCAACCGTTCCGTGGTGGAGACCGAGTTGGCGCGCTATTTGCCGGTTGCTCTGACCAGCCATTTTCCGAGCAATGACGCGGTCCTGGACACTCTTAGGAGTGAGCATTTTCCCCTTTCGCTGTGGTCTCGTTTGGTCTACTGCGCTCATGATTCAACCTCTTCTCGAAAACCCTTTCCGGCGGATTCCCAATTCCGACTGGTTGGGTTTTTCTTCATACAGCCCAACTATACGGCGGGTCGTAAACGTTTTGTCAAAGGGCTTCTCGCTGGGTGGTGGCACAGTTTGGATTTTCTTGTAGTGGGTTAGTTTCTGACAAGTCAGCTTTACAGCCTGAACCATTTACCGAGCCAGAAATATTTGAGCGGCTGCTTGTTGCCGTGAGGCGAGCGTATAAATTCCTCCGCGAACAGCCGGAGAGTACTTTCCGAGTGGCCGACGACACATCCGCGATTGTCGGATTCTCCAGAAACGATTGAATTGGGCCTTTGAGCTAGGGTTTCACGGCGGATTCCTGTCGTGGTTCCACTGAGGGATTGCCCATTAACAGAATTAGGCCGTCGGCGAGCGTGCCACGCCAACTCAGGTAATCGTGGCCGCCGGCGAACTCCTGGAAACGGACGTCATAACCCTTCGCGAGCAGCACATCGCGCAAGTTCCGGGTGGTAACGAGGATGGAACTGCTGCCGTCACCAAAGTCAATTTCATCGCTGCCGGCGTCCAGGTAGAAGCGAAGCGGCAGCTTGGCGCTCAGGATGAATTGTTTGGCTATCCAGTTCTCGGGATCTGTTTCGGAATAGGAATTGTTACTGCCCGGCGGAGTCCAAAAGTAGGAACCGGACTGCGAGAGGATGTTTCCAAACGTTTCCGAGTGGCGCAGCCCGGCACAGGTGGCCGCTAGTCCGCCAAAACTGGAACCGCCGACCACTGTCTGGCGAGGATCGGTCGTGAAGTTGTACAGACCGTGCGCCCAGGGAAGGAGTTCGGAGACGAGGAAGTCGGTAAAGACAGGATTGCAGGTAAGCTCGCGGCTTCGTGCACCGGCCGCATTGCCGACAAGAAGCGCGACCATCGGTGAAATACGCTTTTCCGAAATGAGGTTGTCGAGGATCGTGGGCGTGGGTACGAGAGCTTTCTGATTTTTGTCGCCTAGATAGGCGCTTTCGTCGAAAAGGAGGAGAAGCGGATACGGCTTTTCGGTTTTCGAATATCCCGGCGGAATATAAACCGCAATCTCGCGTTCGTTCTTCAACAACGTGCTCTTGAAGCGATGCTTTTCAACCTGGCCAGCTGGAACACCCGCCCTTTCTGCGAGCCACGGCTGCGCTGGCGCGTTCGGCATTTCGACGATTGAATTGCCCAGGTACTCAGGAGAATCCAAACTCCCCACATCAATACGCCAGCGTTTCGGGTTTAGCGGGTCCGGCCTTGAGGCCGCCGCAATCATCGCGATTGCGTCTTGATCAAAGTCTGGTGGGGTTCCGAAGGAGGTGGGAACATTGGGGGCAAGTCTGTAATCGAATCTCATTCGCTTCCCAACTTCGATGGTCTTGTACCAAACGTCGGTCTCCCCCAAACGGATCATGTGATAGTTGTCTGGTTTGTCTGCGGCATAAGGGAACCGGAGCACGAAAACGTTGTGTGTGTCCGGTGTTCCTCTCCAAAGAAAGGTCACTAACATGTTCTTGTCATTGCCAGCCAGCGGTTCGATCAACGGGGCGCCTTGTTTCTTAACTTCTTCCCAGAATGCGTCAACACTTCCCGGCTTTCCACTCTCGACAGAGGCTTTTAGAGCTTTCATCCGCAGGCTTTCATAAACTGGTTTCGGAGGAGCGAGCCGTGCCGTGAGCGTCACGACTTTGTGGAGTGTAATCGTGTAGGTCGCCTCTACAGTCTTGTCTTTGGCTGAAACGCCAACCCGGTAAGTGCCTGGGCGATCCGCGACGAAGTTGAACTTGCCCTCGTCAGGTCCAAGTGCGGTCCCGCGAAACTTGTCGCCCGACGGATCGTAGGTTATGACGACCAGTTCTTTTCCATGAGGGTCCAATTTGATTTGGGCAAAGTCCCCTGCATTAAGTGAGACGACAAAGGACTGCGCTTTGCCTGCGGTCAGGACACCGTCCTGAGCCTTGCCGAGAGCCAGCTCAGTATCCGTTGCGGAAGAGGGGATAGAGAAAAGCAAGAGAACTACAAAGGCAATAAGCGATGTTCGGCAAGCGGACATAGCGGTACTCCTTTCAGCCCCAGGGTGCTTTACGGAAGTTATAGCAGAATTGTTCATGCGGCGGGAGGGGAACTGGAGTAGATCCAGTTCCTGCTTCGCCATGTCTCGATTCAGGTGACGGAGCGCTACCTGGGATGCAAACAGCGGATCCGGTGCGCCGTCAATGACAGCATCGGTATTGAGCCCAAGGATTGTTCGTTGCCCTGAGGGCCGAGCGATTGTGGAAGTGTAGGCGACGATACAGGAGTTGAGCGACTTCGCTCTACCCTACGGCGTTACTCGCGATCAATCCCAGCGCGTGTTGTGCCACCACAAACTTCCTTGAAGGGACTTCAGGGGAGTCGGGGTTACACTTCTACGAGTAGGCCGTTCTGCGGCCAAGTGACTATTTCCGGGTTGACGCGGTGGCTCGGGACCAGCGTTGGGCTTCTGCTGGGTGGTCCCACGCTATCATTGTTCGTGTTGGGCCTACGTTTTATACAAGCGGTTTGTTTAGCAGACGGCGACCTGGAAAGACTGCCCAGCGGGTGGTGGCGCAGGTGGAGGATCCAGCCAAAGAAGAAGGAGTACGCTGGAATCCCTCGACGGTGTACTGTGTGAGGCTGTTCGGAGCTAGAATGGGAAATTCGGGGGTGTTCCAGCTTCGGGCCATGGCGCACAAGGAGTGCGGCGCCGCTTCCGGCGACGCGACGGATTTGCCAAAATCCTTTCGGTTCGAGTGGAGATGAAAACTGTCGGCGAGGAGGAGCGGAAAAGACCGTTCGCTTCACTCTCGGTTCGAAGCCAGCTTAGCGGAAGGGCCGGCACAGCGATCACCTACGCCATGAAGAGGCATGAACGGCAGATGCCTATGGAGACGGGTGCTGGTGCGCAGGGAAATCAAGGCGAAAAACTTCGCGAAGGAGTCACCATGAAGCTGCGTCTTAGTCGGCTTGGCTTGTTAGTGGCGCTTTTGTTGCTGGCTGCCGTCGAAGCACTGGCGCAAGAGGCGGTGCTCGCCCCGCCCGACAATCTGGTGCTGGACAATGTCCCGGCGATTCCGACCTCGCTCGCCGAAACGGCGGGGCGGTATGCCGAGAACCGTGCCGCTTTTCCGTCAGACTGGCACCCGCAGCGCCGCGAGATGCTGATTGGCACTCGGTTCGGGAACACTTATCAAACCCACCTGGTGAAGATGCCGGGCGGCGCGCGCCAGCAACTGACTTTTTTCACCGAACCGGTTCACGGCGGAAGCTTCCATCCCCGCGGGGGCGACTACTTCGTTTTTTCAAAAGACGTCGGCGGCGGCGAGTGGTATCAGCTCTTCCGCTACGATTTCGCAACACGCGACAGCGTGCTGCTTACGGACGGAAAGTCGAGGAATCTTTTGGGGCCGTGGTCATCCAGCGGCGACCTGATCGCCTACACCTCCACGCGGCGGACCGGCCAGGATACCGACCTCTGGGTGATGAATCCCGCCGACCCCAAGACGGATCATCTGCTCACCCAACTCTCTGGCGGCGGATGGAGCCCGGAGGACTGGTCTCCCGATGACAAGAAAATCCTCCTGATCGAATGGATCTCCGTCAATGAAACCTACGTGTGGCTGGTGAATACGGCCACCGGTGAGAAGACTGCCCTCACGCCGCGGAGGACGGACGAACAAGTCGCTTACAGGAACGCGCGATTCAGCAAGGACGGCAAGGGAGTCTATCTGACTACCGACAAGGGTTCGGAATTTCAGCAGCTCGTCTATATCGATCTCGCGGCTAAGCAAATGAAGGTGTTGAGTTCCAACATTCCGTGGGATGTTGATGATATCGTCCTGTCATACGACGGCAGGTGGATCGCCTTTGTGACCAACGAGGATGGTCTCAGCGCTCTCCACTTGCTCGACACCACTTCGGGCGGCGAGCTGCCGGTGCCCAAACTGCCCGTCGGCCTGGTGGGCAGCCTGCTCTGGCACCGCAACAATCACGACTTGGCATTTGCACTGACAACGGCGCGCTCGCCCGGCGATTGTTATTCGCTCGACATCACCGCCGGCAAGGTGGAGCGCTGGACCACCAGCGAAACGGCGGTCAATACGGAAGCATTTCCGGAAGCGGAGCTTGTCCGCTGGAAGACCTTCGACGGAAAGATGATTTCAGGTTTTCTCTATCGTCCACCCGCCAAGTTTTCAGGCAAGCGCCCGGTGCTGATTGATATCCACGGGGGGCCGGAGGGACAGTCGCGGCCGGGTTTTCTCGGACGCGAGAATTATTATTTGAACGAATTGGGGATCGCGCTGATCTTTCCCAACGTGCGAGGTTCCACCGGCTACGGCAAAACGTTTACCAAGCTCGACAACGGTTTCCTACGCCAGGATTCTTACAAGGACATCAACGCGCTCTTCGACTGGATCGCCAGGCGGCCGGACCTGGACGCGGACCGCATTGCCGTGACCGGCGGAAGCTATGGCGGGCACATGACCCTGGCCGTATCGACGTTTTACAGCGGCCGCATCCGCTGCTCGATCGACATCGTGGGCATGTCGAACCTGGTGACTTTTCTTGAGCATACCGAGGCGTACCGCCGCGACTTGCGCCGCGTCGAGTATGGCGACGAGCGCGATCCGAAGATGCGGGAGTTTCTCGAAAGAATCGCCCCCATGAACAACCTGGACAAGATCAAGAAACCGATGATAGTGGTGGCGGGGAAAAATGATCCGCGCGTGCCCGTGAGCGAGTCAGACCAGATCGTCGCGGGCCTGAAGAAAGAGGGAACTCCGGCGTGGTATCTGATGGCCAAAGACGAGGGACACGGCTACCAAAAGAAGCCGAACCAGGATTTCCTGTTCTATGCCGACGTCGTGTTTTTGCAGGAGTACCTGCTGAAGTAGATTCGCTCCGACAACCTGCTCACATCGACTGTCGTTTCGAAATTCCAGCGAGGGCCGCAAGGCCCGGTAGGGGCGAGGCGTCTTCAGGGCTGGGCTGACCGGGGCCTTGCCATGCGGTTTTGTTAGACACCCCACCGTCCCTGGTGGCTCTGGATCGATTTTCCTGCTGTCACCGTATCGCTATCCTGCCGGAAGGGGCAGCCCAGCTACGCTCCGTACCATAGCGGCAGCATGAACGCCGCGAATTGGGCAGGCACAAGTCCCCAGCACCAATGATGCTCCAAGTGGCTCATCGGCAAACGGTTGCTGCGGGTTCTCCCTATTTCTCCCCCTAAGTCGCCTAATGCTTATCCGGTTGTTTAAGCAAACCACTATATGTAGTGGTTTACTAGAATGAGCGAAAATCGCGGAAAATTACTTGTTCAATCTATAAACAAGGAGGCAAGGTGAAACCCGATAAACAGCGG
>JBEKAK010000098.1:0-18823 GCA_050018275.1 Terriglobia bacterium | reverse complement strand
GAAGCTCGGGAGACGATGGAGGCTTGGAGGAGGGACTACAACGAGGTTCGGCCCCACACTTCGTTGGGGAATCGGACCCCGCAAGAATTCGCAGGCGCCGGGGCGGCTCTCCCCCCCGAGCCGCCCCGGAGAGAAGAACAAAAGCAAAAAACTACCCTGGAACTCGCATTATGATTGGTACAGAAAACGGGGGCAGGTCATCTTCATCACCCAATATCTTCGATAGTTCGAAAAGGAATGGTTCTTGCACAAGGTTTACGCGGAAGGAGTAAAGGCGTGGACGAGAGGGTTCGCCAGGAAAGGTCTTTCAGATCGGATCAGATCAATCTTCGGGAGCCGATCTAGGGGGTGCCATGCGCTGGCCTAAGCGCCCCTAAAGGGGAGCTGACGAACATGCAGGCCGCTATTGCTTTGGAGGCCGGGTAGGAACGCTCGTCTGACCTTCGGGTTTATTCTTCTCGATCGCCTCCACCATCGCATCGTCCCACTCTTCACTCGGGTCATACCCGAGCCCTTTCAAGCGCACCACGCCGTTTGCATCCACGATCCAGTTCTGCGGGATGCCCAGCGAATGTAGCGTGTCCTCAATATATGCATACGCTGGGACGACCGGGAAGGTGAACTGGTGCTCTTTCATGAAGGGCTCGACGAATCCGGGATTCTCATTGATGTTCAAGGTCAGCAGTTGAACGTCCGGGCGATTCTGGTATCGCTCATAAAGCTTTTGGAAGCGAGGTAACTCCTCGCGACATGCCCCTCACCACGCAGCCCAGAGGTTGAGGAGCGTTACCTTACCTTTCAGGTCAGCCAACCTCCAGATCTTGCCATTCAGGTCGGGAAGTTATCGCAGCGGGATGGGGCGGGGGAAAGACGCATCCCGATTTGATGACTTCATGCTAAGTTGAGAGGTTGCGTACTCCCCCCCCGCAGATTAAAATAGGATGATTTTTGACAAAAAAGCCAAGGTAATTCATTTGAAACTAATCATTCAAATTCCGTGTTTCAATGAAGCGCAAACTCTTTCCATTGCGCTCTCGGCATTACCTCGCACAGTGCCTGGTTTTGATGCCGTAGAATGGCTGATCATAGACGATGGTAGCCAAGATGACAGCTTGCGTGTAGCCAAGGAAAATGGCGTTGACCATATCGTCCGTCATACTCGCAATCAAGGTTTAGCCAAAGCATTCATGACAGGTCTAGATGCCTCCTTGCGTCTGGGTGCAGATGTCATTGTTAATACAGATGCCGACGACCAGTACAACGCTGAAGATATTCCCACTCTTACGCAGCCTATCCTTGAACATCGCGCCGAATTGGTCATTGGTGTTCGCCCTATTGAGACCATCGAGCACTTCTCTCCACTAAAGAAATTGTTGCAGAAGCTGGGCAGTTGGGTGGTGCGCGTGGCAAGCAAGACAGACGTCCCCGACGCGGCCAGCGGCTTCCGCGCCATGAGCCGCGCGGCCGCGCAGCGGCTGATGGTGTTCAACGACTATACCTACACTCTGGAAACCATCATCCAGGCCGGGCAGAAGAACATGGCCATCACCTCGGTGCCGATCCGGGTGAATGAAGAGCTTCGTCCCTCACGCTTGGTCAAGAGTATCCCGTCGTATATCAAGCGCAGCATCGTCACCATCGTTCGCATTTTTGTCATCTACCGGCCATTCCGGTTTTTCGGGACGATTGGCGCGGTTCTGTTCGGTGCAGGGTTTCTAATTGGTTTGCGTTTCTTGTGGAAATACCTGGGCGGTGAGGGCGCTGGCCACGTTCAGTCGCTCATTCTCGCCGCAATACTGCTTGGCATGGGCTTTCAGACTCTGCTGATCGCGTTTGTAGCAGACTTATTAGCGGCAAACCGCAAGCTGCTTGAAGACATTCGCTTCAAGTCTGCCGTTTTGCCCCAGAACGAAAGCGTTGATTTGGGGAGTCGAGAAGATGGCTGACCAAGGGTCAGAGGGGTTGTTATCCCCCTACTTACGAAGAAAGCGTTTTGAGGCAGCTGCCCCCTATTTGAAGGGAAGGATCCTTGATTTTGGCTGTGGGTCGGGTGCGCTTGCTGGATTAATCCACGCAAATCAATATCTTGGTGTAGAAATGGACAGTGTGTCATTACAACAGGCAAGTTCGCGCTTCTCAAAACACCGTTTCGTCTCGGAGCTACCGGCCTCGTCCGATAGATTCGACACAATTGTTTCCTTGGCCGTGATAGAGCATGTTAGTGATCCAGCAGAGTTCTTACGGACGTTGGCAGCCCACCTCGACGATGCCCCGACATCTCGTCTTGTGATTACTACGCCGCACCCGTCCGTTGACTGGGTTCACGATCTAGGAGCTGCTATTGGGCTCCTCTCTAAACATGCCAACGAGGAGCACGAAGATTTACTGGATCGCACCAAACTAGAGATGGCAGGTAATCAAGCTGGCTTGAAGCTCGTGTCCTATTCCCGTTTTTTGTTCGGCGCGAACCAGATTGCGGTTTACGCGAAGGGCCTTTTATGAGTATCAAAATCTCAGGCGGGGCTAAAGAAAACGGGATCGTTGTCGGAAATGCCTACGACAAGTATGGCTCCCGTAACCCTATCGTCAAATGGATGATGAAGGGGTTCGAATCTGCCTTGTCCGATCTTGTTGCCAAGGCATCACCTCAGTCGATACATGAAATCGGTTGTGGAGAAGGCTACTGGGTGTTGCGTTGGATTGAACAGGGTGTGGCCGCTAGGGGATGCGATTTCTCCACGCACGTCATTGAGCTGGCCCGCGAAAACGCTATTGGATGTGGGTTGTCACCTCCGCTTTTTGGACCACGCAGTATTTACGACCTAGATGCACGCCGAGATAGTGCAGATCTTGTGGTCTGTAGTGAGGTGCTAGAACATTTGGAGCATCCCGATGCAGGCTTGCAGGCACTTCAGCGGGTAGTCGGCAGACATCTGATCGTTACCGTACCCCAGGAGCCGCTCTGGTGCGCGCTTAATCTAGCCCGAGGAAAATACATCACTCATTTGGGCAATACCCCAGGGCACATACAGCACTGGTCAAAGAATGGCTTTATAGGACTGGTATCGAAGTATTTCGATGTCGTCGAAGTGAGGAGCCCGCTGCCCTGGACCATGCTTCTTTGTAGTCCGCGTGGCTAAAACTTTTACCATGAGCCCGATTTTGCGGCGAGCCCTTCACTGGACCGGCAGTGCCTTGGCGTTGCTTGGGATCATCTTTGTTGCGCTACGCTTACACGATTACGGCGCAGAACTCGACTTCTCCCGGTTTGATACAGCGGGGGGTAGTGTCCGGTATCGGCGTGCGGGAGTTAGTTTTGCTGTTTCTACTGAAAGGCGAAGTCAGTGAAGCGAACCTGGTTTTTGCAGTATTACTAGGGCGCATGGTGACAGTAGGCGGGGATATAATGATCTACATCACTGCAATGATAATGAATTCGGATAATCGCGAGAGAATAGTCCATGACTGAGAAACAAGTATCCCTGACCCGGGATGCGTTTCTGGCGATGGCAGCTTTTGCATTTGTACTTTTTTTGCACGGCGCAGTGCCGTTTTTCGCTATGCCTACGCTAGGTCAAGCCGTATGGGCTACTGGGTTTTCACAGTCATTCATAAACGAATCCATTTTCAGCATTTATGCAAGAAATTTCGGTGCGCCAGCGCCGGCGGCAATAGCATTTGGTTTGGCAGGGGGCTGGCCGGCCGCACTTCTTATTAAATCGGGCCTACACCCGGCCGATGCCTACTCAGGTATGGTTGCGCTTTGGCTGGGCTTGGCTTTTTTCTCAGCATACAAAATTGGCCGAATTTTTGGTGTTCAGCGAGTGTTGGCTATATTGGGGGCTGTCTTATGGATGAGCATGCCAATAATCTGGGCTCATGCCCGTTACAGCATGCTTTCATTAGGCATTGGCCTTTTGCCGTTTTATTTCCTGGCCGCTTGGAATCTGTTCTTGACCAACCCCGGATCGCCAAAAGCATCCATCTTATATGTCGGAGTTTATGTGGCTGCGGCTCTGATCGCAGCGTTCATGGATGGCTACAGCTCTATGATGTTTGCAGTCGGCTCAAGCCTGCTCTGTGTGTATATCGTTATAGTCTTTCCTGACCTTAGAAAACGCTTATTCACAGTTGGCATTCCAGTCCATGTTTTAAGTTTTTCCTTGGCCTATTTTCTTTACTCTTCGTATACTGCAAAAACGGAGTTTGAAAGCCAGTCGATCGATTTTTTTAGGGGTTGGGGACTTGATCTTTCTTTTGCTGCAATTCCAACACATGGAACGCACTGGATATTTGATATTCTCGGATTAAGCTTGAAGCGGAGCAATAAGCTGTACTTTGGCGATGCCTCTGTCTGGGCAACCACCTTTTGCCTCCCTATTGTATTGGCCGGCCTGTTTAGCTGGTGGCGTATTCGTCATGACAAAAAAATAGCCTCCGGATTATTGTTGTTGGCATTATTTGGTTTTTATATGGCATTGGGACCATCACTAAAAATAAACTCGATTAAACCCGACGTGATGCAACAAACAAGACCGGGACGGCAAAGTGCACTTATGCCGCCCAAGATGGCCATCATGCCAACGGGAAACGCTTGGATATCCAAGACCCTGCCAGGTTTCAATGCAATGCGAGCATCATATAGATGGTCGGCACTAGGCATTTTCGAGTTTTGGATGTTGTTATTGCTACTTATTAGTACAAGGCATGCCAAGGGTAATATTGTTGTGGCCGCAGCACTTATTGGATTAATTGGACTCAATCTTCCAAACATAGTCAAAAATTGGCCAAGATACATGGCCAATCGCGAAATGTTTTTCGATATTGACCGTGAGCTAGTAGCTGCTCTTGAGAAGTCGCTTCATCGCAATGAGCTTGTTGCATTCCTTCCACCCCGTAATGATTTTATGGTTAACTATCTAGCTCCGAGACTTGGCATCCACACATACAACATAGGCGGAGACAAGAATTTGTTTGAGGCCCAAAAAAAGTGGCCAGCCGGAATGCTTAAGTTTAATAGCCGATTCGATAAAAACCAAGTTCAGGACATATTATTGCTTCTGCTAAATGGCGATAGTGATGTGATAGTGATGCCATACTTTAGTACACTAGGGGCTGCACATCTTTGGCCTTGTGTCGAAGAAACAAGAATTCTCCTTACTGATGAAGAAAAAGATGATTTAAACAATATTCCGGATTTCGAGTGCCCTTCTCAGCAAAAACAGAAATTCTCGTCTGCTATCCACGATTTAAAACAGGTTCCTTATCTCGAGGTCGCAGACTCAGATCTGTTTGCTACCGTTCGACTTCGCCCTGCATTTTCAACGGAAGACGGCAAGCTAATCGTGAAAAATAGAATTTTTGCGGGTATTGAATACCCAATTGCTATCACGCCAAACGTCAACAACATAAGTTTTGTGCTCAGCGACGGTTGGCACAGTGTTGAGCCTACTCATGTTTGGTCAAGTGCTGCCTCAACCATTAGCTTGCCGGTGCCAAAAGACTGTCAGGATAAAAAGTGCAGCGCCGTGCTGAAGTTTGGCGTCTTTGGTGCCAGCAAACAGAGACCTGTGCTTGTCAAATTCACTGCAAAAGACCGAGAAACGAATTGGAGTAATACGGTTCTTGCCACTGGAGCTGAGGCCTATGAAGTTTCTGTTCCACTCCAGGGCGGGGCGCCAAGTCGACAGTTTTCAATTGAAGTCCCCGATGCGGCATCGCCAATGGCCTTATCCGGCAGCCCTGACGGGCGCACGCTTGGAATATCACTTCAACGTATTGATTTGCTGACACCTGTCAAATGAAAATTGCCATTGCCGGCACAGGCTACCCTGGAACTCGCATTATGATTGGTACAGAAAACGGGGGCAGGTCAACACCGCGTTGGGCTGACGAGGTGATCGCCACGTGTCCGAGCTAGCCGAGATCCATGAGGAACACGCAAAACATCGTCGCCATCGACCTGGGCAACTCGAGCGGGCGGGTCGTGCTTGCAGAATGGAACGGTGAACGTGGGACCGTGCGTGAGATCTACCGCTTCCCAAACGCCTACGAAGAGCGGCGTGGCCACGTCGTGTGGGACACGGAGCGGATCTGGGGCGAACTCGTCGCAGGCGTTCGAGCCGCGGCGGCCGAAACCCACGGGCGCATCGTGAGCATCGGCCTGGACGCCTGGGGCGCCGAGTACATCCTCGTGGATCGAGAGGGTGAGCGCGTTGGCGAGGCGTTCTGCCTCCGCGACCCACGCAACGTGCCGGCGATGATGCGCGCCTTCACCATCCTCCCGCGCAAACGGATCTATGAGATCACAGGCATTCAGGTCATGCCCGTGAACACCCTCTACGGGCTCGTCGCTCACCTGGAAGAATCACCGGAAGAATGGGAGAGAGCCTGGGTGTGGCTTGGGACCCCCGAATACTACCTGTTTCGGATGACGGGCGTCCCGTTCGCTGAGTGGACCAACGCGCCCAACTCCCAGATGATGGATGCGCACGCCAAGACGTGGTCGCGCGAACTCTGTGACGCCTTTGCGCTCAGCCTGGACAAGTTCCCGCCCATCGTCCCCACAGGAACAATTCTCGGAAAACTCCGACCCACTCTGGCGAGTGAGCTCGGACTCCCAAACACCCAGGTGATCGCTCCAGCCTGCCATGATACCGCCTCGGCCGTGGGCGCGATTCCCTTCCCGCACGACAATCTGGCTTTCATCAGCTCAGGGACATGGTCGCTCGTGGGAACCGTTTTGCGCGAACCGCTCGTCTCTGAGCTGGGCTACCGACTCAACCTCACGAACGAAGGCGGTGTCGGGGATACGATCCGCTACCTCCGCAATGTGATTGGTCTCTGGGTGGTCCAGGAACTTCTCCGCGAGTGGAATGAGCAGGGAATCGCTGGTACGGCGGCTCGACTGGCCGACCAGTGTATGGACACACCCGTCGAAGGCCCCTTCGTGGATGTCTCCGACGAGAAGACGTTTCTGGCTCCGGGAAACATGGCGGCGCGGATCAATGCGGAATTGCAGGGGCGCGGCTTTCCGGAAGAGTCTCGGCCGCGGGAGCTTGCAGCTATCGTCTTTCGAAGCCTGGCCCGTCGCTACCGGGAAGTCATCGAAGGTCTTCGCCAAACAACCGGCAAGCCTATCGAGCGAGTCTGCATCGTCGGCGGCGGTGTCAAGAATGAGGCCCTCAACCGCCTGACTGCGCTCTCCACCGGTCTGGAGGTCGTCCGAGGGTCCAGCGAATCCACCTTGATCGGGAACGTGGCGGTACAGGTGGCCGCCCTGGAGAACACCAGATCCCTCAAGGAGATTCAAAGCATCGCCTCGCGCTTAACCTTTGAGGGGGAGGCATGAGCACCCTCCGATCTTCGATCCTGGGAGAATGCATTGCCAAATTGGCCGGAACCTTCATCCTGGTTCTTGCCGCCACCAGCGCCGCCGCCGTCTTCTTGAATGGGTTCGAACCCATCGGGGCCGCGATTCTCTGGGGGTTGTGCGTGACGGTTGCCATCTACATGACCGGCGCAGTATCCGGCGCGCACATCAATCTCCCCATCACCGTGGCCTTTGCCCTGTTCTGCGGATTCCCCCGCCGAAACGTCGGCCCTTACAGCCTGGCGCAGACGGTGGGAGCGTTCCTGGCCTCGGCGGCGTTTTACTTCTACTGGCATGGCTTCTGGGAACCATCGGCAACAAGACCTGGCGTAGCCATCGGGGGACCGGGCAGCCAAAAGCTGATGATCTTTAGCTGCTTTTATCCCAATCCGGGTGGAGTAGGAATCACTCCCGAGGATTTCGCCAAGGTGTCGGCCCCCAACGCCTTCCTGGTTGAAGTCGTGCTGGCCGGCATCCTCATGATGACCGTCCTCGCCCTGGGAGACGATCGAAGCTCCCTCGCTCCCAAGAGCAATCTGGCGCCGCTCTTTGTAGGTCTAACGGGGGCCCTCCGGCTCGGCATTGGAGGCCAGGTCAGCATGGCGGCACTGAATCCCGCCCGTGATTTTGGCCCGCGTGTCTTCGGTTACCTTGTAGGCTTCAGCTCCATAGCGATTCCGGGCCCGCGAGGGAATGAGCGGGGGCTGTACCTCCGCGCCCCTACCGCAGGCGCGGTCCTTGGAGCGGCCGTGTATGATGGTTTGCTGCGGCGTTCTTTGCCCCAGCCCACCGCCTGATACCATAAGCGAGAACGAGGAGCATCCATGAAGGCTGCGTTTCTGACCGGTCTCCGGGAAATGGAAATCCGCGAAACCCCGGAACCCCAGCTGAGAGGCCCGCGCGACGTCCTCTTGCGCATCGACATCGTCGGGGTGTGCGGTTCCGACGTGCACTATTACACGAGGGGCCGCATCGGTTCGGCCGTCGTGAAGCATCCGTTCATCGTGGGCCACGAGTGCGCAGGAACGGTACAGGAAGTCGGCGCGGAAGTCCGCGGCCTCCAAGTGGGCCAACGCGTGGCCATCGATCCCCTGGTCTCGTGCGGCCACTGCGATCAGTGCCAGGCTGGACGCGCTCATACCTGCCGGAATCAGCGTTTCCTGGGCTTGCCAGGCCAGTTGGCAGGGTCGCTCGTTGAGTATCTGGTGCTGCCAGAGGAATGCTGCTATCCCATCCCGGCCTCCATGACTGTGGATCAGGCCGTCCTGGTCGAGCCGCTTTCCATCGGCGTCTACGCGCAACGAATCTCGCAGTTGGTGTCCGGCGCCAGAATTGTAATCCTGGGATCGGGGCCCATTGGCCTCAGCGTTCTGCTCGCCTGCCGCGTGGCTGTCGATTGCAGGGCGTACGTCACTGACTTGATCGGTGAGCGACTGAAGCTGGCCTCACAACTTGGTGCCGCGTGGACCGGGAATCCGAAGCAGAGTGACGTCGTGAAGACCATCCGCGACGCTGAACCATTAGGTGTTGACTTCGTGTTTGAATGCGCAGGCGAGCAGGAAACCGTGGACCAGGGTGTCGCGTTGCTCAAGCCCGGCGGGACTCTGCTGATTATCGGCATCCCCGAGGTGGATCAAATCAGCTTCCCCATCCACACGCTGAGACGAAAGGAGCTGACGATCAAGAACGTCCGCCGGCAGAACCACTGCGTGGCGCCGGCCATCGGCCTGGTAGCCAGCGGCATGGTCAACGTCGACCCGTTGATGACTCACCACTTCTCGCTTGAAGACACCAAGGCAGCCTTTGATCTCGTTGCCGACTATCGCGACGGCGTGGTCAAGGCCCTGATTCACGTTCCGGGCAAGGTCTGGAGCCAACAATTCAGACCTGGATGACTCGGAGAAAACTTGGCATTACCCCTGCGTCCGCCGTCGAAGAGGAGTTCTTCAACCAGCGACTGACCAGGGAGGCGAAACGATGATTGATTTCCATACCCATCCTGTCCTGATCCGCGAATTCGTCGCGAAGTATCCAAGCTATGAGCGCGCGGCCCGGCAGGTCTTCAATATCGGGAACAACTTTCAGCCCCTTGAGACGTTCTTCCTGCAAATGGATGTGGCCGGGATCGAGCGGGCAGTACTGCTGCCCATTGCTTGCGAGCGGGCACGGAAGGACGCCGTGAGTTCCAATGAGCAGGTAGCGGAACTTTGCAGTACAACCAAGCGATTTATCGGGTTCGCAAGCGTTGATCCGTTAAAAAAGGGCGCCGCGCGCGAGCTGGAGAACGCCGTGAGAAACCTGCGCCTGAAGGGATTGAAACTCGACCCGGCCCTCCAGGAGTTCCGGCCAAACGCGAGCAACGTTTTTCCGATCTACGAAACAGCTGCCGCTTTGAAGATACCGGTGCTCCTTCATACGGGCATGAGCTGGGCACCACAGACTGCGCTGGAGATCGGGAACCCCTTGTTGCTCGAGGAACCCATCCGGCAATTCCCGAAGCTCAACTTTGTCTTGGCGCACTTTGGCTGGCCGTGGGTGTGGGAAGCCACAGCGTTGGCGTTGAAGTATCCCAACGTTTTCCTGGATACGTCCTGTCTCTACTACGACAGTCCGAAAGAGTTCTACCAATCTGTTTTCAGTAAGCGGATTCCAACCACGGTCATTGAGCGGAGCCTTCGGGACAAGCTCGTTTTCGGTTCTAACTATCCACGCGTGGAGATCAAGAATATGGTCTACGCGTTGAAAAGCTTGCCGCTCACGGAAGGCTGTCTGCAGAAAATTCTGAAAGAGAATGCCGAGCGACTATTGGGACTGACGGATGCAATACAATGAACCCTGACCAATGGCCATGATCATCAAACTGGAACGCATCAAGCTTCAAACTCGGAAGCACAACGAGGCCATCGATATCACGGCCAAAGTCGATAATGTCGTCCGAAGCAGCGGCGTCAAAAACGGCCTCGTCAATATCCTGACCACCCACACCTCGTCGGGACTGCTGGTCACCGAAGGTATCCCCTGCCTCGAGGAGGATATCCTCACGCACTTCTCTCGCCTTTTCCCTGAAGATGTGGACTACCATCGCCGGCGGTACCTCGACTACGACGGGCGGCTTGGCTTCAACGCCGAGGCGCACCTGAAAAGTGTCGTCGGCGGCATCAGTTGCATGTTTCCTGTCGAAAATGGAGAGGTCGTACGGGGCTCCCGCCAGGCCGTCTATTTCATGGAATACGATGGCCCGCTCGAGAGAATCTACCTGGTACAAGTGTTGGGAGATTGAATAAGTGAGAGGTGTCCATCCGCGATCCCGTGCTGGCACTCCGAGTGTGCCAGAACGTGTCAAGCGGCCGTCCACGGCACTCCCATCCCGTGAGGAGGTGCGAACTTTGCGCAGTGGACGGTTCTTCGTACCAGCCATAGTCCTCATCGCGGCCCTGGCTTTTCTGATGTTCTGGCGGTCGAGCGGGTTCACGGAGGTTTCCACCGCGCCTCACCGCCCCAAGCTCGTCATCATGATCATCATCGATGAATTCCGAGACGACTATTTGGATCGCTTCCGGCCTTACTTTGCTGGGCGGGGCTTCAACCTCCTGCTGGCGGGAGCGCGGTTTACGAACTCCCGCTATGACTACGCCGTCACCTTCACCGGGCCTGGGCACGCGACCCTTCTGACAGGCGACTACCCGAGCCTGCACGGCATCATCGGAAACGAGTGGTTCGACCGCTCCCTGGGGCGCCCGGTGAGTTGCGTCGAAGATTCTACTCCCAGATTTCCTTTTTGAACTCCACCTATGAACCTTCGGATGCTCGTCGTCATCTGTATTGATGCGGGTTTGAAAGTGGTAGGGTTACTCCGGAGGTCCACACCCAGTAGGTGAGAGCCAAAATCAGCCCTTTCAGCTCTCGTTCAAACCTTCCCTGAAGGTCGACTTGCAGCGATCGCGCGTTACCTCTGACGCTGGCCTGATTCTGGTGCGGGAATTGGTCGAGCGCTTGGGTCTGGGCGACCTCATCACCCAACACGTGACCGACTCCCACCGGGGAAAGAACACGCAACTCCCTCTGGCCGATCTGCTCCGCCAGTTGGTGTACAGCCGCTTGGCAAGCTATGAAGACGTGAACGACACTGAGCGGCTGAGTCAAGACCCGACCTTTCGCCTGATAGGTTCGGAGGAGATCTGGGACCGTGGCGCGGCTTCGTTACGCGGCCGCCTTGTCCTCCGGAACCTTCATGAACATTGTTAGTACCGCGCTGACGGCGTAGAGCACGGCGAAGATCCACATTACGCCTGCGACACCCAGCAACGGCAAAAAGACACCGACGATCGCAGGGCCGACCCAGGCGCTCGCCCCGGCACCGAAGTTGAGGATCGACATGGCCGCGCCTTTGCGGCCCGGCGCGAGAGCCGCCATAATCGCCCCGAGTGGCGTATAGGCCGACAGGGTGGCTCCATAGAACATGCCGGCAATGACCGCCAGCGTGTAATTCGCCGGGTGTCCCTGCATGGAGTAATAAAACATGAGGGTCGTGACCGCACAGCCTACGCCGCCGAACAGCGTGACGGTCCTCCGCCACCCGAATTTATCGCCGATAATTCCGAACAAGAGGTTCCAGATGACGTTGGTCACCGACAGCATGGTTAGCAAGCGTAGCCACTGCGTGAGGGTGAAGCCGACCGTGGTGGTGCAATAGACCGGCAGAAACACCAGAAAACCGAGTTGGGCCGCCGTGTTGATCGTTCGCACGATACCGCCGATTCCGATCTTCGGGATCTGCCAGGCGATCGTCGCACTGAAAATGAGCGTTTTTATTGGATTCTCGCCCGCGGGAGCGAGTCTCCGTGTTCCCGTCGGATCCCGAACGGCGGCCAGGGCCAGGCCGGCAGCGGCGACGAAAATAAGCGCCCACCAGAGGGTCCGATACGAGCCCAGCAGCGGAACCAAGTAACTCGCGATGAGAGAGCCGAGGGTCGGGAAGCCCGCGGCGAATGCAAACCAAAACCAGCCCAACGATGTCCCGAGATTTCGAGCCGGCGTTGCCACCGTGATCCACACCAGGAAGCCGTATGCGAAGAGCGGATAGCCGAAGCCGCGCATTGCATAGAAAAGCAGCAAGAGCGGGTAGTTGCCCGGCGCGACCCCCAGTAAGAGAAAGGCCACGTGGAAAACGAGCCAGATGGCCAGACCGATAAACATGACCCGTTTCGATCCCCAGAGGTCGGAGAGGGCCCCGGACAGCCATGACGCAAACGTAGCGGTGACACCGTACACGGTGAACACCAGCGCCACGGCCGATGCCGATATTCCTTTGCCGGCGAGATAAGCCGACAGAAATCCCGATTCAACGCCGCATGCGCACATCAACAGCAGGACAGCGAGGAATCCCCATGCCAGGGGTGGGTAAATGCCGAGTCGATCGAGAAAGGACGAAGGCGCCCTGTCGGGTCTGGCAGCCGTGGCTTCCATAGAGAAGATTCTCCCTTCGGATCCCGTCATCCTACCAAGGCCCTTGGGCAGGTTTCAAGTTCCGGCTCTCTCACTGCAGACCGCTTGCGATTCCAGTCACTACTGGCGCGGATCGATGTTACGTTTCCAGTCAGCGACCTGTCTGGCCTGAGCAACAAGATGGCCGACCGGCACGTGCGCACTTACAAGCCAGACAAACGGCACGCGGTGTTGGCAGTGGATTCCGCGGAAACCTTGGCAGCTTTCCTGTTCGAGACACACCGTTGTGTGTCGCCAAGAACGCGTCTGCCGCAAACTGAATCAATCTTTCCGACTTAAATACGACTGTGCGCCATGGTCGATTCTCCCCGGCAGGGGTTGCGGAAACCTTCCCTTCCAGTCCCACAACTTGCCGACGAGACTCCACGCTCTCTTGCGCGACGACTCTCGCGCAGAAACGGCGGTTGGAGGAACAAGTCAGCAAGAGATCGAACTAGACATGCTTTCGCCGAGAAGCTCTTTCATGCAGCTGCACGCCACGTGTACCGATGATGGATCCCACCGACACGGGGCATGGCCACAAGTCTGGACAGAGCTGCTTTCCTTGGCTCCACAGGCCGCTTCTCGGGGGTGTCTTTCCCCAGCCCATCGTGGGCGCGGTCCTCGTGATAGTAGCGGAGGTATTCACGAACCCACCGGCGCAGATGAGCTGCGTTGAAGACGATCACAGGGTCCAGCAACTCTCTGCGGCAACTCCCCACCCAACGTTCGGCAACCCCGTTCTGCCACGGACTCCGATAGGCCGTTCGAATCGGCGTGCTGCTCATGGATTTGATCATTTCCGTTACTTCTTCATCGAACTTTCCATCTCGATCCAGGATCAGGTATCGGGGTGAAACATCCTCAGGGAACGCCTCTCTCGATTGCTGCACGATCCACTAGCTGGTCGGGTGCTTAGTGACGTTGAAGCGGAGGACTCTCCTCCGGCCGTGGCTGATCACGAAAAAGCAGTAAAGCATACGGAAAGTTGCGGTCGGAACCGTAAACAAGTCCATCGCCACAATCACGTCCCGAGGGTTCTTAAGAAAGGTTAACCAGCGCTTGCGCGCATCTCCGTTACGGCCCACGCGAGTAAGGAACCCGGACACCGTGCGCTCGGAAATCTCACAACCCAGTCTCCACAGCTCACCGTTGATTCTGGGTGCTCCCCAAGTCGGATTCTCAATCGCTCTCCGCTGAATGAGTTCACGCAGCTCACAAGGAACCCTGGGTCTGCCCCGCTCGGTTCTTCGGGAGAGGAACCGCCCATACAGCCGAAATCCCTCACGATGCCACCTCACTACGGTCTCTGGCTTCACCACCCCTAACATCTCGGCCCACCGAGACCAGACCCGTCACAGGAGCACCCAGAACCCCTGATCCCAGGTGTTCAGTCTGGGGCGTGGGTTCTGGCGCTTGAGCGCGCTGACTTGCTGACGCAAGGCCAGAATTTCCAGTCCCAAACTGTTTCGAGAGCGAAGGAAGGCGCGGAACCAACAAGAGAGAGTCAGCACGAACTCGGACATGGAGCCAGTTTACCAGGACATGTGGCACCCTGGACGCGTCTCGTAACCCGCTGATTTCTCAAAGTGATTGAATTTTGGCAACACACAGGGCGCCTTACTTGCCGCCCGCGGGGCTTCCGGTCATCTCGCGAATGAACTTCACCTCTTCAGGCCGATACGGCGTGCCATCCTTCCGGAAGATGTCGTGGAACCAGACTGAGGGTTGGCGGTCCGTGTATGGGTGCTCCCAGGAGTCCCACGGGAAGTAGGTTTGCGTTTTCCCGGCAACAAAGCCCCAATTAATCGCGGCGACCTTGTATTTCTTGGCGATGGGTAGGGTTCCCTGGAAAGTGCTCCCATTCCCGCGCGCCATGTACTCCGTGCAGAGGATCGGCCGATGGTAGTGCTGCAACGACTTCACGCGCTTCTCGAACGTCTCCGGCACTTCGTAATCGTGGAATGAAATCACGTCGGACATTTCCAACTGCACTCTTTCGATGGGTGAAAGCTTGTCGGGCGACGACCAATCCCGGCCTTCCCACAAGCCGCTGGTGAGCGGTTGGTCCGGACCAGCCGCGCGCACCCACTCGAAAACCCTCGGCAAGAGCTTGAGCACCAGGGCAGCCTTGTTCGGCGGTTCCAGCTTTCCATAGGCGGAATCGTTCCTGTTGTCCGGTTCGTTCCAAACGTCCCAACCAAGCACCCGTCGGTCGTGTGCAAACGCTCCCACCACGCCTTTTACGTAAGCTTCGAGACGGGGATACTGAGTCGCATCCTTCAGGGTAGCAGCCCCGGGGTTTTGCACCCATCCTGAATTGTGAACTCCAGGTCGCGGGTCGCGCTGCTTGCCGAGTTTGGGGGACGGATCCCAGCACGAATCAAACAACACAAACAGCGGTTGGATCTTGTGTTTCGCCGCAATGCTGAGGAACGTGTCAATCCGCTTCTGGAAACCGGCTGAATCCTGTTGCCAGAGGAGATCGTGCAGAAAAACTCGCATGGTGTTCATCCCGAGTCTTTCGGCCCAGCCCAATTCCAGGTCGATGCGCTGGGGATCAAAGGAATCGGCCTGCCACATTTCGAGCTGGTTGATGGCGTCCGCGGGCATGTAATTGCTTCCAACAAGCCAAGGCTGCTTCGCGTACCAGTCATTTGCGGTCTTCTCGGACCAGCGCTGGACTTCCGCTGCCTGTGCCACTACGGCAGTACTAAGCATCAACAGAATGCCGGTAAGTAGTCTTTTCATGCTCACCTCGAAAATCAACTGTTCCGCGGATTATACAGTACAGTCGCTGCATCGACTCAAAACCTTGACCCCGGAAGAAACGATCCCGGAAGTGGGAGGGCGATATGTTGCGGAAAAATACTGAGCCGTGGGCCGAAAGCGCTTCCAGGGGCCGATCCGGCCAAATTCACAAACCGCAATCGGCAAATCACTGCTGGCACGGAAGGGGTAAAGATAAAACCCGCCCAACTGTTCGGCGCGCGAGCAGTCGAGTCCCGGACAAGTAACTGAGGTTCGATCAACACATGTCCTTCGCCTAAATCACATCTGAGTGATCATAGTTGACTTTCCCGCGACCGACTTTGGATGTTCCTCCGCATGTTTATGGTCCTGTGTTCGCTGACACGGATTCTTCTTTCGGCACATTGCGGCGGCGTCAGGCCGGGGTTTCTTGGGCACTCCCTTCGAGTGGCAGTCGAGACACTTTACGAAGTGAATGTTGTGTGGGCTCCGGGTGGATTTGAAAGTTGTATCCATCGTCTCCACGTCGAGGCCGCAATTCGACAGGCGCGGATGGCAATTCGCGCAGGAGGCGCGGGTGCGCCCGCCGTGCTTGTCGTGGCAGGCAAAGCAACTGAGACCCTCGTGAACTCCCATCGGCGTGCGGTCGTCGCCCGAGCCCACCTGCCGGGTCGAGAGCGGTGCGTGGCACTGGTAGCAGAGCGCCTGGCGCGAGTCGTGGCTGATCTTCACCGGGCGTTCCCCTTCGCGCATATCGGGCAAGGGGAGACTGGCCACGGCGACGGATTCGAGGTCCCGGCGGTCGAAGAGCGCAAGTGAGGGCCTGTTCACTTCCTGGCCGAGACTCGTCGCGGGCTTCGCCGGCGGGCGCGCCAGGGGAGCGCCGTGACGATGCATTTCGTGACAGGTGAGACAGACGATGACGGGCCGGTCGGCGAGAGCGGGGTCGCGCAGTTTCCACGGGCCCGCGGTGTCGATCGGCGTCACCAAGTCGCGAATACTGCCGTCGTAGTGCATGCCGTGGCAGCGCAGGCAGTCATCCATCAGCAGGCGCTGGTGGTTGTGCTTCGCGTCGAGAAAGATCTCCGTGTAGGTGCCGCTGTGCGCGCCCGACGCCCAATCGGCCCACTCCTGCTGGTGGCAAGTCTTGCAGCGGTCGGCGACGCGGAAAACGTCGCGCGTCTTCAGCCGCACCTGTTCCGGCGCGTTCCCACCTAGGTGATTCATCAGCCGGCGCAGGTTATTGATGTGAAAACCCGCCTCCAGCGTAAAGACATCGCCGTGGCACACGCCGCACGGAACGTTCCGGTGCGTGGAGGTTTGCCAGTCAGTGTAGGGCTGCCAGATTTCGTGGCAGCGCGCGCAAGCTTGCCCGCCGGAGTACTCGTAATAGAGACTGGCGCCGGGCAGGGCGAGAATCGCGGCCCCGAGCGCAATCAGCAGGAACCACAGGCGGCGTCGATGAGGGCGTGGTGTAGACATTAGCGGTTCGTACTTGGCAAGGACAGTCTCAAGAGCTGTTTCAATTCCGAAGGGCGTGGGCAGCCCCCGGCGAAGCCCCCCTCACCCGGTCCGGCAGGCCGGACCACGCATTATGAAAGGGCGCCCCTGTTTGTGTATGGTTGGGTTGTAGGCACCAACCTTCACTTTTAGGAGCACCCTTATGAGCGCTGACAAGTATATCGGTTTGGACGTGCATTTGGCCACGGTTGTGGCCTCGGTGTTAGACGCCTCGGGACGAGAGGTGGCCAGGGGCGTGATGGCGACGAAGGCGGCGCAGATTCGGGGTTTCCTGGAGGGGCTGCGGGGGAGACTGCAGGTGGCCCTGGAAGAAGGGATGTACTCGGCCTGGCTGTACGATCTGCTGCAGCCGTGGGTGGCGGAGTTGGTGGTTTGCGATCCGCGTCACAAGGCCCGGCTGAAAGCGGGGAACAAGAACGACCCTGGGGACGCTCACAAGCTGGCGGAGTTGCTGCGCGCCGGTCTGTTGCGCCCGGTCTACCATGGCAGCCGGAGTGTGCGTCCGTTGCAGGAGCTGGCGCACAGTTATCAGGCGCTGGTGAGCGACACGACGCGGGTGATGAACCGGATCAAGGCTCTGTATCGGGGCCGAGGCATCGACTGTGTGGGCAGGGGCGTGTATGCGCCCGCGCCATGCGCCGCCAGGCCCGGCAGGCGCTGCTGCGGGAGAGCCGCAAACGTCCAGCCTGCCGGCGTCTGCGGGAGGTTCCCGGCCTGGGGCCAGTGCGCGTGGCCTTGCTGATCGCGCGTATCCAGACGCCCCACCGATATCGCAACAAGCGTTGCTTCTGGGCTTACGGGGGCCTGGGACTGGTCAGTCGCACCAGTGCCGAGTACCGCCTGGTGCAAGGGCGGATCGTGCGGACGGGTAAGCCGGTAGCGATTCGCGGGCTCAATCCCAACCACCAGCCGGAGCTGAAAGCCATCTTCAAGTCGGCGGCCACGGCGGTGATTCATCGCCCCGGACCCTGGCAGGATTACTACCAGCAGCGGGTGCAGGAAGGACGCAAACCGGAGTTGGTGCGCCTCAGTGTGGCGCGCAAGCTGGCCGCCCTGACCTTGAGCCTTTGGAAGAAAGGAGGACGCTACCCAGTCGAACGTCTGAAGCCGCAAGCTGCTTAGCGCGGGAAACCCCGGCCGAATGCCGCAGAGGATGTTCACGCATGGCGACGGTTCGCCGAGTGTTTCAGGCACTCGGGTGGGAGGAGTTCCGCGAGGAGTTCCACCCACGAGAGAGAGTATCCAGGAGAGGGTTAGGCTGCGGTCCCGCTTTCCGGGACGGGCTTCCTTAGCCACACTATGCCCCCTCGCACAACCCCAAAAAGCCCTAGGCCTCGAGGCTCCGATAGAACCCTGGTTGGCACCACCTGCCACCCCCACGGCTTGCCACGGCTCCGGAAAGATGCTCGGCTCGTTAGCGCCTCACCAGGAAGATGTCCTCTGCGCGGATTCGCGCCCATCGCCGTCTCACCGGGGCTGGATGCCAAGAGAAACTCCCGCCACCAGCCAGCGGTGAAGTGTTTTCTCTTGACATCCCCTTTCATAGAACCCTCTCCCCCAAAGGGGGGCGAGGGTAGTAGACTCGAATAAGTCTGGGAGCAGCCATGAAAACCGCCTACCTTGACATCGAAACAAACTACGTCGGGAAGTTCACCGACCAGCGGCTGTTCAAGGATTACCAGCATCACCGGATCA
>JBEKAK010000097.1:0-18845 GCA_050018275.1 Terriglobia bacterium | reverse complement strand
TCGAGCAGGTTCCAGTCCAGGCTCTTCGCGGCGTCCCATTCGTTCCACTGTCCAAATTCCCCGCCCATGAAGAGCAGCTTCTTCCCTGGATGCGCGTAGAGAAAAGCGTAAAGCGCCCGCAGGTTCGCAAACTGCTGCCAGTAGTCGCCCGGCATTTTGGCCAGCAGCGCGCGCTTGCCGTGCACCACCTCGTCGTGCGAAAGCACCAGCACAAAGTTTTCGTTGAACGCATAAAGCAACGAGAATGTCAGGTCGTTGTGGTGGTACTTGCGGAAGATGGGTTCGTTGGAAAAATACTGCAGCGTATCGTGCATCCAGCCCATGTTCCACTTCAGGCTGAAGCCCAGCCCGCCGACGTAGGTGGGCCGCGATACCATCGCCCACGCGGTCGATTCCTCCGCGATGGTCAGGATGCCGGGATGACACTGGTGGGCCAGTTCGTTAAAGCGCTTGACGAAGTCGATCGCATCCAGGTTTTCGTTGCCCCCGAAGACGTTCGGCACCCATTCTCCGGCCTTGCGCGAGTAGTCCAGGTAGAGCATTGACGCCACCGCGTCTACGCGCAGGCCGTCGACGTGATATTTCTCCAGCCAAAACAGCGCGCTCGTCCAGAGGAAGTTTCTCACCTCGGTGCGGCCGTAGTTGAAGATGCGCGTGCCCCAATCCGGATGCTCGCGCAGGCGCGGATCCTCGTGCTCGAAAAGGTGCGTGCCGTCGAAAAACGCCAGGCCGTGGGCGTCGGAAGGGAAATGCGCCGGCACCCAGTCCAGGATCACGCCGATCCCGCGTTGGTGCAGGTGATCCACGAAGTACATGAAATCTTCCGGCGTGCCGTGCCGGCTGGTGGGGGCGAAATAGCCCGTGGTCTGGTAGCCCCACGATTCATCCAGTGGATGCTCCGTCACCGGCAGCAGCTGCACGTGCGTGAAGCCCATTTTCAGGACGTGGTCCGCCAGTTGCTCGGCAAGTTCGCGATAGTTCAGCACGCGATGGTTTTCTTCCGGCGCCCGCCGCCACGAGCCCAGGTGAACTTCGTACATCGCCAGCGGCGCGTTCAAGCCCTGACGCACGGAGCGCTCGGCCATCCATGCCTGGTCGTGCCAGGTGTAGCGGTTGATGTCGTAGACAACGGAGGCCGTCTTGGGCCGCAGCTCTGTATAGAAACCGAAGGGGTCGGTCTTCAGCCCCAGGTAATTATGGTAGCGCCCCTTGATTTCAAACTTGTAAATCTCCCCCTCCCGCAACTCGGGAATGAAAAGTTCCCACATGCCGCTCGCACCGCGCACGCGCATGGGGTGACGCCGGCCGTCCCAATGATTGAAATTGCCCACCACGCTCACGCGCTGGGCGTTCGGCGCCCACACCGCAAACGCCACGCCCCGCACGTCGGCGATTTCCGTCACATGTGCGCCCAGCTTCTCGTAAGTGTTGTGGTGCGTGCCCTCCGCCAACAGGTGAAGATCAAAGTCCGACAAGAAAGGCGGGAATCGATAGGGATCCTCAAACTCGTGCTGGCCGGCGTATTCCGTCCGCAGGCGGTAGGGGAACATGGCTTGCTCGCCGGGGAAGACCGCTTCAAAGAATCCGTTCGGGTGAATTCGCTGGAGCGGTACAACGCTACCCTCGTCCTGCCCGCGCACCACCCAGGCACGATCCGCGCGGGGCAGGAACGCGCGAATCGCGACGGCCGGCTTGCCTTCCACCTCAACCAAGTGTATCCCCAGGATGTGGAAGGGGTCGGCGTGCTCGGCCCGCAGGATAAGCTCGATCTCCTCCAGCGGTGCCGTGGTCTTAGCGAGGAGTTTAATTCGCGCTGCCATCTCCGCTATTCTACATGAGGAAACCGCCGGGCGGGAAGGAAGTCAGTGCCAGCCCGGTTCAGACGGCGAGGGAGGGCTCCGTCCCGCACTGCGGGAGGAGGGCTGAGCCTTCTCTGGCACGAAACCCGGGGACGGTGGGTGGCACATACATGCCGCTGTTCGGCATGTATCTGAATCACAGAATCTTGGCCCTCATGCCCTAGCAGCTGGACATTTGTGCCTGCTTTCCGACGAGCCGCAGACATCAGAATCAATGTATGCGCCACCCACGAAACCCGGTAACGGCGGGGTTGATAGCCCGCCCTTCTGATCCCCGAAGTGGCGCCCCTTTCTGCGGGCAAGCGCTGGTCCGAGCCGCGCCGGCTGAGTGGCCGGCACTGGGATTAGGCCAGGGTACGGCCACGGGTCTCGGGGAGGGCCAAGCTCTCAAAGACGCCGGCAGGGGGAGAGGCTGTGGAAAAATGGGGTGAAATTGCGCCTTCGCGGAGAGGTGACCCTTTAGTTTCAATAAGTTGACAGCTTTGTTCTGCAAACGATGCGTCGTCTAGGATTTATACGTTCGTCAATAGATATGCAGTACAATAATATCTTAAGCTAAACCATCTCCAAGCAATCGTAGCGCCCCGATTCATCGGGGCGGCTCTTCCACCACGACGCGCATTGGGCGGCGCGGATAAGGAAAGGTCTTCAGATTGCTGGGTTCGAGGCGCAGCCAGCCGGGGATTCAGATTATCTCGTTTGCGGCGCGGCAAGAAACCGCGCCGCTCGAAAAGCTGCAGGGCGGGAGCGCAGGCCCTGCGCTACCGGATGTTGAGCCCCGAAGGGGGCGATCCATCCCAGCCCAGGCCATCGGCCTGGGTTGAGAGGGCCAATCCATTTCAACGCCTCAGCCCTGAGGGGGCGATAGAGTCTTTGAATCTATGATGCCGCCCTCCCCACCTTGTCGGGACAAGTAACGGGCGCCACTACGAAAAGCAGCCCCCCCCGAGTTGTCACACAGGCCACTGGAGGGGTGATGCCCGCTGCGTCGGCGCTGGGGGTTGGCCGCTTGGGACCCATTTCCCACTTGTTTCGCCGGAGGCTTTATGGTAGGAATAGCCCGCCGGTCATTAGTGAATAGAGTCCCAACCGCGAGTGAAGGTGTTATTGCAGCAGATCTCGATGGGCTTGGTCGTGGCCAAGCCACGCCACCATCTGTTCTGCGAAAGGAGATAAGGGCATGGCATTCTGTGCGAAGTGTGGTGCACAACTGGCCGAAGGTGTAACTTTCTGCGGCTCGTGTGGCGCGCCCGTGGGTGCGGCACCGGGCGCCGCGCCGCCCGCGGCGGCAAGTTCGGGAATGGCGTCGAACGTGGCGGGCTTGTTGACTTATATCCTGGGGTTCATCACGGGAATCATTTTCCTGGTAATCGACCCTTACAAGAACGACAAGTTCGTGCGATTCCACGCCTTCCAGTCGATCTTTTTCAACGTGGCAATTGTGGTTTTCTGGATCGTTTTCACGATTCTCTCCACGATCCTGGGGATTGTTTCCTTCGGGGTCCTGGGGATTGTGATGGCGCTGGTGGGCCTGCTCATCTCGCTGCTGATCCTGGTGTACTGGATTTTCCTCATGTACAAGGCTTACAACAACGAGCAGTACATGATCCCCTACATCGGGCAATTGGCGGCGAAGCAAGCGGGGCTGTGACCCCGCGCGGACGGCGCGACATCTCGAGAGGTCGAGGGGCGGCGGGATATCTGCCGTCCCTGGCTTTCTGGGGACACTTCCAGACGCAACTCTCTCCGCATTTCCTCTTGACAATTAAGGCCTGGGGGCGCAAGTTAGGACGTTTCGCCTGCGCCGGGTGAGGCCGGACGTGAGGATACTGGCAACCTCACCCTCTTGAATCATGGCGGTTCTGGTTTGTTTTCACGACCGGTGTTTCGACGGGGTATCCTCCGCGGCAGTCTTCACGCGCTTCTACCGGCAATGCGTCGATGCGCAGGCGGAATTCCGCTATCGCGGCCTGATGCACCGCGCGGGACAGTTGTTCGACGAGGGGCTGTTCGACGCGGAAGAGAACGTGATCGTCGATTTCAAGTATTCGAGCTCCGACCGCCTGACCTGGTGGTTCGATCATCACCAGAGCGCGTTCCTTACGGAGGCGGACGCCGAGCACTTCCGGCGCGACCGGAGCGGGAAGAAATTCTACGGGCCGGACTTCCGCTCTTGCACCAAATTCATTGTGCACACCGCGAGCACGCGCTTCGGCTTCCGGGCGCCGGACCTGGAGGATTTGGTTCACTGGGCGGACCTGATCGACGGTGCGCAATATCCGGATGTTCGCACGGCCGTGGAGATGCGCGAACCGGCCACCCAGTTGACCCTGGTGATCGAGGGGACGCGCGAGCCGGATTTATGCGTGCGCCTGATTCCCGAACTTCACTCGAAGCCGCTGAAAGAAATCGTTGCCGTGCCGCACATTCGGAGGGCCTTTGAAGAGTTTTACAGCCAACATCTGAGGTTCATCGAGCTGATCCGTGGGCGCGCCGAACTGCACGGCGGGGTGGTGTTCTTTGACGTTGCGGACCAAAACCTGGAGGGCTTCAACAAGTTCATTCCCTATTATCTCTTCCCTGAGGCGGTTTATAGCGTGGGTCTGAGCCGTTCGCAGGAGCGGATCAAGATCGCCGTAGGCAGCAACCCGTGGAGCAGCGCCCCCAAGACGGCCAACCTGGCCAGCATCTGTGAGCGTTATGGAGGCGGCGGTCATGCCAAGGTGGCGGCGATCTCATTGCCTCCCACCGCGCTGGAACGTGCGCACAGCGTGGCGGCGCAGATTGTTCACGAGCTTCGCACCGGTCCCGGGTAGGCCGGCCTTCCGAGTTTGATTCTCCTGCCTGACGGGGTGTTGGAGCCTGCTCCCTCCTACCCTGCGCGGGGCGAGCCGAACAGATTCCGTGGGAACGGGGAAAGGGGGCCTTGCCCCGGGAGGACCCCAGGCAAGGGGAAGCGAGGCTCGACGCGCAGGAATCTCCCTTGACCTTGCCCCCGACGGCGGGGTGGGGGAGCCTGCGGCAAGAACCGAGCGGCTTGATACCAACCAGAGCCTGTGGTAAGAAGGTATAGTCAATTCTATCCACGAGAGTCAGCCTCCTGGCGATTAGGCTGTTGGTGATTGACCCTTACGTGAGAGCGAGCCGGAGCGAAAGCGGAATCCCTTTTGGGACGAACTCGAACTGATTCTCAAGTTGCACGCGCATCGACAGAAACCGATTTCACTTAGGTTGATAGTAACTGCAACCGGGGGAAGGTGATCGCCGTGGCCGAAACGACGGGAAGTGATCCGAAGGCCATTCATGTGAAATTGTCTGGGATGTCGGACATGGGTCGTGTCCGCAAGAACAACGAAGATAATTTTGTGATCTGCAACCTTACGACGGGAGAAGTGGGTTTTTCTCCCGCGCTGCTCGAACACGACGTGGGGCCGTTCGGGTCATTGTTCATGGTGGCGGACGGGATGGGTGGCGAATCGAGCGGCGAGGTTGCCAGCCAACTCGCCGCGGTTACCGTTCCCAAGCGCCTGTATGACAATTTGAAGTCGCTGGGTACGGTCAGCGAGGCCAACTTCGTTATCCTTCTGCGCGAGGCCATTGAGTACGCCAATCAGATCATCTTTCAGAAGGCGCAGGCCAACCCTGCTTACCGTGGCATGGGGACCACGACGACGGCGGCGACCCTTTTCGGTCAGTACCTCTTCGTGGGGCAAGTCGGAGATTCTCGCGCCTATCTGATCCGCAACAAACAGATCACCCAGTTGACCCGCGACCAGACGTTCCTGAACTACCTCAAAGAAATCGGCGCTGAGTTGCCGGCCGACCCTGAAAAGGACAGCCGCAAGAGCATCCTGACACAGGCTGTGGGGAGCAGTGAGACGCTGGATGTGAAAGTCACCTGCACGAAGGTGTACCAGGGAGACCGAATCCTGCTGTGCAGCGATGGGCTGTACAACATGGTACCCCTGCCCGATCTCCTGGAGACGGCCAGTCGACAGGATGGGCTGGCCGGCGGGTGCAAAGCACTTATCGAAAAGGCCAACGCCAACGGCGGGACCGACAACATCACGCTGGTCATGGTGGACTTTTCAGGGCCAGGGCTTCCCCCGCCGGATGCTGCCGCGTCCGTCGATTGCAGAGAATTCAACGAAGAAGATTTCAAGCCGCGCACGTAGAATCGCGGATTGGACTTGCGGAAGGGCCGTGCCCGCTCCTCGTTGGCAGGCGGGCGTGCGGCTCAAAGAGGACGACGAGCTGACGCTTCCGCCCTGGTAGCGTGCTCACACGGACAGTGAGGTCCAAGGCCATGAAATGCACGGGATGCGGCGAAGTGAATGAGGCAGGGTATCGGTTTTGCAGGGTTTGTGGCCATCCTCTGAGCGTGGCGGAGGAGGCTGCTGCGACGGTGGCCATCCCCGTGGGCCCTAGCCAGGGCGAGGAAGCGGCTCCCACTGTGGCGATCTCGACTTCGGCCGCGGCTCCCCCCGCTTTCCGATTACTCGCTACCTCGGGGCTTCTCTCCGGGCGCACCTTCAGCATCACCTCCAAAGGACTCACTATCGGCCGCGATCATGCCAATTGCCAGGTTGTGCTCGCGGATGACCAGGTCTCTCGACAGCATGCCTGGATCGGTTTGAATGATGCCGGCCAGGTGGTGATCCGCGACAAGAATTCCGCCAACGGAACGTACGTCAATCAAGCGCGCATTCAGGAAGTGGTCTTGAAACCGACCGATGAGATTTCCATCGGCGCGGGCGCCAAGCATCTGTTTCGCATCGAGACTTTCGTCTCTGCCCCCGCGGCAAAGGCGCCGTCGGCGGGGCGCGTGGCGGCAGCCGTGGCGGAAGAGGGCCACTACAGCACTTCCGTGTTGAGTCGGGCGGATATCGCGGCGGCGCAGGAAGAGGAAAAAACCAGGGGCCGCACTGTGGCCATCAAGCTCACCGATCTGATGGCCCGGCCACACGTCGAACTGATCGTTGATAAGTACGCCGTTAAGAGCGTGGACATTCCCGATACGGGGTTGGTGGTCGGCCGCGAACCTTCCCGTTGCCAGATGGTGATCGATCACGCCTCCGTGTCGGCGGTGCACGCGCAGTTTTCCGTCAAAGACGGGAAAGTCCAGCTAACCGATCAATCGACCAACGGGACCTTTGTCAACGGAATTGCGGTCAAGACCGCCGAACTGAATGACGGCGATTACATTACCTTTGGGCGTTACGCCGGCAAGTCGCTGATCTTTCGCTCCGGTCTGGAGCCGCAACTCAAGCTGGAAAGTATCGACCTGACCAAAGACCACCTGGTTATCGGTCGTGACCCCGACTGCGACGTGGTCGTCGCCCATCCCATCGTCTCGAAAAAGCATGCCGAGATCGTCAAGCAGAATGGCAAGATTCTGATCGTCGATCTGGGCTCCACCAACGGGACTTTTGTCAATGGCATTCGGATCAAACGCCACGAACTCCAGGAACTGGACCGCGTGGTGATCGGCCCCTCGGAGCTCCATTTCCGGGGTGGAACCCTCTCGCATGTTCCCGACCGGCGCGTCGTGCGGTTGGATTCCGTGCACCTGAATTTCCAGGTGACGGATCGCAATACGGGCAAGCCCAAACTGCTGTTGGATGATCTTTCGCTGGTGGTCAAGCCGAAGGAACTGATCGGCCTGCTGGGGCCAAGCGGCGCGGGAAAATCCACTTTGATGAACGCGCTGAACGGTTTTGTGAAACCCACCTCCGGCAAGGTGCTCTACAATGGCGTGGAGTTGTATCAGAACCTGGAGGCGCTGAAATCCACCATCGGATTCGTTCCGCAGGAAGACATCATGCACCGCCAGCTCACGGTCCGCCACTGCCTCTACTACGCGGCGAGACTGCGGTTGCCGGGCGACATTTCCGACGATGAAATCAACCACCGTGTGGAAGAGATGCTGGAAATCCTGAAACTGGACGCGCAGCGGTGGGATAACCCGGTGGCGACGCTGAGTGGGGGCCAACGCAAACGCGTCAGCCTGGGAATTGAGCTTCTCCCCAAACCGGGCGTGCTGTTTCTGGATGAGCCCACGGCCGGCCTGGATCCACGCACTGAGACGCTGATGATGATGCTTTTCCGGCAACTCGCCAACCAAGGCTCGACGATCATCATCACCACGCACTTGCTGGGGTCGTTCGGCGTGCTCGATAAAGTGGTGGTCCTCGTGCAGGGGCGTCTTGCCTATTACGGCCCGGGAACGAAACTTCTGGAGTATTTCAAGGCCGAGTCTCCGCCCGACGTTTACGATGACTTGACGGATAACAACACCGAACCTTATGCGAAGGAGTTGAAGAAGAGATTTCAGGAGTCGTCCCAATTCCGGGACCTGGTGATCGAGCCGCAGAAAAGCATTCCGGCGGAGCGCCCGGCTGCCGCGGTCCCAGGTCAGGCCCGGCCCAAGGGAAAGGGATTCAGCCTGCGCCAGTTCAACACTCTGCTGCAGCGCAGCTGGGAACTGAAATTCAGTGACCGGGCTCAAACCATCTTGCTTTTCGCTCAGGCCCCGCTGGTGGCTTTACTCGTGGCCTTGATGGCGGGAGCGCCCAACCAGGTGCAGACCATCTTCATGGCAATGTTCTCGGCGCTGTGGTTCGGCTGCTCGAATGCGGTTCGCGAGATCGTGGACGAGCAGACTATTTACAGACGGGAACGACAGACCGGCCTGAAGATCCCTTCCTACATCCTTTCGAAACTCGTGGTCTTGTCGCTGGTAGCGTTGGCGCAGTGTGCTTCCGTCGTCCTCATCTGTCTGCTTGTCAATCACGCGCTCACCTTGAGCCTGCCGGAAGCCGGCGCGGCCATCCTCATAATGTTCCTGGTCGCGGTGAACGGCACGCTCGTCGGTCTGCTGATCTCGAGTCTGGTGGCCACGCCCGAGAAAGCTTTGACGCTGTTTCCGCTCGTGCTGATTCCAGAACTCCTGCTTTGCGGTCTGTTCCTGCCGGTTCGTCCCATCCAAACGGTCATCCCGATCACCGTGGAACAGCTCTTCGAAGGAAAGATGTTTGCGCAGCCGGAAGCAAAAGCCAAGGCGCAACAAATGATGCATCCCTCCACCGGTGAGGCGAATCCCACGCCGGCGCCGAGCGACCAGACTGCCACCACCGAAGCGGGACAAGGCCGCTTTGCGCATCAAGTGGTGGGCGCGATGACGCCTTCGGAGCAGGTGACCAAGGCGTTCCACAAATACACTCCTGCTCCGGTTGAGGGCATGGGGACGCCCATCCGCTGGCTTTCGACGCTGGCGATTTCACGCTGGGGTTTGGAAGCGCTGTCCGACCTCTGCCTGCACGGTGCGCATTCCACGCAGGACTACGCTTACAAGATCATCAACACCATCACGATTTCTCTGCATCCGGATGATGTCCAAAAGCTTGAGGAGGGTCTGGAGCAGTCGGCGGAGTCTGTTGCCGCGTCCGGCGCTTTCCCGCTTCCCTCCGACTTCTTGAAGGACAAAGGGCCGTACCTGGGGATCATGACAGGCTACGCCCTTATGATGATTGTGATCATCCTGATCCTGATGAAACGCAAGGATGTGAAGTAGCACAGCCCCTGCACAAAGGAGTCAGCATGGACAGCGGTTATTCCACGGTTCGCAACCTGCTCTACATCGTTTTAGTGCTTACGCTGTTGTCAATCTTCGCGAACTTCTACGTCGCATCACAACTGGCCCGGAACAGCGACGAGCTGGCGCGTATGGGCCTGCTTCTCCAGAAACAGATGATGGGGACCGCCCTGCAACAGTCGCAGGAGTTGCAGAAGAAAATGGAGCAGCTCAATCAAGACGCCGCGGGCATCGACGCGAAGCTGCAGAAAGCCCAGGACAGTTTTGTGGCGCGGATGAATGTCGAGCTCCCCAGGATCATGGACCACTACATCAAGACGCGCGCGCCCGTGATTGAAAAGCAGGTCATGAGGCAAGTGCCGAGATAGCACTACCTGGGCAGCAGGCGCGCCGCCCGGGGCGCTCAAAGCGAATCAGAGGCTCGATAACCCATCGACGATCAGCAGCCTGGCGGCGCCCCAAAAAACAAGGGTTGCGCCAGCCACTGAGAAAGTCTGGGGCGGGGGCAGAACTCGCGAAGAGCCGGGCCTGCCCGGGCGAAAACCGGCACGGCGGGAGAGACACCTCGTAGCGAAATTGCCTTACTCGATGGTCTTCACTTCCACGCGGAAAAGCTGTTCACCCATGAAGAACTCGTCGCCATCCGCGAGTTCCACTTCATTGCGCACGCGGCGGTAGACGCCGTTCCGGCTGCGCAGATCCTGCAGAACGAAGCGTCCAGGTTGGGCCACAATGCGGGCGTGTGTTCCCGACATGTAGTGATCATCCGCGAAGATCAGGTCGCCCGTAGTCCGGCCCAAAGTAGTTTCCGGTTTGTCGAGCTTGAACTCCGCGACGATTTCTCCATTCAACTTGATGTGCTCGAGCTTGGCTGTGACCGGCCCTTTTTGAAGTTTGGGCGGGCCGCTCCACATTACCGTGCCCTGCGCGTCGTCGAGGCTTTGGGTTGTGAAGCGGAAGAGTTCGCGCCCCAGCAGGAAGATGTCGCCGGGGGAGATCTCGCTGTCCTGTCTTTGCCGAACGAAGGATCCGTTCTGGCCTCCCAGGTCCCTCAACAGGAGCTTGCCTTTGCGGACGGCCAGGGAAGCATGCCGCGCTGAAAGCAGTTGATCTTGGGGATAGGTCAGTTCGCAGTTCTCGCGACCGATGAAGGTCTCTTTCGTGATGACGACAGTTCTCCCTACCGACCCGTCCGGCTTCTTCTCCGAGATCTTGGCCTCGACCTGTACCACGCGCAGGCCCGCAAAAAGCACGGTCCCTTCCGGTGACGGCGCAGGGGGAGCCGGCGGTTGCGGCGAAGGCGGCCTGGCAACCGGTGGAACGGGCGGCGCGGGCGGCGGAACTGCGGGCTTCGGAGGAACAGGAGGCGGCGGAGGCGGAGCGGGCCTCGCCATGGGCGTCGGCGTCGGCGGAGCCACCGGACGCGGTGGAGAAGGTACCGCAGGCCGGGCCACGGGTGGCGGGGGGGGAGCAGCAGGTTTCTGCGGAACAGGCGGTCCTGCGGGCCGAGGCGGTGCCGCGGGCTGCTGGACCCGCGCGGGCGGAGTCGCCGCCTGGGGGGGTGCAGCCGGCAAAGGTGTGCCGCAGAACCCGCAGAACTTGCTCCCTGCGGGGAACGATTTGTGGCACTTCGGGCACATTACCTGCGGGACAACCGGCGCGGCCGAGGGGCGTGGAGCCGGCGCTGCGGACGCCGGCGCGGCGTGTAACGGTTTTCCGCAGCGCGCACACGTCGGCAAAGACGCCGGATTCATATTCCCGCAGGAGATGCACCGCATGTAACGGACGGTTCCTTGTTCGTTTGCCTCAGCGGTCATGTTGGATGCTCTTTTCGATTCTAATCGGCGTCATCTAGTCGCCGGTGGCTCTTATCCAGAGGGGGTTAGTATAGCAGCGAAACTCTTCCTTGGCGCTGTTTCGTGTGCTGGCCTCCAGTCGGATGTATTTCCATTCTTCCGAACCTTCCTTCAAGACCTGTCGAAGCTCGAAGGGCACAAGGCCCTCGCTGGAGAGGCCTTTTGCGGAAGGCACGGGCACCTCCACAGGTTTCAACTCGCCGGTGCTGGTTCCCACGATCAGTCGAATGGATTGAAAGGGCCCAAATTCTTCACTGCTCACCCAGAGGAGTTGCAGAGCGGGGAGGGACTTCAGAGGACAGGAGATATCCTGCCCGATGCCCACATCTTCGGGGTCGCCGAGAGATCCGTTGGAGTTGCGATCGAAGCCGGCGATCAGGAGCGGGCCGTTGCTCGCCACGCTGCGGCCATCACGCAGGGCACGCAAGACGTTCTCACCGCGCGCCCCCATGCCCTCCGGCGCGTACACCACAGTGGAAATCCGGCCGAGGGCGTTGTCCTCCGCGTAACCGTTCAAGCTACGTGACGGCTTGCCGAGGAAGTCGGTGACATCCATGCTGGCTTCGAAGTTGAAGTCGCCGTGCGCATCCGAACCGGCGGCAAGGAACGTCTTGAAGAGTGGAGCGTTCGCCCCGTCACTTCGTGGCCGGAGGCCGCGCTCGAGCAGCGGTTGCCACCCCACCTTAATTCCTTGTTCCAGGCGTAAGTACTGGTCAGCATCCTGATCGTGTTGGAAGCAGGCGCTCGCTTCCGCGTGGGGATGGATGCAGAAGGGGTCACGCATGTCATCGGCAGTGTCATTCGTGGCACGGTTCCAAGGTTCGAGGCCGACCACGCCTGCCTGGAGCTGCTTTCCATCCGCCGCGAGGAAATCCACGTCCAAGTCCCACTTTCCCCCGCGCATGACGGGGCTAATGGGGTCAAAGGGGTGTGCGGCATACGCGAATCCGCCCGCCGCGACGATGCGCGCCAGAGCATCCTTGAGAGGCATGGCCGCGGAGGCAATAGAGCCGTCGCCCGTCACGACAACCGCGCTATCGACGTCGGTGGGATCTGGGAACCCCTTATCGGGATCATCGGGTGAAGGCGCCGCCACCATGTGGATAGTGACCAAGAAGGTGTCCTTGCCGGACGCGAGGGTCATCTCCTCGCCGCGAATCATCATCAGTCGGCCGTCCCGATACTTCTTGACGTCGTTCAACTCTTCCTTATAGCGTTCCGGAGAGAGGTCGGTGGAATGGTCCGCCAAGAGCAGCCAGTCCATCCCGGCCTGCCGAGCCGCCTGCTTGGTAACGTCGAGCGGGTACCCGCGCTCCGCAGGATTGTCGGTGTAACCGGTGTGGTAATGCGTGTCACCTCGATACCAGTTGGGAATCTGCGGAAGCGGGGCGGCTTTCAGGCGAACGCGAAGATAAAAGTCCTGGTTCGGCCAATCCACGACCCGGAACGAAACCCAGAAGTCCGCCGAGGCGAACGGCCCACCTAAGTAATGGCTGGCCAGAAAAGACTGAACCTCCTCGCGGGGCACCTCAAGATTCTTCTTCAGCCGGTCCGGAATCATCAAGGGCTGGTCATCAGTGCGCGCGTCAAAGGTAAACTCCTTGCTTGTTCCCAGCAGGAGTGCCCCCTGGGTGAACTTATGCTGGGCGCCTGTGGGTTTCACATAAATGTTCACACCCTGTAGTTTTAGTGGGTCCCGCTGGACATAGCGGGAGACAGCGGACCCCGTAGTGTGGGCGGCCTTCTCGATCCCGTTGATGACCTCCAGATAGATGGGGAGATACGCATCGTCAGCATTTCGCAGGGCGCGCGGCGTGTCAGCCCGGAAGAATACGCCGGTCTTTGAGAACTTCTCCTTGAGTTGGGACGTCAGGCTCTCCTGGGTTTGGGAGAAGGCCGGAGTGGAAAAGGTAAAACATGCCGCCAGGACGGCGGCGCAGACGAGAAAGTACGAGTAACGGATGCATGGTTTCATGGGATCAGCTTTCGAGCAACTTGAATGGGGATGCACTGGTTGGCCGAGGCTGCCAGTGCCACCACCTTTCCGTCGGCATTGAGCAAAGGTGCGCCGGATTCGCCAGGATCCACCTGATGTTCCATCACCAGGGCGGCTCCTTGAAGTTCCACCTTGACGCTGAGAAGACGCGGGTCCGTTTGGAGCTGGCTCACCCCGAAAGGATAACTGCACAACACCAGCTTGGGATGAGCAGCGAGGTTGGCCGCCGCGTCCTCGAACGACAAGGGATGAAAGCCCGTTCCACTGAGCTGTAGCAAGGCCAGGTCCGATTCGCCTTGAGCGTGGAGATGCAGAGTGGCCCGCTCTCCAGAGTCCGGGTCCTGGTAATCCTGTTGCACCATCTGGTCGGGCGGCGTCAGCAGGACCTTCAACGTCTGCTTTTCGGTGCTGAGGGCGGACTGAAAATCAGGTTGACCGTCCGCTGCCTTTACCTGGGCGCCGGCCGGCCAGACGTAGGTCTTCACACTGTCTTTGTCCATCTCCAGGTGTTGGTGCTCGATCAGGAAGGCAACCTGCGGGTCAAACTTCCAGGGTGCAACCACGCGTTTGGTGGTCAGCAGCTTTCCATCCGCACTCACCAAGAAACCGGTGCCGGATTGCGAGAAGGTTTCCGAGGCCTTGGACTTCGGGTCACGCACCACGTATTCCGTGTATAACAGATACAGGGCGGGTCGTACCGCGACTCCCAGAGTCTGATCCTGATGCAACTTTGCCAGATGTTCCTTCGCCATGTTGAGGGCCGCGGCGGAAGCAGGGTTCGTGAGGGTTTGCAGAATGCCGTCCGCCGTCATGCGGAGGAGGGGGTTGCCCTGGAAGAGGTTCAACGGCACTTGTTCGTTCAGGGTCACCGGGATCACGAGCTGTTTCGTGCGCAACGCGACTTTCTCCAGAGCGTTCAGCTTGACCTCGATGAAGCTTTGTCCGGTGACTTGGAGCTTGTCCTTGTCCACCATTTCACGGACCGGCTCGAGGGAGTCCAGGTCAGCAAAGACAATGGAACACTTGAGGGGGGCAGGGAGGTCGACGGGGTTCTTGTTCGAAAGTTTGAACTCCTGGTCGAAGGTCTCAATGTGGACGGGAATCCCGCTCACCCGGACGTCCTGAAAGTACATTCGCTGGACGGTGGCGGCGCGGTCCACGGGCCGAATGCTGATCGCGAGATCGAGCAGCAGGCGGTCGAAGTTGATATCCCGAAAGGAAAAACTCTTATAAACGGCCGGGTTGGGGGCGGGCTGGCCACCCTTGGTGGGAAGCTGGTAAATCTTGGCGCCGCGAAGCTCTTCCGGCAACTGGCCGGGCGGCTCTGTCTGCTGCGTAGCCGCCGGCACGGAAAAAGCGACGACCGTCCAGGCGAGGGCGGCAAGAAGCCGAGAACGCGAAAGAATCGATGGCGGCAAGACCATTCTGTGTGCACCCCCGAGGCCAATCCAGCCCAGGAGAAATTTACTTGGGAAACCGCACCGTGCCTTCGTCACCCGGAACTTCCAAACTCTATTCGCTAATTCCGCCCGCGTTTTACGAGGTCCGCTTTGATCTTTTCAAGCGGTATCCCCTTTTCGTTGCGGCGCGATTCCGAAATCAGCCCGTCCCGAAAATCCTCTAACACCGAGCCGTATCTCTTCAGGTCGATTTGAACGGCCACCTTGCGGCCCTTCGCATCGGTTACGAACTGGATTCCGGTCATAGGCAGTGCTCTCCTTGGGTTCCTGTTCTCACTCTAATTTTGCCGCCTCTCCCTGTCAACCCAATAGTGCAACATGCGTAGTGGTGTCATTTGGAGCGCAGTTATTCCCGCGAATGCGGGAATCCACGCGCCGACGATGGCGCTGCCGCTTCGGACAAGTCCGTCTGACCCAAAAATGGGCGGCCCTAATGAGTTTAGCCTCCCACTGGATTCCCGCTTTCGCGGGAATGACGGTCTTCACAGGCCCGCAAGAAAAATCAAGTTCCCCCAAATGACACCACCAGCGTACAACATAACGTCCTTTGTGCCGGGCTATCGGCGCGCCAATCCAGGAATCGGCATTGGTTCAGTTTGATGTTGTAGCGGTGCGTTTACCTCGCCAATTGGCGGCGTAAAGCCGCCTCTACATCAAACGGTACCACCAGGACTCAGAATGCGTGAACCTCCCGTGATAGAATGCCCGCACATTGTCTTAGCGATTCCCGCTTTCGGGAGGTGCCGATGTGGCGTCGGCCATTCGTGACCGTCCTAATCCTCGTCATACCAATGATTCTGACGCTGCCCATGCGGGCGCAGCAAGAACCTGTAGCGCCGACCTTCAGGTCGGCAAAGCCCTTCACACAAGACCAGGTGCAAGGCTTGGTGCGGGACGGACTCGGAGGCGAGACGGGAGCGAAGGCTATCGAGCAGCGCGGGATTGTTTTCGCGCCGGCGGAGGATTTTCTCCAAAACCTCAAGGCCGCAGGCGCGAGCGAGGCATTTCTTAAGGCGCTGCGCGCGGCCAAGCAGCCCAAGGCCGCGAGTGCGAAGAAGCCGCTGAACCAAGTACAGGTTTTCGCCCTACTGGTGGGCCAAGTGCCGAGCCACCGAGTCACCATGCTGGTCGCGGAACGCGGAATCGATTTTGAGCCCACGGATGACTACCTTCAGGAAGCCCGCTTGGCTGGTGGCGAGGACGAACTAGTTAGCGGGTAGCGCAGCGCGGCCTGCTTCAGCCATTCAAGGCCTTCTGGCGGCTGAAGAAATGTTGGGAATCGGCGACGAAAAGGAAGTCAGAAGGGCCATCCAGAAACTTTTGATTGCCCTTGTGAAACAAGACAAAAGAGACAGTCGCGTGGGTGAATGAATGGCCTGCATATTCTGTTGCAGCCAGGAAAATCTAACGGACGAGCACGTATTTCCCGCCTTCATGGGCGGTGAACTGGAGGTGCGAAACGGAAGCTGTAAGCGCTGCAACGGTGACTTCGGCGTGGCTGAGGCTGCACTAAAGGAGGCCACTACGCCTCTGCTCAATCTCTTGAAGATCGAGAATCGGGACGGCATCGTTCCAAACGTACCACTGAACGCCGAAATCCGTGGCCTAGACCTGAAAAATCTGCCCGCGTTCATGGATGGTGAAGGTGATATAAAACTCAAAGACGTGGTGAAGGAATCCACCACTGAAGACGGCAGGAAACTTCGGCAGGGATTTTTCCTGACTAAAGAAGCTGGCGATACGTTTGTGGAGCGGGCACGCGCCAAAGGGCTTCAGGTGATAGAACGGGAAGTCCCACACGAAATCGTGATTGAGGCTAACTACACGCAAACGACGCCCGTTGCGTTCTCCTTGGAAGCGCGCAAGGTCGCAGCCAAGATTGCTCTCGCGGCGATAGCACACGAATACGGAATCGCGTTTGGCCTCTCTTCGCAATTCGATGTGCTCAGGCGGGCGCGGGTAGCAACAGGCAACCAAGACCTACGAGTTTGGATCTTCGCCAACGAAGGATTGATGAGCGCGCATCTTCGCACGGCACACCAGCACAGTGTCATGTGCTACCTCAGCGCCGGAATGCGAAAAGGCTGGGCTTTGGTAACGCTCTTCGGAGGCATCACTTACCGGGTGGATGTGACGACGGATTACACCGAACGCGAGAGCAAGCAATTCAGCATCTTCTATGATGCTGACTCAAAGAAGCGCGTGAATCCGATAGTCCTTGCCGATGAAATGACTCTAATTGGCCATGTACTTTCCCCGGCCAGCAAGTTTGAAAATCGAGACGCTGTTGATGCGCAGTGGTTTCCAATCCTAATCTGCGTTTTGCTCGCAAAAAGGCTTTGTGGTGCAGCGGATCGGTGGAACAGATTCTGGCACGTCAAAACCTTAGTAGCAAGCAAGTAGCGCGAACCTGATTTGTAGGTCCGCGGTCTGTTCAAAAATCCCCACCAACGAGCCGCAGACGTAAAGAACACGTCTGCGCTACGCTTGCTTCTCAAATTAGGACCCTACCTGTCGAGGGGATGCTTTCATGTAGGTGTATAATGACCTGAGTGGGTCCGTCCTTATAGCGCCAGAGGAGAATTGAGCCATGATGATGAGCGACGAGCAAATCCGCGCCGCTGTTGAGAATCGAGAAATCATCCTCGACCCCTTTGATCCGGCCAGGGTGGAGCCGGCGAGTTACGACATTCGCGTCGGAACTTGGGCTTTTTCCAGCTCATCGAAGGAGAAAGTCAATCTCAGCCAGAAAGGGGTTCTTATCATCGAGCCTGGGGAGTTCGCAGTTCTGGAGTCGCGTGAACGCGTCGAATTGGATACTCGTACGGCTGCGCAACTGGGACTTCCCTCCGAATATGCCAGTCGCGGACTCCTAATGCTTTCCGGTCCACAGATCGATCCGGGATTCGTTGGCGTTCTTGTTGTCCGCATGATTAATCTGGCCCCGAAGCCGATCGCCTTGCCTTATGAGGCTCCCTTCCTAACCGTGCAGTTCTTCCGTTTAAGTAACCCGGTAACCCAGCCGTACTCCGGGCCGCAGCAAGGCCAATCTGGAATCAGCGCACGGGATATCCAAGAATTAGTTGAGACGGAAGGTTTGACCCTCGGCCAAGTCATGAAGACGCTTAGTGCGCTCGCGAAAGATGTTGCTGAGCTTCGGGGCAGTGTCGGGCGGCTTTCATGGCTGTTGCCGCTTATTGTCGTGGTTGGGATCACAGTCATTGCGATCGTGGTTTCAATTAAATAGCGCGTCGTGTCCAGACTCATTAAAGGGGGTAGCGCAGACCTGTTTTTCAAAGGTCTGCGGCTCTTCTCACCGGCCGCGCCTAAGTGCCGCGGACCTAACAAAACAGGTCCGCGCTACATTTGCTTCCCACTTTGCGCAACTCGATCACCAAGCGCAAGGCGTCGTTCACGGCTCTTTCACTGCGAAAGGCCTTGCCGACATCGGGGGCCGGGACAACGAGATTTGTGCCCGCGTGGTAGTTGCCACACAAGAACGCCGTAGTTTCCACCCTTAGCCCCGAAGGGGCCACCCAACTCAGCCCAGGGCAACGCCCTGGGAATCAAAGAGCGGTCACAGCCGCAAGCCCTGAAAGGGCGAACCACTCCATCGCCCCTTCAGGGCTCGCGCGTTGAAATGGACTGGGCCTCTTTCCCAGGCCGATGGCCTGGGCTGTGATGGATCGCCCCCTCGGGGCTCAAAAGCCGGTAGCTCAGGGCGACGGAGCCGCAAATGAAAGTCAAAACGGAAAGCCGCAGGAGCGCTGACCCCGACAGGGTCGGGAGGTCAGCAGGTCGGGCACTCGCGAAAAATGCCGACCCCGCCTTGCGGGGTCGGCGCTACAAAGCAAGCCGCGTACCCCTCCCTTAGAAAACCGCACGATTTGCACATAGGTCCCCCCAGACTTTGCCTTTGGCAGTCGCGACATTCTTATGAGGCGGCACTAGCAGGCTCATGCTTATCCGGTTGTTTCAGCAAGCCCCAATTAGTAGTATATGGGCATGCCGCGCCCAGCGTTTCCGAAAACCTTGCGCGAGTTTCAGTCGATGTTCGCTACCGAAGAGGCTTGCCAGAAG
>JBEKAK010000096.1:0-19786 GCA_050018275.1 Terriglobia bacterium | reverse complement strand
CCGTAGATGGAGTGTTCCAGCTCGGCGAGGTTATCGAGGTTGATGAACACCAAGTGGGGCTTCGCGTGGTCGCATCCCGGGTTGATGATGGTGGTCGTGCCAATCCGGTCGAAGAAGGTTCCGGAGAGTTTGGGGCTTTCGTGGATGTGGCCGTGGAGCGTCAAGCGGGGCTGGTGTTTCTCAATCCAGCGCCGCACCGACTTGCTCCCGATGTGGCGCCCATCATAGAGCACATCGCAGTGTGTATCGAACGGCGGCGCGTGAACGACTGCCACCGTGTGGGCGGGATCGTCAACGGGAAGCCGCCGGAGTTCCTCGTCGAGGCTGGGCAGGGAATCCAGGTAGGCCCCGAAATCCTCGATCACCATGAAGCCCTGCGGCGTCCCCACGATGCAGCGATAAGAATACGACTCGGCACCCGCGTCCCGCTCGCCGTCCCAGCGCTCGAAATCTTTCAACTGAAAGGGCGTGGGCGGCACGAAAGAAAGGCCCACCAGGGTGTAGGCGCCCAGGGTTCTCGATTCCTGGTGCAGGTTCTCAATGAGCCCATTCATTTCGAGCTCTTCGAGTACGGGCAGAACGGTTTGGCAGTCATCGTTCCCGGGGATCGCGAACACGCGCAGCGGAGGGTGGACCTGCTTCCACTCGTCGAGGAGCGGCGACAGCCGGTAAAGGATGAACTCCGGCTGCTCGAGCGGCAGGCCCAAAGAAGCCCCGCTGGGCGTGCCGGGGCAAAGGTCACCGCCGAAAATCAGCGCGTCAGCACGAAGGCGGATGGCCGCTTCCCCTGCCGAGCGGTACAGGCCGAGGTCGCCGTGTAAGTCAGAAGTGTAAACGAGGCGTGTCAAGCACCACTCCCAGAACGGCGCGACATTCTAGGCGCTTGCGGCGACACAGCGCAGGAGAATTGGCGAAGTAGGCAGTAGGCACTAAGCAGTAAGCAGCGGGCACCTTGTGCGCGTCCCGGCGGAGCCGCCGGTCACCGCCCGCCGGACCGACTGCAAATTGGGCAAGCCTGACCCCTCACTCGCCCTCGCACCTCGGGCACCCTCCCCCCGAGGCGGCGGGTCTCCGACCCCTGGGAGAGGGTTGTGAACTCGAACCGAGGGATTCTGATCAGATTACGCCTTACCTCGCCCCCGCCTTCGGGGAATACGAGCTGAGCACCTTGACGTAGTTCGCCCGCTGGAAGGCTGAAGGGTCGGCCACGGCCCGCTGGCTCATGCTGCCTTGCATTTGCTGGATGGATTCGTACTCGTGCTCCTCCATCCATTTCAGAAGTTCCGCCTGCACGGCAGCCAGGTGGCCGATGCCATTCTTGAGCAATGCCGAGGTCATCATGGCCACGCGCGCTCCGGCCATCATGGACTTCAGCACGTCCTTGCCGGTGTGCACGCCGCCGGTTACCGCCAAGTCCGCCTGGATTTTGCCGTAAAGCACCGCGACCCAGTTGAGGCGGAGGAGCAGTTCATGTGGCGTGCTGAGGATGAGGTTGGGAACGACCTCCAGGTTTTCCAGGTCGAAGTCCGGCTGATAGAAGCGGTTGAACAAAACCAGGGCGTCGGCGCCGGCTCGGTCCAAGCGCCGGGCCGCATTGGGCAGCGAGCTGAAGTAGGCCCCGATCTTGACAGCCACGGGAATGCGCAGGCTGGCTTTCACCTGTGAGACCAGATCGGCGTACACCTGTTCGACTTCCTCTCCGGTCATCTCGGCATTGGTGGGAATGAGGTAGATATTCAATTCCAGGGCGTCCGCGCCGGCCTCCTGAATCTTCTTCGCGTAGTCGATCCAGCCTCCCGTCGAGCTGCCATTCAGGCTGCCGATGATGGGGATCCTGACGGCTTGTTTGGCGCGACGCAGGTGTTCGAGATAGCCTTCGGGGCCGAGGTTGTATCCGGTCAAATCGGGAAAGTACGTCAATGACTCCGCGAAACTTTCTGTGCCCTGTTGCAGGAACTGGTCCAGCGTGTTGCTTTCCACGCGGATTTGCTCCTCGAACAGGGACGTCAACACGACTGCGGCGGCTCCGGAATCCTCCATGCGCCGGATATTACCGAGGTCTTCCGAGAGCGGCGAAGGGGAAACCACCAGAGGGTTTTTGAGTTTCATGCCCAGGTATTTTGTCGTCAGGTCGATCATTTACTTCACCTCCTTTGCTCCGCCGTTCATCGGCATGGCGGCCATATTCGTGTAGAGCCTCCAGCGGTCACGAACATCTTCCTCGGCGAGCTTCAGTAATTTCTTGGCGGCTTCCGGATCGCTGTGCGCCAGCATGGTGTAGCGGGTTTCGTTGTAGATGTATTTGTCGAGGGGCAGCGAAGGTGGCCGAGAATCCAGTTGGAACGGATTCTTGCTGAGCTTTGCCAGGTCCGGGTTGTAACGGTAAAGCGGCCAGTAGCCGGACTGCATCGCGGCTTTTTGCTGATCGCATCCGTGCACGAGGTCGTAGCCGTGCGCGATGCAATGGCTGTAAGCGATGATGATCGACGGCCCCTCGTAGGCGTCGGCTTCCAGGAAGGCCTTGAGCGTCTGCATGTCGCTCGCGCCCATGGCGACCTCTGCCACGTAGACGCTGCCATAGCTCATCGCCATCAGGCCCAGGTCTTTCTTGGGCTTGGGCTTTCCGCCCGCGGCAAACTTGGCCACGGCGCCGCGCGGGGTGGCTTTCGACATCTGCCCGCCGGTGTTCGAATAGACCTCGGTGTCGAGCACCAGGACGTTCACGTTGCGGCCGCTAGCCAACACGTGGTCCAAGCCGCCGTACCCGATGTCATAAGCCCAGCCGTCGCCGCCGAAGGCCCAGACGCTCTTCTTGATGAGCGCGTCGGCGAGGTTCGTGAGGTCGCGTCCTTCCAGCGTCTTGAGCCGCGCCAGCTTGGCCTTGAGGGCGGTCACCCGCTCGCGCTGCTCGCGAATGCCGGCTTCGGTGGATTGATCGGCGTTAAGCAGACCTTGAGCAAGCTCGTCACCCAGAGGCGCCGCGAGCCGCTGGACGAGTTCCCGAGCGTACTGCGCCTGCTGGTCGGTTGCCAGGCGCAATCCCAGCGCGAATTCCGCGTTGTCCTCAAACAGCGAGTTCGACCACGCCGGGCCGCGGCCTTCGTGGTTGACGGCGTACGGCGTGGTGGGCAGGTTGCCACCGTAGATCGACGAGCAGCCCGTGGCGTTGCCGATCAGCGCACGATCGCCGAACAATTGGGTCATCAGCTTGATGTACGGTGTCTCGCCACAACCCGCGCACGCTCCGGAGAATTCAAACAGTGGTTGCAGCAACTGCACGTCTTTCACCTGGCCCAGGCTGAGCGTGCGACGGTCGGCCTCCGGAATTTCCAGGAAGAAATTCCAGTTATCGCGCTCGGCCTCGCGCAGCGGCGGCTGGGACATCATGTTGATGGCCTTGTGTTTGGTCTCGCTCTTCGACTTGGCCGGGCAGATTTCCACGCACAGCGCGCAGCCGGTGCAATCCTCCGGCGCCACCTGCAACGTGTACTTCATGTCCTTGAATTCTTTCCAACGCGCCGCTGCCGACTTGAAGGTGGGCGGGGCTTTATCGAGCCGCGCGGGGTCGTAAATCTTGGCGCGAATCACGGCGTGCGGGCAGACCAGCACGCACTTACCGCACTGGATGCAGAGAACCTCATCCCACACGGGGATTTCCAGCGCGATGTTGCGTTTTTCCCACTGAGCCGTGGCGCTGGGGAAGGTCCCGTCGTTGGGCATGGCGCTGACCGGCAGCGCATCGCCTTCGCCCTCGATGATCTTGGCCAACACGTCGCGCACGAATTCCGGAGCCTGGGCGGGCACCGGCGGGCGCAGGTCGAAGCCGCTGGTCACCTCCGCGGGAACCTTGACCTCGTGGAGGTGATCGAGGGAGGCATCCACGGCGGCGAAGTTCTTCTGCACCACTTTCTCACCGCGTTTGCCGTAGGTCTTCTCGATAGCGTGCTTGATGGCGGCAATGGCTTCCTCGCGCGGCAGCACGCCGCTGATCGCGAAGAAGCAGGTCTGCATCACGGTGTTGATGCGCAGGCCCATGCCGGCGTCTTTCGCCACTTGGTAAGCGTCGATCACGAAGAAGCGCAGCTTCTTCTGGATGATCTGTCGCTGCGTGGTGCGTGGCATCATGTCCCAGATTTCTTCCGGGCCGTAGGGGCTGTTCAGCAGGAAGACGGCGCCGGGTTCGGCGGCCTTCAGCACGTCAAGGCGCTCGAGGAACGTGAACTGGTGGCAAGCCACGAAGTTCGCTTGCGTGATGAGGTACGTGGAGTGGATCGGCTTGGGGCCGAAGCGCAGGTGGGAAATCGTGACGGAACCGGATTTCTTCGAGTCGTAGACAAAATAGCCCTGCGCGTGGTTGTCGGTATCTTCGCCGATGATCTTGATGGAGTTCTTGTTGGCGCCGACGGTGCCGTCGGAACCCAGGCCGTAGAAAATGGCGCGCACGGTCTTGGGGTCTTCCGCCGAGAAGGTGGGGTCAACTTCCAGGCTCGTGTGCGTCACGTCGTCCACGATACCTACGGTGAAGTGGTTGCGTGGCGCGGGCTTCAGCATCTCGTCGAACACAGCTTTGACCATGGCAGGCGTGAATTCTTTCGAAGACAGGCCGTAGCGCCCGCCAATGATCCGCGGGAAGCTTGCGAACGGGGCCTTACCGCCGGCGATTCCTTCGCTCACCGCGGTGATCACGTCGACGTACAGAGGCTCGCCGACAGCGCCCGCTTCCTTGGTGCGGTCCAGCGTGGCCAGAGTCTTGACGGTCTTGGGGAGAGCGGCTAGGAAATGTTCAACCGAGAAGGGGCGGTAAAGGCGGACCTTCAGCACCCCCACTTTTTCGCCTCGCGCCTTGAGGTAATCCACGGTTTCGTGCGCGGCTTCGGCGCCCGAGCCCATGATCACGATCACGCGCTCGGCATCGGGTGCGCCCTCGTAATCAAAGAGGTGATAGTGGCGGCCCACCAGGCTCGCGAACTTGTCCATGACGTTCTGAACGATCGTCGGGCATGCGGTGTAGAACGAGTTCACGGTCTCGCGCGCTTGGAAAAAGACGTCGGGATTCTGCGCTGTGCCGCGGATGAAGGGGTGGTCGGGTGACAAAGCGCGCTTGCGATGGGCCTCCACCAAGTCGGGGTCGATCATGGCGCGCAGATCGTCATCGGCCAACTGCTCGACCTTGCCGACCTCGTGCGAGGTGCGGAAGCCGTCGAAGAAATGCAGGAAGGGAACGCGCGTCCCGAGCGTGGCGGCCTGCGCAATCAGGGCGAAGTCCATCACTTCTTGCACGGAATTGGAGGCCAAGAGGGCAAAGCCGGTCGAGCGTGTCGCCATCACGTCACTGTGGTCTCCGAAAATCGAAAGGGCGTGCGCGGCCACAGTGCGGGCCGTGACGTGCAGCACGGCCGCGGTCAGTTCGCCGGCGATTTTGAACATATTGGGAATCATCAGCAGCAGGCCTTGCGAGGCGGTAAAGGTGGTGCCCAGCGACCCGCCCTGCAGCGCACCATGCAGGGCGCCGGCAGCGCCTCCTTCGCTCTGCATCTCGATGACACGCGGGACGGTGCCCCAGATGTTGGGCACACCCTCTGCGGACCACTGATCCGCCCACTCTCCCATGGGAGAGGAAGGCGTGATGGGATAAATGGCAATGACTTCGTTGACGCGGTAGGCCACAAGGCCTGCGGCCTCGTTCCCGTCAATGGTTACCTTGCTTCTGGTCATCGTTTCACTCCGTTGTGCAAATGTGGTTTCTTCAAAACTCGTGCAACGAAACTTATCTCGATTACTCGACTTTCCCGTGCGTTGTAGCGCCGACCCTTTAGGTCGGCATCATGGTAACCTGCTGACCTAAAGGTCAGCGCTACTCAAGGCCAGGCGGCGTCCGATTTCGAGCGCTGCCGCCGATTCCGCCCGGCGCTCTGCGGGTTCCGCAGCGAGCACAGCTTCCCAGGCCTCAGATGGCAGAAGCGGTTTCTTCTCGAGCCACGCCGCGATCGCCGCCAGGGCGGCCCGTTTAGGATTTGCTTCGCGACGCAGCGGGAGCTGTACCACGAGGCCCGCCGGCGGGGTCGCGTCGATTTGGGAGTCCACGAGCAGAAGCGTTTCCTTCCGGCACGCCGCGAGCGTTCCGTTCGCCTGCAGTTCCTTCCAGCCGTCCTCACTGACCACTAGAACTACATCCGGGCTTTCCAGGCCGGTGTACTCGATCGGGCTGGGACTCAAGCAGATCTCTGAAAGGGAGAATCCCGAACCCTGCGTCACGGGGTTATCGTTTTTCTGCGTAGAGTAAAGCCCTGCCGCGAGCGCGGCGCGACAGAACAAACCGGCTGCCGACTGGACCCGTTCGCCCGCGGTCCCAGCCACAACCAGCCGGACCTCACCGGCCAGATCAGCCTTAGCGTTGATGCGTGGCACAGCAGGTTTGGAGCGTCCGGGCCGGCGGGATTCCGGTTCGTGGCGGTAGAGCTCCCGGAACGTCGGTCGGTGCATCTCGGATTCCATCTTGCCGAGGGTATATCCCTGGCGTTGGAGGATTTCCTGCAGGGAAGCGCCGCTGACCTGGTTCCAACGCGTTCCGTAGGCAGTGCAGAGCTCGACGATCTCCACTACGGAAAATCCCGGGAAATCGATGGCTTCAGCGAGGGTCGTCGCTAATTCCTTGCTGGTGGCGAACTGGCGGGCCAGAAAGCCGGCATGAGCGGTCCGCAGCAGCGAGAGTAGATCCAGCGGCGGAGTCCAGTTGCCGTCCGGTGTGGTGGCGGTGATCCAGTTCAGGGGGCTCAGCGCGGAATGCTGGCCGCCCGTCATCCCGAAAAGGAAATTGTTGTGGACCAGTACGGTGATATCCACGTTTAATTGCGCCGCATGCACCAGATGCAGCAGTCCGATCATCGCCCCACCATCGCCGATCATGACAATGGGCTTCAGGCCCGTGGGTTCCAGGCTTGCCTCGGCCAGGGCCATCCCGGTGGCAAACGCCGTGGAGCGGCCGTGCGTGGTGTGAACGGTATGCAGGCAAGGAAACAGCGAGTCGGCCAGACCTACGCAGCCGATATCCGTCGTCAGGACGACCGAACGCGGCGGCAGCCCCAAGTGCTCGAGCGCGCGGCTCAAGTGGCGCACGACCAGGGCGTGCCCGCAGCCCCGGCAGTAGGGGAGCTGCGCGTCGGCTGACAGGTAGAGGGCCTCCGCCGTCACGCCATCACCTCCCGCACCGCGCGAGTAATCTCCTGCGGGGAAATCAGGCTGCCGATCTTGTTAATCCCGCAAATCCGCTTGCCGGAAAGGAAAGGAGCGAGGGCGGCGCGATACTGGCCGGTCAGATTTTCCTCCGCGATGCACACCGCTTCCACACGGGCCGTCGCCTGATCAAGCCACTGCCGCGGGATGGGGAACAACGATTGGATGTGCAGGAAAGAAATCCGTGAACCCTCGCTCCGCAGCTTGTTCACTGCCTGGCGGGCGGCGCGCGCGGTCACGCCATAGCTGATGAGCAGACAGCGTGCGCCTGGGTCGAGGTCGGGCCGGACCAGAGCCATTTCCTCGGAGTGCGCTTCGATCTTGCGCTGCAGGTGCAGCAGCACGTCGATGACCTCCGGGGAATTCTTGCGCAGGCGCCCGCGCTGGTCGTGAGCCGATCCCGTGGCCGTGACCTTGATTTCTCCCCCCACCGCCGCGAACGCGGGCACGCCGTCGGGTTCATCGAACGCATAGGGAGCGTAGTCGGCTGCGGCCGTCACACCACTTCGGTTGATGAGGCTGGGAATCTGCAAGGCATCGTCGTCGACAACCTCCGAGGTCATGCCCACTTCTTTGTCCGACAGAAGCACTACCGGAGTGCGCAGCCTCTCCGACCAGTTGAAGGCGTGAATGGCGAGTTCAAAGCACTCCGCGGCGTTGCTGGGCGAGAACACCGGCAAGGTGTAGCCTCCAGAAGTCGAAAACTCCGCGAGCCAAACATCGCCTTGCGCGCCCTGCGTGGCGCCGCCGGTGCTCGGTCCAAGACGTTGCACTAGGGCCACGACCACCGGCGTCTCGGTCATGAGGGCGTACTGGACGGTCTCGATCATCAGCGCCCAGCCGGGACCGGAGGTCGCCGTCATCGCTTTCAGGCCGCGCAAGCTCGCACCCACGCAATAACACAGCGACGAGATCTCGTCAGGAGCGGAGAGCGCCAAGCCTCCGCGCGCTGGCAACTCGCGCATCATCACTTCGTAAACTTCTGAGGCGGGAGTTATGGGATAACCAGCAAAGAAGCGGCAGCCCGCGGCGAGCGCTCCCTCGGCGAGCATCCTGTTTCCAGAGCAAAGGCGTGGCACCATCCCTAGCAACTCACCCCTGGACGCAGCAACAGGAGGGCCAAGACAAGCAGAGCAGGGGTGAGTCTAACTGATTGGAATACCTGCGGTTATGAGCGACTTGTGGAAACCTTCAACAATCCCTAGGGACATGAAGAGCTAGAAGACACGGCCGTGGGGTGAAATCCACCATGCTCAATAAAAGCGCTTCGGACAAAAGGACCAGTCCCTGTGCAAATCAAAATGTTGGCGGGCTTTAGTTAAGATCTGTGTTGTCGGCGAGAACTGAGCGAATGCGGGAGGCGCCTTTCTGGGGGAACGGTATCCAGGTGAAGGAGGGGATCAATCGGTGGTAGGGGCCGAATAACCTAACGACCAGCAAGGCATATAACAGAAGAAACTGAAAACGCACGGTGAGCCACAGCATCTGCCAGCTTGGGGTCGAGTTGGCCAAAGGAGTGTCACTGGATACAGGTTCGGGCCTCCGCACCAAGTCCCCGAACGATGCCTGCAAGGCTTTCAGCCAACGGATCGCCAACCGTTTGCGTGCACGCGTGAGAGAATTCGCCAACTTGGGGAAAGCCAGTTCTTTGCGCAACCAGCGAGCATCGGAGGGATCAAAGATACGCTCGGAGAGGTCGAGCCAGCGTGCGTCGCCGAGGCACTGGGCGTAGTCCTTCCCGGCTAAGCCCTCGTCAGGCTTTTCGGGCTGGGTCCTTGCGAGTAGACCCAGAACCAGTATCAGGAAGCCAATTGCTATGCCGGCGTAGATCAGCGTAATCATCTGTGTAGAAACCTAGAGAGAGCGCCGTTGAAGCGCGCAAGTTCAAGGGTCAAGGCTTCGGCGTTCCCCTCGGCGGCTGGCCGCACTGAATCCGTTCTCGGCATGGGCGCAAGTTCCCAAAGAGCGATGGTCCAGACCAGCAGACAGAGCGTGAAGGCAAACGGCGACATAACCCAGAGGACTCTGGTATAAAGCGCCCGACCAAAATTCTCTGCAGCCGCAAAATTAGCAACGTTTACTCCCAGATAGATCGAAAACCCCAGCATCAAGCCGGCGACGTTTTTGCCCAGTCTAAGGCCAAAGTGATGAGCTGTGAAGACAAGAACGGCGAGAATGACGGCCTTGGTCACCGAAGCTCTTAGGGCGAAATCAAGCAGCGTCGAACTGGGTTCGTGGGATTGCAGGATGGCAGGCAGGATGTAAACAAGCGCGAACGTGAACGAGATCAGAATCGTCAGGGCCCGTCCGAGGTGCCGGATGGCAGGGTAGGGTTGAAAGATGTGGTCGGAGATTTCCAGCAGCACTGCAAACTCCACTACGCTGCTGAGCAGGAAGTTGAGCCAGTAGGCAGTAGGGTACACGCTTGGCCGGATCCAGTAAGCCACGAATATCACAAATGAGCAGCAGACGTCGTAGACCAAGTAGGAATAGAAAAAGGGGAACCCCTTCAAGATCCGGCACCGCCCAGCTCTCCACAGAAGCACTAACTCAAGACCCAGTGCGCCGAAGTAAACGACCGTTTCGAACAAAGACATACAGAGATCCAGCCGGGACGGGCAGACGGTACCCCTCGCCCCTGCCCATCCTCAGCCGGGAGAACTCTTAGGCCTTTGGGGGCCAGGGCATTGGGAGACCACTCTCCGGATTCCTGCGTGAGCTTAGCATATTCGTTACCTCCTTTCCAGCGCAATTATCTGCACAGGAGTACTGGGGGCAGATTCATCTGGTGATAATTCAAAGATGTTTGACATCAGCCGACCCGAGCCCAAGTTCGCGTGTTCGAACGCGCTCGTCGGGGGGGATTGAAAAACGTCCCGCAGCCTGTTCGCGGTCTGAGAACCCGGCCTTTCACACCCGTCGATCCTCAGGAAAACCCAGGTTGAGTGTCCTCAAGCATTTAAAGGTGATGAGTTGGGGTCGGAAAACGGCAATCGAGCTCGCCACCCCAGCGAAGTGCGCGACGCGGGTGGTGCCCATGCGAGCCTGGGTCCATGACGAGGTATTGGTGGGTTGGATACAAGAGGCAGGTAAGTTGACGCTTAGTTAATGTCCCATGATTAGATAAAGAACATTTTAATTCACCAAGAGTTTTTGTCAATTGTGCTTATGCGAGGACGATGGGTTCCTTTGTCTGACAAACCCCTCGCGCAAAACATAGTCTGGGGCGCCTCGGGCAAGGTAGGAGGCCGGATCTTTCGCCGTTCCGCACGGCGGGGGGAGAATCTGGTGCACGAGGGTTTGCGCTGGGTGAAGTTCCCGGTGGACGGGCCCACGGCGGTCCAGGGATCTGCATCTGACCCGCGCCGCTTTCCCCAGGAGTCAGGGCGATGCAGACATTTGTGGATACCCTTGGGTTTCTATTGGCAGGATTCCGCGTGGTATTCCTTAGTTTCTTGGGGAGTCAGCCGGATTCGGAGATGCGGCTGATTCTGGCGCCTACCTGGGTGAGCTTCTCTTCAATGCGCTCATAGCCGCGATCGATGTGGTAGACCCGGTCGATCAGCGTCTCGCCTTCGGCGGCCAGCCCGGCCAGCACCAGCGAGGCGCTAGCACGGAGGTCTGAGGCCTGAATCATCGCCCCGCTCAGCGGAGTTCTGCCGCGCACCACCGCGCGGCGGCCGTTGACCGTGATGTCCGCGCCCATGCGCGCCAATTCCAGAGCGTGGAGGAAGCGGTTTTCAAAGATGCTTTCAGCAATCACCGAGGAGCCTTCGGCCTGGGTCATAAGCGCCATGTACTGAGCCTGCATGTCGGTGGGGAAGCCTGGGTACTCTTGTGTCGTCACGTCGGCGGCCTGTAGCTTGCTCCCTGCCTTGACGGTGAGTGCCTGCGTGCTGTTCGAGCCGGGTCCACCCTCGCGCCTCACCTGTACTCCCACCTCGCCCAGTTTTGCGACCACCGCGGTGAGGTGCGCGGGATCGCAGCGGTCCACAACGAGCTCCCCACCGGTAATGGCCGCGGCAGTCAGGAAGGTTCCGGCCTCAATACGGTCGGGAATAATGCTGTGCTCGGCGCCGTGCAGCCGGCGGACACCTCGGATTCGGATCTTCTCCGTTCCTGCGCCTTCGATGTTGGCTCCCATCTTGTTGAGCAGGTCGGCGAGGTCCTGAACTTCCGGCTCGCGCGCGGCGTTTTCGAGTACGGTGACTCCCTCGGCAAGGGTTGCCGCCATCAGGAGATTCTCGGTGCCGGTCACGGAAATCGTATCGAAGCGGAAATCTGTCCCGCGCAGGCCGTTTGCCCGCGCGTTGATGTAACCGTGTTCGAAGTTGATGGTCGCCCCGAGTTTTGCGAGCCCCTTGAGGTGGAGATTGATGGGACGGACGCCAATGGCGCAGCCGCCCGGCAACGAGACGCGCGCGTGGCCGAAGCGGGCGACGAGTGGCCCCAGCACCAGCACGGAAGCGCGCATCTGCTTGACGAGTTCGTAGGGCGCCACAGGGTTGAGGAGCTGGCGGGCCTCGATATCAATGCGGTTGCCGTGCGCTTCGTGTGTGACGGAGGAGTCGACTCCTAGATCCTCCAACAGATTGCGCAGGGTGCTGATGTCGCGGACACGCGGAAGGTTGTTGAGAATCACGCGTTGGTCGGTCAGCAGCGCCGCGGTCATGGCCGGCAGCGCCGCGTTCTTCGCACCGCTGATCGCCACGCAGCCTTCGAGAGGCCGACCGCCAGTAATTTGGAATTTGTCCATTCAACCAACCACCGGGGACTGAATAACTGAATCACTGATTCACTGAATCAATGATCCAGTGACTCAGTTTTCGTCGCTTGCCGGGCCGTTCGTTGCGAGGCAGCAAAGATGGCCAATAGCTCGTTTGCTTCTTTGGCGATGGCAGCGACCAGTTGTTGCTCTACCACGCCGCTTTCAACCAGGAGATCCAGCCAAAACACGGTCTCATCCGCTTCTTCCACGACCGTGCCCAGCTTCGCAATGAATTCTGCACGCGACCGCGCCCGGCACGCCGCCCGATAATTTGCGGCCACTGACGTGCCTGAACGCGGAACTTGCCTGGCAATGATCCGGACATCCTCCGCCCTTGGGAGCGAACGAAACAGCCTGATGATATCCAACGCAAACTTCTTGGTCCGGCTCTTTAGCTCAATGGTCGGATTCGCCCTCGTTTGTCCGCTCCAACTTCACGGCACGGCTCGAATTCACTCACTGACTTACCGCCTCACTGATTCAGTGACTCACTGATTCAGTGACTCAGTTCCTAGAGGACGGGCCGGCCGCGGACGTAGGTCTGGGTAACGTGGTGCTCTCGATCGAGGATGGCAAGGTCCGCGTCGGCGCCCGCTGCGATCACTCCCTTCTGTTTGTCCATTCCCAGGAGTCTGGCCGGGTTGAGCGTGGCGCAAGGCAGACATTGCTGGTAGGTCAGGCCCGTAAAATTGGAAAGATTGCGCAGCGCCGCGTCCAAGGTAATGGTGCTGCCGGCCAGATTTCCCTCCACCGTTCGGCAGACGCCGCCTGCGACGTGAACCGTGAAGTTCCCCAGGCGGTAGTTGCCATCGGGCATGCCCGCGCCGCTCAAGCTGTCGCTGACCAAGATGAGGCGTTCGACGCCCTTGGCTTTCACCAGCAGGCGGATCGCGCTGGCTTCCACGTGCACGCCGTCGCAAATTAGCTCCGCGCTGATGCGGTCGTCGATGAGCACGGCGCCGATGATGCCGGAGTCGCGATGCAGGAAGGGGCGCATGGCGTTGTAGACGTGCACCGCGTGGGTGGCGCCCGCGGCGATGGCGCGCTCGGCTTCTTCAAAGGTGGCGTTGGAGTGGCCGATGCCGATCTTCAGCCCTCGGCTGCGCGCCAGCTCCAGCACCGCGAGCGCTCCCTCAACTTCCGGGGCCAGGGTGAACACGCGCGCCGTACCTCCCGCCGCATCCAGCATCTTCGTTAGCGTTTCCGTGGAGGGTTTCTGGATCTGCGAGGCCGGGTGCGCGCCGCGCTTTTTGACATTGAGGAAAGGTCCCTCGTAGTGGATTCCGAGCGGCAGCGCTCCAGCGATCTTGTCGGCAGCCCCTGGGGACGTCTGGGAGGCGCGGATGATTTCTCCCAGCGTCTTTCCGGCATGCAAGGTGCGGTCCAAACTGGCGGTGACGGTGGTGGCCAGATATCCGGTCGTACCGTGCCGGGCAAGATAGGTTCCCACGGCGGCGACCGCTTCCGGAGTGCCTTCCATCAGGTCGTGGCCCGCCGCGCCGTGGATATGCAGGTCGATAAATCCGGGCACCACGATGCGGTCGCTGTTGTCGACGACTTTCGTGCCTGGAGGGATTTTGATTTCGTCCTTAGGGCCAACCTTGGTGATGCGGGGGCCGTCAATCAGGATAACGCCGTTCGGAATGGCCTCGATCGGCGTGTAGATGGTTCCGGCAACTATGGCTTTAAGAGCTCTCATGAGAGGTCTCCTCACCGCCGGGGTGGACAGATTACCTGGGGTTTGTCACGCCCGGGCGGTTTTCCAAAGCCGCGCGGAGAACCAGCGCGACGCTTGGCCCTTGCTGGAGCTGGCGAGCGGCTTCAGTCCTGGGAATCTTTTTCAGCGCCATCAACAGCGCCACGGGCACGTTGCGGCCCGAGTCTTTCAAAGTCTTGGCGGCCGCGGCCGCGCTGACGCCGGCGAACCTTACCAGAATTTCCTGGGCGCGTCTCCTCAGTTTCCGGTTCGTCAGTTGCACGTGCACCATCCAGTTGGAAAGCACGCGCCCGAGCCGCACCATGGTAGCAGTGGAGAGCATGTTCAGCACCAGTTTCTGCGCCGTCCCGGCTTTCATGCGGCTGGACCCGGCGACTACTTCCGGTCCCACGACGGGGATGACGGTGACATCCGCGAGCGCCTTCAGGGGGGCGTCCGGGTTCGAGGTGATCCCGACAACCTTCGCGCCGCGCCGCCGCGCGTATCGCATCCCACCCAGAACGTAGGGTGCGCGGCCACTGGCGGAGACTCCCACCAGGATGTCGTGACGGGTGAATTTGATCTTCTTTAAATCCAGCACTGCCTGCCCAGGATCGTCCTCAACCCCTTCCACCGCCCGGGTCAAGGAAGCGGGTGCACCTGCTACGACCGCCAATACACGGTCCGTCCCGAAGGTGGGTACGGACTCCACCGCGTCGAGCGCTCCCAGCCGTCCGCTGGTGCCGGCGCCCAGGTAGATCAGCCGTCCGCCGTTTCGCACTGCTCCGACTGCCAGGTCAACCGCGCGCGCGATCTGCGGGAGCGTTTTGCGAATCGCGGGCGCTACCCGATGGTCTTCGCGGTTGATGATCCGCAGGATTTCCCGCGTGGGCTTGGTATCCAAGGAGGCCGAGGCCGGATTCTCGCGTTCGGTAATGCGTTCGCGCGGTTTTTGCCTCATCAGATCCAGCTCTCAAGCTGGGGTGGCCCAAGTTCGCGTGGATGAAGGCTGAGGGCTAACAACTCAGCACCCACCGTTGACGGGACATCGCCGGCGTCTTCATCGCGAAGTCCGTGGCTACTTGCCGGAGAGAGACTCCCAGCCGCGCCGCGAAAAATCCCAATAGATCGCATATCCGGAGAAGCCGGCAATAGCCAGGAACAAGACGCCTGTGCCGGTGGCGCCCAGCAGCAGCTTTCCAATGCCAAACAGCGTCATGTAAACCATCAGGCACCCGAGCACCCAATCCATAAGATTATACCAGCCATCCCGAGTGGGAGCGATTTCCGGCGCTTGGGCGGCGACGCGCTTCCACCCGGCCACGCCGGGGCGCACCCGGCGATAGAAGTCCAAGAGTTTCGATTCCGGCTCGGGTTGCGTCAGGAACGTCGCCACGACCCAGACGACGCTGGTCACCAGGACCGTCAGAAGGAGGTTCTTGGCGAAGGCGTTCGGGTCGGAGGTCGAGAAGGGACTGACAAAACGCAGCGTGATGGAGACCACGGCGGCCGAGACCATGGCAGAAATCTCCGACCACGCGTTGATGCGCCACCAGTACCAGCGCAGCAAGTACACGGCTCCGGTGCCGGCGCCAATGTTCACCACCATGTCCCATCCGCCGGCGACCGTCTGCATGAGGTAAGAGACTGCGGCGCCCAGGACCATCAGGCCCATGGTAGCGATTTTGGAGACCACTACGTAGTGTTTCTCGTCGCGCTGGCGTACCAGGAAGCGGCGGTAGAAATCGTTTACGACGTAAGACGAACCCCAATTCAATTGCGTTGCGATGGTGGACATGTAAGCGGCCGCGAAGGCGGCGAGCATCAGGCCACGAAAAGCTCCGGGCAAGTAATCAACCCACACTCTAACGAAGCCGCTCTCGGCGTCGGCGCCAGGCTGGCTCAAGCTGGGGTAGAGGACTGCGACGGCCAGCGCGGTGAGAATCCAGGCCCAGGGCCGCAGGGCGTAATGGGCGATGTTGAACCAGAGAGTGGCCCAGAGGGAGTGCTTCTCGTCTTTGGCGGAAAAGATCCGCTGCGCCACGTAACCACCCCCGCCCGGTTCCGCGCCCGGGTACCAGACCGACCACCAGTACACACCGATGTACATGAGAAAGGTCATGAGGGGCATCCAGGGGGAATGAACATCGGGGATGAACGACAGGATGGATCCCGACCCGCCCACCGCAGCGCCACGCGCGGCGTCGAGCGCGGCCAGTTTGGTTTTCAGTATGGTCATCCCGCCCACGGCGCGAACCGCGTAAAAAGCCAAGACGATCACCATGGTCATCTTCAGAACGAACTGAACCAAGTCCGTCCACAACACGCCCCAGAGACCGGAAATGGAAGTGTAAGCGGCCGTGATCGCCATGCAAATGACCACTGCCCAGAACTTGGGAACATTGAGCGAGATCCCCAGGATTTTTTCCATCGCCAGGTTGACCCAGCCCAGGATGATGCAGTTGATCAAGAGGCCGAAGTAAAGCGCGCGAAAGCCGCGGAGAAAGGCGGCAGGCTTGCCGGCGTAGCGCAGCTCGACCAGTTCGACGTCCGTGATGATCTCCGCGCGGCGCCACAGGCGGGCAAAGAAGAAGACGGTCATCATGCCGCTGAAGAGGAAGCTCCACCAGAACCAATTGGCCGCTACGCCGCGCCGAACCACCTGGCCGGTCACCCAAAGGGGCGTGTCGGCGGCGAAGGTCGTGGCCACCATGGAAGTCCCCGCCAGCCACCAGGTGACCTGACGGCCCGAAACGAAGAAATCCCCCGTACTGGCGCTCGCCCTCTTCCGGTAATAGAGCCCAATGACCAGGTTGACCAGAAAGTAGGCAGCCACGACCAGCCAGTCCGCCAAAGTCAGTTTCATTGGAGTCGTTTTCCTTCGAGTTTTTTTCTGCCGCGCATGTTGTACCTCGATGATTATGCCCCCTTTTGCCCTCGATAGAAATGTCCCCTAATGTGATCTCGGGAAGGAGGTCAGATTGGGGCGAACCAAGATGAGCAAAAAGGGAGTTGGGAAGGGTCGAGGTGCTGGCGCGGAGCCGGGAGTTGCGGGTGGTGGATGCGGCCCGCTTGCGGCGCGTGAGCTATCGGCGCACCAATGCAGGAATCAGTACTGGTGTCATTTGCGAGACACGGGCGCTCCCAGGTGCAGTCATTCCCGCGAAAGCGGGAATCTACTCCGCAAGCCATTGGAAATGCAGCGCCCAAGGACTGGATTCCCGCTTTCGCGGGAATGACCAGTGTTTCGAAGGGGTCCCATTCCAAATGACACCAGCACCCAGGAATCAGAATGCGTGAACTTCCCGTGGTAGAATGCCCACACATCGTCTTAGTGATTCCCGCTTTCGGGAGATGCCGATGAGGCGTCGACCGGTCGTGCCCATCCTGATGCTTATCATAGCAATGATTCTGACGCTGTCCATGCGGGCGCAACAGAAGCCCTTTACGCAGGAGCAGATAAGTAACATGGTGCGGGACGGACTGGGAGACGAGACGGGAGCGAAGGCTATCGAGCAGCGCGGGATTGATTTTGCGCCGGCGGAGGATTTTCTCCAAAGCCTCAAGGCCGCGGGCGCGACCGACGCATTTCTCGCCGCCCTGCAGACGGCCAAGCGCTCGACGGCTCCCGCCACGCCGGCAATGCCGGCGACGCCTGAGAACGCGCCTCTCGACGAGTTCCAGGTCATGGATCTCCTGACAGGTAACGTGCCTAACGAGCACATCATCATGCTTATCCAACAGCGAGGAGACAGTTCTTCTCTCGAAAAATCCTTATCGCGGACGGACATCCCGTTCGCGGATTGGCTCAAGGGTCTCGGCGGAAATGAGGACCTCATAGCGGCTCTGCGCTCTGCCAAGGTTTTCCCCAATGAAGTTGGCGCTCCGGAGAGGCATGCTCGAATTGCGGAGGGAGACTTTGCTCAAAGACTGAAGCAGGACCCTCGCAACCATGCCGCCCGCGTAGCCCTGGCGCTAGCTCTCGTCGAGGAGGGGGGATCCAATAGATTGGTTGTTCTATTCCGTGACGCTGTTGCCCTGGAGCCGAACGATGCTTGGTCGCACTTCATGCTCGGAGAGATTCTGTTCGAGAAGCGTGAGGAAGGAGCGATGGCTCAGTTTCGGCGGGCGTCACAACTCAAGCCCGACTATGCCGAAGTCCACAATCGGATCGGCTCCTTGCTACAGCGGAAGGGCGACCTCGACGGTGCAATCGTGGAGTACCGCAAGGAGCTGCGCTTGAACCCGAACAATGCCGCAGCGCACACCGACCTCTGCACCGCGCTTGGACAGAAGGGCGACTGGGATGGCGCAGTCGCGGAATACCACCAGGCGTTACGCCTGGACCCAGAAGAGGCCACAGTACTGCGCGATACGCTCGTGATGAATCTCATGCTCAAGGGAGACTTTGATGGAGAGATCGCGTTATACCGCGACGCAATTCGTTGGGACCCCAATGATGACTGGGCGCACGAACGTCTCGGCTTGGCGCTCGGACGCAAGGACGACTGGGATGGAGAAATCGCTGAAGAACGCGAAGCGCTGCGTTTGAACCCTAATAACGAAAACGCGCACGAATACCTCGGTGCTGCGCTCGGACACAAGGACGACTGGGATGGAATGATCACTGAAGAACGTGAAGCGTTGCGCTTGAACCCGAACAATGCCGCGGCGCACAACGGCCTCGGCTTCGCACTTCACAAGAAAGGCGACCGGCGGGGAGCTCTCGAGGAATTCCGCGCGGCCTACACGCTTGACTCCAAGAACGCGTTCTACAAGCAGGCGTACGAGCGCATGTTGCAGCAGTTGAGTCAATGAGGATCAGCGCGTGGCAAGGACCGGGGCTTCCGGTTGTCGCACCGCACCCATCGCAAGAAAACGCGGCGTGTGTCCCGCCCGCGGCTAGTCCTTACTTGCGTTATACCAGCCCCCATCGGCTTGCCGAATTCTGTCCTTCTTCTCCAAACGCTTGAGTGACTTTCGTACCGAGCACCGCCGCCTGCCAAGTTCGTCAGCTATCACTTCAAGGTAATGTGGGAGCTCTCTTACGCGTGGTTCGGCGCCGCTACCGGTAATGCAAGTCGAAAGTGTTCGCGGTCGTTGAACGATGCGGAGAACCTTGTTGTCGTAGTACTTGTCTACGTACCAGTCGACAAGTTCCGTAATCCACTTCGGGCCACGCAGAATCGCGCACACGCATGCGCCGGCCCCGACTGATGCTATCAAGCCTTATTTTGCTACTGTGGGGTAGGGGGGCGATTCTGGTGTGGTCTTGACGCCCTGTCAACCCCTTGACGGCCGCCGCACTTACGCCCATGATCTGTGTTGCGAGATCTAAGTTTGGAAGCAAGCGCGGACCCGTCTTGTAGGTCCGCGGTTTTTCGCGCTCGCGGACTGGGCTTTACGTGGCTTTGCTGAAGGCGAGGCGGGATTGACGGATCACATTTGGACAGTTTCGCAATTATTGAATCGGTAGCAGGAGAACTATATGGCGTCACATCTTGTCCCTGTGGTTGCGTGCGAAGGGAGGCAAATTCACCCGTGCGGAAGGAGAATTCAACTCCCTTATTCCATCCGTCAGCAAACAATTGCACGTCAACCAGACCAACCCAAGGCCGACTGGACTCTAAATCTCGTGTGTGCTGATTGCGGCTTTCGAGACGATTACGATAGGTCTCGTATTCAATGGGAGTCTGTGCCGGAAGAGATTCGAGCAGCAGGCCTTCCTGGTACAGTTTTGTGGCGAATAGAATTTGAATGTGGCCGCGAAAGCTGCGGAGCTCTGATGGTAACCCACACCATGGGTTTCCGAGACGCCTCCGAATCCTGCCTACGGGGTATTGTAGAACATGCCTCGCCACCTCTGTTTTGCGACAAAGGAGGCGGCCACTTATCCTTTCCTCTGAACCCGCGGCCTGTAGTGCTGGATGAGGCCTGGTGAGCATCAACGCGGAATTAGCCCACTCATGCTTATCCGGTTGTTTCAGCAAGCCCCAATTAGTAGTATATGGGCATGCCGCGCCCAGCGTTTCCGAAAACCTTGCGCGAGTTTCAGTCGATGTTCGCTACCGAAGAGGCTTGCCAGAAGT
>JBEKAK010000095.1:0-19818 GCA_050018275.1 Terriglobia bacterium | reverse complement strand
ATTCGCAGGCGCCGGGGCGGCTCTCCCCCCCGAGCCGCCCCAGAGAGAAGAACAAAAGCAAAAAACTACCCTGGAACTCGCATTATGATTGGTACAGAAAACGGGGGCAGGTCAACGGAGCCTTCGAGATGTCATGACCCTCACGAAACTCAACTACAACACGTGCATCTTCGGTGATGGCCTGCCGATCACGCTCAACTTCGCGGACGCCGTGGGTGAGATTCTCACCGCGGCGCCAATCAAAGAGGTTCCACCTCTGCCGTTCAGCCACTACATTTAGACCTCGAGCCGGACCATGATGCGAAGCTCCCGCAGCACCCACGCGTCGCCTATTATTAAGGGTCAGCGAGCGCAGCTTCTACCTCTAACTGACCAGGTAGGCCCCGGTGGTGTCCCGGCCGCTTGGGGAGACTTCCCTCTCTCTTACGAGGTCGACGAAGGTTCTCGAGCCAGGGTTAGACAGCGAATCCATGTAAGGGGGAATAAACACAGGTGGGAGACATTGATAACGAGTCTCAGCAAGGTCAATCATTTCAAGCTGAATGGCCTACTGGAAAGTCATTGCGCTGATCAACGGCGGTATCGAAGCCGTTTCAGGCCCAGCTGCTCAAGACCGGCCGGGAGCCCACGAGTGGATTGTCTGGCAAGGAACAGCCGCTGACAAAGCTGAAGCCCTCCAAAGTGCGGAGAAAGCCGATCCCAGGGTCGACATGGAGTGGATGCGCATTCGCTACGAGAGGGATCTTAACAAACGGTAGTGACTCATTTTGAATCCAATCGTGAGGTTTGCGGAGGAAGGAGACCTGCGATGGTCGGTAGAGTTCGTTCTGGGAACATCTCCCAGGTCAGTCTCGGCGGGTCAAACGCAGAATAATTCCGACGACCACGCCGGTAGGCAGGCTTATGGCTAGGAACCATCGGGCCTCTGGAGGCGAAAGCAGAATTATGGCGAGCACTCCAACTGTAAAGGCAAGCCCTATTGGCCCCTTAAGTGGAATCTTGTGCATCGTTATTCCGGGATGCACCGCTGTCCCTCCTCCCTGGAAGTATCCCGCCTTCCCCCAGGGCCAGTCAAGCGAACCTGAGTCACTACCCATCAAACGGTAGGATCTCGCTTAGCCCGTTGCAGTCATTCGAATCACTCGAAGCTATTTTTCCGCTGCGAAGGATCGGGAAACCTGCTGGATTGCTCTCTAGCCCGAGCGGATAGCCAAGCTGACCTGGCGCGGATCACAGGACCTTTAGCCAACCGCGTTGCCTAACCCCCGGGCTGTATGTCCTTTGCTTTCAGTTCCCGCCTTTCCGTATCGGTTGGTTTCCGTTGCTTGTGGTCCAAAAGCACCGCCGCAGTGCCAATTGTTGCGCAAGGCGCGCAGGAGATTTCCGCAAGGAAGGCGCCTTACATGCGTTCCGAAGAAAAATCCCTAGCCACAGAGCCCCACCAGCCGGTTTTGACGCGTAGAATCGGCTCCTACCGCGTTCTGGGGGCATTCTACGCAGGGGTTCGGTGGAATGTAAGCGCTTACATCTGGAAACTGACCGCTGAGAATGATTTTATGAGCCTCTTCGCTATAACTCATTGTGGAATAAGGGCTTAACACAGAATCCCAGGTGCCGATGAATGTATATGCTTTGTTTTCCTAAGGTTACATGGAAAATAGAGCTTGCGGCAACGGCTGCGGAAAGTGCCTCCGCAAATTTCCTCAGATTTCCTCTCTCACTGTAAAAGCCTGATGGCCATTATGTCCATAGCAGCACGGCGCGAAATGGTTGGGTCAATGGATTCCAAAACTTACAAATACCTCACTCCAATCCCCTTATGAGAGGACACAATGGGGCAGGGCACTCCGATCCCCTCCCGCCTTACCGCACCCCACACCGCCGCATTACGGGGGAAATAGCAGTTTGCCGAAAAACTCGTATTTTGCGCTTGTTTGAACATGTGCAATCGGGATAACTTGTTTTGGCGATTCTAAAGAGGATACGAGAAAACCTATGCGGGGTGACGACCTTCAGCAAGGTGCTTTGCTTAGTTATGTTTCTCCCGAGCAGCGAGTCCCCCCAGATCAATCCCTTGCGCCCGTCCGTGCCCTTTCATTGCGCTGCCATCGGGCGCAGGTTGATGGCGAAGCGCCAGAGTAACGAGGTGCGGATAACCGGCTCATTCGGCCTCTGGCATGCTGCAGTCCTGGAGGCAGGAAGCGTCTTGCGCGACGGGAAGGCGGGAGACGTGAACATTCTTGGCCCAGCGACCGCGCTGGCGGCGTGCGCTATCGATCGTTCGGTGCCGTTTGAGCTGCGGCTTTGGCGGGTGAGCCTGAGGCTGAGAGACAAGAGCGGTAACCTGCTCGGAACGGTGGATAATGCGGCCATCTCCTGACGGCGTTACTCGCCCAGTCGGGCCTGTGCCTGGGGAGCCGCAAATGACCATGCAGAGACTCGAATCTGAATCGCGGGGAAAGCGACGATAACTGCCTTTTCCAGGGACTGTCTGAGCGACAAGACCATCCTGATCACCGGTGGATTAGGCGCGATTGGCAAAGTGGTGGTCGGGCAGTTGCTCGCTCGCGCGGCGCACGTCGTGGTGAATGACCTCACTCCGGAGGAAGACGGGCGGCGAAAGCTAGCGGAGGCGGGATGGCCCGTGGACCGCTGCCGATACGTGCGCGCCGATGTAACGAAACCGGATCAGGCATGCTCTCTCGTCGCCCGCACCGTGGAGTGCTTTGGCCGGCTTGATGTTGCCTTGTGCCATGCCGGAATCGTCATTTCGGGTCCCGTCCTGGAGTACTCTGAGAAAGACTGGGACGAAGTGATGGCCATCAATCTGAAAGGGGCATTCCTGGTGGCCCAGGCGGCGGCGCGGACCATGGTCCAGCAGGGAACGAGGGGGAAGATCGTGTTCACCTCTTCCTGGGTTCAGGACGTGCCGTGGCCTGAGATCACCCTCTACACGGTGTCGAAGAGTGGAATGAGCATGCTGATGCGGGGCATGGCACGCGAACTTGCCTCGAAAGGAATAAGAGTCAACGCCGTGGCGCCCGGCATCGTCGCGGTCGGTATGGCCAAACGGCAGTGGGACACCGAGCCCGACTATCGGCGGCGAGCGGAGAAGGCCATCCCGTTGGGCTTCATGCAACCGCCCGAGTCTGTGGCGGATGCTTTTGTTTTCCTCTGTTCGGATGCGTCGGATTACATGACTGGAGCCACGCTGCTGGTGGACGGGGGCTGCAGCCTCTATCCCATGGACTGAGCCTATGAAGATCACGGCGATCAAACCCATCGTAGTGAATGCCGAGATGCGGAATTGGGTCTTCGTGAAGGTGGAAACCGACGAAGCCGGCTTGTTCGGGTGGGGTGAAGCCTCCTTGGAATGGAAGACACGCGCCGTGGTCGGCGCGGTCGAAGACCTGGCCCCGATGGTGATTGGTGAGGATCCGACCGGCATTGAGCACCTCTATCAGAAACTTTACCGGCAGTCGTTCTGGCGGCTGGGCGTGATTGGCATGAGTGCGATCAGTGCCATCGAGCAGGCCTGCTGGGACATCCTGGGCAAGTTCCTGGGTGTGCCGGTTTACCGGCTGTTAGGTGGAGCGGTCCGCGACCGGGTGCGAATGTATACGCACTTGGGCGGCGGAAGTATGAAGGCGGTGTATGAGACTTTTGACCCCGCGCCATTGATCGACTTGGCTCATCAAGTAGTGGCCAGGGGCTACACGGCGCTAAAGGTTGTTTTCGTGCCGTACTCGGAGCCCTTGATGGGAGTTCCCTACGTCAAGCGGCTCGGGGAGTTGATGGAGAAACTGCGGCTGGCAGTGGGCGATCGCGTGGATATCATGATCGACTTTCATGGCCGTTGCTATCCTGCGATGGCTATCCAGTACATCAATGCCCTGGCTGAGTTCAACCCGTTCTTCTGTGAGGAGCCAGTCCCGCCTGAGAACGTGGCGGCGTTGCGCGAGGTCCGTCAAGCGGTCGGAGTGCCCATCGCGGTGGGTGAGCGGCTGGTTACAAGACATCAGTTCCGCGAGGTTTTCGAGCAGCAGGCATGCCACATCGTTCAACCTGACCTGTGCCATTGCGGAGGCTTGGCGGAGGGGAAGAAAATCGCCGCGATGGCGGAGGCGTACTATATGGGGGTAGCTCCCCACAACCCGCTGGGTCCGGTGGCCAACGCGGCCGCTCTGCACTTTGACTTGTCCACACCGAATTTCCTTATTCAAGAGGACATGCTCACCGACGTGCCCTGGCGGGGGGACGTGGTGCAGCACAAGCTCGAGACCCGCGACGGATATTGGCTGAAGTCTGAGACCCCAGGCCTGGGGGTCGAAGTCAACGAGCGAGAGGCGGCCAAGCATCCGTTCCAGCAAGAGGTGTTGCAACCCATGACCATCCGTGCGGCAGACGGCGCCGTGCTCGATTGGTAGGACAACGTGGAGATCTATCCAGGAGCGCATCTCATCGAGTGTGAAATGGGCGGCCGGCCTTTGTATCTTCCTTTGCTTGTCGGGAAGACAGAGGCGATGCTGCTTGATTGCGGTACCAGGCATCATGCCGCCAAGGATATCCCTGAGTATCTGGCGAAGATCGATCTTTCAGAGGACGCGCTCACCTTTCTGGTGATAACTCACCCCGACACGGACCACTCCGGGGGCGCCGGCGAATTGGCGAGAAGGTATCCCCGTCTCCGCATCATGTGTAGCGCAGCGGATCGGCCCTTGATCGAATCACCCGAGCGCCTGCTTTCGTTCCGTTACGATCACTATCGCCAGGATCATGAAATCTATTACAATGTGCAGACCGTCGCTGGCATCCGGGACTGCTGCAGCGGCCCACAATCCGTTTTCCTCGGCCTGACGGGCGGTGAATCGCTGAGCTTGGGCGCCAATCGCCTTCTCGAAGTCATCCACCTTCCTGGTCACAGTCATGGACATTTGGGCATCTATGATCGGAACCATCGGACCCTTTTCTATGGTGACGCCATCCAGGGAAGGGGGTACCAGTCCTTGAACGGTGAATGGGTCCTCTGCCCGACCTATCTTTACGTAGAAGCCTACCTCCAAACCGTCAGCCGCATCGAGCATCTTGGTGCGGAGCGCATCGTGGGGTGTCATTGGCCAATCTGGCAGGGGGAGCACGAGATACGCGAATTCTGCGCTTCTTCCAGGAACTTTGTGGAAGCTGCTGACCGTCTTATTTACGATTACCTGGCGCGGCATCCCGCCGGAGCTACTTTGCTCGAACTTTGCCAGTCTCTGGGGGATAAGCTGGGCGCATGGCCAGCGCATGCGCACACGGAGCTAAGTTTCGCGTTTCTGGGCCACGTCGAGCGCGGCGTCTCGCAAGGCAGCTTGTCGGTGGATCGATCCGTTCACCCCGTCGTCTATCATCGCCGCTGATGTGTCTCCAAGACTAGTACCAGTATTTGCCGGATCCGATGAACTCACCTAGCGACAGCCGGGTACCGTCTGCCAAGAACTCTCGCGGTGGCGGCCAAGCCCACACCTTACTGATTGGCGTGACGGCACCCCGCGCCCGGGACTTGAAGAGGTTTGCGAACACTCAGAGGCTTGAATCTTAAGGAGCCTTCACACCACACAAGACTTCCCGCCTCAGAAAAGTCCTCCCAAGTTCAGCACTAACACCGCAACCAGGATGACGACAACCGCTGCTATCAGGAGACTCCTTGTTCTGCGGGAGGTGGCCTTCCATTCACCGGCCAGGATGCCTAAGAGATTCGACGAGAGAATCATCGCGGTTATGAACAGCGCGTAGCCAAGGGAAGTCCCGTACGTTCCCACCAGCGTGGCGCCGATGCCATATCCCACCATCCCCGAAAGCCACAGCAAGGCCATGGCAATCGCCAGGAGGGCATCTCTTGTCCAGCCCGGCTTCAGGAACAGGGGCCACGTGGCGTTACGAAACAGCAGCAGGAAACAATAGATCAGGTTCGGAATGAAGCCGGCGCCCAGCACGAGCGCCCAGGACGCATACGTCGAGATGACCGGGTTGGCTCCCACCTCAACCGCTTTTTGCAGGATTGAGCCGCTGAAGGCGAATCCCAGGTTGATATTTGACCCGAAGACGCCGGTGAAGGTGCAAATCGCAAGCCCGGCCATAAAACTCATCCCCGCTGCTCCCGCGGCGGCGGCAACAGGCGTCTGCTCCTTTTCTCTCCGACGTCCCGCCATCCCGTACAGGGTAAGGCCGGCAAAGAGGACGGGCATGCTGATGAGCAAGAGGACTCCCCTGGCCCGGAACAGGTCAATCGGACTAAGGACTAACAGAGGTACCAGGGACCCCGAGAGACAGGACAGACCCGCTACTACAGCAAAAGCCAGCGCCATACCCACAGCACTGATTCCCAAACCGAACGTCACCTGGGCGATGCCCCACAGAAAGCCGAAGATCAAGGGTGCGAGGAGGGCACGCCCCGGAACTCCTCGGTAAACATCCTGCAGATGTGGCACGAAACCCACCGCCAGCAGCCAAGGGATAACCAGCAACGCTGCGGCGGTAAAAGCCAGCCAGGTATTCTCCCATTTCCACTGACGCGTGTACTTCATGGGCAGCGGAAAGGCTCCATTTAATGCTCCACTTATAAAAATGACTGCCATACCAAGCCAGAAATGTTCATTCATCGCAGACTCTCTTTCGGCGCATACGAAGTCCAGGATTTGGAGATTACCGGCTCGTGCTTGCCGGGGCTCCGGATACACATTCTGCTCGTCATAGGCTCCCAGTGGCGGTCAGTGCCAAGAGCTGGTGGAATGCATGCCATCAACCCGAATGTATGCCGGGTTTTGTTGCTGGAAACCCAACGGGGCCGTTCACCTGATCGAGACATTGTCGAACTGTGCCGTGTTCCAGCCTGTGCCGATCCCCGCCATTCCTTTCTTGTGGTTTGTATCGGTGACGTTCGCGACCGAAGCGCCGTCTATGCTTGCCTGGATCGCAGCGCCCTTGAAGATCAGTGCGAGGTGGTGCCAGGTTTTGAGCGAAAAGGGAAGCTTGCCCGAGGCGAGCTTCACTGGCGCTGCTTTGAATCTCGTGCTGTCCAGGCCCCAAGTTCCGTCATGCTGAACGGAAAGGATGTAGCCGCTGACCCAACGGGCCTTCTCATCCTGGAACCAGTCGGCGGAATCAATACGCCCGGCCAGCGTTACGCTCCCTGGCTCCTCGATCATCGCATCCATGCTGACTTCGTAGTCCGACCAATCGGCGCTGCCAAGAAAAGTAAACGGATCCGGGCTGATGCGCATCCACGCAATCAAATGTTGATCGACGACTTGTCGGAGGCAGTTGCCGGGTCGGCCCGTGCAAGCTGCCACCTCAAAAGCCCCGTCCTGGTCGGCGAAGTATTTCGCAGACTGGCCGAGAGTCCCTTTCTCGAAGTCATCAGAATAGGGAAACGGAAACGGGGCCGGCGGGGGAGGTGTGGCGGTTCCTTTGCCCTGGCCCACAGTGGTCGTCAAAGAATAAATCGCATCGGGCTCCAGAGTGATGCGGAAAGAGCCATTCTGCGGGGTAATGTCGCTGAGTTTTTCAAAGGATTTGTCGGCGTTGGTCTCCCACACGTGGATCGTACCAGCCGAAAGGCCGCCGGAGATTTGAAATTCAGCTTCTTGAGGTTCCTTAGCATCGATCGTTTCCACAATGACGCTGTAATCGTTGGTGGAGGGAGCTTTGAGCGTCACATAGCTGCCTTGGCCGCTCAGATACCCGCAGCCGTTGTCAAGGTACTGCCAGCCCGGCTGGGCGAACTGCGTAGTGTGGGCAGTGACCCAGATGGCGGACTGCACGTTGTAATACCCCGACCAAGGTGTGTTGGCGTACATCAAACCGGAATTGGGAGCCGCAAGGTTATCGTAGTAAGAGGTCACGGGGCTCCAGATTTCCGTCTTGGTCACCTTGCCGTCGATATAGTTTGTGTTGAGGAACTTGGCCCAGATCCGTGCCCCAGGTTTCCAATCGCGTTGCAGGATGATTCCGGTTCCGTCAAAGGGCTGGTCCTCGCTGGACCACAAGGGCTTCCCGGAGTCCAACGCTCCTCCGGTGACGTAGAAATTACCCTTCACACGCGCGTAGTGCACGCTGATCGCATAGACGTCTTTCTTCAGTTCCGGGTCCAGCTTGAAATCATCCGTGATTTTCCATTGATTCTCATAAAGATCCGCGGCAACTACGTTGGTCGTGAGGCCGTTTGCCAAAAGAGTCTTTTTCAGCAACTTGATATATCCAACATCGTAGTTTGTCTCATTCCATATGCCGACATACTCGATATCCAAACCGTGCTGCTTCTTGGCGCCCTGGATAAACTTAACGATATAGTTCGCCATGTCCGGAGAATAATATTTGCCTTTTCCAATCCAGCCCGGCGCGCCCCACGGCAGAGCGTCCAGCATGATCTTCGGGTTTCTCGCCTTGGCTTCCTTCATCAGCCACCACTCATAGCCCCGGCCGTAATTCTCATCGGTACGGGTGCGCATATGGCTTGGTTCAGACCCATCCGTCGAATTGGTGTCACCTCCGACTTCAACCTTCAGGTGCTGAAGGGACGCTCCGTAATTCGGCTTGAACAGGTAATCCAAGATCTGGCTGCGCTGAGGTTCAGCGTAGTCGATGAGAAGCCGTGATGACGCTCCGGCGCTGACTCCGCCGATCCCTTCAAATATCCTCCCTTTTCCAGAACCATCGATCTTGATTTCAGTCTTCTGGGTTGGTTTTTGGCAAGATACAAAAGAAAGAAGCACAAGTGACGTTGCAAGTATCAGAGCAGAATTTCGCTTCATGAGATTCCCTCCCCATTTGTTTTGTGGACTGCTCTCCGCGTTACTCAGAATTGGCTCGCTCCAGCGTTTGCACGACGAAATTGTCAAACTCGGAATTTCCCCAGCCCGAGCCTATCGCCGCCATGCCGGTCAAGTGGCTACTGTCATTAGCTTGCCCAGCCATCTTCCGGTCGATGCGCGCCTCGATGCTCGAGCCCATGAATCTGAGTTCCAGGTTATGCCAGGATTTTGGCGGGATGGAAAGGTGACCTGAGGTCAGAAGTTTCTTTGTGCCACCCACGTAGCTGTTCAAGCTCCATTCTCCGTTCTCGTCCAAATTCAGCTCGTAGGATTCAGGTCGGCTCGCGTTCTGGGGTATTAATCCGACACGTCCATACACCGAAGCATACCCCGCGTCCCCAAGGAAGGCATCCACACTCACCTGGTAGTCCACCCAATCCATATCGCCCAAAACTGTCTCCGGCTCAGGCGTTGGGTGATAATGCCAATCGATTCCCCTCTGAGGCATGACCTGTCGCAGACACTTACCGCTGCGCTGGCTGCATGCGGCCACCGCGAAGATTCCCCCCTGGTCAGAGAAGTATCTTGGTGTTGACCCCAGGGTGTAACTCTCGAAGTCGTCTCGATAGGGTATAGGGAATGCGGATGGGCCTGGCCCCCGCGTGGTTCCCTTCCCCTGTCCGGCGGTCGAGGTTAGGGAGTAAATGGAATCCGGGTCGACGGAGACTTCGAATCTGCCATCGACAGGAATCACGTCTGCCAGCTTCACAAACTGACTCCTGCGGTTGGTCCGCCAGACGTGTACGATTCCATTTGACAGCCCTCCCGTCACCTGAATGCTCACGGTCTGGCTTGCTGAGGCATCAATAGTTTCAATGATGATGCTGTAGTCCTTTCCCGACTTCAGGGTGACATAGCTTCCCTCTTTACTCAGATACCCGCAGGCGTTGTCGATGTATTGCCAACCAGGTTGGGCGAATTGCGTCGTGTGCGCCGTGGCCCACACGGAAGGTTGCACGTCATAGTGGCCGGACCAAGGCGTGTTGGCGGTCATGAGGCCGGAATTCGGCAGCGGCAGGTTGTCGTAGTAAGAAGAGACGGGACTCCAGATCTCCGTCTTGGTCATCTTCCCGTCGATGTAGTGACGGTTGTACATCTTGGCCACCTCTTCTGCGCCTCTCCAGTCACCGCGCCAAGGACCGGCTTCGCTTGCCCACAGGGGTTTGCCGGAGCTTTGCGCGGATGAGGGGCTCGAGTAGGTTGGCCTCCCCTTTCGGAATCCGCTCAGGAGGTAATCAACATACCCAGGGTAGTGGACACCTATTGCATAAACTGCTTCCTGTAAAGCGGGGTCGCTTTTCAATGCCTCCACAATTTCCCACGTATTCACGGAATCCGGCGCCACGATCTTGGTCGTCAGCCCATTGGCCACCAGGGTTTTGTTCAGGAGTTTGACCCAATCAATGTTGTATGGAGTTTCGTTCCAGATGCCCACATAGTCGATTGTGAGGCCATGGTACTTCCTGGCGCCCTGGATAAACTTCACGATGTAGTCAGCATTATCCTGAGAGAAGAACACGCCGTCACCGATCCATCCGGGAGCGCCCCACTCCAGGGCGTCGAGCGCTATTTGCGGGTTTCGGAGCTTGGCCTGCTTCATGAGCCACCATTCATATCCCCGCTTATAGTTCTCGTCGTTCTGCGCGTGCATGTGACTTGGTTCGGCTCCGTCCGTGGAGTTCACATCACCCCCGATTTCGACCTTGAGGTGCTGGAGGGAGGCGCCGTAATTGGGCTTAAACAGGTAATCCAGAATCTGGCTTCGCTGAGGTTCAGGGTAGTCAATGAGAAGCCGCGAAGACGCCCCGGCGCTGACGGCTCCGATTCCCTCGAACAACCTTCCTGATCCATGCCCGTCGATCTCGATATTCTGTGCCCCGGCAGTGGTTGCGCCCGCGAGCATTAGCAGGGCAAGATCAAGGAGAGTCAGGATAGCCAGATTCATCGCGCGTTCCATGCTCGCACCCTCCCCACGGCAACAATGCTTGCGTCCACGCCTGAACGCTAACCGCTTACTGGCCAGTTGAGGAAAATACCTTGTCAAGCCATGCAGTTTCCAGCTCTTCGGACGGGGCAAAGGATCCTGACCCCACGTAGGCATACAGACTCCTTAGCAACTGCTTCGCAGCGGGCTGTTTGTCAGCTATTCGCGGCAGATCTATGGTGCAAACAAGAAGACTCCCTCCATCTACGCGTGCCTCAAACAGATTGCCCAATTTGTTATTGCGGGCAAAGTTGTCAATTACCTCAACGATGGGTTGGAACGTGGCTGGTGTGCCGTCTAGGTTAACGCTGCGCGAATTCTGAAGCAGATCGTACCATTGCCAGTTGCTATAGAACTCCGTAGGGAACCGCGCAAGCGCCGGGTGTTTTGGGTCGCACAGGATGCCCATGGTGTTCGGCTGCTGCTTCGGGAACCAAATTGGGCTCCAGAAAACCGGCAAAAAGCTACCCGGCAGAGATTGGGAAGGGTTCACAAACTCCGGGAAGAGTATTACCTTCTTGCCGTTTGCGAGCGCGTCCTTGGTGGTGTGGTCCCATCTCCGGGCTATCACCGCGTCGGCTGGCGGCGTGGCTTCCCCGCCCGATGGATAGACCCAGATATCCCAGTCATTCGCGAACCTGGTTCCTGTGAGGGAAACCGTCACCGTCAGCTTCGCGGGAGCTGGGGCTTTCGCAAGAGAGGCGCTGAATGTACCCAGGGACGTTAACTTGCCGGTGGTTACGGTTAGTGCAGCCAAAGTGCCCGAGGCAACTTCCCGGCCGCTTTCGTCCCTGATGATCCATGCTGGCTGCGCGTTCGCCAGGTCCTGAGGACCGAAGTGAGCAATCTGGGCTTCAGCGGCGAAAGTCTCGTCCGTAGTGAAGGTGCGTTTCGTTATGCGCAGCAGAGGCACGGTAGCACCGCAATACCGCCGGTGCGTTTCCGGGGTGACGAAACCTTTCGAATCCCAAAACGGATCGAGCGGACCTATGAGGGCGGTCCCTTGGCCGGGATAATCGTGCAGGTCGAGTAGCGAGAAGCCGGTGTGCCCCGGCGTACGCATCAGGATCTCGATCTCCTCCTTGTAGAGCAGCACGGCGTGGCGGCCGGTGGCTTGGACGAAGCGGGGCGCAAGGTCGAGCAAGTGCCTCGCCGCCAGATCGTCGTGAACCAAGTCAAGGTTCTTCGCTGCGAGAACGCCAGTATATTTCTTGGTCTCATCAAAGTTTGGGTAGAACGTCCACTGGCCGATCTCGTGGCCAATGAGAGGCCGGTCCTCCTTGGCAATAGCTTCACGGAAATCGACGTCGGTGGCCGGACCCTGGATGCCGCGCGGCTGACCGCTTTCGGTGAACTGGCGGTTCGCGGTGATTTGTCCCCATGATGCAGACGAGTTGAGACGGCGCGGATCTTCCTTAATCAGCATGTCGACCCAATGTGAAAGCACCGCGTCCACCCCGCCATATTCGTTTCCGATCGTCATCAAGCAGAACGACGGATGATGTCCGTAAGTGCGAATCATCCGGAGTAACTCCTGTTCAACGAACGCATCACGCTGTTTATCCTCGCCGGCGGGAATATTAGCCTGTGGACCTTCGGCTTGAACCATCACGCCCTCGATGTCAGCGGCGGCAAAAGCGGCCTCTGGAGGGCACCAGGAATGGAAGCGTATGAAGTTAAGGCCATATGACTTGATGATGCGATAGATGCGCTGCCATGACGGCACGTCGGTCGGAGGATAGCCGGTCAGCGGAAAGATCCCGCATTCCAGCGTTCCCCGTAGGAAAACCGGCCGGTCGTTCATGGTGAATTGCGTGCCACGAGCTGCGAACTTGCGCATACCGAACGCGACCATCTGCTGGTCAGCGAACGTCTGGGTTGCCGACTTGGCCGTCATCGACACCGTGAGCTCGTATAGGGCTGGGGAAAACTCATCCCACAAGCGGAGGTTCTCGTCCATAGGCAGCTCAGCGGTTACAGCGGTCCGAGCCTGGGCGGCCGCGAAGTTGACCTTGCGGGCCGGAATCTTCCCGACTCCCAGGGGGCCAGTTGCTCCAATGGTGAGTTCACCGCTTGCCGGCTTGCCCGTGACGTTCGTGATGAGGACGCTAACCTTTGCCAATTTGCGGTCTAAATCGGGATACACCTGCACATCCGCGACCGAGACCAGGTCCTTAGCGCGCAGTTCCAGTTTACCGATCAGCCCATTCCAGTTGGTCTGAGTCCCTTCATAGTAAATGGAGACGAAACGGCCGAGATCGATCTTTCGGGTGTTGTCTACACAGATCGTCAGCCGGTGTCTGCCCGGCGCCAGGTTTGTCCCCAGATTGTAGACGTGCGGCGCAATAAGGCTGTCCTGTGTACCCACGTACTTGTCGTCCACCCATACGGTTGTACTCCAATGCGCACGTTCCAGGAAAAGCGAAACCTGCTTGCCCTGCCACGCCCCTGGGATCTCGACGTCCCGCTGGTACCATGCTGGACCCTCGTACCGGTAGAGCCGGTAAAGGCCATCCAATGTCGGCTTATTCGGGTTGGGCGTGCCCAATTTCGCTTCGTCGGTCGAGCCCGGCAGGGATATCCGTTCCGGCAATTCACGATTAAAGAATTGCTTCTCGACGCCCTCTTTGTTCGGATCGAGAGTGAACCGCCATTGGCCTGCCAGCGAGATGGGCTGTGTCCACGCAGGGGCTTGCTGCGCCAGGCCGATACTGGTCAATGCCCAGACTGCCAGGCAGCTTCTCAAAATCATAGTTGCGTTTCGCATTTTCATTCCTCCACGGCATGGTCATTCACAACCGCGCAGCCCACGTCTGAGCGACCTCCAACACTACGCCGCTGACTTGAATCCCATCGAGCGCGCCTGGGATTTAACGTGCCGGCAATGCCTCCACACCCGATACCTCGGGAAGCTGGAGCAGGCCATCTTCGCAAAGGAGAAGATTGGACATATTGCTGCGAGCTTTGAAAAGGCGTCCGCAGGGGCCGGAAGCAGTGGGGGTTTCCAGGCGTCTCGCAGCACGCCGCAACAAAGGATCCACCGCCTTCATGCCCGGTCCTTCGCGCACGCTTAGGGGGGCGAGGGATATTCCTGCAGACTGTAAACAAGTTGGCCGATCCGCCTACGCCTCAGCTCGTCCTCCGCCATTTCTTTCTGATGAGTGCGCTGATAGAGCTCAAACTCCCTCTTCGCCAAAACCTTCTCACCCACGTGCGAGTACGCCTGTGCCAAGTGATAGTGTGCCTCGGCAAAGTCGGGCTTGAGTTTTACGGCCGCCTGGAACTCACGAATCGCATCTTCGTACTTTTGTTCCTCGACGCAAAGAACGCCGAGTTGAAAGCGCGCGTCCGGAAACTTCGGATCGAGCGATATCGAGCGTCTTAGCAAACTTGCGATGTCCTCCTTGTTCAGCTGATTCGCGTGCGAGGTTTGACCGCGCTGACCCTTCCACAGGCTCATGGCGTAATAGTAGTTCGCCAGGGCATTGCTGGGCTGAGTTTCAGCGAACCGCCGGAGACGTTTTGTGACTTCGTCCGCCTCATTCATCGAAATGTCGAACATCTTGCCGAGGAAGACATAGGGGCGTGGGTCGGAGGGTGCGAGGTCCGCGGCGCGACAAAGCTCGCTCGCGGCATCATCATAAAGGCTTTGAGAATAGTATGCGACCGCCAGACCAATATGCAGCATAGCCGATTGAGGGTAGCGACCCACTCCGCTAGTAAATACCTTTACCGCCGGATCAAAACCACGATGGAGGAGAAGCTCGTTTCCCCAGTCGAAGATATACTTCTCGGATGGCTCCATTTGGGCCGCAACTTGGTATTGATTGCCGGCGGTCACATAATCTCCCGCCTTCTCTTCGACCTCGCCCAGCAAGTTATGAAGCTCGGCCGTGTTCTGCCGGTCAAGCATTCCTCGGATTTGCCGGCGGGCGCTGCTGAGATCACCCGTTTCAAGATAGGCGAGAGCCAAGTCGTAACCATTTACGTAATGCGCAGGGTTCAGACGCTGGGCTTTCTCCAGATAGGGAATTCCAGCTTTCAGTCTCCCCAACTGCAGGTAGAACTCGCCCAGACGGTGATTGGCCTCAAAACTGCGCGGATTGTCCTCCGCCGCTTGCTTCAGATTGCGTTCGATCTCGACCTGCGCGCTGGCGGAGTGAATTGCCTGTTCCCCCACGGCAGTTCCAGACCGCGCAGAGCCTTGATTGGCGCAAAGTCCGCCTTCGAATGTGAAGCCGATTGAAAGCAACAGAGCTAAGGTCGAGGCTTTAGCGGTTAGAGATGCTTGCCTCGGTGGCTCTGTCCTCCTCCAAGCTGGCTCGCACTTGAAGATTCCTGCAATCCGCATCCTTGTCCCTAGGTTCAGCCGCTCAGCGGACCAAACGTGGCGCGAAGGCTCAATCAAACTTCGGCGGGCGTGTCTGGCTTTGAGGGCACGATCATAACATCCCGTCCGGGATCCGGCCGCCGCCTTTTTGTAAGAGCCTGCCTCGGGGCTAGGTAAAAGGGGGGCGGCCAACTTGCCGGCCGCCCCTCAGGGTTAGCACATCTTCCCGTCAGCCTTGCGTGGGCTAGAAATAAAACTTCAATGCGAACTGGATTTGCCTCGGGTCGTTCGGGCTGTCGACCGTCGCGGCGATCTGTCCGAAAGTCGAGGTGTTCTTGTAGTTGGTAAAAGACGGTAAGGCAAAGTTGGGATGGTTCGTGAGATTGAAGAATTCGGCACGGAACTCCAGGTGCGTTCTTTCCGAAGTCTTGAACTGCTTGAAGAACGACCAGTCCAACCGATGGAACCCCGGACCGATGACTTGCGTATTCCCGCCTCCCAATGGGGTCAAGTCGGTTTGTCCGATCGTAGTAGCAGGCGCGGGGTCCGCAAACGCTGCCGGGTTCATCCATTGATCAACATTGTGCTTGCCTGCGTACTTGTCCTGACCTGAGACAAGCAAGGCGTAACAACCCACCCCCGCGGCCCCGCTGGTGACACAGTTAAGGGTTTGGGGTGGGCCGTCTTCCAGGGTCAGGATCGAGTTCATGCTCCATCCACCCAGCACGGCATTCGCGATCCCGCTGCTGTTACCTAGGAAACGCTTGCCACGGCCGACGGGCAGGTCGTAGGTTCCGCTCACCGAAAAAGCCTTCCGGATGTCGAAGCTTGCGAGCCCGTAGTCCCCATGGATACCAAAACCCGGAATACCAGGCGCACGGAAACCCGCGACACCTCCACTGCTCAATAGGTCACTTGCATCCGTCAGAGTTTTTGCCCAGGTGAAGGCGGCAAGCAAATTCAATCCCCTGGCCATCCGCCGCGTGTACTTGGTCTGAAGGGAATGGTAGTAGCTATTGGCCTCTGTGGCCGCGTAGGGTTCCCCGCGGCCGAAATCAGGGTAGGCAACGTACAACTGGGGATTGGTCCCGGGTGGCAATATTTCTGGGGTGTTGTTCGTCCCCGGGAAAGATTCGATGTGGCGCCCCAGCGAGCCGACATACCCGATCTCAAACGAGTCGTTGGTACTCAGCTCGTACTGCATCGTCAAATTGAACATCTGCATATAAGGGGTTATGTAATTGAGCTGAATGCCCCGGAAGGCCAGACCCTCGGCTGCCACCAAAGCGGGACTGAGCGGAATACTCAGAAAGCCCCGCTCAAGCGTTCCGATTTGGCCGTCTGAATACGTCACAGGTGTCACGGAATTGGCGCTCGGAAAACTGAAGGCAAACTGGAAGGGGTAGTTGTAACCCAACGCAGGGTACCCACCCCGGTTCTCAAATCCGCCGTAGAAGATCCCATACCCGCCGCGAACGACAAACTTCGGCGTGACCTGATAGGCGAAGCCAAAGCGTGGGGCGAAGTTGGTTTTTTGCGAATGACCCAATCCCGCTCCGTAGGCGTCAGTGTACACGAGCTGGATGCCGTCCGCCGCGAGGAGGCTGGTAAAAGACGGTGACACGGGATCGCTCTTCCGACGGGTGGGGATAAGAAACTCCGCTCCGGCGCCCGGCGGGCCCGGTACGAAATTGGCTTGGGCGCCGTACTTGTCACCGACCATTGCAAAGAAATCCCAGCGAAGTCCAAGGTTCAAGGTTAACTTCCGGGTGGCCTTCCAGTCGTCCTGGAAATAGACACCGTAGTAGTTCTTGTAAGGGGCCAAGTTTCCGAAATTGGACGCCTGAACTGCGTTTGCGCCCCCGAGATTGCTGACTCCCCCGGCGTAGGTCGCAGGAGCTGGTGACAGGAGCAGTTGCGCTCGGCCTGTGCTCGTATCCGTGATGTTGGGAATGGATGTGTACGTTCCAGTAAAGTCGAACTCACCCCGCGAGTAAGGAGGCGCGATCCAGGGGAAAGATATGCGCTGAATTTCCATACCACCTTTGAAGGTGTGCGATCTGTAAATCTTGGTGAGGTTCTCCGTGATCTGATAGGTACTGCTGAATCTCTCGCTGACCAGCCACTCTGCGGAGCCCAGTTCACCGAGCACGTTGGGGTTGGCCCCCAGACCAGTTCCGCCAATCAAAATAGAAGGGAGACCGCCATTTCCTTTTTCCTGGGGAATTCCCTGAATCCCAAACTTCGCAGGGATGTCGCTTGTATCATCGCCGTAAGGCTGGACCCGGTAGACATGCTCCCGGTTGAAACCGATTCTGGCTTCGTTGATGAGCGTGGGAGAGAACGAATGGGTCCAACTCAAGCCAGCGCCCTGGTTACGGTTCTTCTGGGTCCCTTGGTTGAACCCACCGCCGTCCGCATACCCAGTAAACGGCCCGGGCTTGAACGAGGGTTCATCTGAGAAGCTATAACGAACGAAAACTTGATCCTTCTCACTGAAGTTCTGGTCAATGCGGACGTCAAACTGGTCCGCCCTGTCCGTGCCGACCGGACCGCGGCTGTAGTTGTTGTAAACCCCCGCGGAAGTCGGAGGCGGGAGAAGTTGAAGCAACGCAACCGAATTCGGGTCCAGCCTGTCCGCGCAGATCGTGTTGAGTACGTCGTTGCACTGGATCTGATCGCGAACATAGCCCGTGCCGGTCGCCGTCAGCCCAGTAACGGCGTCCACTTGGTCTGCTGTCACCGGGCGTGTGGTGGCCGGGTCCACGATCGTGCCCAGAGCGAATGTGCGGCCAAGCAAGTCGGTGCCGGCTGTGCCAGTCTGGCCGCTGATCAAATCGGTGAAATCAGTGTACCCGCTGGACACTTCCTGAGCTGTGGGAACAGTCGCGACCCAGGGGGTGGCCTGCCGGATACGCGTGCCCTCGTAGTCAGCGAACCAGAAAGTCTTGTTTTTTCGAATGGGTCCGCCGATGGTGCCGCCAAACTGGTTCTGCCGGAACTCGCCCTTCTGCTGGCTGAAAGCATTCTGGAAGAAATCAGCAGCGTCAAACTTGTCATTCCGGACAAACTCCCAAGCGTCACCGTGGATCTTGTTGCTCCCTGACTTTAGGCTGGCGTTTAGGACTGCTCCGCCCGCGCGGCCAAATTCCGCTCCGAAGGAGTTGGTTTGCAGTTTGAACTCGCCCACGGCGTCTACAGGTGGCTTGAGAACATATGCGGCGCCGTTCAGGAAGTCAACGTTGTTGCTGTTATTGTCGATGCCATCCAAGAGCAAGTTGTTCTGCGCTGGTCGCGTGCCATTGGCTGCGAACCAGCCGCTGGCGTCCAGTCCCCGAGTATCGGGCTGTCCCCTCGTAACGCCCGCCGTGAGTCGCGCCAGGAAGTTAAAGTTCCTGCCATTGAGCGGCAGCTCATTAATGGCGGAAGCGTTCACGATTTGGCCGACGGAACCGCTCTGCGTCTGGAGCAGAGGCGCCTGCCCTGTGACCTCCACCGTTTGCGTGACCGCGCCGGGAACTAAAGCGAAGTCCACAACGACTTGCGATTGAATGTTAACCTCAACGCCCGTTTGTCGGGCTTTCTGAAAGCCCTTGTACTCGGCCTCCGCCGTGTACCTGCCAATTTTGATTGGCGTAAAGACGTAAGTGCCGTCCGAACCCGTCACGGTGGTCAGCGTGAAGGAGGTACTCTCGTTCGTAAGTGTGACCTGGGCGGCTGGGATAACCGCGCCCGTCTGGTCTTTTACGGTGCCGAGCAGTGTTCCAGTATCAACTTGGGCGAATACGTGTTGCCCGCCCAGACATACACAGAATAAAAGCACACCAGTCACCCCGAGCGTTCGGCGATGACCGCATAAGTTCATCATGGTCTCGCTCCTTTCCAACCCGCACTGGAATAGAGAGTGGAGTGTGTACCCAGGACGCTACGCAAAGGGAACAAGGTACGGCTAATCTTCTTCGGCCTTCTTCAGAGGCATTTACGTGCCTTTTTATGTTCGAAGTGCCTCTATGCCGTGTACGTACACGCGACGCTTATAACTCTACTTTTCTTGCTTGTCAAGCAGAATTTCAGAAAACGAATTCAGGAGCCCAAAATCCCACCCAAGGGAAGTCCGTCTTTCTCTTCGGCGCCAATGGTTTTGCGAGTCCTGCACTTGGCAGAAGCTTGTCGGGGAGGTCGTAGGCTCGATGGAGGTTTCTGACACTTATGGTATTCCCGCGACCCAGATTTCTGGAGAAAGGGTCGAGACCGACTGAACATCAATGCGTGGGTCGGGGTGGAACGCCGATAGGAGGGGAGCAGTTCAGAATATGATCCGACTCTAGGCGGACGGCCGCCTCATCGTTGGACCCAGATCATACGGTCGGTGGATCTTTACGCGTCACGGGGCTTGCTCCCACAATCTGGCGGCATTATGTCCGAGATAGCTCGGCGGCACTTTGCCAACCAAAGTCCTTGCGTTCGCTTCCCGGAAGGCCCGACGTCGACGCGGGCTCAATCAACTTGCATTGCACCGGATTCGGCTAGCCCGCATTTCTCACGGAAGAATTGAAAAAGGCTGTCTCTTTCTGGCATAAGTATTGTTGCGAGAAAGACTTCTGCCGAAGAAGGAGGACAGCCTTTTGCTTACACAGTGTAACCAAGAATCC
>JBEKAK010000094.1:0-19863 GCA_050018275.1 Terriglobia bacterium | reverse complement strand
CCGTTATCGATATTGACGACGCAGACGTTGGGCGAGCAACTGTTCAGCATGCCGAGCAGCGCGGCGAGCCCGCGGAAGCTGGCGCCATATCCGACGCTCGAAGGCACGGCGATCACCGGCACACCCACCATGCCCGCCACCACACTGGGCAGTGCGCCTTCCATGCCCGCGACGCAGATGATCACGCGCGCTTCACGCAGGTGGCGGCTCTCGCCCAACAGCCGATGGATGCCCGCCACGCCCACGTCGTAGAGCGGCTCCGCGCGATTGCCCATGATGTCCGCCGTCACCAGCGCTTCTTCCGCCACGGGAATATCCGACGTGCCCGCGCACACCACCAGGATTTTTCCTCTACCGCGAATCTTGCGCTCGCGGCGGATGGTGATGGCGCCGGAGAGCGCGTGGAATTCCACCTTGGGATCGAGCGGGCGCAGCCGCTCGTAGAGCCCGCGGTCACCGCGCGTTACCAGGATGTTGTGGTGGTTCGGCAGCATGCGGCGCACAATGCCCTCCACCTGCGCCGGGTCTTTGCCGCGCGCCAGCACCACCTCCGGAAACCCCTGCCGCAGCGAGCGGTGATGATCGATCTTGGCGTAGCCCAAGTCTTCGTACGGGAGATGGCGCAGCCGGTCGACGGCATCTTCCACGGAGAGCTTGCCGCGCCGCACCTGCTTCAACATTTCGGCGATTTCTTCGGGAGTCAAGACATTCCTCCGTTGTAATGAGCACGGTTATTGCTGAGCATCCAACGCTCAGCTTTCAGCGATCGGCCAAAGGTTGTTCTCCTGCTGAACGCTGATGGCTGGCCCTCGCTTGAGTTTTCAGTATACCAGCCCGCCCCTCGATTCTCACTTCCTTGACTTCCCTCCGCATGCCGACTAACATCCCGGCCGATGACTTCCTCGATGGCTGGGGGCAAGAAGCGCATCATTCTCGGCGTCTCGGGCGCCAGCGGAGCCGTCTTCGCGCGCTGTACGCTGCAGATGCTGGAGGCTGACGCGCGCGTCGAAAAGATTCACCTGGTCATTTCCGGCAGCGGCCTCAAGCTCCTGCGCGACGAACTCGATGTGGACATTTCGAAGTCGGCGAAGATTCCCGCTGCGCTCGCCGCGCACGCAACCCGGAAAACTGAATACCTTCTCGACTCCGACATCGGGGCCTCGATCGCCAGCGGTTCTTACGTCGTGGAGGGCATGGTGGTGATCCCGTGCACCACCGGCTGCCTCGCGCAGATCGCGGCAGGAATTTCCGACACTCTCATTGAGCGCGCTGCCGACGTCTGCCTGAAGGAGGGCCGCAAGCTCATCCTCGCGGTGCGCGACGCGCCCTTCAATCGCATCCACCTTGAGAACCTGCTGCGCGCGCAGGCCGCAGGCGCGGTGATTTTTCCCATCATCCCGACGTTTTACCATCGACCCAAGACTCTCGACGATCTTGTGAGGCAGTTCTGTTGCCGCGTGTTGGCACGCCTCGATCTCGAACAGCCGGAGCAGTACCGCTGGCAGGGAGAGAGGAAGAGGCGGTAGGAAATTGAATCATCGGGTGATCGGGACATGGAGCCAGCGGGTGATTGGGCGATTTAGCGATTGACTGATTGGGTGATTGGAAACCGGAGAGATTCCTTGCATTCGCTCAATCGCCCGGTCACCAAATCACTTCATGACTCAATGGCCCAATGACCCGATAAAGGAAATGGTTCAATCCCTCCGCGTCATCATAGGGGTTCTGTCCCTCGCCGGCCTCGCGGACGCACTCTACTTCACCCTTGCCTACTACGGCCGCGTCCGGAAAGCGCGCTGGGTGCCGCAGATTCTCTGCGCGCGCGAAGGATCGACCTGCGTCACGGTGCTGCAAACGCCTTACGCCCGCGTCTTCGGCGTGCCGAACTCGCTGCTGGGGATCGTCTATTATCTCTTGTTGATGGGCTGGGCAATGACCGCCCGTCGCTTGGACGCATTCTATGTGGTCGTGTACGCGCTAGCCCTTCCCTTGAGATGGGTTCTGGCCGTCGGCAGCGCGCTGCCTGTGATCCTCGGTTCTTACTTGATCTATGCTCTGCGGCACAAGCTTCACGTCGCCTGTCCTCTCTGCTACACTGCGCATGGGATTAACCTGGCTCTTTTCGTCCTGTTGGTCGTCTACTGCTGCGCGGTTCTTTGACCGGTGCTACAGGGGACGAGATCGACAAAGATCTATGGGCAGCACGGCGATTTGCCGCGCCCAACATTACCTTTCGAGGGTGAGTCATGACACGTATATTATCTCTTCTGATGCGTACACTATTCGTAATACTGCTGGCGGTTCCAACACTCTCCCTGGCGCAGGAGCTCAAGCCGATCAGCCTTCCTTCGCCGCAGACCAACGGTGGTAAGCCGCTCATGCAGGCTTTGAAGGATCGGCACAGCACGCGCGAATTCAGTTCCGAGAAGCTCTCCCCGCAGGTGCTCTCGAATCTGCTCTGGGCGGCTTTCGGCATCAACCGGCCGGACACGGGCAAGCGCACCGCGCCTTCGGCCATGAACTGGCAGGAGATTGATATCTACGTCGCTACCGCCGACGGGCTCTATGTCTACGATGCGAAGGGGAACAAGCTCGACCCCGTACTGGCGGAAGATGTACGCGGCGCGACCGGCATGCAGCCGTTTGTGAAAGATGCGCCCTTGGATCTTGTCTACGTCGCCGATCTTGCGAAGACGGGGAAAAGTTCCGCCGAGGACAAGAATTTCTACACAGGCGCGGACGCAGGCTTCATCGCGCAGAACGTCTATCTCTTCTGCGCGTCCGAAGGACTCGGTGTGGTCGTGCGCGGCAGCGTCGACCGAGCGGCGCTCGCCAAGATGATGAAGCTCCGCCCCGACCAGAAAATCGTGCTGGGGCAGACCGTAGGTTACCCGAAGAAGTAGGGGCGGGGGGCTGGCCATGCACGTAACTCTGGGGTCGAGTCTGCTCTCTTGACCTTCGGGTCCGCCCTGACTGCACGTTCCCCAGTTGACGGCCGGTGGGTTTCCCCGGCATCATGGAATTTCTCGCATGGGCGGAACTCTCCAAAGTGAATCGCTGCCGCCGGCTCCGCCCGGGGTTGCCACGGGTCTGGCAGGCAAGCTGCGCACCACGCTCGAAATGATCAAGTTCGAGCACTCCGTCTTTGCCCTGCCGTTTGCGCTGGTGGGAGCGATGCTCGCCGTACGCGGCTGGCCCACGTGGCGCGAGGTTTTCTGGCTGATTGTCGCGATGGTGGGCGCGCGCAGCGCCGCCATGACCTTCAACCGCATTGCGGACCGCAAATTCGACGCGCTCAACCCGCGCACGCGATTGCGCGCTCTTCCGGCGGGCAGGCTCACGCTGCGGTTCGCAGCCGGTTTCACGGGGCTCTCTTGCGGGCTGCTGGCGCTCGCTGCCTGGCAGCTTAGCCCACTAGCCTTCAAGCTGTCGCCCCTGGCAATCGCGATTCTGCTTCTCTATTCCTACACCAAGCGCTTCACGCTGTTCTCGCATCTGGTGCTGGGCATTTGCGACGGCCTCTCCCCCGTCGCCGCTTGGATTGCGCTGCGCAACAGCGTCAGCCTGAGCGCTTTGCTCCTTGGCGTCGCCGTGGCCTTCTGGGTGGCGGGCTTCGACCTCATCTACGCCTGCCAGGACGTCGAGTTCGACCGCCGCGTCGGCATTCATTCCGTTCCGCAACGCTTCGGAGTGGCCACGGCGCTTTACGGATCGGTCGCCTGCCACCTCGCCATGTTGGCTCTGCTCGGGTGGGTGGTGAGAATGGAAAACTTAGGCTGGCTCGCTGCTGCGGGACTTGCACTGATGGCGGTTTTACTCGCTTACGAGCATCGGATCGTCCGACCCTCCGACCTTTCTCGCCTCAACGCCGCGTTCTTCACTGTGAATGGCTATATCAGCCTGCTTTTCTTTTTCACCTGGGGAGCGGACATCCTCAGCCACTGAGCCAGTGAATCAGCGAGTCACTGAATCATTGACTCACTGACTCAATCACTGAGTGATTCAATTTCATTGCGTCCGATACGGGACGGGCATTTCCCGGAAGACCAGGGAATCGAAAATCGCCAGGACGTGCTTGCGGTAAGTGAGCATGCGTTCCAGCATGCCGTGATAGATGGGATCGCGCTCGGCCAGGCGCTGCCAGCGTTCCAGGACCCGCGGCGGGACGTCGATGTCTTCGCGTAGTTTTTGCAGGGGATGGCCGCGCAGGAAGAGGCCGTAGAAGAAGGCCGCTTCGTACTGGGGTTCGGCGAAATTGAGGTCTGCGGTAGCCATACGCTCAGTGACCCAAAACAAAATTCTAAGCAGAAAAATACCTGACGCGCCAGCAAAATCCTTCCGCGTCCCCCCGCCCGAAAACATAATAATAAACCCCTTGTCAAGTCCTAATCAGTGTTCATGCGGGTTTGCTGGAGATTTCGTGAGCAATATGATTGCCAGATTGTGAATGGTGACAGAATTGCGCGGCTTGCCCCAATTGCAAATCCTACCCCCGCCAAGTAGAATCGGAAGGTCGGGTATGCTCCCTGAAAACCTCCATATCGAGGACGCGAGCTTGCTGCCCATCGCCGAAAAGGTTTTGGCGGGCGGACGGATAAGCTTTGACGAGGGCGTGACGCTCTACAATTCCCGCGATCTACTCGCCCTCGGCTACCTGGCTCATCACGTGCGCGTTAAACTGCATGGAATGCGTACCTACTTCAACGTCAACCGGCACATTAATCCCACGAATGTCTGCGTGGCGAGCTGCAAGCTGTGCGCCTTTGGCCGCAAGCCTGATGCCCCGGGCGCTTACACCATGGCGCTCGAGGAGGCGTATCGCATCGCGGGCGAGAACTGGTCGGAAGCGATCACGGAATTCCACATCGTCGGCGGTCTGCATCCGGATCTGCCGTTCCAGTATTACCTCGATTTGCTGCGCGGGCTGAAGCAGCGTTTCCCCAACGTGCATCTGAAGGGGTTCACGGCGGTCGAGATCGGTTACTTCTCGCACCTCACGCGCCTTTCCATTCGTGAAATCCTGCAGCGCATGAAAACCGCCGGGCTCGACTCGCTGCCGGGCGGCGGCGCGGAAATCTTCGCCCCGGCGGTTCGTCGCATGATCTGCGACCACAAGATCGGCGCCTACACGTGGCTGAAGGTGCATCGCCTTGCGCATGAACTCGGCATGCACTCGAACGCCACCATGCTTTACGGGCACATCGAGTCGGCCGAGGATCGCGTCGACCACTTGCTGCAACTGCGCAAGCTGCAGGATGAGACACACGGCTTCCAGACGTTCATCCCCCTGGCGTTTCATCCCGCCAACACCGAGCTCGGCAAACTGGTCGAGCACACGGAGACGAGCGGCTTTATGGATCTGAAAAACGTCGCCGTGGCGCGCCTGCTGCTCGACAACTTTCCGCACATCAAGGCTTACTGGATCATGATGACCCCGCGCGTGGCGCAGCTCGCCCTGCGCTTCGGCGCCGACGACCTGGACGGCACGGTGGTCGAAGAGAAGATCTACCACGACGCCGGCGCCAAAACCCCGCAAGCTCTGACGCGCGCGCAGCTTGTTCGACTGATTCGCGAGGCCGGCTGCGAACCCTGCGAGCGCGACACGCTTTACCGCCCCGTCACCCGTACCGAGACCAGCGTTACCGTGCAGGCCTGAGAAGGAAACTCGAAGCTTCAAACTGGTAACTCGTCCCTGGCGGTGAGCCTCTCAATGCGGATGAATGTAGCGACCGCGGGTTATTGACTATGGAATCTGAGAATCATATAATCAGATTATGGCTACTCATAGGATCTCCGCCACACGGGCTGCACGCTCGTTTTCAGAAATAATGAACCGGGTTCGGTACCGAGGGGAGACCTTTCTCGTCGAGCGCAACCGCGAACCAGTCTGCCGCATCGAGCCGGTGCGACGACGGAGGCCCTTAACCACCGACAACTTCGGCGAGTTCTGGAAAGGCCTGCCGCGGCCTGACGACAGGTTTGCTGACGACCTTGAGCGAGTCCACAACCTGTTCCGCGAATTGCCACCCTCCGTCTGGGAGAAGTAGCTCGTGGGCGGATTTCTGGTAGTCGACACTAGCGTGCTGGTGGCGACGGAGTGGGAAAAGCTGCCTCTCGATGTGCTGTATAAGGTCCAGCCTGGCGCTCGCCTTGCTGTTTCGGCCATAACCGTCGCAGAACTGCTGCATGGTTATCATCGGGCTCGGCCCAAATCCCGAAAGCTCCGCCGGGAGAGATTCATCACTGGCCTGCTTGCCGAGCTTGAAGTCATCCCGCTGGATCTCAGCGTGGCGCGAGAACTTGCCCGCATCTGGGCCGACTTGGCCGAGCGCGGACAGATGATAGGGCCTTACGATCTCATCATCGCTGCCGCGGCGCTCACCTATCGGTTCCCCTTGGCCACGCTGAACGATTCCGAGTTTCGAAAAGTGAAGGGTCTGGAGGTGCGCCCACTGCGCCGCTACCTTCGGGCTTGACGCCACTTGCCTACCCGATCGTGCAGGTCTGAGAACGAGACTCGAAACGTGAAAATGGAAACTCGTCCCAGGCGGCGTACTTCAAGAATTTCAACCTTCCATTCTCGAGTTTCGGATTTCTTGCCAGCCTTGAAATGCCAGCCACCCAAAGACCGGCGCATATTCCAGCGCCAGAATAAACGGCGAATCGCGATACGGCTGGCCGGCGGCGTAGGCGACCGCGGGGGCGTAACCGAGCACGCAGGTGACGCTCACCAGCAGTAACGGCGCGCGGGAATAGAAGCAGAGAAAGGGGACGATCCAGGTGAAGTACCAGGGAAAGGCGTTGGGCGAGAGAAAGAGCAATCCGGCAAACAGGAAGAGTGCAGCGCCGAGCGGTTCCATACGACTCTTGAGCGCGTGTGCAACGAACATCAGCACGACTACGGCAGCCACCAATTCCGCCTGCGGTTTGGAATTGCCTGCCGCGCGGATCAGGCGAAACAGACTGTCGTTGCCTTCCCAGCCGGTGGCGTAGTCGAAGAGGCCAGCGAAAAGCCCCCGGCCTGCGCCGAGATACGGCAGGTAGGCGACGGTCACCACGGCCGCAAACAGCGCTGCATAAGCCGCGCGCGAGCGTTTCAGACAAATCGGCAGTAATAACAACGAAAAGAATTTCGAAAGCACGGAAAGCGCGAGAAACGATATCGAAACCGCCGGTTTGCGGTGTATAATAAAGAAGATCGCCGACAACAAGGTCACGATGGCCAGCGCGTCATGGTGGCCGCACATCGCAAATGAGACGATCACGGTCGGGTTCCAGGCGTAAGCCAGGACGCGATGGAGCGGTTGCCCCAGGGCACCCAACAGGGTAAGCAGCAGAGCCACGGCAGCGAGATCGAGTCCGGTGTAGAGTCGTTTATAGCCGGGCAGAGTGCGAGCCCAGCTAAACGACCACTCGCTCAACGGGGGGTAAACCGTGGAAACGGTTCTTCCCGTCTCGATCGGGTGCCGGGGGTCTTCGAGCTCGCGAAGGCCGGGCGTGGCGGGCGTGACCGTGTAGGGGTTGATGTGCAAACGCTGGACGCGGCCTTCCCACTGGTAGCGGTAAAGGTCAGTGGAGAGGGAGGGGGCGCTGGGCAGCACGGCGAGGCGGAACGTCAGCGCGCCGAGCAGGATGATCAGCAGAGCCGGAGAGTCGAGCCGATAGCGCTCGACCAGGTAGACGGCAGTCAGGTAAAGGACTCCCGCGGCAAGCGCCAGTGTGATAAACTCTGGAACCTGCGCTTCCAGGTTTTGCCAGCGGCCGAGGGAGTTGAAGATGGCTCCGAGGCCGAATGCCAAACCGGCAAGGCCGAGCGTGGGCAGCAGCGTGGATGCGACGGAAGGGGTCTGCATCTAACTCTCAAGAAGTCCTGGCGCCTGGCAGTTCGTTATCGTGCCGGCCCACGTTGCCAGACAAGACTTTTTCGTCCGCTGAATTGATTCTATGCAACAACTGCTTTTCGCCATCCTGGTTGCTCCCGCAAACCCGGTGGTGAAGTATTTCTACCAAATCTTTCACAAGGATCCGTTTCGCGGCATCTATCATGCCAACGCTTTCGACCTCTCGATTCTGATTCCGTACTTTACCATTCTTATCATTCTTTCGATCTACGGCATTCATCGCTACTGTCTGGTTTATCTTTACCTGAAGAACCGCGACAAGGCGCCGAGACCGCAAAAGCAGTTCGAGCGGTTGCCGCGCGTCACGATCCAGCTCCCGATGTTCAACGAGCGCTATGTGGTGGAGCGCCTGCTTGAGGCGGTCACGCGCATCGACTACCCGCGTGAGCTGCTGGAAATTCAGGTCCTCGACGACTCGACCGACGAGACGCGCATCGTCTGCTCGCGCCTGGTGAGTGAGTACGCGAGCGGGGGCCATCCTATCAGTTACCACCACCGCGACCATCGCGAGGGTTTCAAGGCCGGAGCGCTCGCCGAGGGCATGAAGAGCGCCACGGGCGAATTCATCGCCGTCTTCGACGCGGACTTCGCACCGCCGCCCGCGATTCTGCGCGAGATGGTTCATTACTTCACCGACCCCAAGGTGGCCGTGGTGCAGGGCCGGTGGACGTGGATCAACCGCCACTATTCGAATTTGTCGGAAGTCGAAGCCATTCTGCTCGACGGCCACTTCGTGATCGAGCACGGCGGGCGGAATTTTTCTGGCCGCTTTTTCAACTTCAACGGCACCGCGGGCATGTGGCGCCGCGCGGCCATCGACGATGCGGGCGGCTGGCAGCACGATACGCTTACTGAAGACACGGATTTGAGTTACCGCGCGCAGCTCAAGGGCTGGAAGTTCGTTTACGCTCCCAACATCGTCTGCCCCTCCGAGCTGCCCGTCGAAATCAATTCCTTCAAGACGCAGCAGGCGCGCTGGGCCAAGGGACTGATCCAGGTGGCGAAGAAACTTCTTCCCATGATCTGGCGCAGCGACGAGCCGCTCAAAATCAAGCTCGAGGCGACGTTCCACCTGACGGCGAACATCGCTTACCCGCTGATGATCGTCTTTTCAGTGATTTTGCTGCCGGCGATGATCGTGCGCTTTTACCAGGGCTGGTTCCAGATGCTGTATCTGGATCTGCCGCTTTTCCTCGCCTCCACCTGCTCGGTCTCGAGTTTTTACATGGTGGCGCAGCGCGAGCTCTATCCGCACGAGTGGCGCAGCCGGATCAAGTACATGCCTTTCATCATGGCGACGGGCATCGGCCTGGCCGTCACCAACACCAAGGCTGTCATCGAAGCCTTACTCGGCAAACAGTCGGAATTTGTGCGTACGGCTAAATACCGCCTGGAAGCGCCCGATGAAGGCTGGGAGCGCAAGAAGTACGTGCGGAGCCGCGCCGGCTGGATTCCCATCATCGAACTCTGCCTCGCCAGCTACTTCCTTTTCACCACGATCTATTCCTTCACCATGGAGAATTATCTGACCATGCCGTTCCTGCTGCTGTTCTTCATGGGCTACTCCTACATGGGGACGATGTCCCTGTTCCAGACGCCCCTGCGGCGGCTCTGGAACTTGCTGCCCGCGCTCGTCCGCCCGCGCGCCGTGGAGCCCGCCACGTAAGCTGCCGGCAGCTTGATTCCCTGGTCGGATTTACCAATATCGTGAGGATGGCTTTTGCAGCACCGGCGTACTCACCGACGTCGTTCGCCCTTTAGGGCAGTTCCGCCATCGTAGCGTGCGGCTTCGCGATGTTCTCCTGCATTTGCGCCCACCGCACACCGCCGTTGAGGCGACTCCGCAACACTTGACCGACGCGTTATCCTATACGCTTATTTCCTGAGGAGGTTCTGATGCAGCGAAGACTTCAGCGCGGGGCAATTCTGGTTTCGGCAGCGCTCACCTTAGCGGCCATCCTGGGGACGGCGCGCGCGGCACGCGGCTGGGAACGTGAGCCGCTCTCGGTCTTTCACGAGCGGCGCGCACGCCTGATTCAGAACACGGGAGGCGATGGCGTGGTCGTGCTCTTCGGCTATCGTGAGGCTGATGTGGCGGCCAGCGTCACGTCTTTCCGGCAGAACGAGGAGTTTTACTACCTCACCGGCTGGAACCAGCCGGAGGCCATGATGCTGCTGGTGCCGAAGCCTCGCCAGCCCGGCACGACGGTTGATCTCGGCAAAGAAATTCTGTACATCCCGCCCCACGATTCCACCCGGGAAAAATGGACGGGGCCCAAGCTCGACGCGGAGGACGCCGACGCTCCCACCCGCGCGGGATTTGCCACGGTTCGCAGCACGTCGCTCTTCCCTTCTGACCTCCAGGAGGCGCTCAGAAATTTCTCCAAGATTTATACCGAGCTGACGCCGCAGCCGGAGAGCGGCGAAGATTACTTCCAGGCGGAGATGGTGGGGAAGATTCACAAGCTGGCGCCGCTGGCTACGCTGGCTGACCTGCGCCCCGAACTGCTGCGCATGCGCGTGGTAAAGACCGCGGGAGAAATCGCTCTGATTCGCAAGGCCGCGGAAGCCTCGATTGACGCACACCTGGCCGCGATGAAGGCCCTGAAGCCCGGCATGTGGGAATACGAAGTCGCTGCGCTCATGAAGTATGAGTTCGAGCGGCGGGGCTGCGAGTGGCCGGCTTATCCGCCCATCGTCGGCTCCGGATTCTTCTCCACGGTTCTCCACTACGATCAGGACTGGAACCAGATGAACGACGGCGAGGTGGTGGTGATGGACGTAGCGGGCTCCTACGGTGGCTACGCCAGCGACATCACGCGCACCCTGCCGGTGAACGGTCACTTCACGCCGCGCCAGCGCGAGATCTACGCGATCGTTCTGGGGGCGCAGAACGCGGCCCTCGCTGCCGCCAAGCCCGGGATGTACATGGGCCGCTGGGGCGCCAAGGGCCTGTACGAGATCGCTTACGACTACATCAACACCCACGGCAAGGATTTGCATGGCCAGCCGCTCGGCCAGTACTTCATCCATGGGCTGAGCCATCCGCTCGGCCTCAACGTTCACGACCCTCTCGATTACAGCCAACCGCTCGAACCCGGCATGGTGATCACCGTCGAGCCGGGTATCTACCTTCCGGAAGAAAAGATCGGGATCCGCATCGAAGACGATATTCTTATTACCCAGGACGGCAACGAGCTCCTAACGCGCCGCTTGCCGCGCACCGCGGAAGAAATCGAGAAGCTGATGTCGGGGAAGTAAGCTGGTTGGGCGGGGCGAGTTGCGGCCTGCCGTGCCGGAGACGACGGCGGAACCCGCCGTGGGTGGCCGATTCCTGATTGGCCCGGATTGAGAGTGCAGATCCCCCGGCCACGCCCTGCCTTGGAAGTGCCTCGCGGGTGGGAACGTCCCAAGCTCGAACCTGTTGAGATCAATAAAAGCACGCAGGGAGCCGAATGCGGCCGGCCCCTCTGCGGGCGCGGGCAGCGCACGGAAGCTGCCAACGCGGTTTCGGCGTTTCCTCCGCCGAATTCTGGTGATATATTGCGCATAGGGCTTTGCTTGACTTAGTAACAGGCGTAAAATAGGATGGATTATTTTGTTTGACGAACCATTTCCGGACTGGAGACGGTCGCGCGAATTTGTCTCTTCCGGTGGCTGACGAACACGATGTTTGATGCGCTTCAAGACCGGCTGCAAGGCGTTTTCAAGGCGCTCCGCATCCACGGAGTCCTGACGGAAGAGGTCGTGGACCAGACCCTCCGCGAGGTGCGGTTGGCCCTCCTGGACGCCGACGTTAACCTCAAAGTCGTCAAGGAGTTGCTTGACCGCGTGCGCGTCAAAGCCCTGGGCGAGGAAATTCGCTCCAGCCTCGCGCCCGCGCAGGAAGTGGTTCGCATCGTCCGCGACGAGTTGATTCAAATCCTCGGCCGCGAAGCGTCGCTGCTGACCTTTTCCAGAGACTTCCCCACGGTTTTCCTGATGGTCGGCCTGCAGGGGTCGGGGAAGACGACCACTGCCGGCAAGCTCGCGCTCTGGCTCGCCGGGCGCAAGCGCCGGCCCCTGCTGGTTTCGACCGACGTTTACCGCCCCGCCGCGCGCGAGCAGTTGGCGGTGATCGCCAAGGCCGTGCAGATTCCGATTTTCGCGGGCGAGGGCATCAACTCGCCCATCGAGCTGGCCATGGCGGCGCGCAAGGACGCCGCCGACCGCGGTCACGACGTTCTGATCGTGGACACCGCTGGCCGCCTGCACATCGACGAAGAGTTGATGAACGAAGTCAGCGAGCTGCGCACCAAGCTGCGGCCGAGCGAAGTCCTGCTGGTCGCGGACGCCATGATCGGCCAGGACGCCGTGCGCAGCGCGCAGGAATTCCACGAGCGGCTGGGCACGACGGGCGTGATCCTGACGAAACTCGATGGCGACGCCCGCGGCGGCGCGGCGCTCTCCATTCATCACGTCACCGGCCAGCCCATCAAGTTCATGGGCGTCGGCGAAAAATACGATCAGTTGGAAGTTTTTTATCCCGAGCGCGTCGTCTCGCGCATTCTCGGCATGGGCGACATCCTCTCGCTCATCGAAAAGGCCGAGGAGAAGATCGACAAAAAGAAAGCGCTGGAAGTCCATCGCAAGCTCCAGACCGACACGTTCACGTTGGCGGACTTTCGGGATCAGCTTCGCCAGGTGCGCCAGATGGGGCCCATGGAGCAGATGCTCGGCATGCTCCCGAAGGTGGGTATCTTCAAGGATGCCGGCAAGGTCCGCGTGGACGAGAAGGAACTGGTTCACATCGAAGCGATTATCAATTCTATGACTCCGCAGGAGCGCCGCAATCACGAGATGATCAATGGCAAGCGCCGCAAGCGCATTGCCAAGGGCAGCGGGACCACTGTTCAGCAGGTGAATCTAGTCTTGAAACAGTATTTCCAAATGCGGAAAATGATGAAGTCGATGAGTCAGAATCTGCTGGGGCGGGGGCTGAGCCGGCTGGGGATGCCGGTGGGTCCGGGAGCCGGATAATCCCCCGGCGCGGGCGGAGTCGGGCTCGCGGAACGGGCTTGGGGCGGGAGGTTCGCCTGGCAGGTGGGTGGCGTGTTGTAGCGCTGAGCTTTAGCTCAGCACGTGCCGACCTAAAGGTCGGCGCTACCACGTTTTTCATCATCCTCCTAGGCGGATCGCCGCTTGAGTTTGGGATTTCTGCCGGAGAAGGGGGAAGATTGTTAAGAATACGCTTGGCTCGAACCGGAGCCAAAAAGAAGAGCAGTTTCAGAGTGGTGGTGATTGATCGCGAGCGAGCGCGGGATGGGCGCTTCGTGGAGATCCTGGGGCATTATAATCCTCGGCGGACGCCGCCGGAGATCGTTCTGAATCGCGAGCGCCTGGACTACTGGATCGGCCGCGGGGCACAGCCTTCGGAGACGGTGCAAAGTTTCCTGAAGAGGCCTCCGGCGGCGCCGGCCTGATTCTTTACGCCGGTCCTTGCGTCTGCCGCGGTGCCCGGATGAGTTGCGGTTATGCGTTCTCACATACGCTGATTCCAAGAGTCCTTGCGAGGACAACTCAAGTGCGCGGGAGGGCCAGATGAAGGAGCTGATCGAAGCCATCGCCAAAGCGCTCGTGGACAATCCTGATCAGGTTTCCGTGCGAGCAGTGGAAGGTGAACAAGTAACCGTCCTGGAATTACGCGTGCACCCCACCGACTTGGGGAAGGTGATCGGAAAGCAGGGACGGACGGCCCGCTCCGTCCGCACCATCCTCAATGCCGCCGGCATGAAGCTCAAGAAGCGCTTCACGCTGGAGATCCTGGAATAGGGGGGCGCTTCGTCTCGCCTGCGGTCGGAAGCGGCGCGCGGGGCGGCAGAAACGGTGGCGCAAATTGCAGCCGGGCAATTCTTGACGGTCGCGCGCATCCTCCGGCCCCAGGGACGCAGAGGAGAAGTGGCGGCGGAGATCTTCACGGATTATCCCGCTCGCTTCGAAAACCTCCAAGGCGCGTTTCTGGAGGCGCCCGGCCAGGCTCCCCGGCCCATTACCGTGGAGCGCGCCTGGCCGCACAAAGGCCGGGTGATCCTAAAGCTTTCAGGAATCGATTCCATTGAAAGTGCTTCCCGCCTGCGAGGGCTCCACATCCTCATCCCGTGGGAACAGCGCACGGCGCTTCCCCCACACCATTACTACCTGTGGGAATTACGTGGCTGCCGCGTCATCTGGGAGCGCCAAGGAAAGGAAATTGGCACGGTGACCGACGTTGAACCCACCGGAGGGGTAGCCCTTCTCCACGTGGAGCGCCGGGAGGGAAAAGGCGAAGTGCTGATTCCCCTGGCGCAGGAAATCTGCACGCGCATCGATCCCGCTGGCAAGACCATCGTCATCGATCCGCCGGAGGATTTGCTGGATTTGAATTCGTAGGCGTGGTCAGGCAGAGCGGGATGGCCGCCCGCGAATGGCAGAGGTGGCTTGGGTCCGGGCCTTTCCCCAGTCCCTAGCCCCTAGTCCCCAGGCTCCAGTATCATGACTTTCGACGTGGTCACAATCTTTCCCGACTTCTTCCGCAGCATCCTGGAGCACGGGCTGCTGAAGCGGGCGATGGCCTCGGGCCACGCGACGATTCGTTTGCATGACCTGCGGGAATACACCGATGACCGGCACCGCACCGTGGATGATCGCCCCTTCGGCGGCGGGCCGGGCATGGTCTTCAAGCCGGAGCCGCTGTTCCGCGCCGTGGAGGCGCTCCGGGCCGATGCGCCGGGGGCGGCCCTGCCGGTGATTCTGCTTTCGCCCCAGGGGCGTTTGCTGACGCAGGCGGTGGCGGAAGAGCTGTCGCGCGCGGCGCACATGGTCTTGATTTGCGCCCGCTACGAAGGCGTCGATGAGCGTGTGGGGGAACACCTGGCGACCGATGAGATTTCCATCGGTGACTTCGTGCTGAGCGGTGGCGAGCTGGCCGCGGCCGTCGTGATGGAAGCCGTGACGCGCCTCCTGCCGGGCGTGCTCGGCAACGAGGAGTCGTGTGAACAGGACTCTTTCGCCGTTCCGGCGGGTGCGCCGGCGGAAATCCGGCACGGGCTGCTTGATTGCCCGCACTACACGCGCCCGGCGGAGTTCTGCGGTTGGACGGTGCCGGAAGTTCTGCTTTCCGGCAATCACCAGGAGATTCGCCAGTGGCGGCGCCGGCGCGCGCTCGAAAAGACCTGGCGGCGCCGGCCCGACTTGCTCGCCCAGGTTCCGCTGAGCAAAGAGGACCGCGAGTGGCTCGAATCGCTCAAGTGCGCAGATGATGAACCGGTCAGTCACGCTGGGTAAGCCACGAGTTTGACCTGTCAGACCCCCGGCGGGCGACAGAACGTAGCCCACGGCGTAAGCCGTGGGAACCGCGGCGGCCCATTTTATTTATGCCCAAGCCCCGCAAGGGGCGACAGAAGAAGTGAATGTTGACGGTAGGGCGGGAGCTGAGCCCCGCCGAGACGGAAAGGCTTAAAGCTTTTAACTTTTTGTTTCGAGGCCGGGACGGCAAGGGTAAAATCCTGCCCCTTAGTTGCGCTCGAAAGTTTGGGAGAACCAAGACATGAATGCGCTCGAACAAGTTGAACAGTCGCAGATGAAGAAGGAAGTCCCGGCGTTTCGCTCCGGCGACACGGTGCGGGTGCACGTCAAGATCAAGGAAGGCGACAAGGAAAGAATCCAGGTCTTCGAAGGCACCGTCATCGGCCTTCGCCGCGCTCGCAACCACTCCACGTTCACGGTCCGCAAGATTTCCTTCGGCCACGGCGTGGAGCGCATCTTCCCCCTGCACTCGCCCGTGGTCGACAAGATTGAAGTCGTGCGCTCCGGCCGCGTGCGCCGCGCCAAGCTCTATTACCTGCGCAAGCTGCGCGGCAAGGCCGCCCGCCTGCGCCCCGTGCAAACCGAGCAGGAAGCGTAGCGTGCCCTCTGGCAAGTATGCGGAGGAAGAAGTTCTGTAGGGGCGCATGGCCGACCTGTCCCGATCTATCGGGATGCGCCCCTACGTGGCCCAGGCGAGTCAGCGACTCGCCCTTACGATTCCAGCCGCCCATAGGCCTTGTCTAACCGCCCACAGCGCCCGCCAGGGCCTTCACAACACTCATCAAAAGTTTCTCTTGACAAAGTAGGGGCTGATATATAGGATTCATACCTATAGGAGTCGCAGTGGTCGGGATTGACCCCAAAATCAAACGCGGCAGCGGCGAGCTCGCCATCCTGGCCCTCTTGAACCAACAACCCTCGCACGGTTACGAGATCTCCAAGCGCATCGCACAGCAAACCGGCGGCATCCTCCAATTCAACCTGGCTTCGCTCTATCCGCTGCTTTATCGCCTGGAAAAGCGCGGGTGGGTAAAGGGAAAGTGGGAGGAGGCCAAGAGCGGGCGCAAGCGCCGCTACTACCACTTGACACGAGCCGGGAAGAAGCAACTGGCGCCGCTGCGCGAGGAATGGGCCTTGTTCTTCCGAGCACTTCACCGCATCGCCGGAGTCGCGAATGCTGGATAACCGGGGGCTCGTCAAAAAGCGTTTGGGCGAGATGGGGTTGGGGCCTCGTCGGGAAGAAGAGATTCTCCGCGAACTCGGCGATCATCTGGAGGACCACGCCGACGAGCTCGGAGCGTGCGGCGTTGCGAGGAAAGAAGCCCTCCGAGAGGCGCTCAATTCCGTTTCCGACTGGCCTGCACTGCGCAGTGAAATCATCTTAGCCGAAACTGAGGAGGCGACCATGAATCACCGCACCAAGGTTCTGTGGCTACCCGCGTTGTGTACACTCACCCTCACCAATGCTCTGTTGCCCGTTCTCCATTTTGCCGGCTTTCTTCCCCACTTTTATTGGTTGAGCAGAGGAATGAGTATGGGTCCCTTTTTCACGTTCTACGTCCCCTGGCTCATCGCGCTACCCTTCATCGGCGCGGGAACCGCATTCTGGTCGCAGCGTGCCGGGGGAGGAGTCCCACATCGATTGGTCGCTGCGTTGGCTCCAGCGATCATTTGGCTGGGTATCTTCCTCATCATCCTGCCTCTTTCTCTGGTCCTTGACAGACACGTTCCACTCACCCTTCGTTTGGGCGCGTTCGTGACTTACGTCGTGAGTTGGGTACTGCTTCCCTCGATCGCGCTCCTTATCGGAACCGCGCCGTTCCTGCGGAAACCGCAGCCGCAGTCCTGAGGGTCCGGGGGGGCCGAGCCCCGTGGACCTTGGGGTCTGCGGGGTCGCGGAGGGACCTGTTGGTGAGCGCGGTCGATAGCTGAACGTGAGAACGGCTCCCTTTAGACTCTCAACCTTCGACTTTCAACTTCTTTTCAGCGGCCCTGCAATTCCCTCTTGCCTTCAACCGCGCCCGGGGATAAAACTAACCCCGACCTCCATGCCGCGTCCTCGCGATCCGAGCCAGCTTCGCTGCACGCGCCGCCTCGAAGCTCTGGCGCAGCGTCAGGGCTGGCGCTTCGTTGCCGGCTGTGACGAAGCCGGGCGCGGCGCTCTGCTCGGCCCGCTTTACGCCGCCGCGGTCATCCTTGACCCCGCGAAATCCATCCCTGGCGTCGATGATTCCAAGAAGCTCACACCACGCGAGCGCGAATCGCTCGCAGAGGAAATTCGCTCGAAAGCTCTGGCCTGGCAGGTTGTGGCGGTCTCCGCCGAGGAAGTGGATGCGCTGAATGTTTACGAAGCCTCGCGCCAAGCGATGCTGCGGGCGCTCGGGGCGCTCAGCCCCACGCCGGATTTCATCCTCACTGACGCCATGCCGCTGCGGGAGGGCGCCTCGGGGGCATATCACATCCCGCACCGCGCAATCGTTCACGGCGACGCGCGCTCGGTTTCTATCGCTGCGGCGTCGATTCTCGCCAAGGTGGCGCGCGACCAGCGCCTGACCGAACTCGACTACGTTTATCCCCAATACGGCCTCGCCAGGAACAAAGGCTACGGCACGCCCGAGCACCTTGCTGCGCTCACCCGGTTCGGCCCCTGCCCCGAGCACCGCAAAACCTACCAGCCGGTGAAAGACTTCCTGCTGCCGCTGTTCCCCTTCGAGCAGCCGGTTTGATTCTGAGGGAAGGCAACGCGACCTAGGGGATGGTCATTCCCGCGAAAGCGGGAATCCAGCCGTTTCGCACTGGACCCCCGCCTACGCGGGGGTGATAACGAAAAGGGATGGCCTTGCTACGGCGCGTTGAGCGGGGCCGCGGGTCAACGCTTCTTCCTCAGTTCCATTAGCGCCTTGATTTCTTCTGCTCGTCTTAGGGCAACCTGTTGGATGAGTTTAATCAAAACTTCGTCCCCACCGGCCCCGCGGATGTCGTTCAGGTCCGACTCCGTGGGTTGAAAACTGACACCACGATCCCGCACTATTTCCGCGATTCTTGGGCTGGGGACACGACCAGCGAGCAAGGCCAGAATTTGCTGTTTGCTCAGTCCCCTGCCTGCCGACTGCGAAGTTGGGGTTGCCACCGCGCCTGGCAAATCAGAAAGCTGAGCGTCCACACTCGACGCTTGCCCGGCCACAACCGTTACGCTTTGCCGAAAGTCCGTTTTCCCCTGCGCCGTGACGCGCAAGCTGTGAGTGCCGGGTGAAACGCTGGCAATCGCCAATCCGCCGCTCGCGTCTGCCTGCCCTTTACTCACGTCGTCCAGAAACACTTCTCCTCCAGGGGAAGTGCGGACTAACACCCTCCCCGGCAGGTCTGTCAGCCCCGCAGAAATCTCGTTGGCTTTTCCCGGAGTGAGGGTGACCGTCTGTTCAAAGTCCTGCTTGCCGGCCAGAGACACCTTGAGCAGGTGCGCGCCGTGCTTGGTGGTCATGGCCAGCCGACCCTCGCTGTCCGCCCGGCTGGCGAGCTGGCCATCGACGTAAACCTCGGCGTTGGGGGAAGTCGCGATTTCGAGTTGCGCCGGCACGGCCTCACCCGCCGCGCGCACCGCGGCCAGGAGCACATCTTCCGCCCCCGCGAAGCGCAAGGTTCCGAAATATTCCTCGTCCGGCACGAAATCAAGCCCACGTTGGTTGACCAGTATCGCCGCCCGTTGGCTGGGCACGTGCCCCGCCAATAATTCCAGCACCTGCTCACGTGTCAAGGGTTTGGGGTGAGCGGCGCGCAGGGCATGGATGAGCACTTCCTGCGCTCCTGCCTGGCGCAGCGCCTGGAGGTAATCGTCGCTGGGCTCGAAATCGATGCCGAACTGCTCGACCTTCTTCGCCAGTTCCTGGTTCTCCATACCGGCCTTAAGCAGGGCCATGACTTGGTTTTTGTTCATCGGCTTGTTGGTGTCCTGCGGGAGAGCGGGGGTTGCGAAGACGGGCAGGAATACGAGAAAGACCAGGGTAGCAATTTTCATGTGGCACTACGTTGCGAGGGATGCCGGGACGCAGTTCAGGCCCGCCGTATTCTACGCCCGCGGAACTTGGCGTGCCAGGAGGAATTCCCGGGCTGCGCGCCGTTCCCACCGCCCTGGCAGCAAGAAATCCCTCCGCCGCCCGGTTTGCGTCTGGGGCGAACCTCGTGTCCGCCCGATGTCGCAGCGACCTGCGCGCATTTGGTTGTCACCCCCGCGTAGGCGGGGGCCCAGCCTCGACCTGGATTCCCGCTTTCGCGACAATAAAATGCCGGGGGAAGCGCGAATCCATAAGGCGGTCATCCCCGCGCTGGCGCGGACTGGATTCCCGCTTTCGCGGGAATGACATGCCGTGAGAAGTCCCTATCCATAAAGCGGTCATCCGCGCGTAGAGCCTGCCCTCAGCCTGCCGAAGGGCGGGGATCCACGTCGGTCGCCACGGGAAATCCATCGTTCCAGATTTGCCGCAGGTTCGCACGGGCGCGAAATGGAAAAGCCTGCAGCGAGGAAAGCGCTACTGACCTGCCCCCGTTTTCTGTACCAATCATAATGCGAGTTCCAGGGTAGTTTTTTGCTTTTGTTCTTCTCTCCGGGGCGGCTCGGGGGGGAGAGCCGCCCCGGCGCCTG
>JBEKAK010000093.1:0-20318 GCA_050018275.1 Terriglobia bacterium | reverse complement strand
TTCGACCGGTCATATACTGAATAAGACCTATATTGTAACGGTTATGCCAATCGTGTGGCTGAAGATCAAACAAGCGCCGGAAAATCGGCTCCGCAGCGCCGAGCTGGTGACCATGAGCCAGGCAGATTCCGTATTCCGCCACCTCGGCGGAAGGCCGAATCTTCCACCTAAGACGAAAGTCTCTGTACGGGGAGAGATTCCAACGCACGCCGACGACTGGCCCAAGCAAAACGAATTGTCTGTGCCTCCAACAACCTGCCTCAGAGAGCGCGTGTTTGCCCCACCGCCGTACGAGCTAGCTCAGAAACCCAGTGTCTCATAGAACTCGACCCAAACTTTTTCGATAAGCGGACCTTGTTGGTCGAACAGGGCAACATGCTCGGCATTGGTTTCAAACAAGCGCAGGGCTTTTTGGGCGTCGCGTAAATCTGTGAAACAACCCTCCCAAATCAAGGTGTTGCCTGGCTCATGGGCCGCAACCGGTGTCATCCTTTGACCTTTTGGAAGAACCGCCTTCTTTTCCAGTTCAGCAAATTTCTTCTCCAGGTCCATGAACTCTACCTTTTTGGACGGCTGAAGCCTCTGCATGAGTCGCATGACAATTGCCATCCCATTCCTCCTTATGAACAATTGTTATCCTCGTTGAACCTTTTCGAGTTGTAATGGGATTTCAAAGCCATGCTGGGCTGCAAATCCAGTAACTTCATCCAGAGTTCCCAAGGCTCCATCTGGCCACGTCAACGTGGCCTTCCTCGCCACCGCCAACAGCAAATACTGGTTCCTCAGGAGACATCGATGGTAATGCTCTTCTTGCCCGCAAATAGCGAGGCGGGCAACAGCACACGGTCCGGTTGGAGCATCCCCAAGGAGGTTTTCTTGAGAGCCCGCCGATCCGGGGGATGAATGTGCACGATGAGGTCCGCATTGAATGAGACGGCGAATTCAACAGTTGTCCTCCACTCCGGGTTCTCCACTGTTCCCCTGGCCTGAGTTATCCAGGTAATATGGCCGAACCGGGTGGGACAACCTTCGACATGAATAGTCTCGCCGGGGCTAAACCAGTGTTTAGGTGCCGCCTTCTGCAGATGGACGGCCTCCCGGTCATGTTCTTCATAACACAGCAGCCAGCGCAGGCCAAGCGTAGGTAGCAGTTCGCTGTTGATGACCGCCGCCCACGCGTATTGATTCCCGTCGCCCGGGAAGCTGCCGGGGATCAGCGCATCTTCAGGGGCGTAGCGGTTGCCGCAATCCATGGCAAAGCAGAGGTTCGCGTACAAGGTAAGCAGAAAAGGCCGGTAGTCGTCTTGCCTGATGCGCCCTGCCAGCGTCCCGTGCTCCATGAAGTTTGAGGTCATCGGGTATTCGTGATTTGTGTTCATCCCTAGAATCTGCAAACCCGCCAGAGCGCGATGTCGGAAGTGTCCCGCATCCAGTTCGGGATCACCCCAGTCACTTGACCACCAATCCATAATGTAGCGATGGTTTTCATAGCTCCCCAAATCTGCGGGCTGGCGGTGGGTATCGAACGCCGTTACGGGTGTAATCCCCGCTCGCTTCATCTCCGGGCTGCGGTCGGCCAGCGTCTTTCGAAGTGAGCGTTCGATATCAGCCCGCATTTCGCGCACCACGCTTGCAACCTCTGCGGCCTCCCTCTGCAGCGCAGCATCCTGATGTTCGGCGCCGGCGCGTTCCAGGCAACGCCCATGCTCCACCAGACCTCGCCAGGTCCACGAGGCATTCTGGTAATAGTAAGCCTGGGATTCGGGATTGTCGTCGCGTGGATCTCCGTTATCGGCTTCGGGAGAACCCCAGATCAATCCATGGCGTGGGTCCTCCGGCGGAAAGTGGTCCTTCGTATACCTGTAGCGCCGCAGCACAAAATCGATCATGCGACGCAGCACAGGCAGGCGTTTCCTGAGGGCGCCGATGTCGTGAGTGTAATCGTAGGCACGGGCGGAAACTTCAAGAAATATGCCAGTATCCGCCGTGGCATCAACCTGATCTTGGGTGTTGAACAGGAAATTTCCATCCAGCAGAATGAGATGCTCGAGGTAGTGCTGAAAATAGGGTTCGACCTCTTCTGTCAGATTCCAAAGCTGCTGCGCCCAGACAAACAGATAATGCGCCACAGGAAAATTGCGCAAAGCGACACCCCTGCAATAGGGCCCTTCGCCGATCTGGTAAGTTGGTTCCAAGCCGTGATAGCTGCAGCGGCATAGAGTGATGCCGGCACGCGCCGCGTCCAACAACCATTCATCCGGTATTTCGACCTTCATTTTATCCTCAAAGAAATGTTGCCAATGACCCCATATACCGGCCAGGTTTGTGAAAAATTCCGCCGCCGTCCCATTCCAGTAATGTTCAACGCACTCGCCACACTGGAGACAACCCTCCCCTTCATAAATGCCACCAGGGTCGGCAAGGCGCCCGGCTCCCTTTGGTGGGAGCGTTGCTCGAATGCGTCCCAACGGCCGTGCGTCTGCTCCCGCCGGGAGAATTACCATAACCTCATAACCTACCTGCGTAATGGGATTCCATAAGCCAATGTCAGCAGCAGGAAGGTAGCCCCCCAAGAGTGTTCGCTTGCTGTAACCGGGCACGTACCCGTAAAGATCTGGGTATCGCATATAGGCCCGAAATACGGACGGCAGAAAGTTGCTGGGAACAAACACCCGCTCGATCAGATCCGGAAGCCAAGCCAAGTCTGGATTCGCCACAAATTGGCGTGAGGTCCCGTCTGCATTCAGCCACAAGGACTTCTTGGTCCCGCCCTCCTCATTGCCCACGAATGTCCAACCGATCATTTCCGGCCCTAAGGCTGCCAGGTTCTCATAGCAAGGATCCTCAGCCGAGTTCAAGATGTAATCCCCCCTAACGTCGGGCCCAGGGACGTACGGCTGAGGACGCTCGAACTTGACTCCATGCGGAGAGTCTGTCGGCCGGGGACGAATTCTCGAGAGATCACCAACCCGCTTTGGGATATGGGCGATCTCGCCTGCTTCGGTAACATAAACGATGGCGCCTTGATGAGTGACGTGCTTTTCGAACACGGCCGTGGCTATCCCATTCAGCCAAGGCAAAGCGGCAACAAGTCGCCATCCTCCAATCGCATCGCCTAGTTTAAGACTCTTCTCCTCCCCACCCAACCGCGCCTTTACCGAGCAAGCCTCGATTTGGGAAACGCGCGGCGAGTTCTTCAGCGCCTCGCGTTCGCCCGGCAGGAACAGGCTGTATTCGTTTTGAATCCGGCCTGGGTGATAACGTCCACGTTCAGAAGTGGGAGGAAGCTCTGGTACATCCTTCGGTCCTGTGCCAGCCTGCCCCCCAGCTTTGGCTGACCAGTTCTTCGCTAGCCCAACTGCCGGAGCAATCGCGGCATGCTTGAGGAATAGTCTTCTTTTCACGGTGGCAACCTCCGAGTGGGTAGGATGTTATTGCTTCAGCTTGTCTTCGGTCCATCGAGCACCGACGGTGTCCGCAGCGCAATCTTGCGGCTCATTCTCGATTGCCGGGCTTGGTTTGTCCTTTGTACTGTGGCTACTTGTTCAGCAGAATCAGAGTTCCGAATAGCTTACAGTCGCGCCAGAACATACCATTCATTCCTGACCAGTGAAGCTGCTGTTTCAAGAGCCCCTTTCCCGCATCATTATCATTAATGGCGATGTCAAATCCGATCGGATGCCCTCCTTCGTTGACAGCCGCCATCGTGGCGCCGGGCAGTGACATGCGAACTTCGAGGTTATAACCTTTGGCTGTTCGCCTGAATGCATAAGCGCCGTTGTAAGGGGGTTTGGGGAAGACGTCCGTGATTTCGTTCTTGACCATGACTTCGCCAGGATAGGCCAGGGGCTCCGTCGAGCCATCCGGAAGCGTGAACAGGGGCTGGGGCGCGCCTGGCTCCTTCCTCCAAAAGTTGTCAAAGACGAAGGGGCGGCGGCTGCTGTAAACAAAGTGGAACTCGTGATGCATCGTGTCACCGATGTAATATCGCGACATGCCACAGCCGTCGTTGTCGAACATCAACTCCACCCCATCGTCATCCCAGGACCCCGTCTCCGTGCCTTTGACCAGCGAGCCGTGCGGCTCTGTGACTACATCATCGAGCACTTCGACGGCTATGTAGATGTACTGTTCATCCCACTGAACCTTGAAGGTGGCGGAAAGATCCGCATGACCCTTCCACTTTGCGGAGGACATCCCCTGGCCAACGAAGAAGAACTTCTCCTGGTCCATGGTGAAGCCCTTAACGTCGGACCAATCGGACAGGTCGCCATCGACCGTCAGCGTGTGGGCTCGCTTGGGCGCGTAATAGGTCCCCCAGGAGTAAGGCGAAAAAGCGCGGAGCGGGTGCGTAAGAAAACCTGCAGCACACGCCAGCGCCGTCAGCAGTAAGGCGACAGAGCACGTCGTATGTTTCCTTATCATGGGCATCTCGCATCTCCGGTTTCCCATTTGCCATCCAATGCGGTCCAAGGCCGGCCACGACGAATTCAGGGACCGGAGTTGGCCGGTTCTGCTTCCACGATGCGGAACCGGCTTCTCTCGGCGTCGTTCCTGGTTTCCGCTGCGGCCAGGTCGCGAAGTCGAGCCGTCAAGGTCGCGACCTCTGATTTATCCCCGCTCGCGCGCAGCGCGCTGATCAGATGAAAAAGCGCAGTGCGGTCCGTGGGGTCAAACTTCAACGCCAAACGGGATTCCCCGACCGCCTGCGCCGCGTCTCCGGCCCGCAGGTAGAGGCGGCTGAGCACATCATGCGCTGGGGCAAAGTCCACTTTGGCTTTGACAGCCCGCTGGGCGGCAGCCTTCGCCTCCTTGAACTCGGGTGTTCCTGGAGCGGCGCCGCGCCGCGTGAGAACCTCAGCGATGAGGTAATTCAACGTGGGCTCGTCGGGAGATTCTCTCAGGCGGGAGCGAAGGACCTTCAGAGAGCGCTCGGAGTCGTTCCTTTCGAGCAGCGAAATTCCCAAGCCCACCGTGGCAAACTCCTGCCGCGGCTCCAACTGGTTCGCCTTCGCAAAATCGGCGTCGGCTGCATCGTATTTCATGAGCTGAGCGTTCAAAACTGCTCGTTCAGCGTAGAGTGCGGCAGAGTCGGGAATCTGTTTCAAGCCGACGCTGGCGATATCAACACCCACCTGGAACGCGGCATGGTCCATGCAGAGGGTCGCCAGATCGAGGTAATTCCGAACGTCGCGCGGCGCGAGGTCGATCGCCCGGCGCAGCGCCTCGGTGGCTGCCGGCGTTTCATGGTTGGCCTCGTATGCAGCGGCGATGAGATTCAACGCGTCGACCTGGGCGGCCGGGCCATCCACAATCGGTTTCAGGGTTTCGACCGCCGCGGTATTTCGACCGGTCATATACTGAATAAGACCTATATTGTAACGGTTATGCCAATCGTGTGGCTGAAGATCAAACAAGCGCCGGAAAATCGGCTCCGCAGCGCCGAGCTGGTGACCATGAGCCAGGCAGATGCCGTATTCCGCCAGCGCCGGCGGATTACTGGAAATGGCCTTCCGCGCCAGGGCGAAATGCGCCACCGCCTTGTCGCACTGGTTTTGCTTGAAGGAGAGGGAAGCCAGCATGGCGTGCGCGGTCTCGTTCGCCGGGTCGATGCGGATGATGCGGTCCAGCAGATTCTGGGCCGCTGGACTTCCGGCCGCGTACTCACACTGCGCCGCGCCTTCCAACGCGGGAAGGTAGTTAGGCCCGATTCTGAGGGCTTGCTGGTAGGAGCGCAGACTCTCCTCGCCCCGACCGAGGGCGGAGAGCGCCGATCCTTGCAGTGTCCAGACCCGCGCGTCGTCAGGGTGCTCGCGGGCCAGGGCCTGAGCCATTTCCAGGGCGCGCGCGTAGTCGTGCGCGCGAAGCACTTCGATCGTTGACTGAATCGTAGGGGTAACAGACTGGGTCCGAGCCAAAGGAGCGTCGGCAAGGCAGGCGAGCAGGGTAACCGAGCAGAACCAAGCGAGCTTTTGCCGAGGTCTCTCCACGCTCATCTTATTTGACGGTACAGAGGCAGCCCTGACGGATGTCCAACGCGCCCAGCGGGTCGTCGCCGCTTCCAATTCATCTCACATGTGCCTTGCCCGACCATTTCTTCCAGGTGGCGGCGTCCATCAGGACCTTTATGAAGACCCCTCCCACCACCGGCCGAGCCTGAAATCCGATCTCTCGCCCAACCCTCGTGTGGTACAGGCACTGCTTGCCCTCAGTAGCATAATACCAGTCCGGCAGCGGCACACGGCTGGGAGTTTGGTTTACAAACCCGAACACCGGCAGCATCAGTTTTCGAAAATCGGATTGGGAATCTGCCAAGCTCACGCTCCATACCTCCCATTCCGGTTTTGTGTAACTTCTTCGACTGTCAAGCGGCCAGCCGAACTTCCGTAACTCGCGCTCGTAATTTGCACTTTCCGTGCGGGCGACCTCTGGGGGAAATAGATTCAGCCCAAGCAACCTGTCCCAGCGGGCAAACTCTCGCCGACGGGCGGGAGGGGGGCGGGGAAAGAAGATTTACCATAGAGCCCGCAGCTCTGAAGGTTCGAAGGAATTCGGAATGTGTCATCTTTCGCTTCGCTCGGTCGAAAGTCAGGGCCTGTGGTGCGGGACGCCCACGCCCGCACCACAACGCCGGGCCGACGCCACTCTAGAAGCTCACCTTCATGCCGAATTGCACCCAACGTGGATTGAAAGCTGCCACCGACTGGCCGAACGTCGCATCAGGCAAGTTGCCGTCGACTCCGTTCAGATTGGGACGGTTGAACAGATTGAAGAATTCGAAGCGCAATTGCAGGACAATCTTCTCCGAGATGCGGTTGTCCTTGATCAGTCCAGAATCGACGCAAGCAAAGCCAGGACCCCGGTAGCGCCCTGGTTTCAGGTTACCGTAGGTCCCCATGGCGGGCACGGGAAATGCCGACGCAGGGAACAATCCGTTCAAGTAGGCTTGGCGGCTCCTCGTGGGCATCTTGTACCCAAAGGAAGGCACATCGGGGAAGGCGTAGTTGTAACCGTCGGCCTGAAAGTCGCCACTGCCTGGCTGCATTCCGATCACATTGCCATTGGCATCCTGGATCGGCTCGAAGGGCGCGTTGGTTGAAACCACAAATGGATATCCGGCCTGCAAAATGGTGTTCGTGGATAGTTCCCAACCGCTCAGCAGATAGCGTAAAGCCTGTGGACCAGTCTTCAGATCCGCCGGCCTGTAGGTTCCGCTAAGAGAGAAGCGGTTTGGAGCGTCAAACAGGAACGGCTGCCAGTAGGAGTGGATGGCGTGCTGGTTCGGATAATAATCTCCATCGAACCAACCACTCGAGCGTGTGTACGCAGCCATAAACGTGGCGTGGCTGCTATACCGCTTCTGTAAACTCAAGATCAAGGCGTTGTAGGAGACCGTGTTGCCGTTGGTGGTGTATTGAATGCTGCCGAACGACGGGAGGATCCTCGTCAAGACATTCTTGTTTTCGATTAAATCGCCGGCAAAGCGATTGATGTCCGTCCCGATGCATCCTTGTTTCTCGACACATCCCGTCAACTGGTCCACCGAATGGGAACCGCTGTAGCCCGCGCTGGCCACCAATTCACCAGGCAAGCGGCGCTCAACCGAGACAGAATAGTTGTAGGTTCGTGGAGCACCCATGTTCCGATCAATTGCACCGACGCTCAACTGATCGCCCACCAAGCCGCCGTGGGCATCCAGTGTGGCGGGTGGCAACTGTGGATAGACAAACCCAAAGGGCGGAGTATTGCTTGTGCCCACAACGAAGAGCGGCGCCGCGGTGGTCCCGCGAATAAAGGTGGGGAAAACACCAGCCGGCGGATTGCCCGTCAAGCTTTCTTGGTCGATTGCCAGCGTTATCCAGTCGTGATACACGCCGAAGCCCCCGCGCACCGCCCACGTTCCTTTTCCAGTGGGATCCCAGGCAAGACCGATCCGGGGACTGAAGGCGTTGATGGCGTGGTCATAAACGTCTTGAACCTGTTTCATGATCCCGCCGGCCAGCTGCTCAGCTTGCGTCGAACCGCTGCCAAAGAAGAAATTGGCAAGTACCGTACCGTGCTCGGGATAAGCATTGCCAAAATTATCCCAGCGGAAACCTGCCGTCAGGGTGAGATTGGGTTTCGCCTTCCAGACGTCCTCAGCGAAAGCTCCGTGAGTGGTCTTCGCTTCTTCATAATTCCCAACGGCCGGCTGGCCCGTCAATGGGTTAAACACCACGTTGTTTTCATAGTGGGGGTTATCCTGAACCAGATCCAAAAGACTATCGAACTGATAGTTAGGTATCGACCAGGTGTTCGCGAAATAGCGCAAGTCATCGCCATGCCATCCCTCGTAACCGAATTTGAAGGTATGGGTTCCGCGTACCATGGTGAGGACATCCCTCCAGCGATAGTTATGCTGGATGAAGTTGCCGTCCGCAAAACCGATTCCCAGGCCGGCACTCATCCCGACCACAGATATAAGAGGCACTTTGATATTCCCAGTCTGGCCGTTGAGCCCTTGGACACGCAAGAACCCCGCCATCGCCTCATTGAGTGTCCTCCCGCTGAAAGTATGGGTCTCGTTCAGCTGCAGCGACTCCGACCTATAGCGATTGGTGGAGTCAAACCCAGTGCGCGCTGTCGAGGTTTGATCGTCGTGCGTCATGCGATAGAAGTTTCCGTACAGCCGGTCTTTGGCGAAGTAGGTATCGATTCGCGTGTTCCACTCCAAGCCATTCCGGTACGGACTTGCCTCATAAGTCCCGAAATCGACCATGGGCAAATCACAGGGGATATTGGCCGCCGCGGAGGTGCCGCAGGTGCTGGGGAAGATATCCTGCGCCGTTTGGGAGACTGTTCCTACGGCTGAGCTTTTGATGGGGTAAGTCGTGAGCAGTTTCGTGCCGACGGTGTTGGGGAAGTTCTGCTGCGCCCATCCAACGAATCGAGGATTCTCCCACGCGAAGGCTTGATTTCCCGTCGAGAAGCTTGATCGCAAAGGTTCGATGGAGAAGAAGAAATAGGTATGCTTGTGCGGGACCACCGGCCCGCCAACCGAGCCGGAAAAATTGTTGCTTTTGAACGGCGCATAGGCGGGCCCAGTAAATTCCGACCGCGCCCAAAGATGCTGGTCGGTGAAGTAGTCACTCACACTGCCGTGATATTGGTCCGTGCCTGACTTCGTGGTCATCCTGATGATAATGGCGCTGTTTCGCCCGTACTCGACGCTGAAGTCGTCGGTCTCAGTGGTGACTTCCTGGATAGAATCGGGGTTGGGGGTCAGGTTCAGATTTCCACCATCAATGTCGCTGGTGACGTCCAGGCCGTCAATCAGGAACATGTTGCTAAGCAGGCTTTTCCCATTCGCGCTGGCTTCTACAGGCAACTCGGTAGCAAAGTTGTCCGGAATCGTGCTGGCGAGACCACTCGAGCAGGAGCCCGGCGCAGACCCCACAAGGACGCCCAACCCGGTGACCCCAGGGGTAACAGACGCCAAGCCCAGAAAGTTGCGCCCCTGCAGTGGCAACGTGTGCAACTCTCGGCCCCCGATGGTCGCCTGCATTCGGCTGTCAGCAGTGTCCAGCACAGTTGCTTGGCCAGTCACCTCTACCGACTGCCGGGTTCCGGCCAGCGTCAAGGTCACGGGGAGGTTCACGGTTTGGCCCGTCTGCAAGGTAACCTTGACCACCGTAGGATTGAAGCCGGTGAGTGATACCGTGACTTGGTAATCCCCTGGAGCCAGACTATTGAAACGGTAGTTTCCTCCAGTGTCGGTAGTCAGCACTTGGGAGACCTGGGTTGCCGTGTTGGTCATCTTGACCGTCGCATTGGGGATTACTGCGCCGGTCGGGTCCTTGACCTGCCCCTCGAGGTTACTGCTGTACTGGCCATAGGCTAGTGTGGAGCAGCATAGAATTGTCAGCGTGAGCATGCATAGACCGGCGAAGCGCGCCGCCATGGAAATGCTGTCGTTCGGCCGCCTTGAGCGAATGGCTACAGGCAAGAGCGCGGCGTTCGCGCCCCTTCTGGTCGGAGATGATGCGAGCCTGCTGTTCATGGTGTTTCCTCCCTTCCGTTACTGACCCTATAGACGTTCTCTATCCTTCTTAACGGCCATCCGAGTGAAGCGAGAGAGCTACCCACGCAGCAACCAAAAGCGGGAGGGTGGAATCCCTACTCACGCGTTCGCTCTGCAGGTGGCTTGGCAATTTCGAGCTCGCTCTTTGAATTCCTGCATTTCTCAAGATCAATCTGCGGTACCGGTACCGTGAGCGCAAGTCTAGCCTTCGAAGGCGACAATGTCAAGTACTTTTTTTGTTTGAACTTAGTCTACCTCGTCCTGCCGATTGTGGACGGTTTGCTCGGGAGCGCCCTTCCACGCAGCGGGGTGGTCGACGGATGCAACGGTCGATCTGGAAACCCCGTCTGGGTATCGGGTCTCGCGAAAAACATAGAGGTTAGACCTCAGCACTATATGGGGGGAGACGTAGTAGAACGGCGGGAGGGGACGATGGTTCACAATATGGTCAATTACAATCCGCATGGCAAGTTCGCCCTGCATAAAGGGACGCCCATGGATCGAGGCGCGAATTGTGCCCTTCTCGAAATACGGAATCATGCCTCTAAACAAATCCGTCGTGATTAACGCGATCTTACCTGAGAGTCCCAGGGCGCAGATTGCCCGACAAACGGGAAGGCAGTTAACAGTGTTGACATAAAGACCTGCTAGAGAGCTGCATCTCTCAAGAAGCTCACGGCACTTTTGAAATGCCTCCTCTTCCTCTTCATGGGCCTCAATAACCTCGACCACGCTGCCACCGTTGCTCAGTTGAGGATACAGTTCGCAGAAGCCTCTAGTCTTTTTGGCGTGGTCCTCCGTCTTCAACATCCCTGTGATGATCGCCACCTGGGCCTGGGAAGCCACGAAGCTACTCATTAGCTCTGCCGCCAGCTTGCCAGCGACCTCCGCATTTACACACACTACAGTTGAGCGGCGGCTGGCAGGCGCATCGGTGTCTACGCACAGCACACGCACGTTCTTCTTCTCAGCCACATCTAGGATCGGAGTCAGTTTCGCAGGATCGCCAGGAACGATCAGGATGGCTTGGACCTCCTCTCTCAACAACTCGGAGACCCTTTCGACTTCCTCGACGCCCAGTCGCGCGGTCGGACGACAGACAACCTGGACCCCGAGCCGCTCGAGTCGCTTGGCTTCTGTCAGAATCCCGTTCAGTAGCTGGTCGAAGTAATATTGAATCTCTTGCGGGATACAAACGCCTATGCGAATCGGTACCCGACCCGTCGAGAGTGCTCGAGCCGCCAGATCAGGTTCGTAGCCCGCACTCTCCGCGATTGCCAAGATCCGCTTGCGCGTACTCTCAGTAATGCCCTTGCGCCCGTGCAGAGCGCGATCGACCGTCCCCGGAGAAACGTCTGCCAGCTTTGCGATTTGTCTGACGCCGATTTTTCTCATACGCTATCCACCAAGGCCATTCTAGGCCACGCGACATCAATAGTAAAGGAAAAACTCTGTGGCGTTCTGTATGCTGGTCTGTTCGTTTTGCCTTCCCTTATTCCGCCATTGCCGCCAGTGCAGGAGTTCTCTCTTCTCGTCAAAGGCATCGTACCGGTCATTTTCCAGCCATCTTTCCTGTTGCAAACAGCGTTAAAGTCTGTTACCGTTGGCAGGTGCGCGGTACCGGACACGAACATCCTGAAACCTCCGGAGTGACATGGTAATCAATGAACGGCCAGCGAGACCATCCCGATTGCATGTCAAGGAAACTCTTGAACAGACCACCAGACAACCCTACTCTCGTTGTTGAGCAGAGCTCTCCGAAAACCCAGTTCCGACGGGAGCTAGGGCTCCTTAACGCAACTTCCATCAACATGTCCAATATGATCGGGATCGGGATCTTCATCACTGTCCCTCCGATCATCGCCACATTGGGGGGGCCTCAGTCGCTACTAAGCTGGTTCGTAGGCGCGGGGCTGGCTGTGTGTGATGGCTTGGTTGTTTCTGAACTTGGAGCTGCTCTGCCTGGGTCAGGAGGGTCTTACGTTTTCCTCCGGGACGCCTATGGTCGAGAGCATTTAGGGAAGCTGATGGCGTGGCTATTTGTGTGGCAGTTTCTCTTCAGCGGCCCGCTCGAAATTGCGTCCGCGAGTATCGGTATGGTGCAATACGTAAGCTACGTGTGGAAAGTGTTGCTCGTTCATAAATGGTTGACCAAGTTGATGGCAGCAGGTATTTCCGCACTCGTGATGATCGCACTCTACCGGAAAATCCATGACGTGGCCCGCCTGATGATGATCCTATGGATTGCAACGCTGGTTACAACAGGTTGGATCATTATCACGGGGCTTTGCAGGATGAATCTTGCCCTGGCCCTCGACTTCCCGCCCCACGCTTTTGTTCTCAACCTGGCATTTCTCGCCGGGCTCGGGAACGGAACCGTTCTGGTCATTTACAACTACCTGGGGTACAACCAAGTCTGCTACTTGGGAGGTGAAGTAAGAAACCCTGCGCGAACGATCCCCTATGCTGTAATCCTTTCAATTCTCGCCGTGAGCGCCATCGATTTCATTGTTTCCCTTAGTTTTGTTTCGGTGGTTCCGTGGAAGGAAATGGTGAAGGAGGGTTCTGCCGCCCATAACGCGGTAGCCTCAGTGTTCATGGCACGGGTGTATGGCCAATGGGCAGCAGTGGCTATCACGATTTTGATACTCATTACCTCCTTCGCTTGTATATTCGCACTTATGTTGGGTTATTCTCGCATCCCTTATGCCGCTGCACTCGACGGTGCTTTCTTTCGTTGGTTCGGAGTGCTACACCCCAAGGCGGAGTTCCCTCATCGGTCCCTGGCCCTAGTGGGAGTGCTGGCCATCGTCGCAAGCTTCTTTGAATTGGCGCAGATCATCACGGCACTCGTTCTGGCCCGGCTTCTCATTCAATTCGTTGGCCAGATCGTCGGACTTTTCCTCTGGCGAAGGCGCCATTCTGATATTGAGAGGCCGTTTAAGATGTGGTTCTATCCGGTTCCAGCGGTGCTGGCACTGGTAGGGTGGCTCTATGTGTTCTGCAGCCCGCTGGCGGAGCCGGGCGGCTGGAGGTTCATTCTTTACAGTTTCGCAACGGTCGTTGCCGGCCTCAGTGTGTATCTTCTCCTGGCGAGGCGGCAACGGCAATGGCCCTTCCAAGAGGAGCCTGCCTGTCTTGGAGGAGGGTCTTGATGACAGGTTATAACTTCCCGAGGGCGCTGCCCATGCGACTTGTCCTCGCAAGATTAACAGTCGTGATGACCCCACATACATACGGGGTGCGAGTTGCTCCGCCTAGTTCTTGTATGCCGAAGCCCTCCGCGTTGAGTGCACCGGAGCTGAGAGACTACCACACATCGTACCTTTCGAAACCACCTAACCTTAGGAGGACCAAATGCCTTATATCGTGCGATTCGTTCAACGTTATACTCCAGAGCAGCGATGTGCCTTTATGAAGGTGGAAGAGAAATTCGCCGCCATGGAGCAGCGCCGAAGTGACTTCCCCAGGGGGCGACGTTCTCAGCCCTATGCTGGACGTGAACCATCGAACACGCTCGTTTGGGAGTCGGAATTTCCGTCCCTTGCCGCGGCTCAGGTAGCTCTGGCGAAAATCTCAGGCGACTCGGAACATAAAGCTCTATTCCGCGAACAGGTACCTTATATGACTGAGGCCTATACAGAAATCGACGAAATCCTTGAGCTCTAGTCTGCGAACTCGTACAAGATCTCGAGGAGGGATGACATGAGTCACGTTGACTCTAGAGACCTATATAGGTGGTGCAGCATACCCGCTGAGGAACTGCTCAACCGCCCCGACTCGCGCGTTCGTTTCCGAATCGTCAGGGATTCTGCCGAGATGGGTGAATTGATTGCCACGGAGTTCCTCCAAGTGGTTGCGGACAACAACACAGTGGGGCGCGCTACCCGGGCTATTGTTCCATGTGGGCCGAATTGCTGGTACGGGCCCTTCACCGAAATGGCGAATTCCCGGAGGATTTCATTACGGTATTTGACTGTTTTTCACATGGATGAGTGCCTGGACTGGCAAGGACGTCCGCTCCCCACGAATCATCCGTACAATTTTCGTACGTTTATGGAGAAGTACTTTTACGGTGGCATTAGTCCTGACCTGGCCGTTCCAGAGTCACAGAGGTTTTGGCTGCTGCCGTCAACCATCGAACGTGTGCGCGTGGCGATAGAAGAAGCTCCGATCGACATCACGATCGGCGGATGGGGACAAGACGGTCACATTGCATACAATCAGGCTCGGCGTCATCCTTTCAGCCATATAACTCTTGAAGACGTAGCTGCTTCCAGCATTCGCGTTCAGGAGAACAACCTGGATACGGTTCTGGCTCTCGCCCAGCGGACTCTTGGGGCAGCTTACCAGTTCGTCCCCCCGATGTCCGTGACCCTCGGCGTCCGCGAGTGCTTATCCGCTAAACGCGTTCGAGTATATAGCGACACCGGTGCATGGAAACAAACGGCGTTGAGAGTCGCACTGTTTTCCGACCCGACACCTGAATACCCGATGACTCTGCTGCAGAGGCACCCCGACGCGATCGTCACCGCAACATTCGAGACAGCCCGTCACCCTATCAGCGAACATCCCGAATGGGAACTTCTCTGATTCCGACCCTCAGGAGCTCAAAATGCCTTCTCGAATCCTGCAATTCAATTCCCACTCCCCCTACCGGCAGCTAGTTGGAGTAGGTGGTATCGGAACTGGCCTTTTCTTCGAACTGGAAGGCAATCACACGCTAGGCCGGAACGAAAGCCGTCCGGCACGATTACTGAACATTCGTGATTACTGCAAACTCCACATCATAAGCCATTACGTCGCCGTCCTGCTGGGCGCGAACCCGAGCGGCTCCCCTTTTCATGTGCTTCCTATCGGGAAAGTAGGAGCCGACGATGCTGGTCGCCGGATGATTGAAGAAATGGCTGCTGCCGGCATAGACACGCGATTCGTTGACGTCCGCCCAGACCAGCCAACCTTACTGAGTGTATGTTACCAGTACCCCGATGGTTCAGGCGGAAATATCACGGCTAACAATTCTGTCAGTTCCCGATTGACCAGCAACGATATCGATGGGTGTGAGGCACTTCTTGCCGACCGAGGCTCCGGTACTATCGTCTTGGCAGCACCAGAAGTCCCACTGGAGGCGCGCCATCATCTGTTGAAGTTTGCCACGATACATCACGCCTTTCGCGCAGCCGCTCTTACGTCAGCCGAGATCGACACGGCCCGTAGGGAAGGGTTCTTCTCCGATGTTGACCTGATTGCTATGAACGAGGACGAGGCTGGAATGCTGATCGGTGAGGCCTTTAAAGCGGCCAACCCGCGCCCTTTTATTGACCGCTGCGCAGACACGCTCAGAGCCGAACAGGAACATATTCAGATCATCCTGACCGTTGGAGAGCGCGGAGCCTTCGCCTTTGCCCAAGGAAGTTGGGACTACTGTCCGGCTGCAAATATTCCCGTGGTCAATACCGCTGGGGCCGGAGATGCCTTGCTGGGTGGTGTACTGGCGGCACTCGCGGTTGGGATGCCCTTCATCGGGTCAGGTCCCACTCGGGTATCTCTACTCGATCGTCCGCTGGACAGCGCCTTCGATTTCGGGATGCTTTTAGCTGCTTACACTGTTACCTCACCTCACACGATTCATCCATGTGCGAATCTCGATACTCTTCTGTCTTTCGGTCAAGGCTTAGGCATTACCCTTTCTAGCGCGATGAACGGTTATCTTGGACCTCTAATCGGCGACGAAGACGCCCACTAATGCCCCGGCATTATCCGCGATGCAAATGAAAGCTTGGTCTGACTCCCCTTGTGGCAAGGCATTCAAGGCTCCCAACTTCACTGCGGAGTGCTGAGGCGCAGTGCCCCGCGGTGGAGTACTTGACAATCTGCGAACTGTTTCCGTGGAGTATGCCGGATTGTTCACAAATGTTGCGATAAGTTATTGTTCTGGCTCGTGCCCTGAAGGGGACGTGCTTGTTTTGAATCCTAGCTCGTAAGGGCGCTTATGCATTCAAGAGAACAGCCGAAGGTTATAACCTCGAAGTTCGCATGTCACTCCCGGGCGCCACAATGGCGGCCATCAACCAAGGAGGCCGTCCGATCGGATTCGACCTCGCCGTTGATGATAACGATGTGGGCAAGGGGCCGTTGGCTGGTAAGACCAAGACCACACTTGAGGCATCGTAACTGGCCTACAACTGTCTAAAAGGATTGTCCGTCAACGGCCCGAGGGTGTACAGGTTTCACAGGTGCTGGTTCCTGATGATCTCGAGGGACTGCAGAGCTTTAGTCGCAACAGAATCATTCGGATTCAGTTTCAGCGCCTTGCGCAGTTCGCCCTCTCCACTTTCGATTGCCCCCTGGTGAGAGTAAACGAGCCCAAGTTCGCGGTGAAGGTGAGCACTCGAGGCGCAATCCCCACAAAGCCGAAGCGCTTCTTTAAATTGCACCACAGCCTCAGGCCAGTTCCGGGACTTTGCGGCCTCCATACCGAAATCATCAAATTGAAGGACCGGGTCGGTGAGACGCTGGCTCTTCTGCAATGAATCTAACCGGTCGGCATACACGGTCGCTTGCGGGCTCCCCACCCTGCCAAGCAGATCGGCCAAGTCATGGAGGACCTTCAGGCTGTTTGGGTTCGAATCCGCAGCAGTTTCCCAGTGCTCAACAGCCTCCTGTGTTTTACCGAGGCGCAGCAAGGCTTGGCCGAGCAGATAATGAGCGTCCGAATCACGCGGGTCCAACTGGACCAGCTTGGTGAGCACTTCCGCCGCGCGAGAAAAGTCACTCATTTGCGCTTCGGCCAACGCGAGCACGTACAGGGCGCTGGGATCATCCGGCGCGAGTCGGCAAGCGGTCTCCAGTTCGGCTGCGGCTTCCTGAGGCTTCCGTGAATCGTACAGCACGCGTCCCTCGCTGTAATGTGCCAGGGCAGACTCTGGAGCCAAGCGCACAGCCTCGGCGAACTCTTTCGCTGCCCCCTCCAGATTGAATTGTTCCGCGAGCGCGTTGCCCAGGTTCAGGTGGGATTCAGGAGAGTTCGGTTGTAGTTCGACAGCTTTCTTGAGGAAGTGAAGAGCTTCTTCGTCTCGTCCGGTTGTCTCCGCCATCAATCCCAGGGCAGTGTACGCCGCGGGATTTCCAGACGAGGCAGCAACGGCCCGTTGGAGTTCGCGCCGGGCTTCGTCGTATTTTCCCTGGTCGGCGAAAGCCAGGCCCAGATTGGCGAGTGCGTCAACATATTGCGGGCTGTGCTCCGTGGCTTTTTGGAAGAGCCGCATCGCCTCATCGTTCTTCCCCAGCCGAGCGTACAAAACGCCTAGGTTGTTCTCTGCTTCGGCAAACTCCGGTTTGAGATCGAGCGCTTTCTTGAATTCTCCCTCCGCAGCGGGCAGTTGGTCGGCCGCCATGTAACTCAGGCCCAATTGATTATGGGCTTGCGCAAAGTGGGGATCGACCTTGATCGCATCCTGAAGCGCTCGTTGCTCCCCTTGGTGATCGCCAAGCCTTTCCAGGGCCAAGGCAAGGTTGTAATGGAACGGGGCGTTTTCCGGATCCAATCTGATAGCTTCCTTGTAAGCCTCAACAGCCTCGCGCACTCGCCCTTGTTCCATCAACTCATTGGCTTGGTTATTCGGAACTCCGGCCCTCATTCTCTGGTCGATTTGCTCCCTGAGTTGCCCGAACTTTTCGAGCTCACCTCGTGCGGCCTGCTGCGCGTTCTTTTTCATCAGCAGCAAGCCAAGCTCATAGGTAGCCTCAGATCCATCCGGCTTCAGCTTCTTCGCCTCCTGCAACTGTTCGATTGCCTTGTCGGTCTCTCCCAACCGCGCCAGGCTGGCTCCAAGATCGTAGCGGGCCTCATAGCTTTCCGGGTCTAGCCGCACTCCCTTGAGCAATACTCCGGTTGCTTCCGAATATTGCCCTTGCCTTCGATAAGCCCGCCCGAGCAACTGGTATGCATGAGCATAGTTGGGCTTGTGTTGAATGTAACTTTCGAGATACGGGATGGCGTCCTTGAACCGGCCATAGCTCAAGTAGACATGCGCGATGGCAAGGCGCGCGTTGTCATCCCCCGGTTGAAGCTTGAGCGTCTGCTGAAACTCCGCCACGGCTTCCGAGTACCGCTGAAGGTGGCCGTATACCACGCCCAGATTGAAATGAAGCTGAGCGGACTCGGGCCAGAACCTAAGCTGCTTCTCGAAAATGGCGGCTGCTTCGTTGTCTCTGCCGCTATGCGAGTAAGCAACGGCCAAGTCCATTTGAACCGAGCGGGAAAGATCCTCCGAAGGCGAGGATGCCAGCGCCTTCTCCAAGTGCGTGATGGCAGACAGATACCTGTCGTTGGGGACGGTCGTTCGGCCCTCGGGCAAGCTCTCAAGTTGCTCCAGGATTCGAACATCCTCGGGCCGGGCGAGTTCGACCTCGCACTGCCCCAGGGCGAACAGCCTGGCTGCATCCGCGGGCCGCACCTCCACCGCCGCTCTCAGATTAGGAAGCGCCTCGTCGTATTCTGATTGAGCGTTCAGCGCCAGTCCCAATCCGTAGTGGGCATCAACGGAGGCGTTGTCGCCGAGACGAATCGCCGCTTGAAACTCCGCGCCAGCCATCTCGGGCTTGCTCGATCGAAGATACATGCGCCCAAGGTAAACATGGACCGCCGCGACGGAGGGATCCAGTTTCACGGAGTGGAGTATCGCCTGACGGGCCTCCTCGTGCGCCCCTTTGCGATCCTGGATCATTCCCACCAGGAAATAAGCGTCCGCAGCTTGAGGATTAAGATCTAAGGCTTTCCGGCACTTCAGAAGCGCCTCCTCGATCCGCCCCGCTTTGAAGTCTGCTTCGGCTTGGCTCAGGGTCTCCTTGGCTTGCTGAACCTTGGGGTGTATTGGCAGGCCCTGTGATCGCCCTGGGGTAGCCACAAGCGTTGCCCCCGCAATGGCTAGGCAAAACACGCGCAGAAACGCAAAGTGCAGGCATGTCCCTTGCGGCCACTTTGGAGCAACCGAACGGCTCGATCCATCAACACTTAGGGATCCCACTTCAGCCGAGATTCCTGTCTTCCGCCTCCACATCAATCAATAACGTACACCAGCGTGCCCCTGAAGGCAATCCGCTTGGCCGTCCCAAAGTAGTGCACACGCTGCTCAGCGCCACGATTCGAGCGCACGCGGCCCCTAAGAGTAGGCAGCTAAGTTTTCCGCCAGCGGCTGGCCGCAGACGATGTTCTCGTCCGCCACGTGTTGGTTATCGGAGCCTGTTTCGTCCGTGGCGAAGCCGTTCTCCTCGGAAGCGATATCCAGGGACGCCGGGTCGGGGTCGACGCTGGCAAAGTCCATGTCCATGGCGTTGGGGATTCCCTCGACGGCACGGATGGCCATCTCGGTCTTTGCCTTTGTCGGTCACATTGAGGAGGGAATCTCCCCTGCAGTCCGTCCCGAGAATCTGTTCTTAGAACTTAAGGTGGCACACAATTCGCACACTTATGATTGCAGAGTCCAGGATTCATCACAGTTTTGCAGGGGTGTCACTGATCGGGAAGTCAGTGACACCATTCCCTGAGTTCACACCAGATCGCGCCGAGGCGTAAACGCCCTGGAGCGGAATGTCCGCGTAAGCGCCTGCATGTGGCCGTCTGGACGCCGCTTTCCCAAGTGATCACAATCCTTCGCCGCTTTTCGTCTGGCCCCCGCGCTCGCCGCCGATGTCGATGCGGGCACACTGCCCCGTGTCCGACTTCAGCGCAAATGAGACCGTCGGGTGAGGTTCGTTAAGCTACGGTTTTTGCTCCCTGGTTCACCCCCTAACCCGCGCTAAACTGTGCGGCACTCGAAAGGAGTGAACCATGAGTGAAGAACCTGCCAGAGGGGAAGGAAGCTCCCCCGCCCGGGCGGGGGAGCCGGCGCGCCAACTGATCCGCCGCACCCGCCAAGTTACCCGCCGCAAGCTTCCCGCCGAAGAGAAGATCCGCATCGTGTTGGAAGGGATCCGGGGAGAGGTCGCGGTCTCGGAGCTGTGTCGGCGCGAGGGGATTCACCCCACGATCTACTACAAGTGGCTGAAGGACTTCATGGAGGCCGGCAAGGGGCGACTGCGCGGAGACACTCGGCGGGAAGCCACTTCGGAAGAGGTCCGGCAGTTGCGCGAGGAGAATGAACGGCTCAAGCAGTTGGTGGCGGAGCTGAGCCTGGCCAATCTGACGCTCAAAAAAAGCCTCTTTTAGGGCTCCGCGAGCGGAGGCGGTATGGACGCATGGGAGCGGAGCGAAAAT
>JBEKAK010000092.1:0-20510 GCA_050018275.1 Terriglobia bacterium | reverse complement strand
CTTCTGGCAAGCCTCTTCGGTAGCGAACATCGACTGAAACTCGCGCAAGGTTTTCGGAAACGCTGGGCGCGGCATGCCCATATACTACTAATTGGGGCTTGCTGAAACAACCGGATAAGCATGAGTCTCCTTATCGAAAACGCCTCGGCCCGCCAGCATCCTGCCGGTTCCAGATGCCACTCGTTCGGGCCGAGGCATTCCCGATCAAGGCTAGCGACTACTCGTTATTGATGCCATGCCGGTAGGAGAGAGGTCCGCTTTCTAAGCGCAGTCGCCCTATTTTCCGGGAAGGGCATTTCCCAGGCACAATCTGGGCCAGGCGCCAAATCTAACTCGGAGTGAGCTGGGGACTGAAGTGTGGCTTGGAAAAAGGCTACACAAGTCTCAGAGGTGCTGAAAGCGCACACTTCTATACCTTCCAGAAGGACGGAGCCTTGTACTAGTCCCGGGGGCAAGGACAGTTGAGATCAAAAAGCACTAGAAGCCATTTCAAAACCCTCCGTAGCTCATTGAAACGAAGGCCGTTGCCATAGTGATTCGCGGCTTGGGAGAACTAGGCAGTAGGGCCGTATTGAAAATAAAGGGCTTAGGCTCTGGGGACAGACCGCGCTCCGGATCACGCTGGATTGGTTAAGCAAATCAACAGCTTCCATGGGGTTTTGAAATGGCTTCTAGTCCTTGATTTTGGCAGGCCGAAACCCGTAGAGTGGAAGCTAACAGTCAACTATTGAGAAGGCACTGATCCATGGAATGCCCTCAGTGTCGACACATCAATCCTACCGGAGCAACTCGATGCGAAAAGTGTAATGCCCCCCTTGACTTTGAGGGCATGACAGCGACCAGCGGAGTGGCGGAAGGTTGGTCCGTCCGCACACCCGCTGAGGGCGGGACGACCCTCTCTGGTTCCTCCCAGGCGCTGCAACCAGGGCATGTTTTGGGGGGGCGATATGAGATTTTAGAACTGCTCGGGCAAGGTGGCATGGGAGCGGTTTACAAGGCTCGAGATCGCGAGGTCGACCGGCTGGTTGCGCTGAAAGTGATTCGCCCTGAACTCGCGGGGCATCCAGACGTCTTGCGGCGATTCAAGCAGGAATTGATCCTGGCGCGGCAGGTCACACACAAGAATGTGATTCGCATCTTTGACCTGGGAGAGGCCGAGGGGGCGAAGTTCATTTCCATGGAGTACATCGACGGCCGGGATCTGAAGAGTATTCGTGACGAGCGAGGGAAGTTCCAGCCAGAAGAAGCTGCAGAGATCATCGAGCAAGTTTGCCGCGCCCTGGATGCCGCGCACGCGGAAGGTGTGATCCACCGTGACCTCAAGCCCCAGAACATCATGGTAGACAAGCACGGTCGGGTTGCGGTCATGGATTTTGGAATCGCGCGCTCAAGGGAACTGCCCGGTCTGACGCAAACGGGCGACTTGGTGGGTACCCCGGAATACATGTCACCAGAGCAAGCCAAGGGCGAGGAAATCGATTCAAGATCTGACCTGTTTTCACTCGGTGTTATTCTCTACGAGTTGCTTACCGGCAGATCGCCGTATCAGGCCAAAACCTCCGTCGCTGCCCTGTTGAAGCGCACCCAGGAGCGAGCCGTCCCGCCCGACAAGCTGGATCCTGCGATACCGAAGTTCGTGAATGACATCGTGGTCCGGTGCCTGGAGATTGACCCGCAGCGTCGCTATGCGAGCGCGCAGGAAATTGTGCAAGACCTCGAGGCTCGGCACCGCCCACGCAGGGGCGTCGCCACGCTTCACATGCTGCGGTTCCGGATGGTGGAGGAGCTCCCGACGAAATGGATCGCGCCAGGGCTGGCCCTGCTTCTGCTCCTGACTGTCGGGCTTGTGTTCCGGGGAAAAATCTTCGGACCGGCGGTCAAGCCGAAGCCCTCGGGACCTGCAATCTCATTGGCCGTTCTCCCATTCCGGAACGCTTCCGGCGACCCGTCGCTGGACTGGCTCGGATCGAGCCTGGCCGAATGGTTGAGTACGGACGTGGGACAGTCATCTTATCTACGGACGGTTTCTTCCGACCGGCTGCACCAAATTTTGCACGATCTGCGCATCGCGGCGGATTCCAATCTGGATCCGGACACCTTGCGGCGCGTGGCGGAGTTTAGCAGCGCGCAGACAGTGGTCTGGGGACAATACGCGAAGCTGGGGGAACAGATTCGCATTGATGCCACCTTGCGCGACCTGAAACAGGACCGTACTACGACATTGAAGGCGGAGGCGCCCAACCAGGGCGCGCTGCCAGAAGCGGTGGATCGTCTGGCGCAAGCCATCCGGGAAAACCTGGCCCTATCCTCGTCGGAGATGAAAGAACTCCAGGCGCAAGCGTTCAAACCTACCTCGAAGTCGCTCCCGGCGCTGCGTGACTACAACGAGGGGCTTCAGCTCTTGCGTCAGGGGAAAAACCTGGAGGCACAAAAGCGGTTCGAGGCTGCCACCAAGGAGGATCCGGAGTTCGCACTAGCTTATGCCAAGCTGGGCCAGACTTATGCCAACCTGGGATATGACAACGAAGCCGAGCGAGCGTCCCGCAAGGCCGTGGACCTCAGCGACAAGCTTCCGCCGCAGGAGAAAAACCGTATCCTCGCCGGTTACGCGCAGGTTAGGATGGATTACGCGAAGGCCATCGAGGCTTATGAGAACATGGCCAAGGTCTCGCCGGACGACACCCAGGTCCAGTTCATTCTGGCGGGGCTCTATGAAGATACCAGCGCGTTCGACAAGGCGCGGGAGCACTACGCGCAAGTTCTGAAGGCCGACCCAAAGCACGTCGAAGCCCTCCTGGGGATGGGCCGCGTGGAAATCAAGAGCGGGAATCCGCAGGGCGGCCTCGAATACCTGAATCGCACCCTCACGCTGGCCATCCAGCTCGAAAACGAAGAGGAGAAAGCCACAGTTCTCCAAGCGATCGGCATCGCTTACCGGCTGCTAAACAGGCAGGATGAAGCTCTACGCAATTACCAGGAGTCGCTGGCAATCAAGCGTCGCCTCGGCGACAAGCGGGGCATGGCTGCCAGCCTGAACATGATCGCCCAAATCCAGGAGCGCCTTGGCAAGCCGGATCAGGCCTTGAAGAGCTACGAGGAAGCACTGCAACTGCGGCGGGAGATTGGAGACAGGAAAGGCACAGCCGACATCCTAAGTGATTTGGGCGGCTTCTACCAAGATCGCGGCCAGCACGACCAGGCGCTGAAATTACTCAAGGAATCGCTGCTGCTACAGCGCGAATTGGGGAACGAACGCAATCAGGCGCTATGCCTGAACCAAATCGGGAGCAGTTATTTCTTCAAAGGGCAGTACGAGGACGCTGTCACCTATTTTCAGCAGGCTCTTCAGTTGCGCGAGAAGAGCAAGTTCCCGAACGAAATTGCCGAGACCGTGCATAACCTGGCGGAGACGCTCACAAACATGGGGCAATACAACCAGGCGCTGGGCTATTACCTCCGGGCCCTGGAACTCTACCGAAGCGCGGGCGACAAGCGAGGTGCGGCCATCGAGTCGGCCAGTATGGGAACCCTCTTCGCCTACCAGGGGCGTTATGGCGCGGCCGTCAATGCCAAACAAGAAGCTCTCAACACCTTTCGAGAGCTGGGCGATCGGAGCTTCTGGATGATCGAGATCCTGAGCGGCTACGGCGACGCGCTGGCTCAGGCAGGGCGCGGGGAGGAATCTCAAAAGAGTTTTGATGAAGCCATGAGCCTGGCCCGCGAGCTTAAAAACGATGCCTTCGTGGCCCAGATTCTGGATTATCAAGGCGACAGCCTCTTCTACCGAGGCAACTTCAGATCCGCACGGAGTCTTTACGAACAGGCGATGAAAGTGGCTTCGCACTCCGCCGATCGTGGCAAGGCATTGATCTCTGAATTCGACCTTGCGAAAGCAGCCGTCAAGGAAAGGCGCTCCCAGGCGGCCATCAGCACCTTGAAGGGGCTGGCCCAGGAAGCAGACACCCTGGGGCTGCAGTACCTCTCCGCAGAATGCTCCATCTACCTGGCCGAGGCCTTGGTGAACACTAGAGATTATTCCCGCGCCCGGCAGGAGTTGGAACGGGCCGTGGCAAAGACCGAAAGATTAGGACTCCGAACACTAAGTGCCAAGGGTCATTACCTCCTGGCAACGATCCTCCGACTGACGGGCAAGGGTGCGGAAGCGGCGGGTCATTATCGCGAGGCGCTTCGCCTGCTGGAAGATATTCGCAATGAGGCCGGAGTCAATAACGTCTTGCAGCGCGCCGACCTCAACTCTATCTATACGGAATGTAAGCGCTGGCTACAGGGCGGCAGGAGCTGATCGGGCGAGCCCCCTCAGCCTTGGGTATCCCCAGAGACGCTGAGCGCGAATCCTGCCAGCTGCCCCGATCGAAGGAGAACCACTCGTGCGGGGGACCCGGCGCTCACCCGGGGCCCCCGCTGCCAACCCCGCTCACTTTATTTGGAAAGGTACAGAATAGGACCCCGTATCCGCTGAGACGGTGAAATTTAACAAGTACCTGCCAGCTTGGAGCCCCTTGGTGTTCAAGGCGTAGATGTACCATCCCTTGGAACGCGGCCATGGGATGAATAGGAAGTTCTTGCACGAGCTGGCGAAGCCCGAAGGCTGCGTTGCGCCTTGCGCATTCGTGCCGGCAGGCACAATGCTTACAGCTTTCAATTTGATTTGCGATGACGAGACATCCTTGCCATTGGCGTCGCAGAGTTCCAGTATGATTAAGAGAGGCCATCCGCTCTTCACCGGTCTGCTTGGGTCGTAAAGCAGGCAAGTGCGGAATTCCACCACATGGTAAGTCACCTTCTTATCGGCGCCTGGACCATCAGAGACCACTGCATTGACCTCAAAGGTCTTGTCGCCCACGGACGAGGTATCGATAGCGCTGCCTGTGGGAACGTTGCCAAGGCAAGAGACTACGGAGGAACCGCCACAGGAGTAATCAGCCAAGACATTCTGGTTAAGGACGTAAACCGCGCCATTCTGAGGCGTGGTGATGGCGATGGTCGGAGGCGTGCCGGTTACTCCATCGACGAACACGAAGTCAGAAAAGGAGCAACAGGTGCGGCCTCCACTCGTGGGGTCGATTCTCGTTTGCGAATACGCGGTGAAGATGTTTGTCCAATTCTGCTGGCCGACAGGAGCGATCTCAGCCATCAGGAATGCCGGGCTCCTGATGGTCTGACCCGAAGGAGAATTCCAACTGGTGTAGACGTCGTACGGGGCTGTGGTCTGGGGGCATCCGACAGGATTGCCAGACGAATCCTGGCATGTGGCCCGAAAGAGAACTCCGAAGCCTCCGGTTCCATCGTATGGCACGAGTGTTGCCCCAGAAAACTGGCCCGCAAGGCGGGTGTTCAGGTCAGTCTGCGAAATTAGGATAGGCCATACCGCCAGATATACGGGACTACCAGGGCTAACAAGCGCCGGGTATGTCACCTTATAGTTGAACAGGTTGTCCGCGAATTGATATATGTTTGTGCCGCCGTTCGGGTTCAACAGCCCCGCGGTGGGGCCCACTGTGTAAAAGGTGTCAAAACTTGTCCCTGTAAAGTCGTACCACACAATGTGAATACCTAATCCGACGGTGATTCGCGGCAGACCGGTCTCCTGGATCCCGCCGCCTGGCATAGGGACGTCCCCTTGGGTGTTTGCAAACGTGAGTATCCTAAACGTAGCGCCACCATCTGGAGAACTAGCAAATGTCAACGGTGATGGAGAGCCGTTAAATCCGTAAACCTGTGCAACAACATCGATGGTTCCATTGGACTCCATAGCCACGTCGGGATACTGGTTCCCCAGCCCAGCGATACTCTGCGCCTGTGTAAATGAGTTCCCGTTATCTGTCGAGCCAACGAAAAAAGTCCCCTCAGACACGACGGTGATTGTGCCTGCTCCGTTGATTGCGATCCTGGGGCGGCGCGAGAGCTTGTCCGCTCCAATTATGTCCCGAGGAGGATCGAAGGTCGAGCCGTCGAGCGACCTAACATACTTAACGGGTCCCGAATTGGGATCTCCCCAAACAATGTGGATGGATCCGCCGCTGCCAGTTGCGACGCGCGGGTCAGTCGAGTCGACAGGGTCGTTGGAAAGGTTGATTGGGTAAGAAAAGGTCGTCCCATGATCAGAGGATCGGCTCACGAAGATGTCAATATTGGCGAGCTGTCCGGGGAGGCCCGGTCCAATCACACTTTGCCACACGACAGTGACTATCCCCTGCGAGTCGACGGCGATGTCCGGATTTCTGCGTGCTACATAAAGGTTGGCAATTGCCCATGAAACGTCTTCTAACGGAGGTGATCCTACCCTAGTGAACGTTGAGCCGTAATCATCAGACCACATGACCCCAATTACGGTCTGTTCTGACCAGGTGATCCAAATCGATCCAGCGCTGTCGACCTTCACCGAAGGCTCGAATCCATAAGGTAAGCCAAGATCCGTCGGGGTCGAGAAGGTGGCGCCACCATCGGTCGATCGCATGAACCAAAGTCCCGCCGGGCCCGGGCCAACCGCTGGCGCTCCGCGGGTTACAACATACACATATCCCCGGTCCGCATCGGTGGCGACTGCTGGAATCATCGAGTCGGCGTTATTACTGATGTTCCGACGAGCGGAAAATTCCTGAGGAAATGCCAATGACGCCGCAAATACCAGGTACACGCAGAGAGTCAGACCGCGTCTCCGGGCGTGCTTCCGTCGGATCGCGGAGACCCGGACGGACGGTGCTAGGTTTGCCGGCACGTTTAGAAATGGCGCGCGGTGATTGTCTCCCGCGACTTCGATACCAATTCTCATGACAACCTCCAGTGTCAATTACTGGCTCTGTCAGCCCTTCGTTTAGCGAGAATTCGAAGATCCTCATGACCTCTCTGTAGTTCTTCCCTCCGCCCCCGCCTCGTTCCGCCGCTGCAAAGGGGGGTTGGCACGAGGCCACTGAGTGCCGGAGACCATGTTGATGTTCTGGCCAGGAGTCTGCGCGTCGGCCGTGACGTACATCGCCGCTGCACAGAAGACGCAAGCCAGCAGCCGTGGCACTGAGCGATAAAATTCCAGTCTCCTGGCGCCCTCCTTGGTGAGCGCAAGGAAACGAATTGAGATGAAGAGAGAGAAGGAGGAGAGGAACCTTGCACTTTCATGGCCGCCTCACGCAACGGCGAACACATCATCGGTCCGATGCGCAGCAGCAGCCTCGAGCGGTTCGTCGTGCGATTGTGTTAGCTGAGACTATCCGAGCATAGACTAGTCTCGGAGGCCCGGAATGTCAAGTTGAACAGTGTCAATACCTTTTAAGGTACATGTGCGTCGCCGACACCTGATCCGCTCCCCACCGGCCCCCTCCTGGCCGATCATCGCCGACCACTCGTACAGACTGGCCGTCCATGCCGACGCCGTCTCTACCCCCAAGAGAATCTACTTGGTTGCGTGACCTGCATACCGAAACGTGCTGCCGCTCGGATAACTGTTGCGAAGTCCCTATTCCATCAATGACTTTCCCGTGATCGATTGCGTCGTGATCGGATTCGGAATGAAAAGTCCCGTTCGAGGAAATTTGTGATGGCATAGCACTCGCTGGGATTGATCGCGAGTAACGCCGCAGGGGCTAGATTTGGCTACATTCTCAACGGCGACGGCAAAGGAGGCCGTCGCCGATGTCAAAATCTCGAAAGAAGAGAAGATCGCCAAAGCGGATTCTGGCGCTGCCTGATCTTGAGCAGTCGAAATCGGCTGTCCTCAACACCCTCACATCTAAGAGTGGCCAACGCACGTACGATCACGCTATCGACGAGTTCGTCCAGTGGTATTGCTCCGAGCCCCGTTTGGCTTTCAACCGCACTGTCGTGCTGCGGTACCGAATCCATCTGGAGCAGAAGCAGTATGCTCCAGCAACAATCAACCTTCGGCTCGCGGCAGTCCGTCGCGTTGCGTGCGAGGCCGCCGATTCGGGCCTCCTCAGCCCAGAGTTGGCAGCGGGCATACGCCGAGTCAGAGGAGTTCGGCGGCTCGGTGTCCGTGTCGGGAACTGGCTTACCGCTGAACAGGGGAAGCGACTACTACAGAGTTCAGCCCGTGATAACCTCCGCGGCAAGAGGAATTACGCTATGCTGGCGATGCTCGTCGGATGTGGTCTCCGTCGCGGCGAATTGTTAAGCTTGAATCTGAACTCGATTCAGCTCCGCGAGGAACACTGGGTCATTGCGGACTTGATCGGAAAGGGAGGCCACATCCGTACGGTGCCGGTCCCGGTGTGGGTCAAAACGGCGGTCGATGCCTGGCCGGAAGCCAGCGGAATCACAGAGGGACGGGTCTTTCGGGCCATCAACAAGGCCGGCAAGATCTGGGGTGATGGAATGACCGCGAAGGTGCTCTGGGAGGTTGTTCAAGAAGCGGCAACTCGGGCAGGGATAGAAAAGCTCGCCCCGCATGACCTGAGGCGCACATGCGCCCGGCTCTGCCATCTCGCGGGCGGCAAACTGGATCAGATTCAATTCTTGCTCGGGCACGTTTCGATCCAGACCACTGAAAGATACCTGGGTTGCATACAGAGGCTTCAAAGCGCCGTCAACGACAAGATGGGAATTGAACCGGAGGGCCTCTGCTGATCGCGAGGGGCTACTGGCCAAACGGGGCGGAATAGGCCGCTCCTTGGCGACTAACGAGGAGCTATTCCCTCGAACGCCGTTTCTGGACAGCCGAACGGACTGACGGGGGAGCCAACCAGCCGGCCAGGCGGCGGCTGCTGGACCATTACTTCCGAGTCCGCGACCATCCATTCTCTATTGTCTTGCAGTCGGTGATTGGGCTCGAATTGGCCGGCGGCACTTCTGCGATCCCCCTCTCCTCCTTGAACTTTTCCCGATTGATCTACCCGAGGATATGCGGCGGCTGCTTCAGGCGACGAATGGCAAGGTGTTTACGCTCTCGACCCTACACCTGCTCATCGATCAAACACGCATCCGGGAGTACCGATCGAGATGAGAAGTGGATTCAATGATCGGAAGGAAGGACGGGATTCTTAGTCAGCAAACCCGATATTAGCTTCTTCGTTTCCAAGCTCGTGGCAGAGTTCCGAGCAGGGGCGTTAGCGCAGCGATCTTACTCACCCATAATTGCACCGATACATCATGGTTCCATGAGGCTGCCTCCACCGGCGACGAACAATGAGACGAAGTTCAGGAGCGGGCGCAGAAAAGCTAATCTACTGCAATGCCTTGTTAGGGCGACCTCTTGCATCGTGCCTGTCAGGCCCCCGCCTCAGAGCGGGGAGTAAGAAAGCCCGACCAGGCAGACCGCACGCTGGCGCAGTCGAACAGCGTACGGAACAGCCCTGTCATTGCTGCGGCGTCCCGACCTGGAACACCGTCCGGACCAAAACCAAATTCGAGACGCCCTGAGTCCCCGTTTAAGTTGACTTCCAGTGTAGCATCAGCCCACCAGGCGATCTCCGGGTCACCTGAGTCCTCGATTCTGGGATGGCGACGTGGGAGGCCGAGGGATCTAAGCATTTCGACAAGGACAGCCACACGCTCAGGGGAGACAGTGAACTCATCTGCCCGGAATGTGCGCACGCGTTCTGTGTCTGCGTCGAAGACTGATTCATCGGGTTGAACGACGAGCACTTTGCCAGGACTGCCCGACACGGCCCGAAGCCACAACAGTAGCTCCAGCTCAGGGAGGACACCGTAAATGCCCGCCGTAATCGTCAGCCGGACTAGCACGACGAAGAAGGGTGAACCACCAGTCACGTTCTTTGGATCGACTCCTCTCAGCCTAACTCATGTTCAGACTGACCCCCAAGGAAATCGTCGCGGCCCGAAAAACACGAAGCCATGACGTTTGAACTGCCGGACGCGACTGCGACCTGTGTGGCGAAGCCCCACGAATTTCTACTGCCGCCCCATCGCTTGCGTTCGCCCGAGAAGTGCCGAGCGCGTCGAACTCATGGTCATCATCAGCGACTCGCGGGGGATTTCCGTAACAAACCTCTTGATAAATATCCCGATGATGGGTGGTAAGCCGCGCGTTAGGGAGATGGACTCACACTCGATGTACATGCCTCCACCCTTCTCTTCGAAGCGCCAATAGGAGTTGATCCGCCAGAGAAATCCGCCGTCATGGCCAATAGGTTTTTCGTGCTCCTGGGGCGTGTCAGCGTCTGCGACTTCGGCGATCCGCGTCGAGTAGGAATGGCTGTAACAATGTGTGGAGTCGACAGGGAAGTAGTGCACATCATGAATGCTGTTGAGTGTCACCGTGATCACTTTCTTCTTCCTGAGGCGGTAAAAAATCTTGAAGTCATCCCCATTCCGGCTGAACAGTTTCGAGCCCACGACTTCCGGTTTGTAGATGTCCTGATGGTGATCGTAGTCTTCCACGAGTTCCAAGGTTTGCCCCAGGGTTGCACCCGGAATAAACACCGCGCCCAGCCAGTGGTGGAGCATTCCCTCGGGAGGAACAATCTCCTTACCGGAGGAGTCCGGCGTGGACAGCCGTTCGATGAAAACCTCGCCGTTACGGAGCAAGTTCAGAACCTGCCTACGCCGCACCTCGGGGAGGCCATCCACGTAGAGGAACTGGCCGGGCCGCTTCAATTCCGTGTTGATGCGAGTTTCTGTGAGCTCGACGTAGCGCGAGAAGGTTGCGAGCGTCTGCGGCTTCAAATCCGTGCCCAGCAGTTTGGGAGTCTGGATGACCAACATCATCACGAAAAGGTAGGGAGCGAGCATTTTAGGCAAGCGAGGTGAGTGGTTCATGGCGATTCATCTCCACGAGGATGGACGCCTTATGGTTGGTGGCAGCGTCGTCCTCGGTCTACGTGTTCTGCTTCGACTCGGAAATGAGCACGGATCATGGCAAATCTCCCGGCTCAAGTTGCTATTGCAGGTCGAGCAATTCACAGTCCATGCAGGACGGAAGCTGAGGAGTGCGCAATTCCTTCATTTGATGAAGAACAACGTGCTCCAACGTGATGGGAAGCCACACAGATCGCTGCCCCGTATTCCCCAGGTGTCAGGACGACCATGCACTTGCTGCCTGGACTGGCTTCCAGTTCGCTCCAACCACCGACAGCCGGCGCAGCAGGGTTATCTACGGCTGGCCTCGCACTTGCGCGTGCAAACTCAGAATTCCCAGGCGAGTGTGAACGTGGTCCCTCCGGCGGTAGAAACGGTCGGCAGCAGCCTGGAGTGGTTTCTCTTGTCTTGACCGCTCCGCACCATGAGCGACGTGCCGGCCGATCATCAAACCGAGTGCTGCTCCTACAAAGACGTCGGAGGGGAAGTGAGTCCGCACAGTTATGCGAGAGGTGGCAACCAAGCTCGCAAGGCCGTAAGCGACGGGCGCGACCCAACGTTTTCCCCCGTTTCGCTGGGAAACGACGGTGGCCAGGGCGAAGGCTGCGGCGGCATGACCAGATGGGAACGAGGTCCCGCCGGCGAAGAATGTCCCATCAGCATTGTGATCGCGGACATACCCGCCCGCAAATGTGGGCCGGGCGCGCTGCGTGGCGATCTTCGTAAGCTCGACGACCACCAGACTGTCGCCGACGGCCTCGAGACCCAACAAGCCTGTGGTTTCAGTGTGCTGTTCTCCCCAACCTCGGCCGGCTAGATAGACGGCCCCGGCGATTCCGAGGTCCGTCCAGGGGCCTCCGAGCCGGCTGACGTAGCGGCTGAAGGTGTAACCATGGCCGGGGGGAGAGTCCGAGAGGCCTTGCCCGACGCGCCGGTCAACCGCCATCAGGCCGGCGGTGGTTCCCACCATAAACCCCAGCCAGGGGAGGTCGCTTCGCTTCATGCGAAAGGGACGGAGCCATAGGAACTCTTGATCGCGGATAATTCGGCTAGGCACTTCCTTGAGTGTAGGTTGCGGCTGCGTCGCCGTCTCGACGGGCCGGGAAGGTGTGTGGCCCTCAGACTTGGAAGGAACCGAAGCCTGTTCGTCCGCCGGTTGGACTTGGTTGCCCCGGACTCTCGTCGGGCAAGCCAGCGCGAGGAGAAGAGCCGCCGCGCAAAAGAGGAGTAATCTCAGCAGACGGAGCGACATGGCCCTCCCGGGGTCAATCTCCCATCGAGCAGTTTGGCGATAACTTCCGGGTGTCGCCGTGGTGCTTGAGAAACACGCCTCACCAGGTGTGGTCAATGCCGACGACTTCCATTTGCGCGGCCCTCTTGCGCAAGTAGACCGTTGCCATCTTTTGCTGGTCATTGCCGTGGATGTCGGCGGCAAAGTACGCGCCCTCCACAGCAGTTTGAATCTGCTGGGGCAACGTGAAGCTGGTTTGACCTGCGAGCGGAGTCTCCTTCTCCGTGTGGTTGTCGAACTCCGACCACTGCACGGTGTACTCACGCGCGGGCAGCAAGTGGTAGGTCACTGCCAGGTCGTCGAAAACCAGGCGGTCGTCCTTGACAGCAAAGCGATCCAGCGGCAGCACCTTCGAAAAGTAGACCTTCCCGATTTTGTCGCGGCGCTCGATCAGCGTCCGGGTGATGTACTCGGCGGCCCCCGGATCAGAGTAATCTCCAGTCTCCACGATGGCGCGGATGTCCTCATTCGTAAAGGCCATAACCTGCTTGGCTGCCCAGTATTCGTCGTCCGGCAGGCGGCGCAAGAACGCCGGATTCGGATAGTTCGATTTCCACCTCTCCGGATCGAAGACTCGCGATTCGAATCGTCCCACGACTTTCAGGTTCCCGTAGTTGGCACTCTCCCACGGCCGGACGTCCAGCCCGAGGGCAACTATCCGTGTCAAGGCCTGACCGGCCTTGGGAATTATGTATTCGTTCCCAAATCTGGCATTCTTGGGCATGTCGCTGTCGCTTCCCAAGATGGCCCCGAAATCGATCAGGTAATGGCGGACAAAGCGGACTCCATCCTCCTCCACGAGCGTGTCGAGAGAATTAAGCGACTTGGCATCGGTGTGGTTCAACCAAGCACAGAAGACATGGAGACCGCGCAAATCGCGACGGTCTTGATGGGGGATCGTGTCATTGGGGTCGTCGGGACGAGTCCCTTCATACCGGAACGGTCCAATCAGCTTCCCCTCGACGGCCCGACTGGCCAACAGGCGGAACATCCCGTCTTTGCAGCGTGGAACAATGCGGAGGATGTCGTCGAGGTCCCGTACGAACATGGGCCGTTTCCTACCACCCAAACCGTCAACGGTGGCGCCGGGGCTGACTTTCAGATCGGAACGTTTCAGGTAGACCAGGTAGTTCTGCGGTGTGTAGTACCCGAGGGCGTAGAAGAAACGAGATCCGATCACATCCGCGGCGGTGGCCATCTCAAGATTGCCGATCGGGTCCGGTTTGACGAAGTAGAGTCTGCCCTTGGCATCGTTCATCCGGAATCCAGGAGTGATTCCCTCGGTCTTGACCCCGATGACCGTGAAGGGCGGCACGGGCGGGGCTTCGACACCGGCGCCCTGCTGAAGTTCTTGCCGAGACATACGGCGAGCCCCGTGGCGGTTCGTGAACCACGCGCTGTCCGGGACATCTCCCAGAGTGTTCACCCCGCGTGCAGGCAACTCCGGGCGGCGGTGGGGGCTGAAGGACTGCTTGATGAAATCGTACAAGCTTCCGGTCTTGCGCGGCGGAAGCTGCTGAACGGCCACGGGCTTGGGGAAGGACATGATCGGGTCGTCAGGATAGTATTTGTCCGCGCCTGTGGCACCGACTTCGGTCAGAAGCAGTGCCACGACTAAAACATAGCGTGGTAAAGACCCGGGAATGGAAGCCCCGGGAATGGAGGGCTGAATTTGAACCATATCTGGACTCCTTCCCGACTGAAGCCGGTGTCGATGCGGAATACCACGGCCCCACGGCTCTTAAATCGCAATCCAAATCCGGCATCGGTTTGGAGGTGCGTCAGGCTGATGTCCCCAGGGCGGGGGAAGACTTTCCCGGCATCGGCGAAACCCGCCATGTCCAACACGGGAGCCACTTCCCAGCGATATTCGGCATTTATCAACAGCGAGTCATTGTCGTAATAACGAAACTGCCGGAACCCTCGTAAATCGTCCGCTCCCCCCAGAGTAGGTTGCAGGTAAAAAGGCACAACCTGCCCCGCTCTGGTGTAACTGAATTCCGTCCGGGCGCGCACGACGAATACACGCTTTTCGTTCAAGACGGGAATGTACTGCTCAAGAAGCGACTCCCACCGGCGAAATGAATGAAGATCCGTCTGGTCGCTGTAGTAGTTGAATCGAGTGAGGAAGTTGGTGCCACGATGGGGGTCGGCTTTATGGTCGCGGAAATCAACTTGCACGAAGGGGCCGAAGTGGGAATAGGGTGACTGCACATCAATTCCGGGTGTCTGTGCAGGCGAATAAACGCGGTCTGTCGAAGCATAGACCGCACTCGTTCCAGGACCAATGTTGATCAGGTCCGCGCCGGCGGTGAAGCCCACCATCACGTGGCGGGGATGGACGCGCCAGCCCACCTGGAGATCCAGGTTCGTATCCTCGCGCCGGTAATTGGTCCGGCTCTGTTTCTGCGAGTTGGGACCGGGTCCGTAGTAGGCCATCTGCGGGGAATCGGCATGTTGCGCATAGAAGTCCACACGCAGACGTTTGCCGAGAAGGCGCGGGAAAGAGACCAGGGTATCGACATTATAGTAGCGCTTGGCGGAGGCGGCTGCGGAAATGCGGAAATGCAGATTCTCTCGCAGCAGGTCGGGGCGTGAGTAGGCCGGGCCGACGGCGAAACCGGAGCCGGTAACCAAACCTCCAAAACGCAAGCCGAATCCGTTGAGGCCACCACTTATCCACTCAAGGATCTGGCTATGCTCAACGCGATCGATGTCCCTCTCGAGCTTGTCAGGCTGCGGTGGGCTCAATCTTCGCGTTTTCTCCAGCGCATCGCCTTTCAGTTGATCGGCGCGGGAAGTAACCAGTGGGGTGTCCTGTGCGGCAGCCAGCGAAGTAAGCAGCATGATTGAAAGGAAGGCAATCGAAAATCTCATGGGAAGGCCGCGCGAGGCCAGGGGAAGCGATGCACTCATTTTCCCGCACAACCACCGCGTCAAAGGGCTCTCCCCCAGCAGCACAGCGCCACCCTTGCGGGCGACTCCGAAGAGCTGCTGGCTGGATTTCGAAAGGCCTAGACGAGAGCAGGGAAACCTGAACTCCACCGGGGAGATTCGATGTTGCAACATGGCAGTAATACCTTCGTTCTATAGTAGTAAGACGAGTAGGTTAATCGCCATGAAAATGACACCGAGAGTAGGGTGCACGTCAGGCCATTGACGCCTGGCCCAAGGACGGCGCCGATAGGAAGGCTTTTCGAAGCGAGGCAGCGCATCAGAGTTTCGCATTTCAGAAACACTCCGGATTTTTCCCATACAAGGACCCCAGACTTCGAAAAACCTAAATGCTCCGCTGCCTGCTACAAGACCGATTTGCCTACAGGGCAGCAAGGTCTCCGAGGCGGTTCGGGTGTAGGGCCTCGAATTCCTTTTGGGGAATCTTGATGTATTTCCAGGCTGTATTTGTGAGCTGTGAGGCGGTCTCGCACCACTGGGTGGCTGCGGCGTCTTTCCTGGGGACGTCTGCAGTCTCCTGCCCTTTGGTCTCCAGCAACCGAGACGTTCCATTCTCGTCTACCGCTACAAAGTCGGGCGTGTAGAGGCGCAGGTTCATTGCGGCATCCATGTATTCAATCGCGAAGCCGAAGGACAGGGGTATCTTGGCAAAGGCACGAACATCGGTGGCGTTGTCCAGGAACTTAGCGAAGTCCCTCTCAAAGTCGTTATCGCAAGGCACCAGGTTGAAGACGGACTTCCGTCCCTCCCAAACTGGGCGCGACCAAGGGAACGGCGGGCAGGTCGAGAGCATTCGCGCGGGCTCAAGCAGCGCAGGCGTTTGTTCTTCCAGGGTCAGCTTGCCAAGGCCATTCTTAAACACGCTGACGCAAACGTAATGGGCCACGGGCGTGCTCATGGCTTTCACGATGGCGGGGTCGTTCAAGTCCACCAGACTTCCAAAGGCCTTCCCCTCGAAAAACTCCCGCACCTTGGGCGCCAGGGCTGCGAACTGCGAGGGCAGCTTGAGCGCTTCGGCGATCCGCCTGGCATAGTACCCGATCACTTCCTGAGCGGTTTGCGCTTCGGGCACCAAGTAGTCTCGCTCGACCAGTTTTTCCAAGGTGACAATATCCCGCCCCTCGTAGCGGAAGGTCTTCGCCCGCGGGTCATCTCCCCCGATTGGCAGCACGATGCTCTGGACTTCCATCACCTTGAACGCCGCAATCTCTTCAGCGAGGCTCTTCTTCCTCACCAGCCTAGGTGTGAGCACGGGCAGGCCGATGTCGAATTCCTTTCGGTCGGCCATGGGCATGATCGTCAGAATACGGAGTTCGTCTTTTCCTAACTCGAACGTACCGAGCTTTATGTCCTCGATTTTTTCCAAGTCGTCGACAAAATCCAAGAAGGCCTTGTTCCCGATGATGTCCACGCGTTCGGTAAAACTCACGGGCACTTCTCGAAACATCAAGCGGAGGCCGCGCCCGATCGTCTGTTCCGGCAGGATGTTCGCCTTCGCCGTATAGGGCCGCAAGCCGACCACCACCGTAACGTTCTGCACGTCCCAGCCTTCCCGCAGCATCAGAACGCTGACAATGGCGTTGATGGGGCTATCCGCAAGGTCCACTTTGCGCACTGCGTCGCGCGCGTCGTCGAGCTGGCTTTTGCTGACCTCTCCTGATTTGTCGGTGTGAATTACCTGGGTTTTGTCCCCGCCAAACTCCTCGGGATACTTCGTCCGTATCCAGTCGGCCACATCGTCGGCCTCGTCCGTATCGTTCATCATAATGAACAGCACGGGCTTCTTCTTCAGGAGCTTCAGTTGGTCGCGGTATTCACGCCAGCGCTCGACCCCAGCCGCGAGATAAGCCTTGTACCGGACACTGGCATAGTCCGACTTCGCCTCCGTGACCTTGGCGATGCCCTTCAGCGGTCGTTTAACGATGCCGTCGATGATAGCCTGCTTCAACGGATAGTCAGAGATCGTCCACGGAAAGATTGCGCCCTTTTGGAAGCGCGGGGTCGCAGAAAGATCAAGCTGCGCGGTCACCGGAGTCTTCGCGTGCAGCTTGCGGATCACGTTATTCCACTCGTTGTCTTCTTCATGGGTGTGGTGCGCCTCATCGTTGATTACCACCAAGCGCCCGGCACGCAGGGCGATCCGGTCGCCGAAATCGGTCAGCTCCAGTTTCTTGGTGGGAGGCTTCGGCCCCAGCACCTGCGTCAATTCTTCGGGCTCTTCCTTCTGGGAGCGGTCGGGCCGCTCGTAAAATTGCTGGATATTGGTGAGAAACAGCGTTCCTTCAAAATGGGCTTTCTCGCCCTCATCGCGCATCACACAGTCAAAGTCCCAGAAGATTCCAAGTTCTTTGGGAATCACGGGGTCGGCCCGGAAGATATGGCCGCCCGCAAAATCGCTTTTCAGCCGTTCAAAGACGATGACGTTGGGAGCGAGCACCAAGAATGTCTTGGCGTAGTCTTTCGTGATTTCGTCGGCTTCGCGCGCTGCATTCAAGAATTGCCAAGCAACCGCCAGTGCCATAACTTTCGTTTTGCCGGTGCCGGTCGCCATCTTGATGCAATACCGGGCAAAGTCGTCGTAGGGGGGCAATCGCAAGTCCCGCAAGCTTTGCGCGTAACGTTCGAGCAGCGCCTTGCGCGTGCGAACCTTCTCAAATTCCCAAATAAAGATCAGGGTCTCAATCGCTTCCTGTTGTGACTCGTGGTATTTGAAGGGTTGGCCTGTGGCGAGCTTATGGTCGGTATAAAACCAGTAGTTCAGCAGAGTCCGTGTCGTATCCGTGATGCCCTTGTAACCACCCGCTCGCCATGCTTTCACAGCTTCCCGCAACGCGGGCACGCAAGGACCGGTCCGCAGCCGGGCGGTGATGTCCAACAATTCGGTTTGCGCAGTGGTGTCGGGTGCTCTTTTTCGCCGCATTTTGGAGTGCGGGAGCTTGCTCCCGCTTTGTTCTGCTGTGGGGTGCGCCAGCTTGCTGGCGCTTTGGAATGCGCAAGCTCGCTTGCGCTTTCGGAAAGCGGTACCAAGGCACCGCACTCCACAATCAGACTTCGGATAGATCTACCGAAAAGTCGTCCGCCACCTGAACGCGGTCAACCTTCATGCCGATCACCGTCTTATAAAAGGCCGGTGTCGTCCGGCGCTGGAAGCAACCCGCCGAACACCACGGGTACAGTGAGGGTTCGCGCACCAAGCCATGGTGCACCGCATTCTTGTGGACGTAGCTTAGCCGCGCCAGATAGGCTTTCTGAAAAGTCAGTTGCGTGTCCCAGTACTGGAACCAAGCTTGGCGGCCGGTCGTCTGATCCCACCGGTTCACCTGAATGGCCGTGACCGAGTGAAGGTGCTTGGTGAATTCTGCAAGTGACGGATTTTGGAGTGCATTTTGGAGTGCGGCAGCTTGCTGCCGCTTTTGCTCTCCGCCAGCTTGCTGGCGCTTCCCTGAAATAGGCTCCGGCGACACACCCACAAAGTGGTAATGGTTGGGAAACACCCCGCCCAGGCCTGGAGTTGCCACTTGTACTTCTCCGCCAGCTCCAAGAGCATCCCGCACAGGTAACGCAGCCGCTCAGGACCTCGGAAAAGGGGGCGCTTCAGATACGTCCCCGCCGTCACCATGTAAGTGCCCACCTCATGGACCCGATGCACCGGGCTATGCGGCCAGTCGCTCATGTGGAGTGCTATGGAGTGCGGCAGCTTGCTGCCGCTTTGTTCTCCGCCAGCTTTGGAGTGCGGCGACTTGCCGCCGCTTTGGACTGCGGCAGCTTGCTGCCGCTTTGCAGTTCGCCAGTATGGTGGCAGCTTTGCTGACAGCAGCGCCAAGGCGCCGCACTCCAAACTACTTCACGACGATGTCCAGTGTCTTCGTCGTATCGTTCCCCAGAATGTCGATGACCTTAACCAGCACCGTGTATTTCCCCGATTCGGGATATGGGTGCGTTGCTTCCAACTCGATCTTCGGGCTCTTTCGCGTTCGATAGGATTGCCACTGGTTATGAAAGGTGTCGTCCCTGTAATCCCAGTCCACCGCCCAGTAGTCCACCATCTGGCTCCAGTGCCGAATGGCCTTGCGGACTTCCTCGGGGATGTCGTCAATGGGGATCACAAAATCCGAAAGCTTCAATGTGACCTCTTTCTTCTTTTGTTTCACATCGACGGATAATGCTCCCAACTCGAAAAACTTGACGTCGCCTTGCTCGACGGCTTTCTTATCCAGCGCTTCGTGCGGAATCTTTTTGAATGCCACGTGCACGCGGGATTCAGCGGCAACCTGTTTTGCCGTCTCGTTGAGCTCGAAAGCGAATTCCCAGCCGAGAATGTCGACGGCGGCCTTGTGGGGGGAATCCTTCCCGGTCGCGGCAGCCTTCCAAACCTCCTGGGCGATGGCCTTAACGTCCGCGAGCGTCACCGGCGCGTCCACCGCGCCTACATGCACCATGCGCCCGCCTTTAGTGCCGTGCAGCCACGTGCGGCCCGTAATGGCCGTCGCGTGGTAAAGGTCGAGGATGAATTTGCGATAGGCCAGTTCTTTGGAGTGCGGCGACTTGTCGCTTTGGACTGCGGCAGCTTTGGAGTGCGGCAGCTCGCTGCCGCTTTCCACAGCGGGAGCAAGCTCCCGCACTCCAAACTCGGCGGATTGCCAGGCTTGGCGTTCGTATTTGCCCAGGTTTTGCACTACAAACGGCCGCACGTTGGGAATGCCCAACAACCGCTTGCGCGTAGTATGAATGGCGAAGCGCGAAAGGTCGCAGGCAATCCACCGGCGATTGAGCTTTTCTGCCACCGCCGCCGTCGTCCCGCTGCCTACAAAGCAGTCGAGGACGAGGTCGCCTTCGTTCGACGAGGCTCTCACGACCCGCTCGACAAGAGCCTCGGGTTTTTGAGTTGGATACTCGACCCATTCGCGACTCACCCCCATTAGAGGGGAGATGTCAGTCCAAATGTCTTGCATCGGGACGCCTTTCATCTCGTCGAGGTATCCCTTGTATGAAGGTATGCCATTCTTGGAGTAGACGAGTAGTCCCTCCTCGTGCATGCGCTTCATCCGTTCACGCGAGAACTTCCAGACTCTCTTTACCCCGCGCCACTCGTATGTCAAATTCGGGCGATTTGGATTCGGGTTTATGCATGAAATCAGCCTGTAGCGTCGACCATCAGGCTCATTGTACTTGTAGAAATCGCGCAAATACTCCTCGCGATGCGGGCTGTATTGCGGATTCCACGTGAACTTATCGGCTTTTGTATATCGCAAAATGGTGTCATGCTGACCTGCCCCCGTTTTCTGTACCAATCATAATGCGAGTTCCAGGGTAGTTTTTCGCTTTTGTTCTTCTCTCCGGGGCGGCTCGGGGGGGGAGAGCCGCCCCGGCGCCTGCGAATTCTTGCGGGGTCCGATTCCCCAACGATGTATGGGGCCGAACCTCGTTGTAGTCCCTCCTCCAAGCCTCCATCGTCTCCCGCGCTTCCCCCAGGCTT
>JBEKAK010000091.1:0-21211 GCA_050018275.1 Terriglobia bacterium | reverse complement strand
TCGTCACCGCCAGAACGCGCGTCTGGACGGGCAGGCTCTCCAGCAGGCGAAGCACCTCCACCGTCTCGCCCGACTGCGAAACCACTACCAGCAGCGTGTCAGCTCGCAGGATCTTCAGGTGGTGATGGAGCAGTTCAGCGGTTTCCCACACCAGCGCCCGCACGCCCTGCGCCGTCAGATAGGCCTGCGCCGGGTACGCCGCGAACAGCGAGGAGCCCATGCCCGTGAACACCACCGTCGGTGGCCAATGCGCTACCAAGCGTCGCAAGCCCCTGGCTGGGATGGCGCCCGGGCTCGAGTAGTATTTCCGCAGCCCGGAGAGCGCCGCGGGCTGCTGGGAGATTTCTTCCAAGAGTTCCGTCATGGTGGGACCTGCTTGAATCCTCGGGCGCTCATGCGTCCTTCGTCCGGTTTCGGAGCGCGCCCCCTGGCCCTTCCGGCCAGGACTGCGATTCTATCACTGACCACAGACGTTCGCGAAACGTCGTTGCGCGAGCAAGCGCTCGCCGCCAAGTGCTTACTGCCTGCTGCCTACTGCCTCCCGCGCCTGCACTACTTCGCCCACGCTTTGGCGCGTTCTACCGCGCGCTGCCAGCCGGCGTACAACTCCTCGCGGCGGGAGACATCCAGGGCGGGCTCAAAGCGGCGGCCCAATTGCAATTGCGCGGCAAGCTCCTGCTCGTCTTGCCAGAATCCGGTGGCGAGTCCCGCCAGATACGCGGCCCCCAGCGCCGTGGACTCCGTTGTCGCCGGGCGCTCCACGGGGATTCCCAGGATATCCGCCTGGAACTGGCAGAGGAAATCATTGCGCGCCGCGCCGCCATCCACGCGTAGCATCTCCGGGCGCAAGCCCGAATCCTGGGTCATGGCGTCCACGACGCCCCGGGTCTGGTAAGCGATGGACTCCAGCGCCGCGCGCACCAAGTGATTGCGGTTCGCCCCGCGGGTGATGCCGGTGATTGTCCCGCGCGCGTAAGCGTCCCAGTGCGGCGCGCCCAGACCCACGAAGGCGGGAACAAAGTAAACGCCGTGCGTGTCAGGCACGGCGCGCGCCAGGGTTTCACTTTCCGCGGCGTCGCTGATCAGCTTCATCTCATCGCGCAGCCATTGGATGGCCGCCCCGGCAATGAAGACGCTGCCCTCCAACGCGTAGACCGTCCGGCCTTGGCGGCCCCAGGCGACCGTCCCCAGCAGCCCGGACTCGGAGCGTGGAATTTCTGCGCCGGTGTTCATCAGTAGGAAGCAGCCAGTCCCGTAAGTGTTCTTCACCATGCCGCGCCCGAAACATTGCTGTCCGAAGAGGGAAGCCTGCTGGTCGCCCGCCACGCCGGCGATGGGCACCGGCGCGCTGAACAGCGCCGTCTCGCCGAACACTTCACTCGACGACTTTACCTCCGGCAGGAGCGAGGCGGGAATGCGGAAGTAATTCAGGATTTCGTTGTCCCAGGCGAGCGTGTGCAGGTTGAAGAGCAGGGTGCGCGAGGCGTTGGAAACGTCCGTGGCGTGCACGCGCCCGCGCGTCAGTTGCCAGATCAGCCACGTGTCGATGGTCCCGCAGGCCAACTCGCCTCGCTCGGCGCGCTCGCGGGCGCCGGGGAGGTTCTCGAGCAGCCACGCGATCTTGGTTCCGGAAAAGTAGGCGTCTGTTACGAGGCCGGTTTTGTCGCGGAGGGTGCGGTCGAATCCCTCCGCCCGAATGCGGTCGCAAAGGGGCGCTGTCCTTCGGCACTGCCACACGATGGCGTTGTGCAGCGGCTTGCCCGTGGCGCGCTCCCACAGCACCACCGTCTCACGCTGATTGGTGATGCCGAGCGCGGCCAGGTCCTCGGGGCGCGCCTTGGCGTCGGCAAGAACTTTCTCCGCCACCGCGAGCTGGGATTGCCAGATCTCTGTCGCATCGTGCTCCACCCACCCCGGTTGCGGGTAGTGTTGCTTGAATTCCTGGCTGGCGGAAGCGCGCGTGTGGCCCTGATGGTCAAACAGCATGGCCCGCGAGCTTGTCGTTCCCTGATCCAGCGCCAAGACGTATCTGGGCATGTGAGATCCCCCTGGAATGTAACCCCCGCTCCCCTTCTCCACAGCGTTTCCGCTGACAAGCGTGGTACCCGCTTGGCGCCATGCCAACTACTTCGACCCATCCGGGATGGTCGGCGCCAAAACTCAGCGGCACGACTCCCATGCCAATTTCTAACCGCGTTCAGTTGGAACGGCACTAGCTTACTCGAACCCTGGCACGGAGGGCAACCCGCGCCGCTGCTGCCGGGCCGTGACTGATTTTGATTCTGGGTCCGGGGAAGTAGCGCAACTTCTGGACTCAAAATGACTCACTGTCCCGTGCCACCGGGCTGGCGCCGGGACACGCCCACTCCTCTCTTTCCATTTCAGCGCTTGAACCCGCTCGCTATTAATGGGATACTGATGCAGGTCAATAGGCCATTGAAAGGTAGCTGGGCCTAAACCCAATCGTCGAACGCAGCAATATTAAATAGGCTTGTCCGCCGGTTTGGGCGAACTCGCCAATTGCCGTTCGTAAAATGAGGAGAAGGTATGGCAGACAAAGATCCCGATCCCGGCCATTCCATGTTTGGCCTGAACGATGAGACGACGCGGCGCGTGGGGGAAACGCCCGGTCAGTCTCAATCCCAACCCGGGGCCCCAGAGTACGCTTATGTTCAGGCGCAGCAACCGCCTTCGTCTGGGGGGAGTGGGAAGACCCTGCCCTGGCTGGTGGTCGCACTCGTAGTGCTGTCCATCGCGAACCTGGCGCTGGTGCTTGTCTCGCGCTCGCAGTTTTCCGATGTGGCGGCGAAGCAGGGGGACGAGTTGAATCTGCTCACCCGGCGGATGGACTCCGCTGACGAGCGCTACGCGCAACTGCGTGGTCAATTCCAGGTGACCTCGGAGAAACTCGGCCTCACGGAACAGGAACTGGCCCGCGCGCACGCACTGGCCGCGGACGTCCAGAAGCAGCAGCAGGCCGCGGTGGTGCGGTTGAACGCGGCCATCGCCAAGAAAGCCAGCGCCGATGAAATGAACAAACTCCAGGCGGACTCCAACGCCAAGATCGGCGGGTTGAGCACCGATTTGGCGGGAACCAAGCAGGATCTGGCCACCACCAAAACGGAGTTCGCCAACGCCCTCTCCGGCACCAAGGGTGAGTTGGGCGGCGCCATTGCCCGCACGCATGACGAGCTGGTCGCCCTGGCCCACAAGTCGGATCGCGACTATTTTGAGTTCAGTTTGGCGCGCCGGAAGGCTCAGCAGAAGGTGGGGACGGTGACGGTAGAGCTGGACAAGACCGACACCAAGCGGAACGTCTTCAGCGTCTTTCTCTACTTTGACGACAAGCGCACGCAGCGCAGTAACAAAGCCATTAACGAGCCCGTGTACTTCTACGTTCAGGGCGCTCCCAGCGCGCTGGAGTTGGTCGTCAATAAGGTCGGCAAGGACACCATCTCCGGTTACCTCAGCGCGCCGAAGGGATTCTTCCCCAACACGCCCAACGTGCTGAGCGCGCGGCCGGGAGCATAAAGGCGAATCCGGCGGCTCGTGCTTGCCAGGCGTAAGACCTCAGGGCGTCCGTCTGCGGACGGGCGCCCCTGCCTTTTGTGTGGGTCGAGGTGCTCGACGGCAATCGCTCCCGGACCCGGCGTCCGGGCGTCAGCCAGAGCTTCTTTTGGCGGAGGTCTGTCCGGCGGGAAGGCGCTCTTCTGAGGTCACTTCTTTGCATGGTCGTTGGTGTAGCGGCTTAGCACCTGCGCCAGCTCCTGTTCCCCCCGCAAGCCGACCAGCCTCTCCACCACGTTACCATCCTGCAGCAACACGAGCGTCGGAATGGAACGAATCGCGAACTTGTCCGCGAGGTCCGGCATTTCATCCACGTTGATCTTGGCGAAGGTGACCTGCTCGCCGTATTTCTCCGCCAACCGCTCAAACGTCGGGGCCAGCATTTTGCAGGGACCACACCAATCGGCCCAGAAATCCAAGAACACCGGCTTGGCGCTCTTCTCGATTCCCTGCCAGTCGGCAGGTTGGACATGGATAACTTTTTCCATAATCTTCCTTTTTTCCTCCCAGCCCGTTAGATGATGGACAGAGCAATTCGATGCAGGCGTCCCTGACCTGAATTTCTCACCACGGACGGGGAAGGGCGGGGTTTTAACCCCGCCCTTCCGGCCGCCCGTCGAGAAACGGTAGAGCGTGGTGAGAAATCCGGGCTGACCCCGGCAGGATGCCGTCGCTATTCGCTGCCGTGCAGGGCGCGTGGATTTCCCGTAAAATGGCCTCTTTCGTTGCGGGCGATCCAGCGGCAAGCGGGGAGGCCGGCATGGCGGCGAGGCAGTTACTAGAATCCGGCACAGATGCGGCTCGTAACCTTAGCGACCTCCAGCGCCAAGTGATGGCCTGCACGCGATGCGGGCGCCTGATCAGCTACTGCCGCAAAGTGGCCAAAGAAAAGCGGCGTATGTATCGCGACCGGGAATACTGGGGCAAGCCGGTCCCGAGTTTTGGCGATGCCAACGCACAACTCCTGATCCTCGGCTTGGCTCCCGCTGCGCACGGCGGCAATCGGACCGGACGCATGTTTACCGGCGACCGTTCTGGCGATTTCCTCTATCGCGGCCTTTACGAAGCGGGATTCGCGAATCAGCCCACGTCGCTCGACCGCGACGACGGGCTGGAGCTGCGTAACTGTTACATTACGGCCTCGCTCCGTTGCGCGCCACCCTTGAACAAACCGCAGCCGCAAGAGCTGCGCAACTGCCAGCCGTATCTGGAGAGAGAGTTGGAACTCTTAAGGCGCGTACGCGCCGTGCTGGTGTTGGGGCGCATCGCATTTGATGCTTATCTACGCGTGCTCGCCCAGCGTGAGGGTTTTCCGCCCCGCTCGACTTTTCGTTTTGCTCATGGCGCGAGCTTCGCGTTGCCGGCTGCCCTGCCACGCCTGTTCTGCTCCTATCATCCCAGCCAGCAGAACACCCAAACCGGACGCCTGACACCGGCGATGTTTCAGCCGGTGCTTGGGAACATCCGCGATTTTCTCATTTCCTGACACCCAGGGGTCTGTCTGCCGTGACTGCCTCCCGCCCGCGAGTCGCAATCGGGCCGTCGGAACTAGTCCATCAACATCCCCCCGTTCACTTCCACCGTTTCGCCGGTGATGTAGCGCGCCGCCGGTGAGGCCAGAAACACGATCACGTCCGCGACTTCCTCGGCCGTTCCGGCGCGGCCCATAGGAATGTTGGCCACAAATCTCTGCAATAGATCTGGGGAGCTGTAACGCTCGTGGTATGGGGTCAGGATGACTCCCGGTGCAACGCCGTTTACTCGGATTCCATGTGGGGCAAGTTCCTTGGCAAGGGCTTTCGTGTACGTTAGCATCCCGCCCTTCGCTGCTGCATAGGCTGCGGCGCCCGGGCCCCCGCCGTTCCGGCCGGCGATGGACGAGACGTTGATGAGGCATCCACTCTTCCGTGCCGCCATCTCTTCCCACACGGCCTGGACGCAGAGGAAGACGCTTTTCAGGTTCAGAGCCATGATCTGGTCCCAATACTCCTCGGTCATATCCGCCAGAGTGCGTCGTGCGAGCAGGTCGCCGGCGTTGTTGACGAGGACGTCAATGCGCCCCCAGAGCCGGCGAACCGCTGCCACCATAGCCTGCACGTCGTCGTGGCGTGTCACGTCGGCGCGAATGGCGAGGGCTTCGCCACCCGTCCTGCGGATCGTTTCCACCACCTGCTCAGCACCTTTTTGATTCTTGAGGAAGTTCACTCCCACGCGGGCTCCTTGTCGCGCCAAGGCTTCCGCTGTCGCCCGGCCGATGCCGCTCGACGCTCCGGTGATCAAAGCCACTTGTCCTTCGGGTGTCATCACAACCTCCCCTTCAATCAATGCTTGCCGGCTGGACAATTTCGAAACGTCCGAGCTTGGCCAGACGGAACGCCACATCGTAACGCATCCGGAATAAACCGCCAACTGCCATTAAACCCCTTGGCAACCCCACGCCTTTTCTGGTAATCCTTATTAGTTCAGTTCGCTTCCATCTTCTCAGAAGGCCGGGCTGCAGCAGGACTCTCAGCTTGCCTGCGCGATCCCCATTCCGATCCGCGTCAAAAGGTTGGGCTGGAAAGATCGGAAGCATTCGCAAATTCTCGGGAGCATGAAGGGTGGCTTTCCATGATCGAAGTTGACAACCTGACCAAGCGCTACGGACCCACATTGGCCGTCTCCGAAGTCAGCTTCAACGTGCAGAAAGGCGAAGTGCTGGGTTTTCTCGGCCCGAACGGTGCCGGGAAGACTACGACCATGCGCGTGATCACGGGATTCCTTCCCCCCACGCAAGGGAAAGTGCGCGTAGCAGGCTACGACGTGACGGAGGAGCCTTTGGAGGCGAAGCGGCGCACAGGCTATCTGCCGGAAGCTCCTCCCGTGTATCCTGACATGGCCGTGGATGAGTACCTGGCCTTCGTGGCGCGGATCAAAGGCGTGCCACGTCGTGAGATAAAGACACGCTTGGACGAAGTTGTGGAGAAATGCGCCGTGACCGACGTCCGCAGGCGCCAGATCGGGAAACTCTCCAAAGGCTATCGGCAGCGCGTGGGGTTGGCGCAGGCACTCATTCACAACCCTGAGGTACTGGTTCTCGACGAACCCACTGCCGGCCTTGATCCCAAGCAAATCATCGAGACCCGCGAGCTGATCAAAGGGCTGGCCGGCCAGCACACGGTTATCCTGAGCACGCACATCCTGCCGGAAGTCTCGAAGACTTGCCAGCGCGTCGTGGTGATCAACGCCGGCAAGATTGTTGCGGTAGGGACGCCGGGGGAGCTCACCCGGCGCCTGCAAGGTTACGAAACAGTGCTCCTCACGGTGGAGGGTCCGGCAGCGGAAATCATCGACAAGTTCCAGCGAGTCGGCGGCGTGAATTGGGTCGAGCCTCGCGATTCCAGCGATGGCCACGTGATCCTGGAGGTGCACTCCGAGAAGGAGAAGGATGTGCGCGCCGAGTTGGCGCGCGCCGTCGTGGAATCCGGCTGGAAGCTCTACGAACTGAGAACCAGCGGCATGAGCCTGGAAGAGATCTTCCTGAAGCTCACCACAAAAGATCTCAGCGAGGAGGCCGCAGCGGGTACCCAGAAAGCGGCGAGCGAAGGGGGCACCGGGCGATAGGCGTTTTGTTCGGCTGCCGAGAAACCCCTTGTGCGTCCGCAGTCATTTTGGTTTTTGGATTAGCGTCGTGGGCGGGTCCCGCGGGACATCGCGAAGAAGCGCCAGCAGCAGGCAGGTTGGCCGAGATCTTCGTTTTCGGGTCTGCAATCTGGAGGGTGAAGAAGCGACCCCTCACCCGCCCTCGCAGCTCGGGCACCCTCTTCCGCCACGGCGGATCTGCAACCCCAAGGGAGAGGGTTGGGAAGTTCGTCGAAAGCTTAATGTCAGCGAGGCGCGCACTTTTGCACGGTATCGAGGCGGCCTTGACGCGAAAGGAATCGCATTATGCGCAATGTCCTGGCGGTGGCAGGGAAGGAACTGCGAGCTTACTTCCATTCGCCGATCGCCTACCTGGTCATGACCGTGTTCACCGCGATTTGCGGTTTTGTTTTCTACAGTTCGACGGCTTTCTTTGTCATCCAATCCTTCCGTATGCAGGCGATGGGTGGGATGGGGATGCCGCCTATAAGCCTGAATGAGAACATCATCCGCCCCATCCTGGGTGGGGTGCTCACGGTGGTGCTGCTCTTCCTGATTCCCCTGATCACCATGCGGCTTTATGCGGAAGAGAAACGCTCCGGGACGATCGAGCTCTTGCTGACGTCCCCTCTCACCGATCTCGAGATTATCCTGGGGAAGTTTCTAGGCTCCCTGATCCTGTTTGCGATTCTGGAAGCGTTGACGTTTGTCTACTTCGCGGTTTTGTTCATCTATGGAAATCCCAACGCCAAACCTCTTATCGCGAACGCGCTTGGGCTGCTCCTATACGGAGCCGCACTTCTGGCGCTGGGCATGTGGATTTCCACTTTTACGAAGAACCAAATTATCGCGGGTGCGGTCGGTCTGGCGGCTTTCCTGCTGCTTTATCTTCTCGACTGGGTGACAGCTTATTCCACCGGTACGGTCGGGCAGGTGATGTCTTATCTCGCACTGACGACACATTTTGATAATTTCTCCAAGGGTGTTATCCAATTGAGCGACGTGGTCTATTACCTTTCGGTTGTCCTTCTCGGAATCTTCCTGACCGCCCGCTCGATGGAAGCCTTGAAAGGGAGGCCGTAGCCATGGCGTGGAAAGATCGCATCGGTGGCCGCAGCGGACAACAAGTTCTGACGGGCGCGAACTTTGCCATCTACACGCTGATCGTGATTGCCCTGATCGTTCTGGTGAACTGGTTTGTGGATCACCACGACACGCGATGGGATATGACGCCCAACAAGAAGTACAGCCTCTCGGAACAGACACGCAAAATCCTCAAGGAGCTGAACCGGGACGTGACGGTGTATGTTTTCGACCGCGAGCGCAGCTTTGGTGAGCGCCGCGACGTGCTCGGCATGTATTCTTCGGCCTCGCGCCGCCTGAACGTGAAATACGTCGACCCCGATCGCCAGCCGGCCTTGGCCAAGGAGTTTGGCGTCCGCACCTACGGAACAACCATAGTGTCTGCGGGCGATCGCCACATGGAAGCCCAGGGCGACACCGAAGAGGGGATCACCAATGCTCTCGTACGCGTTTTGAAAGGTCAGCGGACGGCTTGCTTCATTCAGGGACATGGTGAGCGCAACCTGGACGGCGCGGACCGCGAGGGCTACGACCGCATCAAGAAACAGCTCAGCAACGAGAATTACCAGACGGAGTCACTCCTCCTGATGCAGAAGATGGCCATCCCCCCGGACTGCACCATGGTGGTGATTGCCGGCCCGCAGAACGATTATCTTCCCCAAGAGGTCGACGTTCTCCGCAAGTACATCCAAGGCGGCGGGCGCGCGCTGCTGATGCTGGATGCCGGCGTGGAGCTGCCCAACCTGGCAAAGCTCCTGAGCGACTGGAATGTGACCGCCCGCAACGATCTGGTGATCGACTTGAACCCGATGGCCCAGATCTTCGGAACCAGCCCGGCGATGCCGCTCATCGTCAAGTACGGGGCGAGCCCCATTGTGCAGCCCCTCACAAACCGTGCCACGCTTTTCCCGCTCTCGCGCTCGTTTGAAGTCGGCAAAGAGTACAAAGCCGGCGCGAGTGCCGACTCGCTCTGCGAAACTTCCGCGGACAGTTACGATGTGACCGACTTCAACCCCAAGATGGAGAAGGTTGCGTTCCGGCCCGGTAAGGACCTGAAGGGCCCGCTGGCCGTGGCGGTGGCAGGTACCGTCACGGGTCAAGGAGAGAAGAAGACCGAGGGCCGCTTTGTGGCGACGGGAACTTCGTTGATCGCGGCTAACAGCTTCCTGAACTTTCAGGGCAACCGCGATTTCATCATGAACTCGATCAACTGGTTGTCGGCCGATGAGGACCTCATTTCCATCCGGCCGAAGCCTCCGGAATCGCAGCATCTGACCATGACTTCCCAGCAGATGCGCCAGGTTCTTTTCCTGGGCGTGTTCGGGATCCCTCTCTTCATTGTGGCAGCGGGCGTGTTGGTGTGGTGGCAACGTCGATGAAGCGCGAAAAATATTTGCACACGCTGATTGCCCTGGCCGTCCTGGCGGCGACGTGGGGGGCCTTTACTTATTACGACAAGCGCAAGAGCAGCGAGAAACCCAAGATCGAAGCGTCCAAGCAGGAGAAGGTCTTTTCCGTCGATGCGCAGCACATCCAGTCCATCACTTTCAAACCGCGCGAGGGCGAAGCCTTCACCTGTCGCCGCGAGGCCGGGAAGTGGACCATCACGGAACCTCGCCATCTGGTCGCGGATCAGGGCAGTCTCTCCGGCTTTCTGAATAGCTTGACGACCGCGACTGCGGAAGACGTCGTCGACCCGCACCCAACCAGCCTGAAGGACTTTGGTCTTGATCCTCCCGGCTTCACGCTGGAACTCACCACGGATACGCAACCCCAATCCTTCACACTGCTTCTGGGTGACGACACGCCCACCAGTGGCGGAATCTACGCGCAGGCAAGCGGAAACCTACGTGTCTTCACCCTGGCGAGTTATCTGAAATCTTCGCTGCAAAAAAAACTCTTCGACCTGCGCGACCGCCGCGCGCTTACCTTGGAGGCGGACCAGCTTCGGAAAATCACGGTGGAATACAAGAGCGCCCAGTGGACCCTTGAAAAGAATCCGGAGGGCGTGTGGGACCTCGTGTTGCCGCCCTCTGTGCGCGCTGACCGCTTCACGGTGGATGGCCTGATCAGCCAGTTGCGGGGTCTGACGATGCAGACGATTGCGGCTGAGGACAAGAAGAAAGGCGGCGATTACGGGTCCGGTTCGCCTGAACTTCGGCTGCAATTGACGGGCTCGGACGGGAGGCAGACGATCGTGGTCGGGAAGAAGGATAAAGAAGGTGCTCGCTACTTTGCCATGAACTCCGCGCTCGACCCGGTCTTTACGCTCAACTCCGAATTCGTCACACAGTTTAAGAAGGACCAGAGTGATTTGCGCGAGAAGGACTTGTTTTCGTTCTCATCCTTCGATGTGAAGCGAGTGGAAGTGGAGACGCCCAAGGGTCACTGGGTCTTCGAGCGCCAGCAGAATCAGTGGAAGCAGACAACTCCCGGCGCCAAGAACATAAACTCAGATAAGATGGACACATTCGTGACCCGCTTGCGCGACCTGCGCGCGGACTCCTTCCCCAAGGGCGCGAACCTGGCTCAATATGGGCTGGCCAAGCCTGCTTATCGTTTCACCGTTCAGTCCGGAGAGAAGAACAGCACTGAGATCGTAGAGGCCTCGAAAATCGGGGATCATGTTTACGCGCGAAGGTCCACCGACCCGGTCCCAAGCGAGCTTGCCAAGAATGCCTTGGACGATATTGAGAAAGCCTTGAGTGAGCTCTGAGCGCGGGCAGAAAGTGACGAGTGCCCCGCCACGGCGGGACCAGTGACAAGCGATCCACCTGGGTGGTCAAATGAAGAGCCGCCGACCCGAACAAACGGGTCTCGGCTGCCACCTCTTGCTCGTCACTGCTCTACTTATTCTTCCACACGGGCTTGCGCTTCTCGATGAGTGCGCGCAGGCCTTCCTGGGAATCCTCCAGCTCAAACAACTGGTTCAAGTAGATGTCCTGGGCTCGCTTCAGCGCTTGGTCGAAAGGCCGCCACGTGCCTTCGAAGACCACGCGCTTGAGCAGTTGGAGCACCGGACCGCTTTGATCAGAGATGCGCTGCACCAGGTTGTCGACCGTTTCCTTGAGTTGTACGCGCGGCACTACGCGGTTGACCAGACCCATCTGCAGCGCTTGCGAAGCGTTGATGGGATCTCCGGTAAGAAGCAGTTCCATGGCCCGTCGCGGTCCAATGACGCGCGGGTAAACGACCGCCCCCAGCGGCGGAAACACCCCCAGCTTGATTTCGGGTTGGCGGAACTGGGCATGCTCGGTGGCCACTACCAAGTCACAAAACGCGGCCAGTTCTGCGCCTGCGCCTGAGGCCACACCGTCCACGACGGCAAGCACGGGCTTGGAAATTTCCATCATGGAGCGGAAGACGTTATGGAAAGCGTCCATCATCTGAAAGACCATCTGCGAGGTATACCCCTCCGCACCTACGCCCAGCGAGAAGAAGCCTGCGCATTCCGGGGCGGCATCCAGCAGGATCATCCGCACATCCTCACGGGTGGAGAGCCCTTCAATGGCCCTCACCATTTCCCGGAGCATCCCGATGTTCATGATGTTTTGCTTGGGGCGATTCAGGGTGAGGTGCGCGACAATCCCCGTGGCATCCCAGCGAATAAATTTGAAATCCTTCTTTTCTTCCTTGTCGTCCGCCGCTTGCCCAGTGGTTTGTGGAGTGGGATCGTCCGGCATGGCTCCTCCCTCGACGGGATGGTCGAGATATTCGAACACTTCTATTTCAGTTTATTGCCACATTTGCCGCAATAATCGAACCTTTCCGGAATGCCCTTGGCCCCGCAGTTCTCGCACTTCCTCGTGGGGGCGCCCCAGAGGAACTCACTGGATTTTCCCGCCGCCGCAAGTTCGCGAAGGTTCTTGGTGTCAGCCGGCCGCTTCTCGATGAAGGCCTGGATACCCTCGTAAGGCTCCCTGGAAGTGGAATGAACGGTCAACCAATCCTGTGCATGGCCAGTTGTAAGTGTCCACGCCAAGTCTTTCCAGGTGTCCAATTGCTGACGCGTGTAACGCGTGCATTCGGGGAATTTCTGGATCAACCTCTTGGCCAACGCGTTCACAGCTTTGTCGAGCTGCTTCAGCGGGACGACCTGATTCACCAGACCCCAACCGAGCGCCTGATCAGCGGTGACCTCGTCGCAAGTGAGAAGCATCTCGCGCGCTCGCCGCTCGCCGACGACCAGCGGCAGCCATTGGGTCGCTCCCCAGGCATCGACCAGCCCCACGCGTGTCCCCACCTGCATGAAGCGCACATGGTCCGCCGCAACGGCCAAGTCGGCAGCCAGATTCCAATCGTTTCCTCCGCCCGCCACCACGCCGTTCAGGCGGGCGATGGTGGGCTTGCCAAGATGACGAAATAGATTGAGGGCCTCCGAAAGCACTCCCTGATACTTCCAGTAATTCCGTGGACGGCTGAGGAATTCCCTGGAAAACTCCTCGGCGTCGCCGCCGGCACAAAAAGCCTTGTCGCCCGCTCCTGTAAGCACCACCACTCCCACGGAATCGTCCCACGCAGTATCGCGGAAGGCTTCCGTCATCTCGCGCAGCGTGTCGGAGGAGTAAGCGTTATAGACTTCCGGACGGTTCAAGGTGACGCGCGCGATGCCATCCTGCTTCTCGTAAAGGATGTCGGCAAAGTGGAAACGCGATGTCGCCTGTCCGCTGTACTCCATCGGTGAATCAACTTCCTTTCTTGCCTGCGTTGTGAAGTCTACCGCGTGCGCCAGCTCCCGGCAAACAGCGTCACGCGGCTTCGACCTCGAGCGCCATCCCCATGCCGCCGGACACGCACAGCGTCGCCACCCCGCGTCGCGCTCCCCGCTTCCGCATTTCGTGCAGCAATGTTACGGTGATGCGAGCCCCCGTGCAGCCGATGGGATGTCCAAGGGCAATCGCCCCGCCATTCACATTCAGGCGGGTGCGATCGAAATGCAACTCGCGATCGCAGGCCAATACTTGTGCCGCGAAAGCTTCGTTCAGCTCGATCAGCTCGTAGTCTTCGAGCCGGCGTCCCGTTTTGTACTGCAGTTTCTGAACCGCAGGAACCGGGCCGATCCCCATGATGCGCGGATCAACCCCTGCCGTAGCATAGTCCACAATGCGCGCCAGCGGCCTGCGCGTTGCCCGTTTGGCCTTCTCGGCGGAGACGAGAACCAGCGCGGCGGCGGCGTCCGTGATTCCGGAGGAGTTCCCGGCGGTGATCGTGCCGGACCCGGAGAAGACCGGCGGCAACTTGGCCAGCGCCTCCGCCGTCGTATCCCGACGCGCGTGTTCATCCTCAGCGAAGAAGCGTTCGCCTTTTTTTTCCTGGACCTTGACCGGGACGATCTCATCCTTGAACCGACCGGACCTGATCGCACGCTGCGCGCCTTGCTGGCTCGAGAGCGCATAGGCGTCCTGTTCCTGGCGTGAGATCTTGTATCGTTCAGCAAGCAGCTCGGCCGTTTCTCCCATAATCAACTTTGCAAGTGGGCAGAAGAATCCATCCTGATACATGCCGTCAGTAAGCTTCTGATGACCAAGCCGCGTGCCCCAGCGCGCTCCCTCAACGAAGAACGGAACGCGACTCATCGCCTCGACGCCCCCCACCAAAACCACTTCAGCGTTACCGAGGACGATTTCCTGAAACCCCAGAACAATCGCCTTCATCCCCGAGGCGCACGCCTTGTTCACCGTGTACGCCGGCATGCTTTCTGGAATCCCTGCGCGCACGGAGATTTGCCGGGCGGGGTTGGGCCCGTTCCCGGCTTGGCGCGCGTGGCCGAAGATGGTTTCCTCGACTTCCGTGGGTGCGACGCCAGCTTGCTCGAGCGCAGCCTCCGCGGCAAGTACGCCCAGGTCAGGGGCGCTGAAATCGCGCAGCGACCCGCCAAACTTCCCGATCGGGGTCCGCACGGCACTGAGAATGAAAACTCCTCTCATAGTGAGTGTTGATGCTATCACACCCAATTCGCCGGTGGGTAGAGAGCAACGGCCCATGCCCTCTCCCGGTTTTGGGCGAGCGTCCGGCAGATTCCCTGGGAAAACTGGATGTGGCCAGAGCTGCAGCCCCATCGCATTTGACAAACCTGCGCTATGATAGGGGCGGGAGGAACCTTGATGAGTCGCAACAAGTACTGGCTTCCGATGCTGGTTCTCCTGTTGTTCGGCTGCGCCCGAATGGATTCTACCGAGCCCATCTATGACGAGAAGGCAGACGCGCATCGCGAGATCTCTGCGGCGATGGCGAATGCCGAGAAGGCCAAGAAGAATATCGTGCTCATCTTCGGCGCAAACTGGTGACCGGACTGCTATGCGCTGGATGCGCAGATGCATAAAGCTGAGCTGGCTTCCCTCCTCGAGCGGAACTTTGTCATCGCGAAGATTGATCTCGGGCGCGAGGATAAGAACCTGGATTTAGCCGAGCAGTACCACGTCCCCATCAAACACGGAATCCCTGCCCTCGCTGTCCTCGATTCAGGGGGACATCTCCTCTATGCGATGGACCAGGGCCAATTCGCAGACGCTCGTCACATGACCTATGAGAGCATCAAAGCGTTCTTCGAGCAGTGGAAACCAAAAAATTGAATTGCTGCGCGTAATCCGGCTGGCGCAAACCCCTGGTTCTTGAGGTCCGCGAGGTTCCAAAAGGCACAGCGCGTTAGTGAGGCTGAACGTCGAAGGTTGAGAGTTGAGAGGAGGGAAAATCGGCTTTCGACTTTCAACCGTTGACTATTCTTCCCAGCCTTCTCACCACCCGCCGCGGCCGAAGGTCTGCCGATCCTAATGGCGGACGGGTTCCCATCGCGAGCTAAAAGAGCAGTCCTCACTTGTCAGTTTTCAGAAGGGGAGCCTGGCGCCATCCGCGCTCGTGCAGAGCCCGCGTGGACTGTAGCCGGTTGCCGCGGGCCAATCCGGTCAAGGATACAAGCCGCGGACTGGAAGAGGCGGAACCGCGCCACGCACTCGCTTGCCGTCAGAGCATATGAGCGGAATGCAAGGCGATGGCCACGCCTCCCACGATGAGCGCTGCGCCGAGTAGGACCAGGAGGAAGGCCCGGAAGCGGAGACTCTTCTCGATCTGCTTTTCGGATTTGGTGGTAATCAGGAAAGTTTTTTCGTTCTCGCCTCTCTTGATGAGGTTGCGGTCGTTCTCATCGGCCGGGCTCGGGTTCTCCGTGCAGGTCCCTAGCACGTTGCACGCACGGCCGGCCACCAGGCAAGTTTCCGTGAGGCGATAGGTGTGGGCCCCAAAATCCATGCTGATGCCGCCCGCGCCGACCGAAACTCCCAGCGCCTGGATCTTCTGGGCCACGGCCAGCGCCTTATCCATCGCTTTGGCTCCGGGCACGGACGAAGACTGCAGCGCGGCCCGCGCTGAGCTGGACTGCCCCGTCAGGTAGGCCCGCAAATGCTCATCGGTCGGAGCCGGCACGCCCAGCGATTCGTCGAAAGAGCGCGAACTGCGGCCCACCGACAATAGCGCTTTTGGCCTGAGTTCCCCCATGAACGTGCGCGGCACGTCGAACTCCGCGTTTTGAGGATTTACCAGAATCTTTCCGGACTCATCCTCCAGGTAGAACGGGGATTCCACCTTTTCGGTACTGGTGGTCTCCCACTCTTCTCGGTTGTCTCTTTTGACCCGCTTCTCCACTTTAACTTCGTAGTAATAACACGACACGCGCGTTAAGGGACTGGTTAACGGGGCGCCACCCGTACTCTTTCCCTGCACGTGCACCAGTCCCATGGGGACGCTGCGAACGGGGATCTGGGGCGTGTCCGCCATGATCCGATACTCGCGGTAGCTGCGGAAGCCCACAATGAAGAGGACCACTCCGACCAGGAAGACAAGCGCCGGGAAGATGGGAGAAACGTGACCGCTGGAGGTCGCGAAGGTCAGCAACATCATGCACATGGGTTATACCCCTTTGCCGCGCGCTTCGGCGGCGCATTGCAGAAACTTGTTTGGGCACGTATCCTACTCTCGCGAGAACTCATTGTCTAGACGCGTTGTGGGCTTCCTGGGCGAGAGCTGCGCCTGCGTCACTACAGGCGTTCACCGGCGCGCCGGCACCTAATGTCGTGCGTTCGGCGCGTCGTCTGGCCATGCTGCGGTTCGGCAGGTCGGCGATTCCCTGAAGGAACCTATCTCGGTCCCCCGCGCACAGCAAGCACCGCAGTAAGCACGCGATTCTATTCACGGCCTTGCTGCCCGCGTGCGGCGTGTCCGGCCTGCACCGGCATGGCGGGGGTATCGTGGGGCCGGCGCCCCGACTTCGCCGGGGCAAGTTGTCCCGGCCTTGGCGAAGGCCCCTTCGACTTATCGCTCAGGACGGTGAACAAAGCCGACCCGAAACCTTGGCCCTAGGGCGTGGTGGTCGAAGGTGGGGTGTGGCTCGTGTGCGGGCTGGGCGCCTGCCCGTTCTCGCTCGGGGCTGTGGCCTCGGTCTTCGGCGTTGTGGGAGCGGGCGGCGCGGCATCTTCCTCTTCTTCTCTCACCTCATGCTCAGGTGCGCGGCCGGTCACGACGGTCCACTTGAGCGGGTAGACCTCCGGGTCAAAGACGACCGCGTAGAAGTGCCAGATGAGGATGGAGAAGGTCGCCAGGATGGCCTCGTAAAAGTGCACCGCCGTGGTCACGTCCAGGACGGACATTGAGTAAGGCAGGTAGGCCAGAACCCAGTCGTGGGCCCAAAGCAGGACGCCGGTGAAAGCCATCACCGCCGTGCCCCACACTAGCGCCCAGTACTCGGCCTTTTCGATGTAGTTGAAGCGCGCGTAGCGTGGCGGGTTCGGCCTATGACCGAGGTTATAGCTCGCCGTGTGCACCGCCTCGCGCACGTCGCGGATCTTGGGGAGCATGTCCTTGACCCAGCGGCGCCCGTCGCGGCTGGTGAACAGGTAAATCAGGTGGTAGACCGACGCCCCGATCAGCACCACCCCGGCAATGCGGTGCAGCCAGCCGCGCAGCGGGAAGTCCTTCTCCCAGCGCACGATAGGCTCCGCCCAAAACCAATGAGGATATTTCAGCGCGAAACCGGTGATGACCAGGACAATGAAACTTACCAGCAGCAGCACGTGCTGCGCGCGCTCGTTCAAGGTCAGGCGCATCTGCCCGTGCCCTTGCCGGTTTTGCGCGATCGCGCGGCGCGCCTTCCGCCACCAGTCCAGCAGGTTATGTAACAGCATGAATCCCACGATCGTGGGGATGGCCAGCAGGTAGAAGGCTTTCACGAAATCCAGCACTCGCCCGCCGGCCGTGGAGGTGGGAAGCGTGTGCACTAAACCGATGGCGAAGCGCTGCCCGGCGTCCGGGTGGCACTTTCCGCAGGTCTTTCCCAGGCTGGCTTTGTTGACGGTCGAGCGAGGATCGCTGGAGGGAAAGATGTTGTGCACGCCATGGCAACTGGCGCAATTGGCGACCGTCTGCTGGCCGGCGCGCGAAGCCAGGCCGTGATAGCTGTCGTCATAAGTGGGGACGCGCGCCCCCAGCACGTTGAAGCGCGCCATCAACTGGGTGTCGGCGTGGCAGCGCGAGCAGGTGACCTGCGAAACGTTCGCCAGATAAACCGGCGACTGCGGATTCCCCGGCGCCAGGATGCGGTGCTCGCCGTGGCAGTCCGTGCAGGTGGCGGCCTGCAGCGCGCCCGCCGCCACCGCCTGCCCGTGAATGCTTTCCCGATAGACACCGTAGACATTGCTGTGGCACTTGCCGCACGTGGAGGCCACGTTCTGCTTCCAGATCTTCGAGTGAGGATCCGAGGACGGAAGAATGTCGTGAACCCCGTGGCAGTCGTTGCACGCCGCCGCGTGCAGGTTGCCTTGCTGGATGGCGCGACCGTGTACGCTTTGCCGGTAGGCCTCCACCGGGAGCGCTACCGTGAACAGGTACTTCGCGGCCAGCGCGGGGTTGGAATGGCAACGGCCGCATGTGTCGGGGAGGTTGACCTTGTTCACCGGCGATCGGGCGTCAGCGGCCGCGACCACCTGGTGCGTCGGACCGTGGCAGCTCTGGCAGGTTGGAGCATCCCCGTTCAGATGAGCCTGCGCGCGGCCGTGAATGCTCGCCTTGTATTCGTTCACTTCCGTGGTGTGGCAGGTAGCGCAAAACTCGGCGCCGCGCGCGGCAGGCACCTCCACTTCATGCGTGCCGTGGCAGGTGATGCAAGTAGAGCTGTCCTGGGGGTCGCCCAGCATCGCGTGCGCGCTGGCGCGGAGCTTCGCCGCGACGTCGTCGTGGCAGGTGAGGCACGAAGCCGCCGCCGTCTGCGCCGTGTGCCCGGACTTGGCCGCGCCGGGGTGGCAGTCCACACAACGAAAATCCTTGTGAACGCTCTGCGCCAGGGCGTTGGGTTTTACCGCGATGGCTTTACCCTTCGAGTTCACCAAGCCCGTGGCAGGCCCATGACAGGCAAGGCAGTCATCCGCAGCGTGGAGAGCGGGCGCCCCGAGCGAGAAAACCACCATGAGCCCAAGCAGGACATTGAATCCGAAACCCTCCCGCCTTCGTGTCCGCAAGCCTTGCGCCGGTTCAAGACCGCGCCGCAGGTTCACCATGGTTCTCTTTGAAAGCCCGAATTGGGGCAAATTGCGCATGTTTCCCGCCGGTTAGGGACACTTTCAAACTCCCCAAGCGGTTTCCTATTGCCTCGATGGCGGGTGTTGCAGTTCTCATGCCGCAAAAGTCAACTATTTCAACATTCATGGAGCGACAAGAAGGCCGGTTCTCGTTTCCGAGAGTGACAAATCTCCCGTGGCGCGGGTTTGGTCAATGGGGCTGTCAGCGGAAGCGGCGGAAAAGAAGTTCTGCACTTCAAGCTTTCAACTTTCGACTCCTCAACTGCCCCTACTGGGTGACTTGGAAACTGAAAGCCGTGTCCGGGCCGATCTTGCTCCCGGCCGGAGGTGACTGTGTGAGGATGATCCCCGTGGACCCACCATCGGTGGTGACGGGTGTCACTTGCTCAACCTTGAAGCCGTTCTTTTCCAGAACGCGACGGACTTGGGCAAGGGGCTGGCCGATGAATTGGGGGCAAAGGAAGGCCGGGGGAGTCTCTCCTCCGGAGATCAGCAGATTAACCGCCGGCCTGCGCACCTCCGCCGCTGCGGGAGGTGGGTCCTGGGCCAGCACTTGGTTGGGGTCGCCCGGCCAGTAGACGACCGCCACGTCGCCCACCGTCAGTCCCCGATCAATCGCCGTGATCCGGGCCGCGCGCACGCTGGCGCCCACCAGGTTGGGCACGGCCACTTGCGGAGGTCCCAAGCTGACCAGCACGTGCACGTGCTGCCCGATCTTCAGGCGTGTGCCGGGCGGCGGCATTTGCTGGGCGATCTGATTTGCCGCGTATTGCGTGCTGTAGAGCTTGTCCTCAACCAGGAGCTCCAGTCCCAGGCCGGAGGTGACGCGCTGCGCCGACTCGAGAGAAGTCCCCACGAGGTTGGGCATGCTCTCCTGACGGCCATGAATGGTCAGCCGGATGGTGGTGATGGCGGTGAGCAAGGCCACAGCTACCAGCACCGTGAACAGCAGGAACAGCCGGAATAGACTCCGCAGGCGGTCACGCACACTCATGTTGAGAGGAATTCTATCACGGCGTAGCGTCGAACGTGGTCTTGTAGTAGTACCGGGTGGCTGATTTCGGCTCGTCACTCGTCACGGGTCATGGTTCTTAGCCCCCTTGTCTTGACAGCGGGTAGCTTTGTCTTGGACAAGCCTAGTGATGCATGGCGAACCAAAACACTACCCGGCGCAACATTTTGCTTGACAAAAAAGATGAAGCCTACTAGATATTGTAGTCACAGCGCGTCCGACCACAAACGGTGGTCTCTCGCGCAGACTCCAAGACTTCAACAAAAGGAGGGGAGAATAGATATGGCAGCAAAAAAGGCAAAGAAAAAGAAGAGATAAGGACTGAAACCGTTACAGGTTTCCTCCTTTCCCCAGGCCCGCTCCCCCAAGCGGGCCTTTTTTGTACCTCTCGCGGCCCACGCTCGTAAGAAGCGAACGCACAATCTGCTTTTGGGGCAAGTCGACGTCACGGCGATTCCCCATCGCCACCCGTAGCGGCGCCTTTATCCGTCAAAATGGCGGCATATAGGCGGCGCTGCAGTGACTGCCGCGGTGGGCTCTTCAGAATGACCACCCTCCGGAGCTTTTCAGCACGACTGTTACGTGAAGCTGACTTTCACATCCTCGCGATCCGCTTCCGCAACCTGGAAGAGCGGGTGGGGCTGGAGCCGCATGAAGCCGGCCACAAAGTTGGCTGGAATCTGGGCAATGCGGATGTTGAACACGTTGACGTCCTCGTTAAAGCGGCTGCGTTGTCCGGCAATCTTCTCCTCAAGTTCCGTGATGCGGCCTTGCAGTTGCATGAAATTCGTATTGGCCTTGAGGTCCGGGTACTTCTCCGCCACGGCAAACAAGGTTTTGAGCGCCCCGCTGACCATGTTATCCGCCTGAGTCTTCTCGGCGGGGGTGGTGGCGCGCATGTAGGCGGTGCGGGCTTCCGTCACAGCCTGCAGGGTCTTTTGTTCGTACTGCATGTACCCTTTGCAGGTGTCGATGAGCTTCGGCAGTTCGTCGTGCCGCTGCTTGAGCAGGACGTCAATGTTGGAGAACGAGCGATCGATGTCGTTCTTGAGCGTGACCAGGCTGTTGTAGATGCCGACGAAATATGAAATCAATCCGATGACGATGATGACCAAAATCACCAGAACGGCGAGGGTCAGCACGCTTCCCAGACCGATCATTGCGAGCATCATATCCGGCTCCTTTGGGGCGAAGACTTGAAGGGGGGCAAGCCCCTGGTTCGGCGTCTCGCCCGTACGGGCTTAGCCCGCATTTCTCACGGAAGAATTGAAAAAGGCTGTCTCTTTCTGGCATAAGTATTGTTGCGAGAAAGACTTCTGCCGAAGAAGGAGGACAGCCTTTTGCTTACACAGTGTAACCAAGAATC
>JBEKAK010000090.1:0-22151 GCA_050018275.1 Terriglobia bacterium | reverse complement strand
TGCTTCAAAACTCCAATAATCTGCTCCTCCGTGAAACGGCTCTGCCTCATCTCCTGTCCTCCTTCGGGCTTTTATACCCTGGGAGAACTCTCTTTTACACTGGTACAGTTTTCGGGGGGCAGGTCAGCCAGCCTCAAGCAATTGCCTCTCGTCTGGTCAGATGGCACAGTTAACCTCATAGAGAAAGTCACGGCAGCTCTCAGGTAACGGCCGCTGGAATCCCCGGACCGTTGCTGTTGCATTTCCTTCAAAATACCCTAATCGCGCGAGTTCGTGTTTGATTCACCACCATCAGGATCGTTGCGAGGTTGCCCCCTTTCCGACAATCCCGGGGATGCGTTTCCCCAGCGAGTAGATTCTCTCTTGAATTTCAAGAAAGACTTCTCTTTTGGAGGTGCAGGAACCTTTTCTATTCTGAGGTTTCATGCGGCCTCCCCTGTGGAAAAAGTCGGCTGCAGGAGCGAGGGTTCTCCCGGCAGCCGATAGAGTTTGGAGCCGTCAAAGGGCTGGCGGGATTTGAACATGCCGTAGATGGCGTGCAGGAGCTTGCGCATGACGGCGACCAGGGCCTGCATTTTGAGTTTGCCGCGCGCCAGGAGGTGCTCGTAGTAGGCGCGCACATGCGGATCATGCCGGACGGCGACCAACGCCGGCATGTAAAGACCGCGGCGCAGGTGGCGGTTGCCGGTTTTGCTGATGCGGGTTTTCTTGTGCACGGAGCTGCCGGAGGAGTACTGGCGGGGATCCAGGCCGGCGTGCGCCACCCACTGCCGAACTTGCAAGTTAGGGGAGAGCACGGCCAACTCGGCCAGGATCTGCACGGCGCTGGTTTCCGCGATCCCTCGCGTGGTGAGCAAAAGTTGGAAGCGCAGCTTGAGGTCGGGATCTTGGGCGATGAGCTGGAGCGCCTCGCGCGTGAGCCGCTGGAGGGCGCGCTGCTGTGCCCGCAAGCTCCGCTGCAGATCCCGGAGCACGGCCGCCGGGGTTGTCTCCGACACGCGGGCCGCGCAGAGTTTTTGGAGAGCGAAGATTTGTACCGGTCCCGAATCCCCGACGGGGATTGATAGAATAGCCGGGGGCAACGCCCCGGACGGCTCGCCCGCCCCCTCACCCCCTCCCCTCTCCCCGCCCGAGCGGGGAGAGGGGTGCCGGAAGCGGGGTGTGGGGTACCTCTTATCCGTGGGTTTCACCCACGGCTATTGATATCGCGCCCATTCAGGGCGCCAATGACGAATACCCAATTGCTGCTTCGCTTGCGTCGTTTCTGAGTCTGCCGGTTGCCCGAAAGCGACGTGCCCCACATGCCACCTACCATCTACCGTCTACCGTCTTCACTTTTCTTCCTGCCGGTAGCCAAAATCGTGTGTCACGGCCTTGACATTGCCCCTGCGATTATTGCTATCCTAGAGCAGGGGCTAGGTGTTAGGGGCTGGGGACTAGGGACGGAGAGAGCGGGGAACAGGTGACAGGGAAGAAACACGAACGAGTCCGGGGTGCGAAGTCAGAGGAACAGGTTACAGGGAACAGGGAATAGGTGAAAGCGAAGAAACACGAACCAGCCCACGGTACGACGCGCGAAGCCAAAAGCCTCTCGCAAGGCGACGCTCACGCGGAGAATGGAAGATTCCAACTTTCGCCAAGTCTCGCGGGTCACCAACCTGCTACTGAAGATTAAACGCCAGGTGCGGGAGGAAGAAGCCTTGGAAAAACCCTCGCGATCCTTGAATATTAATGAAAACACAGCAGGTTAGCGAATGATCGGGGGAGATGCGATGGTCTCAGCAAAAAATCAAGCCATTGAAAATAGGAAGGTTACAAGAACGATGCATAGGCTAGGATGAGGAGAGAAAAAAGGATGTTAAAATGCGGGTATATCCTTGAATGTTGCTGAAAATAAATGAGATAATAAATTGACTTGGCGCAAATTCACTCTGAACCTTGAATGTTGAACAAAAATAAGCAACTTATCGCTGCGAACCTTGAATGTTGTTGAAAAGAAATGATGTTATCGCGCGCTCGCGTCGAAAAACCCTGGAATTCTCCATCCTGCGGAGCGGCAGAGCGGGATCCTTCTCCCGCAACGCGGGATCAGGATGACAGCGCAACGGGCAATGTCGGAGGGCACAAGGACGGGCGGAGCCGATGGACAATCGCCCGCCGTGACACACTACCCCATATCGGTTATCGGCACAGTTCGGTGAGAAGATGAACTAATTTGCTGCGTCAGAAGGTTTTCAATGGCCCCATGGGCCGATGAAGCGATGGCCCGATGAACCGATGAGCCGATCAAGTGACCGGGCGATCGAGTGACGATGCCCAGAGGCTTCTGCAGTGTTATACTCCGCTACACTCGAACCGGAGAGGAACCCGATGGCTTCCATACTCATCAAGGGTGGCCGCGTGCTGTCGCCGGAAGACCAACTCGATGGCGAACTCGACGTGCGCATTGAAGACGGCGTGATTCGCGAGATCGCGCCGAACCTGGGGGGCGCGGCGGATGAAACGCTCGAGGCGCGCGGGAACGTTGTCGCCCCGGGTTTGGTGGATATCCACGTGCACTTCCGTGAGCCCGGCGGAGAGATTTCCGAAACGCTCGAAACCGGCCTGGCCGCCGCGGTCGCCGGAGGCTTCACCGCCGTCTCGACCATGCCCAACACCAAGCCGGTGATCGACCGGCCGGAGCTAGTGCGCGCGCAAATCGCGAAGGCTCGCAGCCTGGGGCTCGCGCGGCTTTACCCCGTCGCCGCCGTGTCCATGGCCAGCCAGGGCGAGTCACTTACGGACGTTGCGGCCCTTGTGGCGGCGGGTGCCGTGGCGTTTTCCGACGACGGGCGTCCGGTGAAGACGGCGGGCCTGTTGCGGCGCGCCCTCGAACGCACTCGCGACCTGGGAGTCCCCATCAGCGATCACTGCGAGGATCCCAGCCTGAGCGCGGCGGGGGTCATCAACGAGGGCCCCGTGGCCGTTAAGCTGGGCGTGCGTGGGATTCCCGGCTCTTCCGAAGACGTGTGCGTGGCGCGCGACCTGGTGATGGCCGAAGCCACCGGCGGACGCCTGCACGTCATGCATCTTTCCACCGGGCGCGCGCTCGACATGGTGCGCCAAGCCAAGCACCGTGGCGTGCGGGTCACCTGCGAAGTCACGCCTCACCACTTCACGCTGACGGACGAAGCCGTCCTCACCCACGGCACGAACGCCAAGATGAATCCTCCCTTGCGCAGCGCGGCGGATGTGGAAGCGATCCGCGCGGGCATTGCCGACGGCACCGTCGACGCTATTGCCACGGACCACGCTCCGCACGCGCCAGAGCTGAAGGCGAAGCCGCTCGGCACGGAGGCGCCCTCCGGCGTCATTGGCCTCGAAACCGCGCTGGGTCTGGCCCTTACCGAGCTCGTCCACACCGGCCTGATCTCGCTGTGGCATTTGGTATCGCTCGTGAGCGCGAACCCGGCACGCATCATCGGCCAGCCGGTCGGGCGCTTACAGGTCGGCGGCCTTGCGGACGTCACCATCTTCAATCCGGACTTGGAATGGACCTACCACGTGGCGGAAGGCCGCTCGAAGAGCCGCAACTCGCCCTTCGACGGCCGCACCTTACGCGGCGCCGCGACCGTCACGATCGTTGCGGGCCGCATCGTTTATCGCCGCGGCATGTAGGGTTTTCGTTTAGGGTAGGCGCGGCGGCAGGTCGAGCACCTTGAACCCCCCGGGAGTCTTAGCCACGCGGAACTCAAAACTCGCCCGAGCGCCGATCTGGAAGGGCTTGAAATCCGGGGTCTCGAAGGAGACCTGAAACACCATCGCACCTGGGGCGTCGCCGCCTGCCGTGCGCTTGATCTCGGCCGGCATCAAACATTGGCCGCCCTGCGTGGTGCAATACGCTTCCAGGATCTTGGCTTTCTCTGTGGAGTCGGCCGCGGGCGGCGTCGTTCCAGCGGATTCCTCTTTGCCGGCAAAATAGTATGCCGCTGCCAAGTAGGTTTTCGCAGAAAGGCCTGAGAGGAAATCAAACAGCGCGCGCGTCGCCCGGCCTGGCGCGTTCAATCCCTTCACCGGCTCGGGCAGTCCCTGGGTCATCCACTTGGCGGTCTCCTGGAAACTCGCGCCATCAAAAGCATAGGCCTCGCAGAAATCGTATCCGAGGTTGTTGGCGTAGGCGCAGAACACCGAGGAGCCGTCGGGGAGGTGCGGAATGGCGCCGGCGGGCCCCGTCACCCTGTGATTCCAGGTGCGGCCGTCTTTGTCGAGGAAGGGGATCGACTGGAGGCGCCCGGAAGGGTCGACCGAAAAGAACTGCACGCTCTCACTGTTGCAGGTTCCGTATTGAAAAAGCACAACGAGATCCTGGCCCGTTTTCGGATCGCGGTACAGCCGCACGCCGTCGTGAGGCTTCTTCTCGACAAAGCTCACATCGGGGTCGAGGTCAAGCCTGGAAACCACGGCGTTGTCCACTACGCTCACCAGTTGATAATGCCCGGAATACCACTTCGCGCCTTGGTCGCCTCCGCAAAAGGGAGCATAGAGAATATCCACCTTCTCCTCCCCGGCGAACAGGTAGACGTCCACAGGACGATTCTGGCGTTCCAACCGGAGGTGTGAGCGATGCTGTCCTCGCAGGTTCGCAGCCTCAGCCGGCAGAGTGGTTTGCAGGCCGGCGGCGTGCTGGTCTGCTGCCGGTCGCTGGCCGAACAGGGAACTCGGCAGACCCACAGCCAGCGCCAGCAGGATGAGGTTCAGTGCGGAGGGGGGACGACGGCTCATACGAGAGGCAAGTTTATCACTGCGTGCGTGGACAGGTATGGGAGATTGCGCCCTTTCGAGGGTTGCCGGGCGCCGCGGCCCTTACGCAGCCTGGCGTCGCTGCTTCAGGCTCTGGGCCTGGATGGCGGTGATGACCGTGACCTGCACGATGTCTTCCGCCTTGCAGCCGCGCGAAAGGTCGTTAGCTGGCTTGGCGACTCCCTGCAGAATGGGCCCGATGGCCTCGCATCCGCCGAAGCGCTCCGCCAGCTTGTAGCCGATGTTGCCGGCGTTCAGGTCGGGAAAGATCAGTACGTTGGCGCGCCCCGCAACCGGCGAATCCGGCGCTTTGCGCGCGCCGATCTCGGGGATGAGCGCGGTGTCGAGCTGGAGTTCACCGTCGACGGCGAGCTGCGGCGCTCGCTCCTTAACGAGGTCGAGCGCCTCCCGCACCGCGTCGATCATGGGGTGCTCGGCGCTTCCCTTGGTCGAGAAAGAGAGCAACGCCACGCGTGGTTCAACCTCCAGCAGGGCCCGTGCGTTCTCGGCCGTGGCGATGGCGATGTCCGCCAGTTGCGACGGCGTCGGCTGCGGAACCACAGCGCTGTCAGCGAACAGGGTCGCGCCCTCCGCGCCCAGGTTCTTGCGCGGAGAAAGCATCAAGAAGAAGCTGGAAACCAGGGAGACGCCGGGCGCCACGCCAATCCCCCAAAGCGCCGCGCGCACCGTGTCCGCCGTGGTGTTCAGGGCGCCTCCCACGGAACCGTCGGCATCGTCTGCCGCCACCATCAGCGCGGCATAGTTGCGCGGCTGGCGCGCGGCTTTGAGGGCCTGCTCCGGCGTCATGCCTTTCGCCCGGCGGCGCTCGTAGAGGGAGTCCGCATATTCCTCCAGCTTGGGGCTGGAAGTGGGGTCGAGAAGCTGGGCGTTTTCGAGACGGAAGCCCAAAGCTTGCAGGCGGGCAGAAATCTTGGCGGCGTCCCCCAGCAGCGTCAGGTTCGCCAGTTTTTCCTTTTCGATCAGGTGCGCGGCTTCCAGCGCCCGGTCCTCTTCACCCTCAAACAGAACAATATGCTGGGGAGCAACCCGGGCGCGGGTGCGAAGCTTCTCGAGGATGTCCATAGAGCCCTCCGGGAACGTTAGCGGCAAAACTCGTGATGCCAACGAGGTTACTGGGTGAGAATCCGCCGAAATGTCTCTCGTGGCCCTCTGCGAGCCGGGCCTCATCTTCCCGGCAGCACGCCCTGTGCCATTTGACGGACGCTCCGACCAGCACATATGCCTCTGTTCGGCTCCGCTGCTGTTTTCCGGCTTTAGCGCCTTCCTGGTTCGGCGGGAGGTAACCCGAATGGCTTGAGGTGAACATCCCCTCCAGAGGTGATCGTGCGATGGCTTTCGCCCGCCGCGAGGTACCGCCGGCTGCCGAGGTGCGGTGGGCGCACATTCGGCTGCCCTGCTACCGGGTCCCCCGGGGTTATAATCCCCTTTGCTGTCTTCTGGACCGCGCTACAACCTGCGAGGAATCGCCGTGGCCAAGAACATCGAAAAAGAGATTGCCAAGCTTCGGGACGAGATCCGTCACCACGAGCACCGCTACTATGTGCTCGACGATCCGGAGATCTCCGACTTCGAGTTCGACAAGCTGATGCACCGCCTACAGGAACTCGAACGCCAGCATCCCGAGTTCGTCACGCCCGACTCGCCCACGCAGCGAGTGGGAGGCGAGCCAGCCGCGGAATTTCCCAAAGTGCGCCACCCGGCGCCGATGCTGAGCCTCGACAACACCTATTCGGTGGATGAGCTGCGTGACTTCAATCGACGGGTGCGCGAGCTGGCGGGCCACGCCAAGGTGGAGTACGTCGCGGAACTCAAGCTCGATGGGCTTTCCATGGCGTTGACCTACGAGGACGGCGCGCTGGTACGCGGCGTCACGCGCGGGGATGGCGAAGTAGGTGAGGAAGTGACGGCAAACGTGAAGACCATTCGTTCCGTGCCCCTGCGGCTGGAGGCGAAGAAGCTGGACCTGATCGGCCGACCGGCGCGCTTCGAAGTCCGCGGGGAAGTGATCATGACCCGCAAAGCCTTCGAGCAGACTAACGCGCAACGCGAGGCCGCGGGCGAGCAAAAGTTCGCGAACCCACGCAACGCCGCTGCGGGCTCCATGCGCCAGCTCGACCCGCGCATCGTGGCGGAGCGCAAGCTCGACATGTACATCTACTATCTGCAGGTAAACGGCGTGGTGGCGCTGGGCGAGCACGCGCAGGCGCTCGCAACGCTCGCCAGGCTGGGGTTCAAGGTGAACCCGAATTGGCGGCTCTGCCGGACGTTTGACGATCTGCTCGCTTACATTCAGCAGTGGGAAACGAAGCGCGATGGCCTGGATTATGAGATCGACGGGATTGTTATCAAAGTCAATAACGCGCGCCTTTGGCAGGAGCTGGGAACCACCGCCAAGTCACCGCGCTGGGCCGTGGCGTACAAGTACCCTGCGCGCCAGGCGACGACCCGCGTCGGGGACATTCGCGCGCAGGTCGGCCGCACCGGCACGCTCACGCCGGTGGCGGACCTGGAGCCCGTGGACGTGGGCGGCGTCACCGTGAGTCATGCCACGCTACACAATATGGACGAGATCGAGCGCCTGGGGGTGAAGATCGGCGACACGGTGCTGATTCAGCGCGCCGGGGAAGTGATCCCGCAGGTGGTGAAGGTGGTGAAACACGCGCCGGACGGGCGCGAGTTCGTGACGCCCAGGAAGTGCCCGGTGTGCGGCGGCGAAGTGCATCGTGCCGAAGGCGAGGTCGCTTATCGCTGCGTCAATGCGGCGTGTCCTGCCAGACTCAAGGAATCCCTGCTGTACTTTGCGGGGCGGCGCGCCATGAATATCGACGGGCTGGGCGAGGCGCTGGTGGACCAACTCGTGGACAAAGGTTTGGTCCACGATGTGGCCGACCTCTACAGTCTGACCCACCAGCAGCTCGCCGATCTCGAGCGCATGGGAGACAAGTCCGCGCAGAACCTGCTGGATGAAATCGAAAACAGCAAGCAGGCTGAGCTCGCGCGCGTGATCTTTGCGCTGGGCATCCGCTTTGTGGGCGAGCGTACGGGGCAGTTGCTGGCCGACCACTTCGCCTCGCTCGACAAACTTGCCAAGGCGAGCGAAGAGGAGTTGTTGGAAGCGGAAGAAGTGGGGCCGCGCGTGGCGGAGGCTATCCAGGAGTTCTTCCATGAAGAGCGCAACCGCGACGTGATCGAGAAACTCCGCAAAGCGGGCTTGCAGTTTGAGCAGGAGAAAGCGCGAAAGGCGGAGGGGAAACTCGCCGGCAAGCAATTTGTGCTGACCGGCACGCTGCCGAACTATTCGCGCGACGAGGCGACGCGCCTGATCGAAGAAGCGGGCGGGCGTGTGATGGGCTCGGTGAGCAAGAAGACCGATTACGTGGTGGCGGGCGCCGACCCCGGTTCGAAACTTGATAAGGCGCGCTCGCTGGGCGTGAAGACTCTTGACCAGGCGGAGTTGCTGAAGTTGCTTAGGTAGGGGAAGGCTTAGGCCTCCCTTCATTTTCTGTGCAGTGTGCAAAGTGCGGGAACGTGGGATCAGCAGATGAAGAACAAATACTTCGGTGACATCAATGACTACCACAAGTACGGCCTCCTGCGCGTCCTGTCCAACCGTGGCAAAATTCGGACGGCAGTGTGTTGGATGCGGACGCGTGACGATGGTCCCAGAAAGGATCACGTTCCGGAGTACCTTCGACAGGGGGACAAGTACAAATCTCTCGACCCGGAGCTTTTCGAATCGTTGGCGCGCTGTCTGAAAACCCCAAGACGTCGCTCTATCCGGTTGGCGCGCCGTCCAGGGATTCTTCCCTTTGCAGTACCATTCGAAGGCCTTCTTCCGCAAGATCCCGATAAACGTCGAAAGTACATTCGCAGGCTTCTTGCCAAGGCCCACGAGTGCTCGGTGGTGTTCTTTGACCCAGATACAGGGCTCAAGCTGATGTGGTCTCCGCGCAGGGGCAAGACTTCGGGCACGCATCTGTACCTGGATGAAGTACAGATGACCTTCTGTTCTGGACACAGTGTCTTGGTGTACCAACACTTCCCGCGCAAGCCGCGAGACCAATTCGTTCGCGACTTGAGCAACGTCCTATGCGAATTGTGCCACGTGCGGATCGTCTATTCATTCCGTACTTCGCGCGTTGTTTTCCTACTGGTACCGCAACTCGATTTGCTGGACTATTTCGACCGGTGCCGTCGCAAAGTGAGAAGAATCTGGGGTCAGAGCTTTTCCGTCACCCGGCATCGTGCCGCCAGAAAGGCGTTCTGGGAATGGGCAGCGGTGGACCTTGATGCCGGGCTGCTTAGGGCTTTGCGACATAGGGCCGCAAGAATGAACAGGTCATTGTCCGACCTGATTAACGCGACCGTCCGCCAGAGCCTTGCGGAAGACCTCGAAGACCTGGCAGAGTTTAATGAAAGAGCGAAGGAACCCAACCTGGCCCTCGAAGCGGTCCTGAAGGACTCGAGGCGACGCGGTAAGCTATAGAGTTCTTGATAAGGCTTTTGTCGGAAAAAGAGCTGGAGGCGATTCCCAGGAAAAGGCGCGCTACACCTTAGCTTCCAGCACGGTCATGACTTCGTCGGTGATGGTCTTGACGAGGGTCTCGAGATCCTGACTTTTCTGGCTGCACCCGCCGGGGGCATTGTGTGGGCAGGTGGTGGGGCACACGGTGATGCCGCCGGGGGATTCCGGCTGGTCGCAGAGCTGGCACTCCTCAAGCCCAAACTTCGCATCCGGCAACCCCAGGCGCTTTTTGATCTCCAGCAGCACGGCTTGCTTAGCAGGGGGAATGCGCGTCACCCCGGCACCCAGTTGCGCCGCCAGCAGCAGCGTGCGGCAGTAAGTGTCAACGACTTCGACGTACCACTCGGCGTGCGTCACAGTGTCTGCCCAGCAGATGATTCCGTGATTGGCCAGCAAGATGGTGTTGTGATCTTTCACATAAGGAATGATAGTTTTGGCGAACTCGCGCGTCCCCGGAGTCTCGTACGGTGAAATGGCGACAGATCCCACAAAAACGTCCTGTTCGGGAATAACACAGGTGGGAGGTACGCGCCCGGAGATGGCGTAAGCCGTGGCGTGGGGTGGATGCGCGTGCACGGCAGCCCGCGCTTCGGGAACCGTCTTGTAGACCTCCAGGTGCAGATAGACCTCGCTGGTTCGCTTGCCCCTTCCCGCCAGTTGGTTTCCCTCCAAGTCGACCAGGCAAAAATCATCGACGGTCAGGTCAGCCTTGCTCAGCAAGGTGGGCGTGCAAATCACCCGGTCTTCCGTAATGCGGTAGGTTATGTTGCCGCCGTTCCCGTCCACGTACTGCCGGTCCCAAAGCTTCTTGCCCACGCTGACCATTTCTTCCTTGATGACCAACGCTTCAGGCGAATTCAGAATGGCTTCATCCGAGCGCGAGGACTTCGAGAGAATGGGGCCGCTTGCGGGCGGCGAGAGGTGCACTGCTCGCGGGCTTGCGCCGTCGTGAGACGGTTGCGCGGTTGTCCCGGTGGCACGGTTGCCGACGATCATTAACCCGGCACGGCGAATGACGTCCCGAGCCGTGGGCGTCAAGACAACGCCGTCCGAGACCACCACTTCACGGGCGCCCGCCGACACCGCTGCTTCCAGGTTTTTGCCCGTCAGCAGCTTGTAACTCTGCAAATCAACCCTCTTCATAGTGAGACTCCGCCTTCGCTTGCCGTTGCACCCGCCACACGCTCCCTTGCGTTGTCATGCCGCGCAAAGCCGTGTCCGCAGCGCCCCACCACCGGCTCCTCAAGTCAGCCTTTGCCCGGATTCTTGCGGTTCTGGCTTTCGGCCTTGGCGCCAAGTGCGTGATAGTCCACAGTATCGACCAGGAGGCTGCAGTAAGCGTCCACTGGCGCGCGGCCCGGCCAGTAAGGGTTGGCGGCTTCCCGTCCTTCAACGAAGGCGATCATCTGCCCCTCGGCCGGGGCCAGATGGTCGGCGACAATGAGTTGTTTCCCGCCGCCCGTTCCATCCTGAGCCGCGAGTGACTGGGCGGTGACGGGTTCGACAATCAAGAATCGCGTGCCGACGAGACTCGGATCGGACAAGCTCAAGACGACGTTTCCGCGAACAATTCCCAGGCGCATGTTTTCAGACCCTGCCCAGTCCCTTGCTCTGATCCGCTCGCCCACCCTCGCGTGCGCCTGCTCCGCTCGCGAGGTCGATGACGCCGACCACGATCATGCGGGAGGGCGTGGTGTTATCCGCCAACTTCTGCCTCGCCAAGTCACCGTCGGTGGTGACCAGCACGTGCGAGCCGAGGCCCGCGCCCAGATCGTCCACGAGCACCAGGGGTTCTCCCACCTCTGCGCCATCCGCCTCCAGCCGCTGGCCAATCAGCAGGCGAAAGCCCCGCAAGCTCTTGTGCTTGACCGTGGAAGTCACCGATCCGTCGATCCGAGCGATAAACATCGGCGCAACCTAGATGATGTGCAGCGCTCCTGCGATGGTGATCGAGCGCTGGCGCGTAAACGTCAAGGGCGTAGTGACGCCCTCGCCGGTTGGTGTGGCAACGCTGTAACTCAAGTAGCCCGGGCCGCCGGACCCTAGGCTGGCAAAGCAAGGCGCATTCTGGACAAATATCGTGGTGTTCAACGTGCGCGCCATCTTGGTCACGTTCTCCGCGTTGCGGGAATGGATGATCGCGGTGTGACGATAGCCGTGCTCCGCCTGGGCGGCGGCGCGGATACCGTCGTCCACGCAGGCCACGCGCACCACCGGCAGAAAGGGCATGAGTTGCTCGCTTTGCACGAAAGGATGGTTCTCATCAGTTTCGCCAAACAGTAAGGGTGTTTCCAAGCGCACACGCATGCCAATAGCGTCCGCCAGCACCGCCGGGTCTTTCCCGACAAACTCGTGCTTCACGCGAGCGCGGCCACATCCGCCGCCTCTTCCGTCCTCGAAGTCAAATACCGTTTGGGTGAGTCTCTCGACCTGCGCGTGGTTGAGCTCGACGGCGCCGGCCCGCTTCATCGCGGCTATGAATTCGTCGGCGACTTTGGTCACGACAAAGACTTCTTTTTCACTTATACAAAGCAAGTTGTTATCAAACGAGGCCCCGGCAATAATGGCCTCCGCAGCCTTCTGGAGATCGGCCGTCTCATCTACCAGCACGGGAGGATTGCCTGGGCCTGCCGCCACGACGCGCTTCCCTGCCTGCATGGCGGCGCTCACCACCGCTCCGCCTCCCGTCACGCAAATCAGCGCAATGTCGCGGTGACGGAACAGCTCATTGACCGATTCGATCGAAGGCGACTCCACCGTGCAAAGCAAGTCGCGCAAGCCGGTTTGCTTTTCGATTTCCCGGTTGAACAGCCGGACGGCATAAGCCACGCTCCGCGCCGTCGCCGGGTGGGAACTGAAAACCGCGGTGTTTCCGCCCGCGATAGCACTGATGGCGTTACTGCCCATAGTGGGCACGCCGTGCGTGCTGGGCAGAACCATGGCGATCACGCCGAAGGGAGCGTACTCGATCAGGCAGATTCCCGTTGTGTCACTGCGCGCCTCTGTCTTCAGGGCTTCGACGCCCAACACCTTCTCGACCAGTCGCACCTTTTCGATCTTGTGGTCGAGCCGCCCCAGGCGCGATTCCTCGAACTCCATTTTGCCGAGTTCTTCCGCCCGCCCAATGCAGAGGCGACGGATGACAGCGACGACCTCGGCGCGTTCCGCCAGGCTCCGCACGGCCAGGAGCTTCTGTGCGGCGTGGGCGGCCTTCACAGCCTCGTCCACTGTGGAGAACACTCCGTAGTCACCCGCCGCTCCCGCCCGCACGGGGGCTTGGGCCGCGAGCCGCGGTTGCAGGCGCTCGAGAACTTCTTCGACAATTGCGGCAATCATCGGATCAGTGGTTGTGCTCATACGCCTTGCCTCTACCGAGTCGCAAACCAGCCTGCCCCTTGTGGCAGGCGTGTCGTTCAGGGCTTCGCCAACCGGCGTCCCGCCACTTCCACGGTGTCTACAATTCCAACGATGACGGTGTCCACGGGAGAATCTTTCGTCACCTCGGTCAGGCGCGCGGAACTTCCCTGGGTGAACATCACGAATTCGCCTTCCCCGGCCCCCACACTATCGACTGCCACCACGGAGCTCCCGGATTCCACCAGCTTTCCGTCGCGCGTAATGTAAGGCTGGATCAACAACAGCTTCATACCCTGGAAGCGGGCATTCTTCTGAGTGGAAACGACGTTGCCAATCACTTTGGCCAGGAACATGGCCGCACCTTCCGTCGAGCGTTGCTCTATTCAGGTAGAATCGTGCCCAATTCGTCATGCGGGCGCGGGATCACCTGGACGCTCACTACCTGGCCAACGTTCTTGGCCGCGACGGCGCCGGCGTCAACTGCGGCTTTTACCGCGGCGACGTCGCCTGTGACGAAAACCGTGCAAAGCCCCGCGCCGACTTTTCTCCAACCCTTGAACTGCACGTTGGCCGCCTTCAACATGGCGTCGCTGGCCTGCACGAGCGCCACCAGTCCACGGGTCTCGATCATGCCGATTGCTTGCTGTGCCATGCGATTCTCCTCGACTGAAATCTTCCCAATCCCCGGGCCTTCCATCTCGTAGCCCGGCAAACCAGCGGACTCCAGACCCGCGCGGAATCCGGTCGCCGCTGGTGGGGGTTGCGCCTCCGCGTGAGCCCCCCTACTTCAGGTAGCCTTCCGAAACCCCTTCATGTGGGCGGGGAATCACGTGGGCCGCCACCAGTTCGCCCAGGGCCTTGGCAGCCGCGGCCCCGGCGTCAATCGCCGCCCGCACGCTGCCGACGTCACCGCGCACAATGGTGGTCACGTAGCCGCCGCCAATCTGAATCATTTTGACCAGTTGGACGTTGGCTGCCTTGCACATGGCATCACTGGCGTCCACGAGTCCCACCAGTCCCTTGGTTTCGAGCAGTCCCAGTGCTTGATTCATAACACGCTCCTCGATGGCCTCTCGCTGGTTTCTCCGGCCGTTTCCTACTTCTTCGCCGTCTTCGTGGGTGGCGCCGTGAAGACGCTCAGATCCTCGTGCGGGTGCGCAATCACCTGCACGCTGACGACTTCGCCCAAGCGCGCGGCGGCTTCCGCCCCGACGTCGGTAGCCGCCTTGACGGCCGCGACATCGCCTTCCACGAAAGCCGTGACCAGTCCCGAACCCACCGGCTCCCAGCGAGCAAAGGTGACGTTGGCCGCCTTCAGCATGGCGTCGGTGGCTTCGATCAGGGCCGCCAGCCCTCTCGTCTCAATCATTCCCAAGGCTTGGTTCATGGCTTAATCTCCTAAGCGCTGACTTTTGCGCGCGGACCTCATGAAGTGACCTTTTCCTGCTTCCGCAGTTCGACGTGCTTGGCCAGATGCAGCGCGCAAGCATTGGCCTCATCCGTGTCCATGTGAACTTCCAGCCGGAAAGTGGGATCGACGCGCACGTGCACCTGATTGAACGTGACTCCTGTACCGTCACCCACCTTCAGCTTCATGACGTCGCGGTGCCGAGCCCCATATAACTCCGCGTCCGCCGGACTCATGTGCACATGCATCGCCGCCCGGATTACACCTTTCTTGAGTTCCACCACGCCCTGCGGACCCATGACGAAGGCTCCCGGCGTTCCCTCGATGTCGCCCGAAAGGCGGACGGGCAGATTCTCGATCCCCAGCATGATGGCATCCGTAAAGGCGAGCTCAATCTGCGATGCGGACCGGACGGGCCCCAGAATGCGGAGATTGGAGATCAGCCGGCCGCGCGGCCCGATGAGCACCACGGTTTCCTCCGCGGCGAAGGTGCCATGTTGATAGAGGGGATGGATGGGCTTAAGTTGGTGGCCAAGCCCAAACAAAGCCTCCAGGTCTTGCTGGCTCACGTGCATGTGGCGTGCGGAAGCATTGACCAGCAGGCGAGACGGGTGACCTTCCGCGTCCTTCCCCGGACAAGTCGCCAGACGTTTGCGGACAATTTCCCGAACGACGCTCTCCACCACGGCGCGACTGACTTCTAGGGTCATTTGACGCACCAAACTGACAAGTACTGGGTGATTGTGCAATGTTCCTTCCAGCTAGCTTCCAGATATGACCACTTATATTCAGATACCTCCTCTTTTCGTCCGATTTGTGCTATCTTGCTTCCCATGCGAGCTGCCGAACGCCAAATCAAAATCCAGAACTTTGTTCGCACTCAGGAGTTCATCGACGCCGCAGTCTTGGCTTCTAAGCTGGGGGTTTCGGAATCCAGTGTTCGCCGCGACCTCATTGAACTCGAGCGGCAGGGCTTGGTACGCAGGGTCCGGGGAGGCGCCGTTTCGCTGCAGGTTCAGGGAGAGTCCCGCGGCTTGGGGTGGGCGGCGAATCGAGCCCGGGAGGAGAAGCAGCGCATTGGCAAAGCGGCTGCGGCCTTGCTCGAAGAAGGTCAGACCCTCATCATGGACGGCGGTTCGACCGTGGCGGAAGTGGCGCGCCAAATCCTGGGCCATTCGCTCCAGGTCATCACCAATTCCATCCTCATCGCGCAGATTTTTTATGATTCGAAGAGCGTGGAGTTAACACTCACGGGCGGGTATCTTTACCCGCGCCTGGGTGTGCTGCTGGGCCCAATCTGCGAAGAGATGCTGAGCCGCGTAGCTGCGGACGTCCTCGTCATAGGGACAGGAGGCATCACGGAGGCAGGCCTTAGCAACACGAACACTCTGGTGGTGGGCTCGGAACACAGAATGCTCGAAGTCTCGCGGCGGGTGATCGTGGTGGCCGATCACTTCAAGTTTGGCCGGCAGGCGATGGCGCATCTGACACCACTTGAGAGTGTAGACGTGATCGTCACCGACCAGGAGTTACCGCTCAGGTTCGAGAAGCTGCTCGAAAAGTGCGGAGTGGAATTGGTGGTGGCTTGAGGGTGCGGCGGCCCTACGCTGCGCGCTGATGTCAGCCGGAGCCTTTCGGGTTGAGCACGCAAGGTGAGCGATGCCTGTCACCCTGAGTGTAGCGAAGGGGCTCCTCCGAATGACAGGTTGCAAACCTTTCCCTACAAGCTCTCAGATGTACTCGCGGAACAATTCCCGGCGCGGAGCGGGGATGACCACGGAACTCACCAGCATGCCCTCGGCTCCCGCGACGGGCGCGGCGGCGGCGACGGCTGCCTCGACACTCGGAATGTCGCCCGTGAGGAGCACAAACCCTTTACCGCCGATGGCCATGGCCAGATGAATGCGGAAGAGCTTGATGTTTGCAGCCTTGGCGGCGGCGTCAGCGACCTCAATGATCGTGGACGCGGAAAACGTCTCGATGATGCCCAGGGCTTCGAATTGCTCGGCAGGCAACTCGACCGCCATGGAAATCGCGGAGAAGACCGAGGGGTGCAAGCGGGAGATGACTCGCCTCTCGATCAAAGCGCCTTCAGCCACGGCCGCCCCGGTTTCCACGCTCGATTCGACGGAGGCCACGTCTCCACTGACCGCAATCAGGTACTTGCCGGAGCAGATGGTGCGCGCCAGCAGCAATTCCACAGAAGCAGCCTTGAGCATGGCGTCCTGAGCCCTGTAGCCAATGCCGATGCTGGTGACTTCCACGAGCCCGATGGTGTCGATTTCAGCCACGTGCGTTTCCGTCCTTCCTGCGGTTCAGGGTCATGCTTCGATGACCACGGCTCCGTCGATTTCCCGTACCCTTCCTGAAATGCTGGCGTGAATGTTGGCGCCGAGTTTCCCGGCCGGCGGCGTAGCGATGAGGTCGCCGGTGCGGACGGATTCTCCCGGACGAACTGTGGGCACGCAGGGCACGCCCACGTGCTGTTGCAGCGGCACCACCACGCGGCGAGGCGCAAGCGACCGGTCTTCCAGCGGCCCAACGTTGCGGAAGCCCGTGAGACCGAGCTTGGCCATCAGCCGGTAGGTGGGGATGCGGCGCTGGTCCGATAGTGGATGCGGCCGGAGGTCTTCAGGCCTGCCTTGCCATCCCAAGCCGCGCTCGCGGGCAAGCTTCTTGTCATGGGCGCAGACGTCCTTGGGGTCCAGATCCTCCGGGCAGGAGAACAGGCTGCACAGGTTGCACTCGCAGCAGTAGAGCGTGCCCATCATGAGCCGGTCTTTGTCGGGGGCAAAGCACAGGGCGCGCATGGCCTTGTGGGGTTCGATAGGGTGGCCAAGCAGATAGCGCGGGCAGAGTTCGGTGCAGAACGAGCATTGATCGCACGCCGACTTGCCGATGCGGTCCATGGCAGGCCACGAGCGCAGATAGCGGTGGATCAGGGCGTGCTCGCGCGGCAGCACGAGCAGACCGCCGGTGGTTTTGGTGACCGGCTCCTCCAAGCCGCTCGCCAAGCGCGCCATCATGGCGCCGCCGACCAGCACTTCAAAGGGGCTGGCCGTCGCGCCACCCGCAGCGGCAATCACTTCTCCGATCGCCATCCCCACGGGCACGTGCAGCGTCACTGGATCGGCCACCGCACCCGCCACCGTCAGATACTTGTGCGTGACCGGGCGGTTCCGCGCCACGTTGATCAGCGTCTCCACATTCGAGACAACCACGCCCACATCCAGGGGCAGGCCCCCGGGCGGAATCACCCGGCCGGTCACATCAAAAACCAGGATGAACTCGTCACCGGCGGGATAGACGTCACGCAGGGGGCGGATTTCCATGTCGTCCGGCACCAGGGGTGCAAGGGTCCGAATGACGTCGTCGTACTTTTCCTTGATGCCAATGATGCCGTGCCGCGCGCCGACGCGCTCCATGACAGTCCGCAGGCCGGCGAGCATCTCCGCGCCGTAGTGGAGCAGGAGTTCTTTATCTTTGTGCAGCAGCGGTTCGCACTCTGCGGCATTCACAATGTAGGTTTCGGCTTGCCTTCGCAGCTTCACTGCGGTGGGGAATCCCGCTCCTCCCGCGCCCACTACCCCGTTTTGCTCGATGGAATCACTCAAAGGATTCTCGTCTTTTCTCGCGTCTGGGTGCCCCGCCTTGAGTAGCTTCACCTGCTTCAGGCGGTCTGGCTTAGCTTTGTAGCAATCTTCTTGCCAAGAGGATTCAAATGGAAACCGTCACCCCCGTCTTTCCCGCGCAACCTGCCTGCCCAGCTTGCCTACCGCAGGCAGGGCAGGGTCGGAATCCAGAGGCACCCTCGGCAGCCGGCTCTGGTTACCCAAAGGACGCGACTCAACTCCGGGCCGCACATGCTGAGGGGGCATTGTGCCGCTGTCTTGGCGCCTTATCCGGCAGCTTGACCACGGCTGGTGATTTCGTTATCGTTTCGCTGGCGCGAGAACAAGGAGAACCCGCGATGCCCCGCCCGTGGCGCGTCGGGAAGACCTGTTGTGCCCTCTAAATCGGTGAAGTCGTGGCAATTATCCTGCTCGGGTGGCGCATAAGGGGTCTGGTGAACCCCGATCCCGAAGCTGAAGGGTCCAGACGAACGCTTTCTCCTTTGAAATCGATGCGTGGGCAAGGTCACCTTCGGGATCGGGGTTGAATCCCGCACGGGCTTGCTAAGGAGGATCACCTTGAGAATCCTGATTCCGAATCTCGGCTCGACCTCGTTGAAATACCAACTCATCGAGAGCCGGAATGAAGAAGTGCTGGCGCGCGGAAGGATCGACCGCATTGGAGGCCTGCCTGCGCAGGCAGGCGCCGAGTCACAGATCCTCTCCTGGGAGGCGGAGAGCGGGCAGGAGTCGCGAGCTGTCGCCCACGTTCCCGATCACCGCGCCGCCATCAGAATCCTCGTCGACCGCCTGGCTCGCCCCGGGACCAAGCCGAACGGCGGCATTGCTGCCGTCGGCTTCAAGGCAGTCCATGGAGGCCCCCGTTACTGCGGGAGTTTCCTCGTCAATGACGACTTGCTCGCCGCCATGCAGGATTTTGTTCCGGTCGCACCGGTCCACAATCCGGTTTACATTCAGGCGATGGAGATCTTTCGCGAAGTTCTCCCCGGTGTCCCTATGGTGGCGGTCTTTGAGACCGGCTTCCACTCGACGCTTCCGGAACGCGCTTACGTTTACGGCGTCCCTGGGGAGTGGCGGGAGAAGTACGGCGTCCGCCGCTACGGGTTTCACGGCTCGTCGCACCGCTACATTGCCCAGCGCGTTCCCGAGTTGCTCCACCGCCCGTCCGAGGGCCTACGCCTGGTCTCTTGCCATCTGGGCGGAAGCTCTTCGCTCTGTGCCATTCACAACGGCAGGTCGGTGGATACGAGCATGGGTTTCTCGCCCCAATCGGGACTCGAGCAATCCTCGCGTTCGGGAGATCTGGACCCGTTCGTCGTTCTGCAGGTCATGGAAAAGGAGAACCTCGCCCCGCACGAGGTCGGGCAACTCCTGTGCAAGAAGAGCGGTCTCGTGGGCATCTCCGGCCTCAGCAATGACGTTCGCGATCTGGAAAAAGCTGCCGCCGAAGGACACGCCCGTGCTGCTCTCGCGCTCGAGGTCTTCATCTATGAAGTGAAGAAGCGCCTGGGCGCCTACGCTGCTGCCCTGGGCGGTCTCGACGTCGTGGCCTTCGCGGGAGGCATCGGCGAGAACTCCTGGCGCATCCGCGAGGAGGTGTGCGCCGGCCTGGAGTTTCTGGGACTTCACCTGGACCCGGAAGCGAACCGACTGCCCGCCCACGGCGATCGAATCATCTCGACGCCCAGCTCCGCCGTGACCGTTCTGGTGGTTTACACGAATGAGGAGCTGATGGTGGCACGAGAGACCGTAAAGGTCCTGGCGGCCGCACCAGCGGCCTGAGCCGCTGCCTCCGCCGTGCCCCCGGCCGCACTCGCCCAGGAGCAAGACGGGTGGAGACAACCGGGCGAGATCCAAGCACCTAACACCTGACACCCAGCCTTGCGGCTATCCCCCATCTTTGCATCAACATAATGGCTTGGCATGGTGTAAGTTGTTTATTTTCTGTAAGATATTGACATGGCGTGAAGACGGTGGGCTTCTTCGCGATTTCGGGGCTCCTAACTCATTCTATCTCTTGCATTTTCATCAACATATTGGCATAAAGGACAAGTTGTTTATTTTCACAAAGATACTCGCATTATGAGAATCGGTATATTATCGCCCTTTATTTTCAACAAGATCTTGGGAGCAACCTTCATTCTTAACATCTCTTTGGGTGCAGGCGCCCTGTTTGATTTTCATCAATAAATTGGTGACCCGCCACACCTGTCGCAGGCTCGACCCTTCCCCGCTGCGGCCTGCTTGGTCCACCCTCGCCGTGTTCTCTGTGTCTCGAAACCTTCAACACGGAGGACACGGAGCGCTCTGCGGTCTCTGTGTTAAGGCTTTGCTGTCCACGGAGGACGCGGAGGCAGTGCCGCACGTTCGCCGCGATCGGGCACCGGGACGCGCGAACCCCGTTCGGCCCTAGTGCCCACCCTTGTAGACTAGCTCCACGCGCCGGGGGTATGTCAATAGGTGCTAATACGATTTTTCCTACCGGTAGGAAAAATCGCTAAGGAGGAGTGTCTAATCGTCCGAATTGCGCGCCGCCTGCAAGGGGCTGTAGGGGCGGTTCAGCGAGCCCCGGCCCTACAAGACCCCACGTCATGTTTCGTTGCGGCCGCCGGCGGCCCTGCGCTACCACGCGAGCACAAATCTCGTTCTCTTGGACCCCGATGTCCGCAAGGCCTTTCGCATTGAAAGAGCCATTAACGACGCCTTACGCTTGGTGATCGAGTTGAGCAAGGTGGGAAGCTACAAGCGCAGAGATTACAGCGGGGGCGGTCGCGAGAATTCTGCACAAGCAGGTTGAATTCGATACAATAGATGTCTGGAGTTCGAGTGAACCGCCAGCGAAGCTGTGCCCCGTACGAGAGGGGAAATGAAGTTTGAGCTTGTTGGCCCCATGGCAAACGTGGAAGTCATCGCCGCGGGTCCAGGCATCCGGGTGCGCTCGTACCTCCGAAAGGCCTATGGTCCAGGTCGGTGGCGAAAGATGAAAGGGACAGCTACTGTCCGGCTCGCGAATGGCGCTCTACGCGTGGTGGAGTTACACTGGTACGAGGCGCATGGGATCGGCCAAAGGGACATGAAGATCAAGCGCTACTTGGACGAATCATGAAAACACCAACCAAACCGTTCGCTCTTTGCATCGACAATACCGACTATCAGGCGTCGCTTATTCCTGGCAAGGTTTATCGGATTCTTCCCGATCCGGTGGCGGCCAAAGATGATCTGGTGCGGATTGTCGACGAAAGTGGCGAGGATTACCTCTATCACAAAGGCTATTTCTTGTTTGTGGACTTTCCCCCCAGCGTGAAGAAAAGGATTCTCGCCTTGCAGGGCGTCGCCTAACGAGCCGTCGCACACGGCCTGTCAATAATGGCCGCGTACATTTGTCCGCAAGGCCTTCCGCAGTAGGGGGACGGCTTGCCGTCCCCTCCGTGCACATTGCCGCCGAACCATGAAGGGTAGGGCAAGCCCTACCCCTACTCTAACTCTAACGACGCCTTACGCTTGGTGATCGAGTTGCGCAAGCTGGGAAGCTACAAGCGCACAGATTACAGTTCGAACGGCGCGTGAGGTCCTGTGACCCAGAGGTAGCCAGGGTCAATTCGTCTTGGCAATTGACCGTGGGTTCGTCATCGGAGGAAAAGCCCACGGTCTCAAAAGCAGTGACCGTGGCGCTTCGTTAATTTTCATAGGCTCCCAAAGCACATCACATCCGTCTCAGCATTTCCTCAACAAACGCAGTCTTTGCTTGCTTTTCAGCTTCTTTCCATAGATCCTGGCCGAACTCGTCCCACTGAGAGTGATCTTTTTTTCGATCGCGGTACTTTTCGAATCTCTGGTAGATGAAGCTTAACATTGCCGCTAACTCTAACTGCAATAAATTGGGAAACTTCTTCTGTAAGTCTTTACTGGCAGTCCTTCCGACTGCGATCAACTGGAACATACGTTCTCGAGTTGCTGACGGCTCTGGATATGTGCAGTGCGTGTAAAGTGATTTGGCGATTGCATCGTTTTCGTCGTGAGGGAACGCGCCGATGGCACTGAGAACATATTGTATGTTCTCCTTGTCCGGATTAGTCTGACCTGCCCCCCGAAAACTGTACCAGTGTAAAAGAGAGTGCTCCCAGGGTATAAAAGCCCGAAGGAGGACAGGAGATGAGGCAGAGCCGTTTCACGGAGGAGCAGATTATTGGAGTTTTGAAGCAGGCCGAAGCCGGGATGAAGACGGCGGAGGTTTGCCGGCAGCAGGGGATCAGCAGCGCGACGGATTACAAGTGGAAGGCGAAGTACGGGGGCTTAGAGGTCAGCGAGGCGCGGCGGCTGCGGCAGTTGGAAGACGAGAATCGGCGGTTGAAGCAGATCGTGGCGGAGCTGACGCTGGACAACCAAGCCTTGAAGACGGTGCTGGCAAAAAAGTTCTAGCGCCCACGGA
>JBEKAK010000089.1:0-22434 GCA_050018275.1 Terriglobia bacterium | reverse complement strand
GACTCGGGACCAAGCACAAGTCCACGACCTATAAGGAGATGCGAACCAGGCGGACCGTTCCAAGCCGCCCGGCCAAGACTGACCCCAACATATTGGGGCTTGCTGAAACAACCGGATAAGCATGAGGTAACTATGGTCGCGGGCTGGCGCAGAGCGAAGCTCTGCGATCTGGGGAAAAACAGTGCGGAATCAGGGGAGCACGCGTGGCCCAGACATGCTCTTTACGCCCCTGGCTCTGGGGTGGGGATTCTTGAACGAACCGCGACCCACAAGTCAGCTCCGCGCTGCGCTCTTGGCCGCGCCGTCAAAACCACGGCGCGGTGGAAGGTCCGGCCGCCATTAAGATCGGCGACCTTTGGCCGCGGCAATCGAGGGTCGCGGATCCCCACCCTACCCTACTTGCCAAGCAAACTGCCAAGCTGGTTTCGCGGGAACCCGTCCCGAGGTTTCATGTCGGGACCTGCCCCGATGCTTTGTATCGGGGTGACCGCGGCCACTCGCTTCGCCGTCGGCAGGCGCCAATGTGATAGGCTAGCCCGATAGGACCAAGCCCTTCCCCCCGCCGCTCGCTTCTCACCTCACGCCGGGTCCTTCCAGAACCTGCCTCTCCAGCAAAAACTGTGTCGCTTCGGAAAGGACTTTATGTCTTCTTGCGAAATCGTTATGCTTCCTATAAAAAGGCAGGCCTAGCGCAAATGAGCGCGATGTGCTTTTATGGACCTGCCCGGAAACATCTCATGGGAAGGAACGAATTGCTATGAGCCTTAGTCAACTTGCAAGATCCATCAGTGAGTCGCCCACCCTGAAGCTGAACGAAACCGCCGCACTGCTCAGGGAAAAGGGCGAGCCGGTGATTCACCTGGGCGGTGGTGAACCGAAGAGCAAGGCGCCGATCGATGCGGTGATCAACTGCACGTCGCTGTTGAACACCGGCGAAGTCCGCTACACGCCCCCTGATGGCATCCCCTCCTTGAAGAAGGCCATCGTTCGCTACACCGAGGAGCACTATCACAAGCTCGTCTCGGCGGACAACATTTTGGCTTCGGGTGGCGCCAAGCAAGCCCTCATGGTGCTGCTGCACGCGATTCTGGACCCGAAGGAAGAAGTGATTTTCCCCGCGCCCTACTGGGTGAGCTATCCGGAAATGGTCAAGCTCGCCGGGGGCGTGCCGGTGGTGGTGACGGCGGAAGACGGCACGTTCTACCCCGCCGTCCGCGAGGTTGGGGACGCCGTGGGTTCCTACACGAAGGCCATCATTCTGAACAGCCCTAACAATCCTTCCGGCGCCATGTACTCGCGCGACTTCATCGCGGAGATGGTGGAGCTCTGCGAGAAGAAGAGCCTTTATCTCATCATGGACGACATCTATAATCGCCTGGTCTTCGACGGCAAAGCCGCTCCCATCTGCTACGAATCCATGAAGGCGCCGCTCGAGCAATCCAAGCTGGTGGTCATCAACGGCGTGTCGAAGACCTACGCCATGACGGGCTTCCGCATTGGCTGGGCGATCGCCAACCGCGAACTGACGGAAGCGATGGGAAACATCCAATCGCAGCAGACGTCGGGCCCGTCGGCGCCGTCCCAGTGGGCGGCCGTGGGGGCGCTGAACGGCGTGCAATCCTCCGTGGAAAGCCTGCGCCTGACGCTCGAGAACAATCGCAACGTGATGCTCGACCGGCTGGAGGCCATCCCCGGCGTGAAAGTCTCGAAGCCCGCGGGCACCTTCTACTGCTTCCCCGACTTCAGCGCCTACATGAAGGATTCGCAGAAGCTGGCGAATCTCCTGTTGCAAAAGGTGCGGGTGGTGACGGTGCCCGGCAAGGAATTCGGCTTCGAGGGCCACTTGCGCCTCAGCTACTGCGGCACCATGAAGGACATCACGGAAGGACTCGAGCGCATCCAGTGGGCGCTCGATCCCAACTCGGCCAACGAGCTCTATCTCGGCGACCGGAAGCTGGTGAGGGATTGGCTCTAAGGGAATTTGTGATTTAGCGATGGGTGATTTGCGATTTTCAATCACTCAATCACCCAATCGCCAATGGTCTGAGGGACTCATTATGAACATTTATCTTGATATCGTCTCGCCGGCTTCCAAAGAGGCCGGAATTCTGGCCAGTGACTACGGGTTGCAGAACCACGGCTTGGTGAATCTGCGGCGCGTTTACTGGAACCTGACCACCGCGGCGCTCTACGAGGAGATCGTCTTCCGCTCGGAAGGCAGCCTGGTGCACATGGGCCCGGTGCTGGTCTCGACCGGCAAGCACACGGCGCGCGCGGCGGCGGACAAGTTCGTGGTCCGTGAGCAATCCACGGAAGAGCGCGTCTGGTGGGGCACTTACAATCGCCCCTTCACGGGCGAAACCTTCAGCTCGCTGCTGACGCGCTTGCAGGGTTACCTGCAGGGCCGCGACGTTTTCGTGCAGGACTGCTACGCCGGCGCGGATCCCGACTACTCGATGCCCATCCGCATCATCACGCAGAAGGCCTGGCACAGCCTTTTCGCGCGCACCATGTTCCTGAAGGTCCGCAATCAGGACAAGCTGAAGAAGCACGTGCCGGAATTCACGGTGATCGCCGTGCCGGGCTTCCTGGCTTCGCCCATGGTGGACGGCACGCGCACCGACACGTTCATCATCCTCAATTTTCGCGAGCGCTTGGCCATTATCGGCGGCTCGAGTTACGCGGGCGAAATCAAGAAGACCATCTTCACCGTGCTCAACTTTCTGCTGCCGCTGGAAGGCGTGCTGTCCATGCACTGCTCGGCCAACGTGGGCGCGGACGGCGACGTGGCCATCTTCTTCGGCCTTTCCGGCACCGGCAAGACCACGCTTTCCGCCGACCCCAAACGCCGCCTGATCGGCGACGACGAGCATGGCTGGAGCGATAACGGCGTCTTCAATTTCGAGGACGGCTGCTACGCCAAGGTCATCCGGCTTTCGCCGGAAGCCGAGCCGCAAATCTACGCCGTTACCCGCCGCTTCGGCACCATCCTCGAGAATGTGGTGTACGATCCCGTCTCGCGCCGGGTGGATTTGAACGAGGACTCGATTACGGAGAACACGCGCGCCGCTTATCCACTCGCCTACATCGACAATCACCTGCCCGAAAAGCGCGCGGGCCATCCGCAGAACGTCATCTTCCTCACCTGCGACGCCTCCGGCGTGATGCCCCCCATCGCACGGCTCACCCCCGACCAAGCCATCTACCACTTTATCTCCGGCTACACGAGCAAGATCGCGGGAACGGAAATCGGCCTGGGCACGGAGCCGCAAATCACCTTCAGCACCTGCTTCGGCGGGCCGTTCATGGTGCATCAACCCTACGCTTACGCGGAGCTGCTGAAGAAGAAGATCGTCAAGCACCAAGCCGCGGTGTGGCTGGTGAACACCGGCTGGACGGGCGGGCCGTTCGGCGTCGGCAAACGCATCAGCATCCAGTACACCCGCGCGCTGCTGAACGCCGTACTGAGCGGGAAACTCCAGAAGGTCGAGTATCACAAGGATCCCCTCTTCGGGTTCGACGTCCCCAAGAAGTGCGAGGGCGTGCCCACAGAAATCCTCGACCCCGCCAACACCTGGCCCAGCCGCGAAGAGTATTACAAGAAATACGACGCCCTGGCCGCGCGCTTCATTGATAACTTCAAGCTCATGATGCGCGAGTGCCCCGAACACGTGCTCGAGGCCGGACCCAAGCGGCTCACCGCCATCCCGGTTCGTTGATCCCACTCCCTGGGCGCGGCGAGGTTCACCCCGCGCCCGCGCCCCGATTTCCTGGTCGCCGCAAACCCTAATCCATAGCCCTCTCCGAGGGGTAGAGGGTGATCCCGCTTGCGGGATCGGGTGAGGGGTCACTTCGCTAGTCCCGCATCGTGCCCGAGGTCCGTAAACACCCAGCGCGGCGGCGAGTTCTCCTCATCGTCCCATGCCCCCCTGCCGATAGCGGAGCGGGGGAGTGTGGCCCGCACGGGCGGGGAGGGCAGAATCTCCGATCGTGGAGCTCGCTATCGTTACTCGCTTTGGAGCGCAGGCAAGCGAATTCTGAGCTAATTGATTTAGAATGAATAAATTACGAAGAATCTTGGGGCGCCAGAAAGGGAGCTTGTGTCGGATTCACCCGCGTCGTTCCGTTTTGCTCCGACTGGGGATCGTTTGCAGCCTTTCCAACCGAAGTCTGCCGCCAAGTGACTTGTTGTCAAAGACTTAGAGCCATACGGATCACTCCTCAGAGCATAGACAAAAAATCAATGAAGATAAGTCTTGCAACGAGCGGAAATGGTCGGTAGCCTTGTAGAGTGAGCAGTTTGTTGAAAAACCTCCCAAGGATGTCATCCTGATCCCGCTGAGCGGGAGAAGAGTCTTCATTGTTGCTACATCAGCCCGCGAGAGTCTTCGCCGTCCGCCCCGACGGATGTAGGGAATGACAGCCCCAGCGAAGTTTTCAGCACACTGCCCGGCGGCGGTGTTCTGCCAGCCCGAACAGCATCACAATTGATGGAGCGGTCATGGCCAAGCCAAAAGGTGTCTTGATTCACGGAGTTCGATTCCGGCCTGGCGATGTGGATTGGGAAGATGCGCACAGCACCACGCGCGGGAAGCTCCCGGACTTCGATGCCATGCACGACGGCAACACCTTTGTGGGCTCCAAGATTACCTCCACCGGCCTCATCGCCAAGATCGGGAAATACCTCCTGGTCATCACCGAAAAGGATGAGGGGCTGGAAGAGTTTGACTACACCTTGATTCCCCTCCACGCCAAAATCCAAATCCGCTACCATTAGTCGCCGTAAAGGCACGTTTCGTGCCATTGAAGCCGCAAGGTGTCCGGCGTATGATGTGGCGGAGACAGCATGTTCATTTGGGAATTCTGGTCCTTGCGATCATTCCGACTTGTTGCCTCTTAAAGCAAGCGGGAGGCGGGGCAATGCGATCTGTATGCCTTGCGCTGATATTTGTCCTTGGCAACGCCATCCTTCCCCGGGTGACAGCACGCGCGCAAAAACCACTCAGCGGCTCTCAACTGCAGCAGCTCTTGAGGGCCGGAATGGACAGCGAGCACTTGGCGAACGTGGTCAAGGAACGCGGCGTCGAATTCGAGGTGACAGGGGACTCCTTGGTAAGCCTCCGGCAGCAGGGTGCTGAGCCGGTACTGCTCAGGGCGTTGGGTGACGCTGCGCTGAGGGTCGGGGAGAGACCACTGGATGCCGCATTCGTTCGAGAGCTCGTGTCCGCCGGCTTCGACAACCAAACCCTGGCCCGTGCGGTGCAGGAACGCGGCCTCTCCTTTCGCCCCAGCGAGGACTACCTTCAGGACCTCGAGTCGGCGGGTGCTAGCCAGATGCTCCTCAAGACCCTTAGTGACCTCAACCAGAAGCCGCTCACGATGGATCAGGTGCTTGAGTTGATTGCAAACGGTGTCCCGAACTCCCGCGTGGCAGATCTGGTCAGGCTGAGAAGAATTAGCCGCAAGCCGTCGGAGGATGACATCGACAACCTCCGCATAGCGGGAGCGGACGACTCAGTGGTGCAAGCGCTACGGAAAATTAAGTTTGACCATGGGACAATCCGTGTGAATACCGTGCTGGGCGCTAGCGTCTTTTTGGATGGCGCATTAAAAGGCATGACGGGGTCGGAAGGGCAGGCGGTTCTCGACAACGTTAAACCAGGGATCCACTCCGTGAGAGTCAGGTACGAGGACCGTGAACAAACCCGCAGCGTCTCGGTACCCGCGGGAGAGGTCATCGATGTCAAGATTCCGCTCTGAAAGGAAACCATCCAGCATGTAGCCACCGTTTTTTCGTCTTTGGAATTACCTATGGGCCGGACGAAATTGGAAAAGTCCCTGGTCAGAAACGCGCTGACCGTGGCCTGTGTGCTGCCTACTCAGAGCACGTACCTGATACGCGGGTCGTATCCCCCGAACGAGCGACCGCCAATGTGCCCTGCATCCACACTCAACAACTGGGGAGAAGGGAGTAACTCTCCCAATTGACCTTTAGCCTCGAGGAGGTGAAGGTTCATTACGAACAGGCCCGCCAAGGCGTTGAGAGCATTCTTGACGCTGGCTTTGTCGTACTCCGAGTCCCTTTCGTGTTTGACCCTGTTGTAGGCGGTCCACCAAACCGGCACACCGTTGGCCTTCTTCCATTCATCCCACGGCGTTAGCCTCAGCCCAAATCGTTGCAGCAAGACCTGAAACTCGGAGATGCCGGGAAACCTTGGCTTAATCTCGGTTCTATACGTGTGGATGTTGTCTGCCGCAGACTTCGGGTTGATCTCCCTGCAGACCCGCTTACACACTACGTCGACCTCGGCTCCGCAGGAGAGGAGAATCCTCGCAATCTCGATTGAAAAGCACCCAAAGTTCTTCTTGTCAAATTCGACGTATCTTGACAGCTCAGCCAGGTCCCTCTCGATTGCTAGAAGATAGTTCCAACGCGGTTCGATTTTACGCGCTTCGATCACCACGGCCGCTGCCTCCAAATCCGGCTGGTGTCGTAGACATACCGCACTTTGATATGTCTGCACTCTAGCCATCAAGGCTATCTGCGTTGCGCACGCCTGCACAATGATTCATGGGCTTACGAGGATTCGCGGACACCAAATAGCCACGTCCACGCCAGCCGCGAAAAAAATCCAGTGTTGGGAAACGCGCAATGGGGGTACCCGCTCTTTACTTATTGCACCCTGTACCCCGATTTCTCCAGACGTCGCAGCAAGAGCGATGCTAATGAAAGATGATCCATGCAGGTGTCAGGGTCATCTTTAACCGAGTATTCGTGGCCGCGTGGGTTGCGAATAGCTAGGACAGAGCCTGCAAAAACAAACTGGTATCCCCTCTGTTCGTCCTTTTGGGATTCCGTCGTACAGGCAGTTAGCTTGATCTTTGGAGAACTCTCGGAAAACACTTTCATCATGAGCTTGAATCCGGATTCCGAGTCACCCGACAGACGCTGTATTTCTTTGTCGATAAACTTGAAGGCCTCAAATGTGGCTTGAGCGTAATGGCCATCATCGAATAGGTCGCGCACTACCTGTGGCAACTTCGGGTGGATGTCCCGAGAATCAAACGGGTGCACTTCCTCTGTGGGTTGTCGACGAAGCTCGGAAAACCTGGCTGCCCTACGAACGATACGTTCAAAGGCGGCGAATGGTTCAGCCATTCAGCAAGTTCTCCCTTAATGCTCTTAAAGATTCGGTCGTAAGTGGCCTGGTCTTCCGCCACGGGGAGGCTTATTTCGATCCGAACCGTCAGTCCAAGATCCTTCGCACGATTGCTGAAGCTGACCGAAGAGGGGGGCCTCAGCGAGACCTTGCCTTTCTTCCCTCCCCTTGTGTCAGCAGTTGTCCCTATCGCTTTCCGTCTGCGCGTCACGGGTGCGCGAGTGCTGGGCAAATCACCGTGTCCGGCGATTGCTGCAAGAGTCTGAAACGTTGTCGCCTGCCGGTTCCCCACGACGGAGCTGGTCTGGTCGGATTGGCGAAAATGCGTGATCAGAGCGTCCGCTTCGAGTGCCCAAGCTTTTTCCCCGTGAAGCGAGAAGAGGTCCGTATAAGCCTTCTTGATCATTTCGCTGAATTTCTTGCCGAAGGCAGCATCGTCATGTTGTGTAAAGGTCTCCCGAGCCTCAGGGGTAGGGATACCCTCCTCATCGATCACGTCAAGGAACCTCAGGATGTTGATCAGGTATGACTCGTTCTTTGGAGCAATCCCCAGTTTCTTGAGTACCGCGGCATCTATTTTCGGTGGTAAGGAACTGCGAAACTGTTGAATGCCCTTCAAAAGACTTCCGGGTCCTGAAATATACGGATGCTTTTCTGCCATCTTCCTCTCCTTCCCGTCCTACACCGAACACAGCAGGCCCGGCTCGCAGCCACGGTTAGTTCGTCCTTTGAACCAACCATAGGTTCCTGAAAACGGAAAAAGCCTACTGTCGGAAATGCTCCATGCGTGGCTACGCGTCTAATTTTGACGCTCCCCTGCAACCTCCACAAGAAACGTCGCAAGAGTAATTGCCGCGTTAACGACAAGGCGCGCGTGTGCAACTTCAAGCTCACGCGATCGATGTCGACCATGGCCAGTACCGTACAAATTGCGGACCTCTGCAACGCCTACGACGATTTGGCCCAAGTTGCTGAGGGTTCGCCTGATGGTGTCACGACCGGGAACATCGTCGCCAACTGCGCGCGGGTCCAGGTCCAGTTCTTGCTGAGCCCTCCGAAGAAGGGCCTGAATGTCATCGCCGGGACGCTCACCTTCTATGCTGAGAACTGCCTTGAGGACGGTCTCTAGTAACTCCTTAGCAGATCCAATGGCTTGTCCTGGGTCCTCTCGAATGCCTAGACGGATCCGCGCGGCGTGTTTGTTGAGCTCGACAATGTCAAGAACTCCCGCGGCACCCTCGACCTGCTCAAGCGGAATGACACCGGCTCCACCGTAGAGTTCGGCATACAGCTCCGCATCGTTCTCGCGGAGCCATTTTTCTAAGCCAACAAACTCCTCAACGGTACGCAGCGTTTGGTCGCTGTCGCCGATGATCCTCGGAAGGACAGTCAGCACGTGCCCTTCGTAATCGTTGTCGCCCCAATTAAGGCTCCGCAGAAGCCGGGGATGTCCAGATATCGTATCGATGGTATCGGTCAGGTATCCAAGTTCGCGCCACTTGCCATCATCGAAAGTAGCCACCATTGCTCGCTTTAGAGCAAGGATTGCCTTGTTTCTGTTCACGCCCTGCTTCACGCCTTTGCTCCGCGGGTTGCACATCGCGCTCTTCGCGATGTAACAGCCGCCGGGCGATAACCACGAAATTAAGATGACGCCTTTATACATCCGGCGGGCAGCAAAAGCAACCGCGGCGAATTGGGAATGGGGAATTGGGAATGGGAAAAGCAGCTGCTGGGGACTTGGGACTCGGTGATAGGCGTTACGTGCTAGGGGACAGGAAGAGCAGGTCCGGGGTCAGAAGCTGTAACTCGTTCGGCTTACGGGAGGCCGATAGACGCCGCCCGCCACCCCGCCTGCCATCTAAAAACCAGGCGCCTGACACCAGAAACCCGATACCTGGCACCTATGCCGACTTTTTCGGGGTCCCCCTCGCCGCCCGGTGGCTTCATTTTTTTCCTACCGGTAGCCAAAATCGTATTAACCTCCCTTGACATACCCCGGCGCGTGGAGCTAGTCTAGAAGCGTTGGCACGGGGCCGAGCCCCGATAGCGTGCTTTCCCCGAATTGATCATCGGGGTCGAAAGGGGTTCGCGCATCCCGGCCGACAGAAGCTGTGAAAAAACAAACAGTTTCATCCCGCGAAGCGCAACAAAGGCCCAAAGACGCAATGGCTCGAAGATGCAAACACTTGCGGGGGAACAACGGGCGGGTTTTCTTCGCGCCTTCTCCGCCTTTGCGTGAAATGCTTTTACTCGGCGCGGGATCATTTCACAGCATCGACGGGCAGGGATGGCCCACCTGTTCGGCGCTTGGCCGCAAGCGCAGCGCGTCGCCATTTTCATGTTCATGACGGAAATCAAAAAGGCGAGCCAGCACACAAAAAGATGTTAAAAATGGAGGTTGCTCCCAAGATCTTATTGAAAATAAAGGGGCGAGAGAGGACCAATTTTGTCTTTGCCAATATATTTATGATAATAAGCGACTTATCATTTCAGCCACCATGTTGTTGAAAATGCAAGAGATAGCTTGGTTTAGCGTCTCGCAATCACCGAAAACGCCTCAGACCCCCATCAATCCAGTATCTTACATAAAATAAATGACTTGCACGACGCAAGGCGAAGTGTTGCCATTATGTTGATGAAAAGGCATGAGTTAGTGGTCAGCTATCAGTCTTCAGCTTTCAGCGATCAGCGGTCTGCTCTCAGCTTTTGGCGTTCGACGCCGGACTCTCGACTTCTTCGGAAGTCCGAGGTCACCAGGGCACGGAACAGGTCACAGATGACGGGCACGGTCGCGCCGGGCTTGCCGTTCGTGTTAAATTGGTGGAGGGAGGTCGGGCGACATGGCTGAACGGCGCAGTTTCGCGTGGATGGATCTGCTATGGCTGGCGTTTCTAGCCGGGCTGGCAGTGTTGCAGCCGCGCCTGGGAGTTCACAAACAGCTTACTCTGCTCGCCATCGGCGCGTTCCAGATCCTCGAACGCCGCTTCCTGGGATGGGTTCCCGAACGCGGCCGCACTTACAGTGTCATCCTGAAGATCCTGCTGGCTTCGCTGCTGGTGGATTACACCGGCGGAATTTGGAGCAGCTATTACCTGATTTACTTGGTGCCGGTGGTCACGGCGGCCATGTTCTTCGATGCGTGGGCCACGATGGCGTGGACCATGCTGACCTCGGCGGTGTACTGCTCCTTCGTGCTTTGGGTGCTCAGCGAATACGAGGTGACGGCCGAGGGCGCCACGGAGCTGGCCATCCGGAACCTGTTTTTCTTTCTCGCCGCCATCGTGGTGAATCGGTTCGTCACCGAGAATCGCCGGCAGGCGCTGCGCTACCGGCAACTCGCCGAAGCTCTGGCGGAGACGAACCGGCGGCTGGAGGAGGCGCAGGAGGAGGCGCGGCGCTCTGAGCGGCTGGCGGCGTTGGGCCAGCTTTCGGCAGGGCTGGCGCACGAGCTGAGGAATCCGCTGGCGGTGATCAAGGGCTCGGCGGAAACTCTCATGCGGAAACTTGCCGCCGCGGATCCGCTCACCACCGAGATGGCGGGATACATCTCGAGCGAAGTGAATCGCCTGAACAGCATCGTGACGCGCTTCCTCGATTTCGCGCGGCCGCTCAAACTCGAGCGGCGCCCGGAGCAGATTCCGCCCTTGATCGAGCGGGCGCTGAAGGCGGCGCGCGACCGCTGGCCGGACACCAAGGTGGAAGTGGGGCGGCAATTTGCTGCCGCGCTGCCGGAAATCTCCGTGGACCGCGACCTGGCCGAGCAGGTGTTCACCAATCTGGTGCTCAATGCCTACGAGGCCATGGGACCCAGGGGTGGCAAGCTCTGCGTGGCGGCGGCGGCCGCGCATTCCGACGGGCGGCGCGGTGTGGAGATCACTTTTGAAGACACCGGCCCGGGCATTCCCGCCGAACTGCGCGGGCAGGTTTTCAATCCCTTCTTCACCACCAAGGAAAGTGGCGTGGGGTTGGGACTCTCCATCGTTTCCAAGATTGTGGACGATCACCGCGGGTGGATTCGCCTGACGAGCGAGCCTGGAAAAGGCGCCTGCTTCCGGGTATTCCTGCCGGAGGGCGAACCCCCGGAAGCAGCGATCGAGTGAGGAAACGCGTGGGAAAATCCGCGCTCGCTATTTCGGCTGGAACGGCTCGCCACCATGGGGCGAAAACTGGGTCAACGCGCCGTCAAGCGGACCGGCTGCCGGCGGCACGGCCACTGTGTCTTTGAAGAGAATGTCGAGGGGTGCGATCTGGCGGCCGTAAAGCCGCTCGTTCGCGTCGTCATCCTGCTTCAAAACCTGGCCGTCCAGTGAGACACCTGCAAAGGCGCCGCGCGAGCGCGAGTAAGTCAGGATCTCCGCGTGGAGTTGCAGGTCCGTGGAGCCCTCCGCAGAGCGGCCCACCGGCCCGCCCGCCGCAGAGGCGTCCGCGCCCAGCTTGACCTTGCTCTGCAGAAGTTTCTCCGCGCCCCTGCCGTTCATCACCAGCAGAACGAAGTCCGTGGATTCGCCGCCGATCTGGAAACCGAAGTTGACGCCGCCCACGGTGAACATGGAAGGCGCGCCCCAGAGGCCGTTGCCTCCGCGCCGGCAGACCAACGCACCGCGACCGAAACTGCCGCCCACACCGAAGGCACCCTTTTTCTCTGAGGGAATGATCCCCACGCAAACCGACTTGTCGAGCAAATCGTGCGGGATACCCTTCTCGGGAGTCTTCATGATGTCGGTGATGACTTCCGCCGACTTTTCCAGCCGCTCTGCTTCCTTGTCGGCTGCCAGGCCGACGCGAACGGCGCCGCACAACATGAGCGAGAGACCTGCCACCAGTACATAGCGCATCTGTAACTCCTCCCAACAGATTTCTGGCTGCGGAGACTTGCCACCGTGTGTTTGCGAATACCAGCCCTTGAACGCCCTTGAAACTGCTATTGTGCCACAGTCCGGAACTGCGGGACGGGAAAGTTTTGGCGGCAACCCCGCGTCGGCGCGATGCTCTCCTCGCCCTGAACCGTACCAGCGCAAGCGGAAACGCAGGGAACAGTTCTCACCGCGAGAGCATGCTTCCACGGCCAGAGCTTGCCTTGAGCCAGCCGAAGGGATGGCCGTGCTACTTTCCCAGGGAAGCGCGTGCGGCGCGCACGGCTTCCACGTACTTGCGCGCGTTGGCGGAGATCACGTCAAGCCTGCCTTCGCGCAAGGCCTTGAGATCGACCAGCTCACCGCCCACCGCGACCGCGGCCGCTCCCGCCTTGATGAATTCGGGAGTCGTCTCGAGGTTGACGCCGCCGGTGGGCACGAACTCGATTTGCGGGAAGGGGCCTTTGAGCGCCTTGAGGTATTGGGGCCCGCCGACGGGTCCGCACGGGAAGATCTTCACCATGTCCGCACCGGCCTGCCAGGCGGTGACGATTTCCGTGGGCGTCAAAGCGCCAACTATGCAAGGCTTGCTGTAACGACGAGCCACCTCAATGACGTGCAGGTTGAGCGAAGGGGTGACAATGAATTCCGCTCCGGCGAGCAGCGCGGCGCGGCAAGTCTCCGGGTCGAGGATCGTGCCTGCGCCCAGCAGAACCTTGTCACCGAATTTTTCCGCCACCTTCTCCATCACCCGGATGGCACTCGGAACCGTCATGGTGATTTCGGCGATTCCGATGTTGCCTTCGATGATGGCTTCCGCCGCGCGCAGGGCGTCTTCCGGCGAAGGCGCGCGCACGATCGGCACCACGCCGACTTCCCGAATCAGTGCGAGGGATTTTTCTTTTGACCAAGACATCGGTTTCTCTCCTCCCCCGTTACGAATTCTGGACTTCACGCCTGCGGTCCACGCAGGCGCGTCTCAGCGGGCAACCCGGAGGCTGGCGCCCTTGAGCAGGCTCTCGACTTCGGGAAGCGTCGCCCAGTTGAAGTCGCTGGGCATCGAGTGTTTCAGCGCGCTGAAGGCGTTGCCGTATCGGACCGCGGCTTGGTAAGAATCCTTCGCCAACCGTCCATAGATGAAGCCCGCGCTGAAGGAATCGCCGCCCCCCAGGCGGTCGACGATTTCCAGTTCATACTTCACATCGTCGTAGAACTTGCCGTCCGCGCAGGCGATGGCGGTCCAGGTGTTGCGCCACACCAGGGGGTTCTCGCGCAGAGTAATGGCCACGGCCTGGAAATGGAATTTCTCCTGGAGCCGCCGCGCGACTTCTTTATACGACTCGGCCGAGACTTGCGTGAACCCTTTCTCCTCCGTCTTCCCTTCCGCTTTGATCTTGAAGACCACGTTCGTGTCTTCTTCCGTGGTGATTAGGACGTCCACGTATTCCATGAGAGGTTCCTGCACGGACTGGGCTTTTTCCGGCGACCACAATTTTCCGCGATAGTTCAGGTCGTAGCTGACCGTGAGGCCTGCTTGCTTGGCGGCTTTCAAGGCCTCAAGGGCGACGGCCGCGGCGGAATCGCTGAGCGCCGGGGTGATGCCGCTGGTATGAAACCAGCGGGCGCCTTCCATCACTTTCTTCCAATTCACTTCGCCGGGTCGTATGGCGCTGATGGCGGAATTCCGGCGGTCGTACAGCACGGAACTGGCACGGGGCGCCGCGCCGAACTCCACGAAGTAGAGACCCATGCGGGCCTCGGCGTCAGAAGCCCATACCAGGTGCGAGGTGTCTACGCCGGCTTGGCGCGCGCGGTTTTCCGTAAGGCGTCCCAGGGAATTCTGCGGCAGGCGAGAGACCCAGGCGCTCTTCAAACCCAGGCGGGCGACGCCCACGGCGACGTTCAGCTCGCCGCCGCCGATTTGAACGTCCAACGTCGCCGTCTGCTCCAGGCGCTGGAAGTGTGGCGGCGACAGACGAATCATGGCTTCGCCAAAGGTGACAACGTCAGGCATGAAACCCTCCCCCGATCGCTTCCTACCCAACGAGCAACCGCCCACTATAGGACGTTCCCGCGAGAATTGCAGCCCATTTTCCAGGCGCAGCGGCGCGGTCTCCCTCAACCGGGGGTGCGCTTTTCGCGTTGTAAGAAGAAGACACGCCCCGCGGCCGGCGTTCTTGACTTTGCACGGAACTACAGCATAGATTGAACATTTATGTTCCTGACGCAAGTGCGCCTCTAGTCGAGGGCGCGTGAACCCCCATGGCGGATGAAGTGGAGAGGACTATCCTCGGCAATATCATCTCGGCGCGCCGGCGTGCGCTGGACGAAACGTGCTGGGCCATTCCCCTGGAGCGGGTGCAGCATGCGGCGGAGGCACGGGAGGAGCGGCGCGATTTTGCCGCGGCCGTCGCCTCCGGCGCCGCCCTTTCCGCCCAAGCGAGAGTGCGCGTGATCGCGGAGCTCAAGCGAGCGTCGCCTTCGCGGGGGCTGCTGCGGCAGCAATATCGCCGCCGCGAGATCGCTCTAGGCTATGCCGCCGCGGGGGCCGCGGCGCTTTCGGTGCTGACGGAGCAGCAGTACTTTCTCGGCTCAGTCCCCGACTTGGCGGAGGCACGCGGTGCCGTGGAGCTGCCCGTGCTGCGCAAGGACTTCATCCTGGAAAGTTACCAGGTCTACGAGTCTGTGGCGGCGGGCGCCGACGCCCTGCTGCTGATCGTGGCCGTGTTGCCGGATGGAGATTTGCGGAGCATGATCGAGCTGTGTCAGCGATTGCGAATCGACGCCCTGGTTGAGGTTCACACAGAACCAGAACTGGACCGGGCACTCGCGGCGGGCGCTCGGATGATCGGCGTGAACAACCGCAATCTGAAAACCCTGGAAGTGAGCCTGGACACTTCGTTTCAGTTGCGAGCGAAGATACCGCCCGGCTGCATCACCGTCAGCGAGAGCGGGATCAAGACGACCGCGGACCTGCGGCGTCTGGCGGAAGCGGGCTTTGATGCGGTCCTGATCGGTGAACGCCTGATGACGGAGCCGGACCCTGGCCAAGCTCTGCGGGAGTTGCTGGCCGGTTTCGAGGGGCCGGCCATTCGAGAGACTCGGGCGGATTGAACGTCCAGCCGGCTGACGGCCTCAGCGACTCCGGTGAAAGAAAAAGATGCCGACACGGGTGAAGATTTGCGGGATTACGCGGCTGGAAGACGCGCAACTTGCCGTCGAACTGGGAGCAGCCGCGTTGGGCTTTAATTTCTATCCGCCCTCGCCGCGGTATATCCCGCCGGCATCGGCACGAAAGATCGTGATGAAACTACCCCCCCTGGTCACGGCCGTCGGTGTCTTCGCGGATGAAACGGAGGACGAGCGCGTGGCGGGCGTGGCTCGGGAGGCCGGGGTCACCACGGTGCAATTGCACGGCGCACAGTTACCGCCGCTGGACCGGGCCTTGGCGAATTTCAAGCTGATTCGAGCTGTGGCGGTCACCGATGGATTCCGCGCTGAAACGCTCCGGGAATTACGCGCCGACGCGTTCCTGCTGGATGCCTACGACCCAAAACTCCTCGGCGGGACAGGCAAGCCCTTCAACTGGAGCTTGGCCCGAGAGGCGAATCGGTTCGGGACCATCATCCTGGCCGGCGGTTTGACACCCGAAAACGTGGGGCAAGCGATACGGGAAGTTCGGCCCTTCGCGGTGGACGTGGCCAGCGGCGTTGAAGCCGCGCCCGTCGTCAAGGACGCAGGCAGGCTACAGGCCTTTTTCCGAGAGGTTGAGCGTGCCGATCGATCATTCGACCATGCGATCTGAACCCAACACCGGGCCGAACGCGCGCGGGCGCTTCGGGGAATTCGGAGGGCGCTATGTGCCCGAGACTTTGATGCATCCGGTCGAGGAACTCGAGCAAGCCTACCAGCTTGCTCGCGCCGACCCGAACTTCAAGGCAGAACTGGATCGGCTCCTGATGGATTTTGCCGGCCGGCCCACGCCGCTCTTCCATGCCCGAAGGCTGACGGAGCGCTTGGGCGGCGCGCAGGTTTATCTGAAGCGCGAAGACCTGCTGCACACCGGCGCGCACAAAATCAACAATTGCCTGGGACAGGGATTGCTGGCGCAGCGCATGGGCAAGACCCGGCTGGTGGCGGAGACCGGGGCAGGTCAGCACGGCGTGGCGACGGCCACCGTGGCAGCGCTGCTGGGCCTGGAATGCGTCGTGTACATGGGCGAGGAAGACATGGCGCGGCAGGCTCCCAACGTCTTCCGCATGCGGCTGCTCGGCGCGCAGGTGGTTCCCGTCTCCTCAGGGTCCAAGACGCTCAAGGACGCGATCAACGAGGGCATGCGCGACTGGGTGACGAACGTTCACAACACTCACTACCTGATGGGATCGGTGCTGGGCCCGCATCCCTACCCGATGATGGTGCGCGACTTTCAAAGGATCATCGGCCAGGAAACGCGCCGGCAGATTCTGCAGAGCGTGGGAAGGCTGCCGGATCTGCTCTGCGCCTGCGTGGGAGGAGGGAGCAATTCCATCGGCCTGTTCTACGATTTCATACCCGACACGAGCGTGAAGATGCTGGGCGTGGAGGCGGGCGGGCGAGGGCCGAATCTGGGCGAGCACGCGGCGCGCTTCGCGGGTGGAAAGCCGGGCGTGCTCCACGGCTCGTACACGTACGTGTTGCAGACGCAAGACGGCCTGATCGCCAGCACCCACTCGGTTTCCGCGGGACTCGACTATCCCGCCGTGGGGCCTGAGCACGCCGCGCTGTTTCGCCAGGGGCGCGTCGAGTACACCCACGTGAGCGACCACGAAGCGCTGGAAGCGGCGCGCCTGCTCTCGCAGGTGGAAGGAATTATTCCTGCGCTCGAGCCGGCGCACGCGCTCGCCGAGGTTGTCAAGCGCGCGCCGGGAATGCCGCGCGACTGGATCATCGTGGTGAATCTCTCGGGCCGCGGCGACAAGGATTTGGGGATCTTTCAGTCGGCAGGGATTCTATGATTTTAGCCATCAGCGGTCAGCACTCAGCCGTCAGCTTAGAGCTTTAGCTGAAAGCTGATCGCTGAGTGCTTCTCTATGGATTTCGGATGCCCTCACTTTCTACAACGCGCATCGAGGCCCGGTTTCGTTACCTGCGCGCGCAGCACGCGAAGGGCCTGATCGTCTATCTGACCGCGGGTGATCCCACCTTGGGCGCCACCGGAGAGTTGTTGTCGGCGCTCGACCGGGCGGGAACGGATGTGATCGAGCTGGGCGTGCCTTTTTCCGATCCGCTGGCCGATGGGCCGGTGATCCAACGCGCCTCGGAGCGAGCGCTGCGCGCCGGGGCGACGCTGCGCAAAATCCTGGAGCGATTTCCAGGCTGGCGTAAGGCTGTGCGGGCGCCGATGATCCTGTTCAGCTATTACAATCCGATTTTGCAGTATGGCCTGGAGGAATTCGCTGCGACCGCTGCGCAGGTGGGAGCCGATGGCGCACTCGTCGTGGACTTGAGCCCCGAAGAAGCGGAGAATTACCTTCGTGCGATGCGGGCGCAGAACCTCGACACGGTTTTTCTCGCTTCGCCTACATCGCCCGACGACCGGCTGGAACGCGCCGCAAAACTCTCGACGGGTTTCCTCTACCTCATCTCGCGGACCGGTGTGACGGGGGAGCGAAGTGAGATTGCCTCGAGCGTGCGGCCGCTGGCGGAGCGCGCGCGGCGGTTCACCTCCCTGCCGCTTGCCGTGGGATTTGGAATCTCGACCGCGGCACAGGTTCGCGAGGTGCAGGCGCACGCGGACGCTGCCGTGGTGGGCAGCGCGGTCGTGCACGCCATTGAAGAACGATACTCCCGAGAAGGACCGGCGGCGATTGAACATTTCGTGCGCGGGCTCAAAGCAGGGACGGGGGGTCAACCCGTATGAACGACCTCGATGGCTGGCGCAAGCGAATCGACGAGATCGACCAGCAACTCGTGAAACTTCTGAACGAGCGCTCACGATGCGCCGTAGAGATCGGCCACTGGAAGAAGAAACTGGATCTTCCGGCATGGCAACCGGAGCGCGAGGCCGAGATCCTGCGCAATGTCGTGAAGGCAAACGGCGGGCCCCTCGATGACGCTGCCATCCGCCGCCTGTTTGAGCGCATCATTGACGAGGCGCGTTCACTCGAGCGGCATTCCATGGAAGCGGGAAGTTCCTTGCGGAAGGAGTGATGCTTTATGGTGGTCGTGATGCAGGAAGGCGCGACCGAGGAAGAGATTCAGCGCGTTATTAATAAATTGATGAATATGGGATTTGATATCCACCGTTCGACCGGAGCGCGCCACACGGTGTTGGGGGCGGTGGGCGCCAAAGTGGATTTCGATACCCGCGACATCGAGCTGCTGGCGGGGGTCGAGGAAGTCTTGCGGATTACGGCGCCTTATAAGCTGGCCAGCCGGCATTTCCGCCCGGAGGGGTCCATCGTGCAAATGGGCCGGGGCGTTGCCATCGGGGGCGAAGAGGTGGTGGTGATGGCCGGCCCGTGCAGCGTGGAAAGCGCCGAACAAATCGAGACCGTGGCCGCCTGGGTCGCACAGCACGGCGCGCGGGTGTTGCGTGGAGGCGCTTTCAAGCCGCGCTCTTCTCCATACAGTTTCCAGGGGATCGGTCCCCAAGGGTTGGAACTCCTGCGCCGGGCTGCGGACAAGCACAGCCTCCTCGTCGTTTCCGAGGTCATGGACCAAACCCAGATTCCCCTCCTGCTCGACTTCGTGGACATGCTCCAGGTGGGCGCCCGCAACATGCAGAATTACAACCTGCTGAAAGAACTTGGCAAAGTTTCAAAACCCATTCTGCTGAAGCGCGGAATTTCCGCCACCATCGAGGAGTTGCTGCTCTCCGCCGAATACATCATGTCCGGCGGCAACTACAACGTGGTGCTGTGCGAGCGAGGCATTCGGACCTTTGAAAGCGCTACGCGCAACACGCTGGATATTTCCGCCATCCCGGTCATCAAGAAGCTCTCTCACTTGCCGATCGTGGTCGACCCCTCGCACGGGACGGGGCGGCGGGACAAAGTAGCTCCCATGGCGCGCGCCGCCCTGGCCGCCGGCGCCGACGGCCTGCTGATCGAAGTTCACAACGACCCCGAAAAGGCGCTGAGCGACGGCGCGCAGTCCCTCTTCCCCGAGCAGTTCGAGCAATTGATGAAAGAATTACGCATGATTGCGCCGGCAGTGGGGAGAAAGCTGCAAGGACAGTCTAAAGTTGAAAGTTGAAAAGTCGAAGAGTTGAAGGGAAATGCCGCAAAGCTTCGTGTTGCGGCTCCTGCAATTACCTCTGAAACGCAGTTGGGGGTTGATTCCTTGGGAGAAGCACTGTCAGAGCCAACCTTTCGCCGCGTCGCGATTGTCGGTTTGGGCTTGGTGGGCGGATCGTGGGGGCTGGCGCTCAAGAGGGCGGGCTTCACGGGCCGGCGCGTCGGCTGTGATCGTCAGGAGGTAGTTGACCGCGCCATCGGCCGGGATCTGGTCGATGAGGGGAATCCCGATGTGGCGGAGGCCGTCCACGGGGCGGATCTCGTTATCCTGGCGACGCCGGTCGGAACTATTCTCGATTTGCTGCCAGCGCTGAAGACAGCTTGCGTCTTCACCGCGCTCGTAACCGATGTGGGCAGCACGAAGCGGCTCATCTGCCAGCGGGCGCACGAGGTGTTCGGAGAAGCGCCCCTGTTCCTGGGCGGGCACCCCCTGGCCGGCAAGGAACGCTCGGGCGTAGAAAACGCCGATGCAAAGCTCTTTGACCGGACTCGCTACGTACTGACTCCCCTCGCGCCTGCGCATCAATCCGATATGCGTGTGCAGCGCTTTGCGGCGCTCCTCACCTCCCTCGGAGCGCAGCCGTACTGGACCGACGCGTCGAGTCATGATCGTGCGGTCGCCTTCCTGAGTCACTTGCCGCAACTCCTGTCCACCAGCCTTGCCAGCCTGATCGCGGACCAGGGCGCAGAAGGGCGGCTCCCCTTGGAACTCGCGGCGTCGGGGTTCCGCGACGTGACTCGCCTGGCCGAGAGCCCTTACTCCGTCTGGCGCGACATTTGCCTGACGAATATCGAGAACCTCCAGATGGCGCTGGAAGCGCTGATTCAGAAACTGGAGTCGATGAAATTGCACTTGAGTGACCGCGAGCTGGAGCGCGAGTTCCAGCAGGCCTCGCGCCTTCGCGACAAGCTGCGCGAGATCAGCTAACGCTACAGTTGGCGCGCTTAAGCCCTCGCCTATAGACCTCTTCCGCCGCTGGGCGAAGGGCAGGGCCGCAGGCGCGGCGCGTCATCTTCCGCCGAGGCAAGATCCGGGAGGAGGTTCATGCTGAAACAAGTTCTGGAAATACTCGCGACGACCCCGGAGAAGTTGAGGCGCGAAATCTCCACGATGTCGCGGCGGGAGATGCAGACCCGCGCCGTGCCGAACAAGTGGTCAGTCCAGGAGGTGTTGGCGCACCTGGCCGATGTGGAGGAACTTGGCATGCGGTCGCGCGTCGCGGCGATGGTCGAGCAGGTAAACCCCACCCTGCCGTCATTCGATCAGGAGGCGCGTGCGGCCGAAATGGAATACAACAGGCTAGACCCTCGGCGGAGCGTAGCCAGTCTCACGCGCCAGTGTCGAGCCAACGTGAAGTGGCTTCGAAAGCTTCGACCCGGTCAATTGAAACGCAAAGGGGTCCATCAAAAAGTGGGGGAGATTTCCGCTGAGGAACTGATCACCGAGTGGGCATTTCACGACTTGGGCCATTTGAAGCAGATCCTGGAGATCAAGCGCTACGCCCTCTACCCGCATATGGGCAACATGCGGGCTTTCTACCGACTGAGCTGAGTGCGGTTCTCCGGGGCTCAGGGCACGCCACACCCTGGGCGGTAAATCCAGGTGAGACCGCACGGGGGCGTTACCGCAGGAGTTTTCTTGAACAAGGTTTATCCGAACGCCGATGCGGCGATTGCCGACCTGCCCGATGGCGCAACGATCATGGTGGGAGGCTTCGGGCTTTGCGGAATTCCGGAAAACCTTATTGAAGCGGTACGCCGCAAGGGCGCCCAAAATCTCACCGTAATCAGCAACAACGCCGGCGTGGATGGATTCGGAGTGGGCCGGTGGCTCAGCAACCGGCAAATCACCAAAATCATCGCCACGTACATAGGCGAGAACAAGCTGTTCGAGGAGCTGGTTTTGAAAAGAGAATTGGAAGCCACACTGCTTCCGCAAGGAACTTTCTCGGAGCGCATCCGCACGGGCGGCGCCGGGATTGCGGGATTCTACACGCCCGTGGGGGTGGGGACGGTGGTTGCGGAAGGCAAGGAGGTGCGCGAATTTGACGGGCGAAAGCATCTGCTCGAGCGCGGGTTGACGGCGGACTTCGCTTTGGTCAAGGCCTGGAAGGGCGACCGCTGGGGGAACCTGATTTACCGGAGGACCGCACGGAACTTCAACCCCATGATGGCGACGGCGGCGAAGGTGACCATCGCGGAAGTTGAGGAACTGGTCGAGCTCGGCGAGCTCGATCCGGACGCGGTTGTGACCCCGGGCATTTACGTGCAGCGGATTCTGCAAGGGGCGAATTACGAGAAGCGCATCGAGAGACGGACGGTGAGAAAACGAGCTGATGGAAAAGCGTGAAATCATCGCGCGGCGAGTGGCGCAAGAGCTGAGAGACGGCTACTACGTGAACCTGGGAATCGGCATGCCGACGCTCGTTGCGAATTACGTGCCGGCCGGCATTGAGGTCGTGCTGCAGGCTGAGAATGGCATGCTGGGCGTCGGTCCCTTCCCGTGGGAAGGCGAGGAAGACGCGGATTTGATCAACGCCGGGAAGGAGACGATCACGGAGATTCCGGGCGCCGCGTATTTCTCCAGCGCCGACTCGTTCGCGATGATCCGCGGCGGGCACATCGACCTGACGGTCCTGGGCGCTATGGAGGTTGACGAAAAAGGTGACCTCGCCAATTGGATGATCCCCGGGAAAATGGTGAAGGGAATCGGAGGCGCCATGGATCTGGTGGCCGGTGCCAAGCGGGTGATTGTTGCCATGGAGCACACGGCCAAAAACGGCCGCCCTAAAATCCTGAAGCAGTGCACGCTGCCGCTGACCGGCGAGGGCGTCGTGAACACGATCGTCACCGAACTGGCATACATTGACGTCACACCGGACGGCTTAGTCCTGAAAGAGCTTGCCCCGGGCGCGACGACCGAAGCCGTGCAGAGACTCACCGAGGCGGCGCTGCGGATTGATCCGAACCTGCGCGAGTTTCCCATCTAACGGGATGGTGGAAGAGGCCCTCGGGGTCTCTGGCTGCGGTGATTGCCTGTTGTAGCGCCGAGCTTTAGTGTTCGTTGCCAAGACATACTTTACACGGGGTGCCAGGACATCCTTTACACCTCCGTCTCCTTTCTGGGGCCGTGGGACCCGG
>JBEKAK010000088.1:0-22638 GCA_050018275.1 Terriglobia bacterium | reverse complement strand
GCCAATCGTCGTAGGGAGCAATCGCGTAGGTGTAGATCATCACCGGTAATGAGGCGATGGGCTGATTCCAGCCCGAACTCCAGAAGCGGTTGCTGAAGGCGGTGAAAAGCAGGGGAGCGGTTTCGCCAGCCACGCGAGCCAGGGTGAGCATAACGCCGGTGACGATGCCGCGCATGGCCGCGGGCATGACCACCGTCGCCACGGTTTTCCACTTGCTCGTTCCGAGCGCCAGGGCGCCTTCCCGCAGCGTTCCCGGGACCGACCGCAAGGACTCCTCCGTGGTGCGCACCGCGATGGGAATCATCATCACCCCCAGCGCCAAGCCACCCGCGAGTGCAGAGAAATGCCGCATGGGCAGGACAATGATCGTGTACGCGAAAATTCCCATCACAATCGAGGGCACACCGTTGAGCAGGTCCGTCGTGTAGCGGACGACAAACGAGAACGTCTGCCCTCCGAATTCCGCCAGATAAACACCCCCCAGAATGCCCACGGGGACGCCCACCAGCGAAGCGAGCAGCAGCAGCTTGCCGCTGCCCACAATGGCATTGGCCATTCCGCCGCCGGTTTCGCCCACCGGCGTGGGCAAATGGGTAAAGAAAGCCCAGTTGAGCGACCTGCCGCCATACCACAGGAGATAACCCAGAATGAAGAAGAGGACAGAAACCGTGACCAGTGCGCACAAACCGGTGAGGCTGAGCATGAAGACATTCACGAATTTGCGCCAGCGGGTGCGAAAGCTCATCCCTGTGCAGCCCCTTTTTGCGTGGTCGCTATAATCACCAGACGCGCCAGCCCGTTAATAAGAATCGTGAGCAAAAAGAGCACGAGCCCCAACTCGATCAAGGCTTCGAGATACAAATCACCCGTCGCTTCCGTGAACTCGTTGGCGATCACGGCAGCGATGGAATAGGCGGGGGCGAAGAGCGAGGCGTTGATTCTGGGATCATTGCCGATCACCATGGTCACCGCCATGGTTTCCCCGAGCGCTCTCGCCAAGGCCAGGAAAATCGAGGCCATGATCCCCACACGCGCAAAAGGCACCACGACCTGCCAGGTGGATTCCCACTTCGTGGCTCCCAGCCCCAGCGCCGCTTCGCGTTGCTCCACCGGCACAGCCATCAACACCTCCCGCGAAACGGAGATGATGAAGGGAACGATCATGATGGCCAAGACGAGTCCACCCGCCAGCATGCTGACGCCGTAAATGGGCCCTTTGAAGAGCGGGAGAAATCCCAAAGTCGTCTTGAGGAACGGCATCACCACTATGCGCAGCACTGGCACCAAAATGAAAATTCCCAGTAAGCCATAGATGACGCTGGGCACCGCGGCCAGCAACTCGATCACGAACGTCGTCACGTTGGAGATGCGCGGGGGAGCAAGCTCAGAGAGGAAAATGGCCGCCCCTACACCGAGAGGCACCGCCACCAAAAGAGCCAGCGCCGAGGAAGCGACCGTGCCAAATATGAACGGCAAGGCGCCAAATTCTCCGCTCACCGGATCCCAGGTTTTTCCGAGGAAGAAGCTGAACCCGAACTTGTGGCGGGGCAGGGCCGAATTAACATAGAGCTGGTAAACCAGCATCACCGTCACCACGATGATGCTGGCGGCGGCCAGCAGGGTGATCAGGTGAGCGACCTCGTCGCCCCCGCGCAGCCGCTTGATGAACTCCCACGTGCGCCCCGGCGGGCGCACGTGGTCAACCGTAGTTGGAGCACTCGCCATGCTAGTTGATCTGCCCGATGGCTTTCATCTCTCGCGCCACGACATCCTTCGGCAGCCTTGCGTAACTCAAGCCTTCGGCGTCGTTCTGCCCATCGGCCAGCATCCAGTGGAGAAAGTCCTTGATGGCCGTCTTCTTGGCTACATCCTGGATGCTCGCCGGAATCAGCAGGTAGGTAAAACTACAAATCGGGTAGGCAGCCTTACCCTGCGCGTTGGTAATAGAAACGCGGAAGTCCGCAGGCATCATCTTGGCTTCGCCGGCCGCCGCCGCTGTCGTGCTGGCAAGATCAGCCTTAACGAAGGCGCCCGCCGAGTTCTTGACCCGGCCGTAAGGCAACTGGTTTTGCATGGCGTAAATCAACTCGACGTACCCGATCGCGCCGGGGGTCTGCTTCACGAGCCCCGTAACGCCCTCGTTGCCTTTGTTACCCAAGCCCACCGGCCAGTTGACCGACGCATTGCGTCCGACTTTGGTTTCCCAATCCTTGCTGACCTTGCAGAGATAGTCGGTCCACACAAACGTCGTGCCGCTGCCCTCCGAGCGATGAACCACGACGATATCCTGGTCGGGCAGGTTCACACCCTGGTTCGCGTTGGCAATGGCAGGATCATTCCACTTGGTGACCTTGCCCAAGAAAATGTCAGCCAGCGCCTCGGCCGTGAAGTTCAGTTCCTGGGTAACTCCCGGGATGTTGTAGGTGGGAACGACTGCGCCCAGCACCGTCGGGAAGTGCAACACCTTGACCTTGAAATCGTTGAGCATCTGGTCGTTGAGGGGCATGTCGGAAGCACCGAAATCCACCGTTCCGGCTTGCAGTTGCCGGATGCCGCCCCCGGAACCGATGGATTGGTAGTTGATCTGGATGTCAGGGTGAATCCGGTTGTAGTCGGTGAACCATTTCGAATAAATGGGGTACGGGAAGGTTGCTCCCGCCGCATTGATTAGGAGTGGAGATGGGGCAGGGGCCGCCGCAGGGGAATCGACAAGTGTGATGACTCCCGCCGCAATCAGTGCCGCGCCCAGGACGATACCTGTAATTGAAGACTTGAGTTTCATGTGGGTTCCTCCGTCGCCAGTATCGGAAGTGTGTGTTACGGCGGAATTAAGTCACGGTTATTCCTAGATTTAGGTGCTTGGCAGATGATCATTTTCGGGCAGGAATGTTACAGGGAGATTAAGCCTCGGTTGCGTGAGGATAAAGGGGGGGGTGAAGACAGAGGACCGCAATCTAACCCGGCACTGTGGGATCGCCCACTGACCGTCACCACGCACAGTAGGTTCTGCTTCCTTCAGCGTAACTGCCCAATCTCATACGCGAGAACGGCGTGCTGAATCTGGTAGTCGTACTTCGCGCTGGCGTTGGTGATTTGCGCCTGGGTCAGATTCAGTTGCCCTTGCGACAATTCCACGATGGAGCTGAGTCCAAGATTATAGCGGCCCTGCGCAAGCTCCAAGGCCAGAGTCGCCTGTTGCAGCAGTTGCGCAGTAACGTCGAGCCGCTGGTAAGAGGTCATGGCGTCGGCCCAGGCGGAGCGGACATCGCGCGCAATGCGATCCTCGGCGTCGCGAAGCTGCTGATCCGAAGCCTGAGCGCGAAAGCTGGCCGCCGCGCGGCGTGCCGCAAACAAGTGACCGTTAAAAACCGGAATCTGGACATTGACCACGGCAGCGTCATAGTGATTGGGAAGCGGGATCGCGCCGCCGGGATTGGCCACTTCCGGCAGGAATCCCGCCGCGGCAAACAGGCTCACGGTGGGAAAGGCGAGATCGCGCTCGGCCCGCTCGTATTTGAAATCCGCGTCGCGGCGGAGGCGCAGGGCCAGGAGCTCGGGCCGCTGAGCCAGAGCCTGCGCAACCAGTTCATCGGGATTCTGCGCGGGTGAAGGAGGCAGCGGTTCATCCACCAGTTTGAATTGCTGCTGCGTGCGGTTGCCGAGCGCCCGCGAGAGCTCGGCGAAGGCTTTCTCCACGTCGTTCTGGGCGCCAATCAGCAGAAGCTTGGCTTCCGCCAGATTCACGCTGGCAAAGCTGACATCGAGTTCAGATTTCAGCTTGCTCTTCGCCAGGGCGGTCACCTGGTCGACAACCAATTGCCGCGCCGCCACGGTTTCTTCCGCGACTTTCACGACCGTCTGGGCGCGGAGCACATTGTAATAAGCCTGGTTCACGTTGAGCAGGACTTGGTAGCGAGTGCTCTGAACGTTTTCCTGGTCGGCCTGCGCCTGCAGTTTCGAACTCTGCACCAGGTTGGGTGTGCGGCCGGAATCCGTGATGAGCTGCGAAATGGTCAGGCCCTGGGAAAAGCGGCTCAGGATGCGCGGGTTGGAAAAGAATCCCGCGCCCACGCGAATGCCACGCTCCGCGCCCGCCCCGGTGACGTCGCCAGCCAGAGTGGGCAGGTAAGCAGACCGCACTTCGCGCACGATCTCGCTGGATGACATGGCGGTGAATTCCGCGGCCTGAACCTGGGGATGGGTTTTGAGCGCGATGGCTTCCGCTTCCTTGAGGCTCAGGTTCTGCGGCGCCCGGTTCTGGGGTGTCTGCCCGAAGCTGAGTACCCCGCAACCTAGAACCACACTTAGAACGATCTCGAGGATTCGCTTCGTCATCGCACCTCCTGGGGTAGCGCGGGCGACTCGCCCCGACCCTGGCTGTTGCGATACACGAGGAGGTACGCGGCCGGTACAATGAACACGGTAAGCGCCACGGAAACGATCAGGCCACCGATAATCGCGCGCCCCAGCGGGGCATAGGCCTCGCCTCCGGTCTCGAGCTTGAGCGCCATGGGGATCAGTCCAAAGATTGTGGCGAGGGAAGTCATCAAAATCGGCCGCAAGCGGATGCGGCAGGAAGTAACCACCGCGTCGCGGACGGACATCTCCGCTTCGAGCTGATGGGCGAATTCCACAATTAGAATGCTGTTCGAAGACACCATGCCCACCATCATGACCACGCCCATCAGCGACATCACGTTCATGGTGGTTCCCGTGATCCACAGGAACACCAGCACGCCCGTCACTCCGGTGGGGACGGCGAGCAGAATCAAGACCGGATCGATAAAGGAGCGGAACTGGGCTACCAGAACCAGGTAAAGAAGAGCCAGGGCCAGAATCAGCCCAAAACCAAAACTGCGAAAAGACTGGCGCATGCCTTCCACCATACCGCGCATCACCAGACCCACTCCTTCCGGGAGGTGCGTCCGGGCGGTGATCTTATCGATGGCGTTGGCCACGCGGCTCAGGTCTTCAGTGGTTGGAGTGACGTAGATGTCAATCACTCTCTGGATCTGATAGTGGTCCACTTCCGTCGGCGCCTTGAAGTTCTCGACGGTTGCTACCTGGTCGAGAAAAGCGGGCGCCTTCGATGAAGGTGAACGGATCGGAATGCCCTTCAGGGAGAAGATCGTGTTGATGTCGCTTTCCGGATACTGCACAGTAAGGAAGTAGTCGTTGCCCGTGCGCGGATCAATCCAATAGCTCGGTGCGATCATCTGGTTGGAAGTCAGGGCCGTGATGACATTGTCGACCACTTCCTGCTGGCTCAGTCCCAGTTCTCCAGCGCGTATCCGGTCGACCTGCAGTCGCAACGCGGGATAATCGATGTCCTGGGGAATGTACACATCACTCACGCCTTTCAGGCTACGGATCTGGCTCGCCAGATCGGTGGCGACCCGGTAGGTCGACTGAAGGTGCTGGCCGGTGACCTGCAAATCGATGGGAGCGGGGAGGCCCTGGTTCAAGACGGCATCCTGCAAACCGCCGGATTGAATAAAGGCACTGACCTGCGGCAGTTCCGACTCGATGCGCTCGCGGACGCGGTGCATGTATTCGTAACTGCCGATCTGGTGGTCCTCCGTCAAGGCTACTTGGACGGTGGCGGTATGGGGTCCGGAATTGCTGGTGTAGATCGACGAGAAGCCGGGTATGACGCCGATGTTGGAAACAATCAGTTTCAGGTCGTGGGGCTTGACGACCTGCTGGATCAGGTCTTCGACCTTGGCCACCAACCGGTTCGTTTCCTCGATACGCGTTCCCGAAGGAGCCTTGAGGTTGATCACAAACTGGCCGGCGTCGCTGCGGGGAAAGAAGGCGACACCGAGCAGCGGAAAAATGAGCAGGCTGACCAGGAATACGCCCAGGATAGCGCCGACCACCAGCCCGGGTCGGCGCAGGTATTGGTCAACCTTGGCCTCATACCAGTCCAGCACCTGATGGAACTTCTGATTGAAGGCAGTGTTGAATCGGGCGCCCCACGAAGCGCGCGCCTTCCTGACGCGGGCGGAGCCGCCCTCTTCCGTTTCCGCTCCCTGCTCGCCCTCGTGCCCAGCGATGTGCGAAACGCCCTTGATCAGCTTGGCGCAGAACAAGGGGACCACGATCATGGCGACGAGGTAGGACGCGAACAGAGCCAGAACGACGGCCAACGCCAGAGCTGAGAAGAGGAACCTGCTTACGCCGTACAGGAACGTGACCGGGAAAAAGACCACGGCGCTCGCAATGGTCGCCGCCAGCACCGCCAAGCTCACCTCCTGCCCACCTTTTTCCGCCGCCACGTCCGGAGGCTCGCCCAGTTCCATGTGACGGAAAATGTTCTCGAGCACGATTACCGAGTTGTCAATCAGGCGCGAGAAGACGATCGCCAAGCCCGCCAACACCATGCTGTTGATCGTGCTGCCGCCGAAATACAAAGCGATGAGGGCGGCGAGGGCAGAAAGCGGAATCGAAAGGAAAACCGCCGCTGTCCCGCGCAGGCTCCCCAGGAATAGAAGCACCATCAGCCCGGTGAGCAGTAGGCCCGTGGCGCCTTCATGCAGCAGGGTACTGATGGCCTTCTTCACGTACTGCGATTGATCAAACACCACGTTGGTGACGAGTTGTTTGGGCACATCGTAAAGGTGCGACACCACGTTGCGGATACCGTCCACCACGGCGATGGTGTTGGTATCGCCTCCTTGCTTCATGATGGGGAGGTAGACCGAGGGTTGTCCGTCCACCCGCACGATATTCGTCTGGATGGTGTGCGCATCCTGGGCGGAACCGACGTCTCCGACGGTCACGTAAGAATTCCCGACCGTTTTGAGGGGAACATTGTTGATATCCGCCACATCTTCGATCTGGCTGTTGGTGTAAATGTTGTAATCGTAGGGTCCGATCTTCGCGTCGCCCGCGGGCAGTATCAGGTTGGCGTTGTTAACTGCGCGAACCACATCCATCACGCTGAGCCCGTGGGACTGAAGCTTCAGGGGATCGACGTAGACCATAATCTGCCGGTACTTGCCACCGAAAGGAGGCGGGATCGAAGCCCCAGGCGCCGTGGCGATCTGGTTTCGGACGGTGAACTGGCCGAGATCGCGAAGTTGAGTCTCATTCAGGCCCTGCCCCTTGAGCGTGATCAGGCAAACCGGGAGGCTGGAAGCGTCGAATTTCATCACCACGGGCGGCAGCGTCCCCGGCGGCAAACGGCGGAGGTCCGCCATGGCCAGGTTCGAGATCTCGTCGACATCCGCGTCGGCGCTCGTCCCCGGTTGGAAGTAAACCTTGATCACACTCGCCCCAGGAAGTGAGCGTGATTCCATGTGGTCAATGCCGGCGCCCAGGGTGAAGAATCGTTCGAAGCGGCCGGTGATCTCGGTCTCGATATCCTCGGGAGGCATACCGTTGTAAAACGTGGCGATCACCACCTCCGGAATATTGATGGGTGGAAACAGATCGACAGGCATCCGGACCAGGCTGGTCAGACCGATCACTAACACGAAGAGACAGAGAACGATGATGAAATAGGGGTTGCGAATGGCGAAACGAGACATTAGCTGCCTCCTCGGGTCTCGGACAACTCCGCTTCTTTGGGAGCGACGACCTCACCCTGGCGGAGCTGGCTGGTATTGCCGACTACGACCCGCTCGCCCTCCGAGAGGCCAGAGACAATCTCAATCCGGTTGCGGGTTTCAATGCCGAGGGAGACCGGCAGGATTTCGATCCGCCCGTCGCTGTTAACGCGATACACGACGGCCTTGTCCAGTTCGCGTGACACCGCCTGGATAGGGACCGCCAACGCGTTCTTTCTTTCGATTACTGGAAAGGAGACGTAAGCATACATGCCCGGCACGATTTCCAACTTGGCGTTGGCGACATCGACTTCTGTCATCATGGTGCGAGTGCCGGAATCCACCTTGTCCGTGAACCTTGCCACCGTACCTTCAAAAGTCCTATTGAGAGCCGGCACTTCGACGCTGACTTTCTTCCCCAGGCTCACGTTCGGGACATCGGTCTCAGGAACCGGAATATCAAGGCGGAGCAGCCCATTCTGGGAGAGCTTGACAAGAGGGAGCGCCTGCTGCTCGGACGAAGTCCCCGCTGCCAGCATCGCGCCCGTATCCGCATATCGAGCGGTGACAACTCCATCAAAAGGAGCCGTGATTCTGGTGTAGTCCAGCAGGGCCTGCACCCTCTCGCGATTCGCTGTAGCCTCGAGAAGGTGTTCCTGCGCTGCAGCCAAGCCGGCCTTCGCTGCTTCCACCTGGGCTTCGGCGGCCTCATCTTTCCCCTGCGCATCGTCCACGTCTTGTTGGGCGATGAGCTCAGGACGGGTCTTCATGACACCCTCCAGGCGGGTGGAGGTCAGGTGCGCAACCATGTAGTCGGCTTCGGCGCGCTTCAGCTCATGTCGGGCCCGGTCCACCTCCCGCTCGCTCTGCCGCCTCGACGCGGCTGCCTGATTCAGCTCATCCCGAAGCTCCGGCACTTCCAGCACCGCCAGTGTCTGTCCTTTCTTCACCCGGTCACCTACGTCGACATCAATGTTCTTCACATATCCAGCGACCTTGGCGTGGACCTCAATCTCCTGAAACGGCCTGAATTCCGCCGCAATCCGCAGGCTCTGTGAGAGGTCGGCGCGAACGACCTTGCTCACCGCGACGTTCACGACTTTGTCGGCCTCAGCAGCGTCGGCACGGCGGGCGCCTTCGCGTGAGCAGTTCACCGTTGCCATTAAGCCCATCAGGACGATGGTCACCGCGGCTTTCCGGCCCGACCCTCGAAACCACCTCCAGGGGTGAATCTCCGTGATGAATCTCTCGTCGGACATCGTCACACTCCATTCGCCTTCGGACTCTGGATCCTTGACATTAGTGATCTCGGGCGAAATCTACCGCTCTCGCACGGACTTTTGTACTGCATCGCGTAACTGTTGCAGGGAGGGATTCGGCGCGTCTGCCACCTCAAGCACCTGGCGTTCGAGCTTAAGGACTCTCGCCGCGGCCGCAGGAATCTTCTTCGCGATCGAGACCGGAACGCTAATCATCCCGTGACGGTCGCCGTGCAGAAGGTCGCCGGGCCGAACTCGCAAGTTGCCAACCTCAACCGGGACACCAAATTCGAGCATATGGAAGTAGACACGAGACACGGCAACGTGATCGGCGAAAAAACAAAAACCAATCGAGGCGACAGCCGGCAAATCACGAACCGCGCCATTGGTGACTAATCCCACGCATCCGAGCGCCTTGAAGATATGGGCATGAACCTCTCCCGCGCAGGACCCGAGCCCGGGATGCCGGTCCAAATCCTCCAAAACGACCACGCGCGGAGCTGGAATGGTGAGAAGATAGTTCCACCAATCTGTGCGATCCGGGTAATCCCTGCCCGTCATCGGGGGCTCCGATGTGCGGATGCGGGCCGTCACCGCGTACCCCACCATGGGCGGAAGGTCCGGAAACATGCAGCGGACGCTCGCATCCATAAAGCCCTCGTTGCGCAGACGCACATCGAAGGTTTCGATCGCGTCGGCAACTTGGCAAGTATCGAGACGACGGAGCGCCTGCAAATCCTCCGCCGTCAGTAGTGGCTCGGATGACATGCCGTACCTCCGGCTAATCTCGCCGAGTGGCCTCAGTGCACTTCGAAATAGACATCGATGGCGCGGAAATGGTGGATGCTCCATCCATCATCCAGAGAGTGATCAGCGACCGTCGTGGCAACCACACAGGAGCCCGTGTTTTTACGGTATCGATTTTGATTCTGGTGCTGGCTGCCACCGGGGCCGCGAGCGCCAGCGTGAGCAGGAGCGGCGGAAGAATTATGCGCTTCATAGAACCTTCTCCTACAGTTCTTCAACTGGGTCACACGCGAGAGGCGTTGGGACTGATCATTCTCAATCGCCGAGGTTGCTCGGCGAGTAGTCAAGGCCGCAGTGCCTCGGCCATCTCTGAAACTTGTCAAGGGAGGAGACTAGAAGATAGGAGGAGCTCGCAGCCTGGCGCGACGGAAGAAACCGGGGGATGGGGTTTGCGACCGATCGCCCTCGGGGACCGCGGTCACCCTCGGGCGAGGCCGATCGTTCCGGAGGATGGTGAAGCGCGCCCGCAGAGCCACCGCGCGCGGCGCAGCGACGCGCCGGCCCTCGCGCATCTTGCAGACTTGAGTTATCCAGTGGGAGGGGCTCGAGTGAGACAGCCCAAAACTGTGCTTGGCGAGAAAGGCCAGGGAGACGAGGCTTGCAAGGAATAGAAGAACGGCCGTCTTCCCAGTAGCGGTGCGCCCGGCCTTTGCCCTCAAGGGCTCTCCGCTCATAGTATCTTTTCCTGTTTCCATTAAGGCAGCCCTGCTTGACCCACTCGTTACAGCCTCCACTATACCAGCCCCTGGGACGCCTGACAACCCCGCCGACTCGTCACTGGTGATTTAGAAACACTGTGAGCCAGAAGGGATGCCTGAGGGCTCCAGACCTGTCTTCTGGCGCTGGCCGTCCCGGGCGGAGCAGGTCATGTTTCGAGGCTCCCACCACCACCGCCGGATCCCCGGCGGCCTTGCATGGCAGATGTTTCAAAGAGGTGCGACTCTTACTGGACGCTCACACGCCGCGGCGCAACCGTACTGTCCGGCCGGACTTGATCACTGCCGCGCACCGCCACATCGTCACCCTCTTTCAGGTCGCCGAAGACCTCGATGAGGTTGCCGGAGGCAGCCCCGGTCTTCACATCCACCCATTCGGTCCGATTGGTGCGGACGCGAATCACAAATGTTCGCTCCAAGTCGTTAGCCACGGCAGAGGCCGGAACAAACAGGGTGGAGTAGGAGCGACGGACCGGCCAGGAGACTTCGCAGAACGCGCCTGGATCGAGTTCCGCCTTGGGGTCTTGCACATCCAACTCCACCGGCATGGTGCGAGTCTTAACGTCGACGGAGTGCGAGATCCTTGCGATCGGCGCCTGGAAAGTTTTCCCGGGAAACGAGGGCACGGTGAAACTCACTTCTGTTCCTTCCGGGATTCCGGCCGCATCGTACTCCGGCACGGGGACCACCAAGCGGTGCCGGGTGAGCGTTTGGATCTGAACGATGGGCGTCATGGCGCCCGGTCCGCCGGCGGGCCCTACCAGTGCGCCCGGGTGAACATATCGTGTGGTGACTTGCCCATCGAACGGAGCACTGATGCTCAGATACGCTTCCAGTTGCGAAACCGCGCGCGACGCATCTTGAGCCGCCTTTGCGCTCTGTTCGAGCGCCACGACACTCGCCTGGTCCGACTGGGAGGTTTTCTGCGCCACCTCGAGGTCGTTCAGAGCGACCACGCCGGGGGTCTTGGCCGCCGCGCTCATTCTTTGGTAGGTGGCTTGGTCCGCCGCTAGTTTGGCCTGCACTGCGGCGAGTTGCGATTCCGCGCTTTGGAATTTGGATTCCGCCTCAGCCCGCTGCGCCACGAGTTCCGGAGCTTCCAGCAGCGCAATCTGCTCTCCCACTTTCACTCTTGAGCCGCGGTCCACTTTGATCCACTTCACAAACCCGGTCACCTTGGGATAAACGTCCACGACCTGATAGGGTACGAGCTGGGCTGGAAGCCTGACCGTGGTGCGCAGCTTCTGCGAGCGCACTCGGGTTACTTCCACTTCCGGTGGCGGCGGAGTCTGATTGGCCGCCGGCGCCGTCCCCCTGCGGTCCTGGCTACAGGAGGGGGAAAGAAGGCAGATCCCCAAGAGTGCTAGAAAGGTTGCTGATTCCCTAAGTTTCATCATATTTCCTCGCGCTTGCTCGGAACTCGTTGCCTACCGTGCTGCGTAACGGCTTGCCGGATCATCTGGGTCAAGCGAGCGGGACACCGTGCTCGCATGCGCCTGAACTATGGAGAACACGAAAGGTAGCACGGTCAGGTTGACCACCGTCGCGGCCAAAAGGCCACCAATGACCGCCCTGCCCAGAGGCGCTGTCGCCTCCGCTCCCTCGCCAAGCGCCAGCGCCATGGGAACCATGCCGGCGATCATGGCCAGACTGGTCATCAATATGGGCCGCATTCGAGTCTTCACGCCCTGAAGGGCAGCCGCGGCAGATGTGGTTCCTTCCCGGCGATACTGGTCCGCGAAGGTCACCAGCAGAATAGCGTTCGCTGTTGCTACGCCGATGGCCATGATCGCTCCCATGAACGACTCCAGGTTCAACGTCGTGTGAGTGATGAGCAGCATCAGGATCACGCCACAAATCACCGCCGGGCTGATGGTCAGGACCACCAAGGAGAGGCGCATGGATTCGAAGTTAGCTGCCATCAGCAGGAAGATCACCGCCACGGCCAACAGGAGGCCGATCCCAAGGTTGGTGAACGTCTCGCGCATGGGAGCGATTTGACCACGCATCTGAACCGTGACTCCCCGTGGCGGTGTGCCGGCGCGACGGGTCGCCGTGTCGATGCTGTTCGCCACGCTGCCCAGATCTTCTCTCCCCGTGTTGGCCGAGAGGGTCAATAGCCATAGGCCGTTGACACGGTCGTACTCGCCGACGATCGTGCTCTCGGTGACCCTGGCAAGATCTCCGACGAGCGGGTGTTGGGCGTCGCCTGGCATCACCGGGATGTTCTGAACGTCCTCGATGGTAGTCATTCGCGGTTGGGGATACTGGACCTGGACTTGATAAGCGACGCCCGTCTTCGGATCCGCCCAGAAGTTGGGGGTTGTGAAGCGGCTGGATGCCGTGGCCTCCGAAAGGGAGCGGCCCACCTGCTCCGGCGTTGCGCCGAGTTGACCCGTCAGTTCGCGGTTCACTCGCACGTCCACGCTGGGATAATTGAGTGGCTGCTCAATCCGCAGGTCGCGCAAGGCCGATACCTTGCTCAGCTCGTCGCGCAATTTCTCGGTGTAGGCCCGTACAGTCGCAAAATCCGGACCCGTCACGGCCACCTCTACAGGAGTGGGCGCCCCGAAATTCATGATCTGACTGACGATGTCTCCCGGCTCGAAGGAGAAGGAGCAACCCGGGAATTTCGGTGGCAGGATATGCCGGAGTTTTTCCTGGAAGGCGGCCACGTCGATTCCAGCGGCGGGATTCAGCGCGACATTCATCACGGCTTCGTGCGGTCCGCTCGTCCACAGGAACACCGTGTTGATGGGATAACTGGCGCCTTGCGTCCCGACATAACCCAGGCTGATGTCTACGTTCCCCGGCCCGGCCGCTGTCTGAATCTCGTCCAGAACGCTCGTCACCAGGCGGGAGGTATCTTCGGCACGGGTTCCGGTCGGGGCGTCGAAACGCAGCCGGAATTGCCCAGCCGCAGCGCGCGGGAATAATTCTCTTCCTACCTGCGGTCCGAGGAATAAGATGATGGCGAGGGCGACAACGCTGTAAGCAACCACCACCACAACGCGCAGCGGTGCGAGCCGATTGAGGACCGCGCTCCATTTCTCACGCAACCATTCAAACGTCCCGCTTCGGCCCTTGTCCGTGGTTTCGTCATGATGCTCCCGGAGAATCCAGGTGGACATAACGGGCACCAGCGAGCTGGACAGGAAGTAGGAGGCCGCCATCGCAAACCCCACCGCGAGTGTAAGGGGCAAAAACAGAGCTTGCGTGACCCCACTCATGAAGAACGAGGGCACGAAGACCGCTAGCACCGAAAGCATGGCCAGCAATCGCGGAATGACCACTTCCTTGCTGGCGTCCAACACGGCGCGCGCCCGCGGGACGCCTTGCGCAAGATGCGTATGAGTGTTTTCGATGACAACGGTTCCTTCATCGACCAGAATGCCTACCGCCAGGGCGAGGCCTCCGAGTGTCATGATGTTGATCGTCTGCCCCGCTCCCCACAGCGCCACCACCGCCGTCAGCAGGGCGAAGGGGATGGTGGTGACCACAATCAGCGAACTTCGCCAGTCACCCAGAAACAGCAGCACCATGAGCCCGGTCAGCAGCGCCCCGAGCAATCCCTCCTGGGCCACCGAGAGCAGGGCGCCCTTGACGTGCCCGGCTTGGTCGAATTGATACGTGATGTCGATGTCGGAAGGCACCAGGGAGCGGAACCGGGCGAGATTCTGTTTGACCTCCTTCACTACGGCGAGAGTGGAAGCGTCGGGGCGCTTGGTGACCGGGATGTACACCGCCCGACGGCTGTTCACCAACGCGTAACCGGTGGGGATGTCCGTGCTGTCCGCCACCGTTCCAATATCATGCAAGTAGACGGTGGGGCCAGCGCCGGTGCGGATCGGGACGTCCAATAGGTCTTTTATGTTAGGGGCGACGGAATCGCTGGAGACGATGCGCAGCAGACTTTCCGTGCGCACATTGCCGGCAGGCATGAGGATGTTGCCGGAGCTGATTGCCTTGACTACCGCATCGGGAGATAGGTTGTACGACCTTAACCAGTCGGGATTAACCGTGATAACGATCGTCCGCTGGTTGCCCCCAAACGGGGGTGGCGCCGACACGCCGGGAAGCGTGGCAAACACGGGACGGATTCGATTGAGGGCCAGATCCTGGATCTCTCCGATGGTGCGTGTTTTGCTGGAGAACACAAGGTAGCCAACGGGCACCGTGCCGGCATCGAAGCGGATCACGAAGGGGCTCACCGTTCCATACGGCATGAAGGCGTGGGCGCGATTCACATAGGAGATGGTTTGTGCGAGGGCCTGACTCATATCGGTGCCGGGATGAAACGTGAGCTTCAGCAGACCGTTGCCTTGGATCGACTTGTCCTCCACACTCTCAATCCCGTTGATGTAGAGAAAGTGGTATTCGTAGTAATAGACCAGGTATCCCTCCATTTGCGCCGGGCTCATCCCGCCATAGGGTTGGGCTACGTAGATAACGGGGAGATTCAGATTCGGAAAGATATCCGTCCGCATCCGGATGATTGCCAGGATCGAAGAAAGCGCCACGGCGATCACCACCACCATGACCGTGATCGGTCGCCGCAGCGCCGCATGAATGAGCCCCATGAGTCACTCCCCTTCTTGACTTCTGCAAGAGCGCGATGGCCGGGCCAATGACGCTCTCATCAAGGCACCCTGCCGCTCAAGAGCTGGACGAACGGTTCCAAGTTGCCCTGGGCCGCCGCCACACCCTCCAACCCCCGCCAGACATTGAGCCGGGCCAGGGCATCGTCAATCTCCGCTTGGACCAGCAAGCCTTCAGACTCGGAAAACTCCACGATGGTGGCCAAGCCGGCCTGATATCGCGCCCGGGCTTGGGTCTCGCTGGCGCGGGCTGCCTGGAGCTCGATCGGAGTGTTCTCCGCCACTCTCTTCGCCCCTTCGAGTGTGGCCAACGCCTGCTCGACTTGGTCGGACAAATCCTGCAGCATCTGGTCGTAACGCGCTTCTTCTGCCCTCTGGCTGGCAGCCGCGATCTTCTTCTGGGCTCGGTTCGAGAAGTAGTCGAACAGCGGGAACGTGATTGTGATGCCCGCCGCGTAGTTCATTCGTTCGAGGCCCAAACCGTTTAATCCGCTGGCATCTGTGCCGTCGGGGTTGGCGCCGCTACCCCGTCCCGAGAGGGCCGCCTGGGTGAAAAAGCGTGGCACGAAGGATCGGTCCAGGGCGCGTTCTTGCGCCTTCACTTGCTCGACTTGGGCATGTTGTGCGGTGGCGGCGGGGTGAGAGGCGAGTGGGAGCGTGGGCAGATTCACTTCCGGCTGCAAGGTGAGCAACTGACCCGGATCAACTTCGATGTTTGTCCCTGTGATTCCGAGAATGTCCGCGAAAGCCGCCCGGTTGACGCGCACTCCGGTTTGGGCCTGGATGAATTGCGTCCTGGCCACGGCGAGTTCGGCGTCGGCGCGTGAGGCGTCGGCACCGGGCCGAAGCTGGTTATCGACCAGAACGTGGACCGACTTGGCAAAGACTTCCCACCGGTTCACATTTGCCTGGGCCGCCTGGGCAACCTGCTCCGAGGCAAGCAGGGAGAAAAACGCCTGCGCAGCCGCTGTCGCCACATCAAGCCGCGTCAAGGCCGCCTGCGACCGGGCGATGTTCTCGCCGGCGCGCGTCACGTTTACGGTTGCCCGGCGATACCCGAAGTCAAACGGTTCCCAGGAGAACAAGACACCCGCAGCACTCCCCCAGACACTACGGTTGGACGTGGTGGGAAGCACTGGACCCGAGATCGGTGGAACTACGCTTTGAGGCAGAACCAGGCCGAATATGTTGTTTGCGCTGGCGCGGTTGGACTGCCACAGCATGTTGGTGCTCGGCAGGTAATTCGTCCTGGCAAGGTCTATTTGCCCCTGTGCAGCTTGGATTCGCTCCAAAGCCGCGCGCACCGAGGGATAATGCTGGACGGCGTAGTTAATGGACTGCCCCAGCGTGAAAACCTCGGTCTTCTGACCCATCACTTGCGCCTGCAAGACTTGGCTGGAAGACACCAGTACGAACAGTCCGATCACGATGACGTTCCGTGGAAGCTTCATCTCTCATTTCTCCTCAAATCGACGCGATGGAGTTCCTGGACAAGATGCCCGCCAACTCAGCCGACTCTCAGCGACCTTCGTTGTTCCAAAACCCCTGCTCCCCAACGTCTACTTCCTGGCACCTAGCACCCGGTCCCTTCGGTCGGAGTCCTCTTCGAGAAGCTCACGCAGCAACTCCTTCACCTTTTCTCGGGCTTCGGCAAGGGCCGTGCGCCCCGCACGCGTGGCCCTGTAAACGCGGCGCATCGTCCTGCCTGACCGCACCTCGCGGGAACGGACGTAGCCTTTTTTCTCCATACCGTGCAAGAGCGGGTAGAGCGTCCCAGCACTCAATCGGTAGCTGTGCCGCTGCAGCTCCTCAATCATGCCGAGACCGAAGATTGGTCCTTGGCAGGCGTGGTACAGAATGTGGATGCGGATCAATCCCGCGCAGAGTTCCTGATGATTAGACGCAGTCATATCCTCTGCCCCTCTGGAATATACTATCCAATCTCGATATCGAAGCCCGATTTCGTAATATACAGGCCATCCCCCGGCGCTGTCAACATCCCGGCGGGTCGAAGCCGAATGAGTTTAGGCCTGGCGCTTCGCCGTCATCCGCTGTGAAAAGTCTGCGTTGGGCTGAAGGTTTTCTGGAGTTTTGCACGCTGAAACAAAACAGGCCGCGCATCAAGCTCGACGCGCGGCCCGTCGTGGAATGGCCCTGTGAACTAGACGCTCTGGGCCGACGGCCAGATCCCGGGAGTTGTGAACACTAAGGAACTTGCGGTTGCTCCGCAGAACGTATCAATCCCAGCCGGGCGGTATTCCAGAGAGTCGGACCACCAACCTGCTGAACTTTGGCACCCACCCGGCATCTTTATCTCTGCAACGAACCCCGAGGCTCCCCTGACAACGGCCTACTTCCCTAAGGTCGGAGCAGAGCCAGGCAGCGTATAGCGCAGGTTGAAGAACACCATGTTAAGACTTGCATTCGCGGGCCCGCCGGACGCCACATACCAGGGATTGCGCGTGAGGTACGAGTACTGGCCCATAAAGTTGACGGCGCCCCACTTCGCATCCTTCCAGATAGTCTGATTGAAACCAAAGGTGGCTTCTTGGATGGTGCGATTCTGGCTACTGGATGCACCGGTATAGCCGTAGCCTATTAGGCTGGTGCCATTGGCGTCGATCGCGGTGTTGCGGGCAACGTAAATGCCACCGTAATAGGCATAGATCATCGTTTTCTTGTGTGTGAACTCGAAACCTGTAACCGTGGAGGCGCTGTGGATCAGGGAAAGGCTTCCGTCGGCGTGGGCGATCAGATCCGGGGCCTGGCCAAAGATGTACCGGCCGCCGCCGTCACTCCAGAAGTTGTTCGTCAGCAAGCGGAATCCCTTGACCGGTTCCACGTGCAGATTCAGGAAAGCGCCCCCGCCCTGCGCCGAGAAATGGGTAGTAGTGGTGGGATTCCAGACTTTGAAGTTCCGCTCCACTCCTCCGATTTCGAAGTGAACCCGCTTGTTAGGATCCAAGGCCAGTTTCGCAATGATATCGGGAGCAACGTTGGGAGCGTTTAGACCATTTTGGTTATAGTCCAATTCTCCCTGATAGGTTGTGCTGGTGTTAAGAGCCGCGGGAAGGGTAATGAGGGGACCTCCCGACGAGCCTCCGGCGTACTGGTCAGGACTGTCGAGCGCCACTGCCAAGGCCACTTGCTTCGAAGGGTGATAGACCACCCGCAGTTCGGGGATGCGTCCCCAATACAAGCCTGCCTGGTAGTTCACGTCTATATCCTGCGTGAAAAAGATGTCGCCGGGCAGGGGTGAAATGCCCACGCGGCCCGGAGTGATCAAGCTCCAGGTTTGGCCGCCCAGTACTTCCCAACTGCCCCTCCGGACGTCGAGCCAATACACCCGCGAGCGCATGGTGTTGCTGTTGCTACTCACAGCGACGTTGGCGGGATTGTTCCCGAGGAAGTCCGTTTCCATGTAGCCGATCACGTGAGCGCCCTTCACGTCCGCATCGGCGCGGAAGCCAATCCGGGAGTTCTGCATGCTGAGGCGCAACTCGGTGAGATTTTCCTGGTAGCCGGTCGTGCCGTAGGGAATGCTCCCGAAGCTCGTCCCGATGCTCCCACCCGCAGCGTGGGTGCGAAATACACTGGTGAAATCCATAAACCCCACAGGGGTAATGTAGGCGCTGCCGACGTGCAGCTGCAAGGGTGACGTTTCTTCCGCCTTGTCCTTCTCGGGGCTGGCTACCGGCACTGCCAAAACTCCCGCCGCAAGCGGCGTGGAAGCATTCTCTGGCTTCGCCAGACTCTTGGGAATCACCGGCGTGACGCTAGCGACCTGCGGGGGGTCTTCTTGCCTGGCATTGGGCGCCTGGGTCACCGCTTGCTGCGTGGCAGGTGTTGGTTTGAGCATTTGCTCCAGAAGCCGTCTTTGGTCGTCCAGAGCTTTCTGCAACTGCTCAACCTGCTTCTGTTGCACAGCCATCTGTTCCTTCAACGCCGTGACTTCATCATTGGCGCCTGGATCTGATTTTGTGGCCACCTCTGTGGAGGCGGCGGTTTGCTCCTTCGGAGGAGAGGGGCGGTCACTGGCAAAAATCAAGATGGGCGACAAACCCATCAGAAGCGCCGCCAAACCCACGACCGTAGATGTGACGAGCCTGCGTGTCTGCATCATTTGCTCCTTAGTTTTGCGTTGTTACAAATGCCCCCGGGGGATTCAGCCACTCCCGGCAAGGGGCCTAATTCACTGTCGTGTTATTCGCTAACGATGTTGAAAGAAGCCCGTTACCTGAATATGTTAAAGGTGTGACAGGGAGATTACATCATCGAACCCAGGGGGCTTTCCGGCCGCCCGTTGAGGGACTCCGCCACGACTAGTCCACAAAAGAGGTACATCCTGACCTCCCTCCGGCGACAGAACTCCCGGCGCTCGTGTAGCTCCCCCGCTCGGCCGGCAAGCCGTCAAGATGCGTTTCCCCCCACGGCGCGGTCCGGACCGCCCTTCCATCCTCACTTGCAGCGGCCCCGTACCGCGGGACCGCCGAGGGCCCCAGGACGAATGCCCCGCCATTCGGCAAGAGGAACTGCGCTCGCTTCTGCGAGCAGGCCCTGACATGATACAGGTGACGGGGCGGCGACGGGGCCGATCTTTCCGCGCCGCTCGCCGGAAAATCATCCGGGGCTGCGAGTTTCGCCCTGCGTCTGTTCAGGCTCAACGCGCCGCGCCCTGCCCAACCACGTCCCAGGCTCCTGCCACGTCGCGAAACGAGAATCTCTTCTCGATGCCTTCGAACGGCTGGCCGTCGACTTCCACGTAAGGGAAGATAAAGTAGTTAAGGGGTGGGCCGTCCTGCTTCGGCTGGAGCACCAGGTCGCGGCCCACGGAGAATTGCACTCGGTTGGCGTCGAGCGCCCCAAAAAAGTAATCGTGCTTGCGAGGATCTTTCCAAGCCTCGGAAATATCCACTGGAACCCAGCCCGGCCCAAGGACAAAGAACTCCGCCCAGCAGTGATAGCCGGGAATGGTTCCCTCCACCCCGGCGGGCAGAGGGAAACCAATTTCGAAGCGCGCGGGAATTCGCTCCGCCCGTGCCAGCGAGATGAAGAGCGAGTGGAAGTCGGTGCAGTTGCCGTGCTTGGCATCACATACCCACAGCGAATCGCCGCGCCCCCAGCCGGTTCCGGACTTGTCGTAGCGCACCGTGTGGAAGACGTAATCATAAAGCGCCTGCGTCTTCTCCACCGCGCCCTGCTTGCCGCGCGTGTTCTCGTCCGCCAACTCTTTCATCTTCCCATCGATGGGAACTAGGCGGTCGGGCGCGAGGAAACGGGCTAGGTTTGCCGGGGGTGCCCCCATGGCTCCCTGGCCAGCCTTGACCAGATTCTCAAAACCGCCCTTGGAGTACTCCTTGCGCGTCACTTGGTACTCCACTATGAACTCGGCGGTGCTGGACGAGGGGTGAAGTATTTCACCGTAAAGGATGTGGTTACCGAATGCCGCCTCGCGCGTCTCGCGGAGGCGAACCGGTCCCTTGACTTTTCTCAAAACCACGGTCTGATTCGTGTCCGAAGCAGAGCGCGGTATCCAGATACGCACGCGCTTCGCGCCGGTGGGAATCGCCTTGAGGGTCACCTGGTAGGTGAACAGGAAGGTCCGGGAGGGCGGTGAAAACTCACTCTGTGCTCCCGCCACGACTGGCATAACGAGTAGGGTGGAAACACAAGAAAACAGAAGCACACGGTTCGGCTTCATAGAGTCCTCCGGGTCAGAAATAGGGGATAGCAGTGAAGGCAATCGGCCCGCGATCGGAGGGATCACACTCAGGTGAAGCCGCTGCGGAAAGTGGCGAGTTCAAAAATAGATTGGGTCATTCCTCAGCCCTGCGCCGGGAAGCAGATTTCTATTCTTCCCGTAATTCTTCCTCAGTGTCAAGTCCGAGACTGGCCGCGATAAGCCTGCGACCACGATGAGGCTGGGAGGATGGCTTCAGTCCTCGGCGCCGGCCACAGCGGGTTCGTTCTCGCAATCTTCCGGTCGCGGCGTGACGGCGACGGATTCCGGTGGCGGGGCTGCGGGGGCCAGCTCGCGACGGCGGGCGAGGGCGTTGTCCGCCGCGATCCGCACCACGTGCAGGAGCTCCGGCGCAGCCAGCGGTGGAACGATGAAGTCGAAGGCACCGCGCTCAATGGCCTGGACGTAGAAGCTCACGTCCACGACCGGCGCCACGACAATCACGTTCACCGGCGCGGAGGCTTTCGCCGCCAGCGTCAAGACATCAGCCCAGTTGCCATCGGCAAGCTGGACTTCTGTGAACACCAGATGCGGGGGACGGTCGGACCAGAGAGCCAGAGCTGCTTCTCCGCAATTCCTCGCAGTGCGGATCTCTACCGGCTGCTCTTCCAGCGCCAGCCGGAGAGCGTCAAACGGACCGGGTCGGGCCTGCACGAGCAGGGCCTTGACCTTCTCCTCCATAACCCCTCCCCTCCCAAGCAGCGCCCGGAACTGCGGGGCTTCCAGCTTGCCTGCCTGGCCGACCGTCCGGCGCGAGGCGCGCTACTTCAGTTGCACCCGGAACGACTTCTTTTCCACGAGAATTTCAAGCTTGCCTTCGCGCGCCAGCCAGCCGACTGCGAAACCCAAGAGTTCACTGCTGCCGTTCAGTTTTTTCTTCAGTTGCGCCAGCGATAGCGGCCCACTTTGCTCGAGCAGACGCCAGACCTCTCCGGCCACTGCACCGACTTGCCCCTTTGCATCCATGGCTCAGAACCCTCCTTCGGCGCCGGAGTGGAGCGCGGCGCGGCGCTCGCCGCACTCCCCCCGGTTTCGGTCCCAGGTGACGCCCCACGAGCGCCACCCCCTGCCTAACCACAAATTGATTCTCCGACGCTGCTGCTGTTAACTCGCTTCGAAACGGCCGGGAAACCCGCCCCCTCGCCTACAAGCCCTGGCCACGCAACGCGGCAGCTAACAACAGCGGTGTTTCCGGTAAGGCCAGCCGCGCGCGGCGTGCCGGGCCGCAAGGCGCGAGGCTCCCACAACGGTTCGTTCGGGCGGGTCTTGCTGCGAGCCTCGGAGCTGCGGGGTCTCGGATTGATCGCCAGAGGCGGGAAAGGTTTGCATGAGATTGAGGAGGAATTGCAGGCGTGCGTCCTGCCGCTGGCTCGATATCATGTGCGCGAGGCAAAGCCCGATAGCGAGGAGTACTACCGTTGCCACAACGATCGCAGCGTTCGGTATGAAACTCATGGTTGCGCTCCGAAGGCAGTGTGCCTCTCCCCCATTAAGGACAATTGAGGGATTGATGAAGGGCAGGTTAAATCTGCGCAGGAGGGCCGGCGCAAGTAAGACGAGTTCCTTGCCTCGATGAACTGTCCTTCCGCCTGACCCGGTGCCCCGTACTGGAGGTTTAGAACAGCATGCTAGATACCTAGCTGATTGGCCGAGGCTCGTGCAAAACCCCGCGGCCCGCCGCGGGGAGAAAGTGGAGCGGCGTCTATGACGGCGTCGGCGTGGTCAACAGACACCGCGATTCGGTACTGGTTCATTTTCAGAGTTTTCAGCACTTGCGCCTGCCTGGTTTCCGTGCCAGAGTAAATAAGGATTCAAAATGGCCACACAGAGGTTACTTGTCGAAGTCTATAAGTGTGAAGAGTGTGTGACCTGCCCCCGTTTTCTGTACCAATCATAATGCGAGTTCCAGGGTAGTTTTTTGCTTTTGTTCTTCTCTCCGGGGCGGCTCGGGGGGGAGAGCCGCCCCGG
>JBEKAK010000087.1:0-22810 GCA_050018275.1 Terriglobia bacterium | reverse complement strand
TCCTTTCGAGACGAGAGAATTGTACCATGCTTTTAGTTTCAAAAAAGAAAACAAAATCGCATGGCTTTATTAACTACTATAGAAACACAACCTGTAGCATTCTGCTGAAACAACCGGATAAGCATGACCAATCTAGAAGCAAGTCTCCGACCAAATCCGTGACCTGTGCGCGCGATAACAAAGGCCTGCTTGCCATGGACAAGTACAGCCCGGGCCGGTGGAGGAGGGTGACCTAATGGCTCCCCCGAGACATTGTGGGCCGCCAGACAATCCGACCCTCACGGGCCGATAAGGTGCCGTCGCCCTTCGGTGCAGCTATGCGCCTTGCCCGTATTCACTCGGGTTTGACGGAACCTGCCCTCACGGAAACTCAATATAAGACCACAAAACAAATGTCTTGACAACACTTTCGAAGCGGGTGTAGATATCAACTCTCAAATTGAATCGGTTCAAGTCGAGATCGGTCCGTGGGCGTTGAAACGGTTCAGAGAAGAAGAGGAAGAGCGAACGGCACCGAGGAGGTCGTCGATGAAAACAAAACTTTTGCTATCGGTCTTATTGGGCTTGAGTCTTGGCCTCGGAACGGTCTTGGCGCAGGACATGGCGACCATCGTAGGCACAGTAACGGACTCCAGCGGCGCGGCGATTCCATCTGCCCGGGTCACCTTATCCAATGCTGACAAGGGCTTCGTTCGCAATCTCACAAGCAACGTAGATGGGGCGTTTTCCGCGCCAAGCGTCCCCATCGGCGACTATGTGGTGACGGCGGAAGCTCCGGGCTTCCAGAAACTCGTGCGCAACGGCATCACCCTGACCGTGGGAGCCACGCAGCGGGTTGACATGCAGCTTTCTGTGGGCACGGTCACGAACCAAGTTACGGTGACGGGAAACGTCCCGCACGTTCAAACCGAAACTTCGGTGGTCTCCGACGTTGTGTCGGGCACGCAGATCGCAAGCTTGAATCTCAACGGGCGCAATTTCGTGGCGCTATCGCTGCTCCTGCCCGGCGCCATGCCGGACAACTCTCTGGATACCTCGCAGGTCAGTATTCTCGGCTACGCCAACATCTCGTTCAATGGCAACCGCATGGAGTACAGCAACTGGGAGATCGACGGTGGAAACAACGCTGACGAGGGTTCCGGGGGACTAGCGTTCAACACCACTCCCAGCCTGGACAGCGTCGCGGAGTTTCGGATCAGCACTTCCAACTACGGCGCTGAGATGGGCCGTCATTCGGGCGCGAACATCGAGATCGTCACGAAGTCCGGCACGAAGGAGTTTCACGGCGATGCTTACGAATATATTCGCAATGACGTGCTTGATGCGAATGATTGGTTTGCGAACCGTCAAATCGCTGCGCCCGGTGGGAACGCTCCCAAGACGCCGCTGAAGCGAAACGAATTCGGCTACACCCTGGGCGGACCCTTCTATATTCCGGGACATTACAACACGGACAGGTCAAAGACGTTCTTCTTCTGGTCAGAGGAATGGCGCCGTTACCGGCAGGGCGAGGTGATCGCTTCGGCCGCACCTTCCTTACGAATGCGCGCGGGTGATTTCAGCGAGTGCGATCCGCAGTCCTCAAACTATAACAGCCTGATCTCGAATTGCACGGTCCCAATGGATCCGGCCACGGGGCAGCCGTTCGCCGGCGACGTTGTCCCCATCGATCCCAACGGGGCAGCGTTGCTAAACGCCGACGTCCCACTGCCCAACAACGGCGTTGACAACTATATTTCGGCTCCTAGCGTGCCCACCGACTGGCGGGAAGAGCAAATTCGTGTGGATCAGAATATTAGCGATAAGACCTCCGTCCTGGTCCGATTCACGAGCGACGCCTGGAACCAAGTGGCGATTCCAGCGTTGTGGACCTCGTCGAGTTTCGACACGGGGAAATCGGAATTCAGCAGTCCCGGCAAGACGGCCGTAATCCACCTGACTCACATCTTCAAGCCGAGCCTGATGAACGAAGTGATTTTCGGTTACTCGGTCAATCACATTTACATCACGCCTGCCGCAGGGCCGTCGTCGCCCGCGAGGTCAATTGACAAGCCGAGTAGCTGGACGGCCGCGACGATATTCCCGCCTAACGAGAACGTGCCTTTGCTGCCGGGAATCTCGGTCTGCGGTGGCACTCCGTTTTGCCTGGCAGCGGACGCTGGACCTCGCCCTTGGAGCAATGCGGGGCCAACCTACACTCTGAAAGACAACGTCGCTGTCGTTCAGGGTCACCACAATATTAAGACCGGCATTTTTATAGAGAAATACGAAAAGAACGAGCAGCCGCAGCCGAGTGCGGGAGCGCAGGGATTCATGACCTTCAACAGCTCGAATGCGGTGACTACGGGGAACGCTCTGGCCGACCTTTACCTGGGCAGAATCGCCGCATACCAGGAGGAGACGTTCACGGTAAACGGGGTTCCGGTTGGAGGATACGGACGCGGCCATTGGCGGTTCACCGATTTCGAACCCTATTTCCAGGACGACTGGAAGATTAGCCCCCGGCTGACCCTGAACCTTGGCCTGCGCTACTACTACTACGTCCCCATGAATGATGTCACGAACCCAACACTCGACTCAAGTTTCATACCGAGCCTTTACAACCCCGCGGTGCAGGCGCCGCTCGACGCGAACGGGAATCTGGCGCCCAATCAGGCTACGGGCCAGATCTACAACTACACAATCTTTGGGAATGGGCTCCTCCAATGCGGGACAACCCAGATTCCAAAGGGTTGCATGCACAGCTCCTATGGAACTTGGGGTCCTCGCTTCGGGTTCGCCTACGACCCCACTGGACGGGGAAAGACGGTCATACGCGGCGGGTACGGCATCTATTACGAGTTTGGAAACGGCGACGAAACGAACACGGAAAATCTGGGCGGTCAGCCGCCCAACCACCTTTTACCCGTGATCTACAACGTGAACGGATATCGAAGCATTCAGCCAGGGCCCTTGGGTCCCGCCAGTGCGACGGCTCTTCCGCTGTACCAAAAGTGGCCCGCCATACAACAGTTCAGTTTCGGCGTCCAGCATGAGTTCCCGGGGGGGAACCTGGTTACAATCAATTACGCAGGTACGCTCGGCCGGCACTTGGGCAACTCTTTCCAAATCAATCAGGTGCCCAACGGCGCGACGACCCTCCTCGTGCCGGCTCTTGCCGGGAGCACGGGGTGCGATGCCGAGGGAAATTGCAGCGTGCAGTCGATCTTGATCAACAACCTTCTTCCCGCTTCCTTCTTCGCTCCGTACACAGGCTACAGCTCGATTACGAAGCGGGAAAACAACAGCGTGTCCGAATACAATGCCCTGCAGGCGAACCTTCAACACCGCGTCGGGCACGGCCTGACCTTTCAAGCGGCCTACACTTGGTCGCACAACATCGACACCGCCTCTGATGCTTTTTTCGGCGGGTCGGGAGTTGACGATTCGAATTTGAGTCGATGGCGGGGAACATCGAGCCTGAACCGCACTCATGCCCTGCAAATGAGTTATGTGTACGACATGCCATTCTTCCGGAACTCGGGCAACGGCGCGGCGCGCGTTGCACTCGGTGGCTGGGAGCTCAGCGGCATCACCAGCTTTTTCACCGGTCAGCCGATTAATTTCAACTGCGGAATCTCCGGGTTGAGTTCGGGTATCGGTGAGGGGGTACGGTGCAACACTCTGGGTCCGCTGAAGATCAAGAAGGGCGTTGTGAATGATCCGCAGTTTGGTCCCACGGCGTCTTGGTTCGACCCGGGTGTCATCGCTCAGCCGAACTTGGCACAGCTTTATTCCAATGGTGAACCGGGAATGTTCGGCTACATGGGTAGAAACGTCCTCACGGGTCCTGGGCGGAATAATTGGGACATGGCCCTGCTCAAGAACATCAAGCTTCCGTGGTTCAGCGGGGAGCACTCCACACTGCAATTCCGCTGGGAAACCTTCAACACTTTCAACCACCCCCAGTGGAAAGCGGTCAATGCCTTCTGCGGCGGCAACACGCCCCCGGGCGAACCTTGCAGCGGAAACCTCAACAATCTGGGCAACGGTGAAGTGAGTGGGGCTTGGCAGCCTCGCATCATGCAATTAGCGCTCAAGCTGATTTTTTGACGTAGCCCTAAGGAGCAGCCCTTTACGAATTGAGGTGAAAAACGTGAATAGCTTTCCCCGATTCCGATCGCTTCTGCCCGCGTGCTTGGTCGCCCTAGCCCTGCTGATTCCGATGGGGACACACCCGCAAGCGGCTTCAGACTTGTACACGGCGCGAATCGAGAAGACCACATACCAAGGCTGGAGCGCGTGGCGCTTAACGAACGGGATCGTCAGCGTAATTATCACGCCCCAGATCGGCGGCCGGGTGATTCAACTTCAGTTGGGTGATCAGGAATTCTTCTTTGTGAACCACGACCTGGCCGGGAGGGTCCTTCCGGAAAGCCAGAATAATCCTCGGGCCGGATGGGCCGACTATGGCGGAGACAAGGTCTGGCCAGGGCCGGAAGGCTGGATGAGCGACGCCGAGTGGGCGAGCATTCCCAATTACATTCTTGACGGCAGCGAGTTCAAGTCCGGTGTTGTGAAAGAGACGCCCGAAGAAGTCGCTTTCCGGGTTACCAGCCCTCAAGATCCCCGCACCGGGGTTCAGTTCGAGCGCACCATCCACGTTTTCCGTGGCACGACCCGGATCAAGGTCGACCAGGTGATGCGCAACATCAGCCGCCGGGAGGTGCGCTGGGGTATCTGGCACCTCATTCAAAATGATGCATCGGACCTTCATGACCGCTCAAAGCCGAATCCTGAGCTGTACCTCTACGTGCCCTTGAACCCCCACAGCAAATACCCGCGAGGCTACTACAACTATTACGGAGACGTCCGACACCCGAGCTACGAGCTCATCGACTGCGGTCGGATGCTGCGGATTCATTACATCTACCGAGTGGGGCGGGTCGCCATGGACGCTAGCAGCGGGTGGTTCGCCGTGGTGAACGGACAAAAGAATATTGCCTATGTTGAAGATTTCAAGTATTTTCCCGAAGCCGAGTATCCGGACGGAGCCTCCGTCGAATCTTGGAGCGATGGCCCAGGGGTCATTTCTCGCGGGCCTTTTGATCAGGTGCTGGCCGACGACCCCGGGAAGACTCCGTATTTCATGGAAGGCGAAGTCATGAGCCCTTACGCCACGCTCAGTCCGGGCGAGGAATACTCTTTTCCCGTCTACTGGTCCCCAACTCGTGTCACGAATCCCGTTCGTGATGCCGTGTGGGCAGGGGCGATCAGCGAGCCCCTAAAAAGCGAGATTAATGGTGATCAGGTTCGCGTGACGGGCGTCTTTGGCGTTTTTGAACCAGGCACCCTCGTGGCGGCTTTTTACAGCGCCCAAGGTGAGGAGTTGGGCCACTTCCCAATTGTACGGGTAGATCCCCGCGAGGTGGTGAGGGTGGACAAGACCATCAGCCTTCCGCACGATACCTTTCGAGTGAGCGTCTTCGTACAGGACGCCGATGGTCAGAATCTGGGCTTTCTCGGCAATAGCATCCTCAGGCCACGGTAGCGAGCGAGACTCGAAAGCACAGCCAGCCGGCGGAGAGTCGCAAACTCTCTCCGGCCGCTCGACACAGGCGGGGAAAGCTCACCTGGGACGAAGAGGGAGGGTGTCTCGAACGTAGTTGACGGTTGGAAGGCGGCGGTGGCGCCGGTTTCGATGGGACTCCAGTTGCCAAACACGAATCCGAAAGGGGCCAGCCGCCGTGAAGAAAAGGTTCCACATGGCGACTCGGGGGGCACGTGAGTCGGCCACCCTGATCGAGCAGTTCTGCTAGGCCAACGGGCAGATTCTGCTTCCCCTCGTAAACCTAACGCAAAGCGCTGGCCAGGTTGCAGAAAAGGGAAGACAGCGTAAGATGAACGCAGTCACCTTCAGCTACGAATGGGACGCCCCCCAAGGAGGCAGAGTAATGAATGCTTCAAAACCGGGTTGCCGGACGGTCACGAGCCGTGCTCCTTATGCACGGAGTTGTTGGACAGTTTTTGTTCTGAGCCTTTTCAGCTTTGCCCTGCCCCTGTCGGCACAGCAAAGGCAAAAGGTAATCATCGACCAGGACGCGATGGGACCGGCCTACACGGATCTCCAAGCCATCTTGGTCTTGCTTCAGTCTCCCAAGGTGGAGCCGCTCGGCATTACGGTGGTCAGCGGCGACGGGTGGAGGGACGAAGAGGTCGCCCACACTCTTCGACTGCTGGAGATCATTGGCCGGCCGGATATCCCCGTAGTGCCGGGCGCCGTATTCCCTCTTGTAAACACGAAAGAGGCTACCGCCCGTTGGGAGAAGCTGTACGGAAGAATTCGATATCAAGGTGCGTGGAACTATGGCAAGGTCCATGAACCCTTTGTGGTCCCGGACTTGCCCGAGGGCAGTCCGACCCTCAAACCTGCCAGTGAGGACGCGGCCCACTTCATTATCCGTATGGTACACCAATATCCGCATGAGATCACCATTCTCACTGCCGGGCCTTTAACGAATCTTGGCCTTGCGATTGCCCTTGATTCACAGGTTCCAGACTTAGCGAAGGAACTGGTATTTAATGGCGCGCGGATCAACCCTCAGAACGTGGACTACAAGGATTCTAACCTACTCGCTCGTGACTTCAATCTGTGGTGGGACCCCGAGGCGGCACATATCGTGCTGACGGCGCCCTGGCATAAGATCACGTGTACGCCGCTCGACATCTCGATCAAGACCTGGATGAGTAAAGACCTCATCGGCAGGATTGCCAAAGGCTCCACTCCGCTATCTCGATATCTGGCGAGCTTCGCCACCGAGGGCTACATGTGGGACGAACTTACCTTCGCCGCATGGGTCGACCCCACCATCATCACCAAGCAGGAGGTGCTCTATCTTGACGCGAACATCAACCACGGCGGCAACTACGGGGACACGCTGAGCTGGCTGCCCGGCGACAATCCAGGGATGGGGGAGCAGCCAGTTCAGGTGAACGAGGAACTTGATAAGCAGAGGTTCTATGACATGTTCGTCGAGCTGATGACGCATCCGACTCCGCAAGCCAGGCGGCCCTGACAGCAGAGCTCGCCAGTGTACGTCGTGCAAAGGTGAGGCCCGTCAATGTTCATACCCGGCGTGTACGTTGAAGCGTTGATCCTGATGGTTCTCAGCATGGTGTGCTGGGGAAGCTGGGCCAACACCCAGAAGCTTTGCAGGGGCTGGCGGTTCGAGCTTTTCTATTGGGATTACGTCGGGGGCATCTTGCTGATTTCGCTCCTGATGGGATTCACGCTCGGCCGCGTGCATCCCGCGAGCCCGGACAGTTTCATATTGAACCTGAGCTCGGCGGATGGCCGCCACCTGCTGCTGGCGTTCGTGGGCGGGATCGTGTTCAACATCGCCAACATTCTCCTGGTGGCGGCCATTGCAATCGCAGGCTTGGCCGTGGCCTTCCCGATTGGCATCGGGTTGGCACTGGGCATCGGTTCGGTCCTCAACTACATCATCACACCCAAGGGGAATCCGGTGCTGCTGTTCGGGGGAATCGCGCTAGTTTGCGTGGCGATTGTGCTGGATGCGCTCGCCTACCGGAGGATCTCCCGTGACCTGCAAGTGAGTACTAAGGGCATCCTGCTGAGCCTGCTCTGCGGCGTCGGCATGGGGTTGTTCTACCCTTTTGTGGCCAAAGCCCTCACCGGTGAGAATCACCTGGGGCCGTACACGGTGGCATTTGTCTTCGCGGTGGGCGTGGTGGTATCCACATTTCCGCTGAACTACATCTTCATGAGTCGGCCTGTGGCGGGTCCGCCGGTGTCCGTACGCGAATACTTCCAGGGCGCCAAAAGATTTCACCTCTGGGGCGTCCTGGGCGGTTTGGTCTGGGGCATCGGCACAATATCCAATTTCGTGGCGTCCTCTGCGCAGATGGTGGGCCCCGCCACTTCTTACGCCCTCGGCCAGGGCGCCACGATGATTTCCGCTGTCTGGGGTGTCTTCGTCTGGCGCGAGTTCGCGGGTGCGCCTTCTTCAGCTCACCGTTTGCTGGCCCTCATGTTTCTCTTTTTCGTGCTCGGCCTGGCCGCTATCGCGGTAGCTCCAGTCTGGAGTTTCTAGGGGACACGATGCGCAAGCGAGTTGTGGTGGTTGGCAGCGTCAACCTGGACTTGGTCTGCTCCGTGGAACGGATTCCCGGGGCCGGAGAAACCATCTCGGGAAGTCGATTCGAGATTTTCCACGGCGGCAAAGGCGCGAATCAAGCGATCGCCATTGCAAGGCTTGGATATCCCGTGAGCATGGTCGCAAAAGTAGGCGACGACGAATTTGGCGAGCGCCTTCAGCAGGGATTGAAGACTTCTGGAGTGAACATCAAAGCAGTAGGCGTCGTCCGGCGGACATCTTCTGGCATCGCTCTCATCTCCACGGACGGGCAAGGTCAAAACAGCATCGTGGTAATCCCTGGAGCCAATGGCAAGCTGTTACCCAAGGACCTGGAAAAGGCCGTATCACTCTTGAGGTCTTCGGGGATGATCCTCACCCAGTTGGAAATTCCGCTGGAAACAGTCGAGTGCCTGGCTGCCCTTGCGTGCCGTTTCGATATCCCCTTGATGCTTGACCCAGCGCCAGCGCGTGCACTCTCAACCCGATTGCTGCGCCAGGTCACTTTCCTAACTCCAAATGAAACAGAGACTAGTATCCTCTGCGGGATCCGAACCGACGAACTGAATCCGTCCACCGCGCCCCAGATCGCCCAAAGGCTTCTCAGTCGAGGCCCCCACAATCTCATCATCAAAATGGGCAGCCAGGGCGCATACGTGGCGGCGAGCACAGTCGAAGACTTCCTGCCCGCATTCAAGGTCAAAGCCGTTGACTCGACTGCCGCGGGCGATGCATTCAATGGCGGACTGGCTGTGGCCTTGATGCGAGGCCAGGATCTCCTGGCAGCCGCGCGGTTCGGCTCAGCTGTGGCTGCATTGTCTGTCACGCGGATGGGAGCTCAGCCCTCAATGCCGACCGCCCGGGATGTGGACCGATTCCTCAGAGTCTTGTCCCCATCCTTCAAAAAGGACTATGCTCCCGTGGCATGACGGACCTCTTGGTTTGAGGTACATCCCGCTGATTGGGGGATCTAGAGCTTAGCTTTCTTCGGTTACTCTCACAACTCGCGCCCACCTCTCGAGAAGTCCAATCTCCAAACTCCGGTTCGGCCGGTCATGATTCTGCCTCCATGGATGTAACCGGGTGCTTTGTGGGCGCACTTCCGCGTTGCATCAGGCTTCGCAAGATGGTCATGTGCCCGGGTGGCCAGTTGTGCGTCGCCATAAATGCGTCCAGCGGAAATTGAAGCGGGCTCCTCAACGCAAGTGGAAGTACAGTACTTCAGTCCGGTCGATTCTCTCTGCTGCGGGTGTGGAATCCTTGCTCTTGAATTCCACAACTTTGTGGCAAGACTCGGCGCTGTCTTGCCTCCCATCTCCCACGCCGAGCCAGTGTTCGCACAGGAAAGCTGGAGGGGGGTTCAGACTATAGTAGAAATGGCTTCGCTCCGTAACTCTTTCAGGCTGCGACGCGCCAAGTGTACCGATGGTGGAGCCCACCCACCCGAGGCAGAGCTACAAGTCTGCCATGACCCGCTTCCCTTCTCTCCACCGGCCTCTTCTCGGGCGTGTCTTTCCCCATTCCGTCGTGAGTTCTATCCACGTGATAGTAACGGATGTATACTCTTCACGGCCAGGAGGCCAAAAAGGAAATTCCGGATGAAACGCTCATCACGCCGGATTCAGGTTAAGTCAGCCTGATTGCACGCTTCCTTCTGCGTAAGAAGCCGTTCGTTTGGAGCCGAACCTCTTCGTCTAGCAGTACACGCTCGGCTGGACCCTCGATAAGTTGAACCGGAGCGATCAGGCGAACGCCGAGCTTGAGCGCGCCGTGAAGCTAGAACCGAACAGTCCCTGCGCCCATTTTGCGCTCTCACAAGCTTACATGCGCGCGGGCCGCAAGAATGATGCCGTGCGTGAATGAGGGATCTCTGCCGAATAGAACAAGAAGCAGACGGCCGCGAATCCTGCGCCGGGAGCGAGAAAGTACTCTGGCTCGCCGGAGACGAATCTCCCTGCGCAGCCGCAGCGTGCCTCGACTGGCTCGGGTGCGCGCCGGAGGAACTCGCAGCGAGAGTGAATATACTCAGAACGCCCCTGTTGATTGAGAAGTTGCCTCGCGATAATCCGTGAAGTGGTTTGACATAGAGATGTCATCTTCAATACGTCTCTTCATGATTTTGCTTCTTCTGCCAACGCTCGGGTTGGGCGGGCAGGCGCAGCCTCAAGATCTCCGGGCCGTCTTTGAGCAGGCCCAGCGCGAGCTGATGGCGGGCAATTATGCCAAGGCGGAAGCAGGTTTCCGCGAAGTCCTGAAAATGGATCCCCGCTCGGCTGCTGCCCACAGCAATCTCGGTGTGGTCTACATGCGGATGGAAAGGCTTGGCGAAGCCATCGAGTCCTTCCTTGCGGCCAAGAAATTGGCTCCGCAGGTCGTGGGAATTGACCTTAATCTCGGCCTGGCCTACTACCGCAAACTCGAATTCTCCAAGGCCATTCCGCAATTCCAGCAGGTCCTCAAGTCTGTGCCCAGCAGCTTCCAGGCCCGGTATCTGCTCGGCATGAGCTATTTCATGGAGAACGACTACCAGCATGCTATCGACGCCCTCGAGCCGCTTGCAAGCGAGCAGAAAGATGACTTGGATTACCTCTTTGTCATGGGGATCAGTTACGGCAAGCTGAAGCGTAAGACTGAATCCGAACGGACCTTCGAGCAGCTCGTCCATGCAGGCGGCGACACGGCGCACCTGCATCTTCTCCTGGGCAAAGCCTACCTGGACCTTCACCAGAACGAATCCGCGCAGGCTGAGCTTGAGAAGGTGATTGCGCGCGATCCCAATCTTCCCTATGCACATTTCAATCTGGGTGTGGCCTTCCAGCGGCAGGGTAAGCTGGACAAAGCCGGGAAAGAATTCGAAGCCGAGATGAAGATTACTCCTCGCGAGCCGTGGAGCTACGAGAATCGCGGGACGATTTATCTGGACCAAGGTGATCCAGACCATGCCATCGAAATGTTTCACAAGGCTCTGGATGTAAATTCACAGATGCCGAAATCGCTTGCCGGACTGGGAAAGGCCCACGTGCGAAAACGGGAACCCGAGAAGGCCATCGCTTACCTGAAACGCGCGGTTGAACTCCAACCTGACAGCGCCGATTTCCACTACCAGTTGGGCCAAGCATACCTGAAGTCGGGCAACCGGGAGGAAGCCAAGAAGCAAATGGGCGAGGCGGGTCGCCTGCAGGCCGAAGATCGCGAGAAGCAGGAGGAAAGGATCTTTGGGAAGTTGCCCGCTCCGGAAGTGCCCCAGGAACAACCGTGAGGGCTGAGTCTGGGCGGGTCGACGCAATCCGCCTTCGTCACGTGGCCCGCGGGTCAATTTCGGCACGCTTGTCCGTCGACGTGGCGCTGGTCCTGGGCTGCGAGGCGCAGGCTGCGCTATTGCGCTCGCGGCAAATGAGTCGGACCTGCAAATTGAAGCTGTGGTTACTGAAAACCCGGTTCGCCGCTGGAACCCGTCACCGGCGTAGTCCGGAGCCCGCTGCTCGCACCCTACAGATCACCTATTTCTGATTCTCCGCCCGCGAGACGACCGATCGATGACGATCGGTTCCGGTGCGCAGTGACCCGTCCTCGCCCATACGGTCAGAGGATAAACGCCGTGGATATGATGGAGTGGTCTCAGGCTGCTTGTCCTTTGTAACGGTGGTGAAGTCCTCCAACTTCCGGCATCCCCACCACGTGGCCGAGTTGAGCAGGCTCAACGCGTCTGGACCTAGGCGCGTCCTTGTCCAGCGACAAATGGGTGCGGAAGCGTTGGTAGTAGTGGAAGTAGGATTTGAGGATGCGGTGCTGGGAAGCTTCGTTGAGAACAATGATGTGATCCAGACACTCCCGCCGGGTCGACCCAATCAGTCGCTCAACGTAAGGATTGGAGTAAGTCATCAACTACAGCCTATGGAAACTCTGATGCTCGACGTTTCCGAGTAACCCATCCTTTCCATCCCCTGTTCCAACGCCGTTTCGGGGGGGGTCTCAGCTTGAGTTACATCTGTCAGGTTTGCCAACGTGAACGAAGCCGCTCCGGCGGCGGACACTGCGCGTTGCCAGCGGGATTGCCCTGATCAAGATATCGTCGGGTTATAAGGAGATATTGCCTGTGACCCGTTTACGCAAAATGATGCTCGAAGAACTTCAGCGTCGAAATTACTCTCCGAGGGCCACCGAGTGTTACATCAGTGCGGTGGAGGATTTTGCCCGCTACTTCCACTGCCCTCCGAACCGGTTGAGTCCCCAGCACATCCGCGAGTACCAAGCCTATCTGTTCCACCAGCGAAAGCTGGCCCCGAGCAGCGTTACCCGAGGGCTGGCCGCTCTGCGCTTCTTCTTCACCAAAACTCTGAAGAGGCCCTGGAGCGTGGCGGAGACACCCTATCCCAAGAGAGTGCAGGGCCCGCCCACGGTGCTGAGCCAGGAGGAAGTCGCCCAGCTCATCAACGCAGCGCGCACTCCCTTCTACCGCATCTTGTTGATGACCCTCTACGCTACCGGAGCGCGCCGCGCCGAACTGGCGCGCTTGAAGGTCAGCGACATCGGTAGCCAAAGGATGGTCGTCCACATCCAGGGCGGCAAGGGCCGCAAGGATCGGGACGTCATGCTCAGTCCCGTCCTACTGGAAGCCTTGCGCGAGTACTGGCGCCGAAGGAAGCCCAAGACTTGGCTCTTCCCCGGTAGTCGTTGGCACACGGCTCCGCGTCCGATTACTTCCAAGGTGATCTGGCACGCCTGCCACCAGGCTGCCTTACGCGCGGGTCTCCACCAAGGTGTACACCGGCACACGCTTCGACATTGTTCTGCAACTCATCTGCTCGAAGCGGGTGCCGACCTGCGCACCATCCGGGTGCTGCTCGGTCACCACGATCTGGAAGAGACCACACTCTACCTCCGCCTTTCCCGCCGCCATCTCAGCGCCACCGCCAGTCCGCTGGACTCGTTGGCGCTGGCGGGCACAGGCAAGAAAGACGAGCCCCCGGGAGACGAATAGATGACTCGGCCGCCGCTGGAGGTGGCCGATCTCATCCGGGTGGCGGGACAGAAATTCATCGAAGGTAGTCGTCGCTGGATCACCGGCCAACATCTCGAAGTGTTGGCGGCCATCGAGCGCTGTCGTACCGCCGCCCTCGACGGGCATCGCGATCAATGTTCCCACTGCGGGTATCGTGCCATCTCGTTCAGTTCCTGCCGACTTGGGGCGCAACTAGCCCGCGAATGGGCTGCCCTTCAGAAAGCCCGGTAGTGCGATACTCGGCGCCGCTAATGCTGATGCTCTTGTCGAATCGGTGGCGGCCTAACCCCGCGCTGCACCCGACCGGCGCCGGCGGTTCGATGCGCGCCGCCGGGTGAGCGCGAATCGTTACCTTCCTGGAGGATCGCCGCCAAAAGCGGCTGTTCTCGACAACCATCGGCGGCGGGTGCAACCACCGTTGAACTCGCCCATCAAGTAGTCGAGCGTCGCCGCCAAAGCAAATCTTTGAAATTTGCAGGATTGGCCTCGGATTGGGCAGATCGGTCCTGCCTTGTCGCCTTTGGTTTACCAATCGCAGCAAACGCAAACCATGGCAGAACGCTGCACTACGCTGACTCTTTAAAGAGAACGCGGCGCCGAATCCCGGTCTCACGGGTCGCTGGCCCCACTTCTTTCAATCACGCGGCCACGTTATGGTTCAGGTCACGCAACGACCGGAATACACAGAAAGGAGGGATGCTGTGTCGAAATACGGTGAGACTCATACGGTCTTACGCGAGGAGAAATACCTCGTGGAGGCTCTGAAGGAGATGGGCTACGAGGTTGAGGTCCACCCGGAGGGAGTGCGGCTGAACTCGTACTACTCGGAGCAGGAGGCAAAGGTCGCGAACATTGTTATCCGGCGCCAGCACCTGCGCGGGACCTATGGTGATATCGGGTTTACGCGTCAGCCGGATGGCCGCCTCACTCTGGTCAAGGATGAGCTCGACGAGCACCGTGGCTATGGGGCGAGGTGGCTGGGACGTGTCCAGCAGCTTTACAAGGAGAAGCAGACCTTGGCCATGGCGCGGGCGAAGGGTTACACCCTGAGAAGCCGCGAGGTGATTGAGACCACGCAGGGTGAGCAGGTGCGACTCCAATTTGTTGTGCGGAGGTAGGTCACCATGCAGGAGAAGACCATCACGATCATCATTGACGAGCAAGGAAATTCCACCCTCGATCTGGAGGGCTTTGCAGGGCAGGGCTGCGAAAGGGTCTTTGATGACTTCCGTGGCGGAGACAGTGTGAAGGTGGAGCGGAAGAAGCCCGCCTATTACACCAGCCACGTGATCCAGCAAGAGAAGATCCAGCGCTGAAGGAGGCCTGTCATGCTGCTTCATGCGTTGATTCCCGCCAGCCGTGCTAATGGGCCAGGCCTACGAACCGTGGTGTTTTTCCAGGGTTGCAAACTCGATTGTGTTGGCTGCTGGAACCCAAGAACTCATCATTTTCATGGCGCCGAAGTCACGGTTGATTTCGTAGGTCAGGAAGTGCTGAGGTCACGCCAAGAACATACATTGGAGGGTGTCACCTTTTCCGGTGGCGAGCCCATGCAGCAAGCGGACAGTTTGCTGCGATTGATTCAAGGCCTGCATCAGGAAGCGCCAGAGCTAGGTTTCGGCATGTTCAGCGGCTATGCGGAACAAGAACTCGCCAAAGGTCAATATTGGATCTGGGGTGATGGTTCTTCCGAACAACGCCTGGGAGGTCTCTGGCAAGAAATCCGTGCATGCCTTGACTTCGCCATCCTCGGGCGTTTCAATCAGGCTCAGCCAGGCAGCCTGCCGCTGCGCACAAGTCGCAATCAGGTTCTGCGGCTGTTCAGCGACCGTTATACCTCTGCCGATTTCAGTGAAGAGCTGATTGAGATCAGCATTCACGAACGCGGTCGAGCAGAAGTCACGGGATTTCCTATCCTCGATGTCCCCTGGTAGAACCCTCCTCGGCTTGCTTCGCTAATCTCCCCTTTGAAAGTCCTTTCCGAAAGGAGCCCCCTAAATGATTCGATCTATGGAGGAGTTTCGGTCGGCATTCCATGCCGCGCGGTGTGTCTCGACTCCGCTCGTGGCAGTACGCACGGCCGACCCCGCCAGCACCACGCATTTCATCATCGAGACTCTCAAGCAAGGTCGCGAGCTTCCCCCGCTGCTCGGGTGGGATGTGGTTCGCGGCCTCTATGCGATCGGCCGGGACAGCGGCGACGAACTGGCGCGTATATTGGGCGAACGTCAGGCTGCGACGATGGGGCCGGTCGATGCCCTGTTTTTGGCCCAGCAGCTTGGCGAGGACGGGCTGCTGCTCTACTCTAATGCTCACCGCTTCTGGAATGACCCCGGAGTAATGCAAGGGATCTGGGACCTGCGGGATTCATTCAAGGCGACGGGCCGCATGCTGGTATTGCTGGCAGCACCGGGCGCGACGTTGCCGCAGGAATTGGGTCAGGACGTTCTCGTTCTTGACGAACCTCTCCCCTCGACCGCTCACCTGGAGCAAATCGTTCGGGAGACCTTCAATGCCGCCAACCTGAGTGCGCCCGACCGCCCGGTGATCATTAAGGCGGTAGATGCCCTGATCGGCCTGGCGGCATTCCCGGCAGAGCAGGCACTGGCGATCTCGTTGGTCAATCGCCAACTCGATACAGAAGACCTCTGGGAGCGCAAACGCCAGATCATTGAGCAAACACCGGGCTTGTCGGTGTGGCGAGGCGGCGAAACCTTTGAGGACATTGGCGGGGTTGAAAACGTCAAGAGCTTCATGCGAGCGGTTCTTGCTGGCATCGATCCTCCCCGCGTTGTCGTGTTCATCGATGAGATTGAGAAGGCGTTTGCAGGAACCGGCACCGACCTCTCCGGCGTGAAGACGGAGATGACGGGCACCATCCTGACGTACATGCAGGACCGCGAGGCAGATGGAGTTGTGTTTGTCGGTCCACCCGGGGCCGCCAAAAGTGCGGCTGCGAAGGCTACGGGCGGTACCGCGGGAATCCCCACGATCGCTTTCGACCTACCGGCCATGGAGAGCTCTCTGGTGGGTGCTTCGACCGAACGGCTGCGCACGGCGCTCCAGATCATTGACGCAGTCTCGCAAGGGAGGATGCTGTTCATTGCGACTTGCAATTCCATCGCGAGCTTGCCACCCGAACTGCGTAGGCGCTTCACGCTGGGCACATTCTTCTTTGACCTGCCCACGGCCGAGGAGCGCGAGACGATATGGGGAATTTATCTCAAGAAGTACGGAGTGTCGGGCGAGCTGCCGAACGACGAAGGCTGGACCGGTGCGGAGATCAAAGAGTGCTGCCGGAAGGCGCACCGGTTGGGAAGAACTCTCGCCCAGGCATCGCGGTACATCGTGCCGGTTTCACGTTCCGCAGCTGAGCAGATCAAGGCGCTGCGCCAGATGGCGTCCGGGAAGTTTATCAGCGCCTCCACGCCGGGCGTCTACCGCTACGAAGAGGAAACTGCTGCGGCTGGCCGGCGCGTCATCCGGGACGTGGGCGGCCCCCTCACCGTCATGCCACCCTCGAAATCAGAGGTCTAAAAAGGCAGGCTCACAGCCCCCCGTGGAACCGTCCGAATGCGTGGGCAAGCATTAGCGACATGATTAGGATGCCCGCTCCAAGGACGAGCACGTGCTGGGTCTTGCGCAGATTGAAGCTGCCGACACGACAGACGAGCAGGTAGCCGGCGGCAAGGTTGAAGAGGCCCCATAGGACATTGACCATCGAGGAGGACAATCCTACCCCGGGTGGTGTTGCGAAGGGGCTCTGGAAGGCATGCCCCAAGATCCCATTGCCGAGATGGGGCAGGGTGTTCGCAAGGAATGCGCCTCCGAAGAAGTTCGCCACATAGTGGTACCAGCGCATTGTTGCTCCCTTCTGGCTGCCAAACCAATGGTAGCAGGTCTCAGGAGTCCCCCCAATTGGAGGTTTGCTGGAGCCTGTATGTTGGCCAGCCAGGGCTGGCAACATCTTTTTCATTGGGGGTAATTAACACGGATTTCCACTTTGCTCCCGATTCCCGTTAAATATACACCCAATTGCCTCGATCTTTTCCGCTGCGAGTTTTCTGTGCCGCCGCCCCAACCTACGTCTAGAACGGCAGTTCCGCCCGTCCGAACGAAGCCAAAACCGAAAGCCCGGTAATTAAGTTCAAAACGATATTCTGGGATTAAGAATTCCCAGTGCCCGAAGGAGGATGAAATGGCAACTGCATTACCAATCTTAGAAATTCAGGAACCTGGCACAGACCTTGCCAGGAAAACTGTCTTCATCAAGCTTCACCTCGGCTTGCTAGGCAACAGTCGCAACGTGAGTTCATCTCAGGTCGAAGTGGACGCCGACAAGGCACTGATCCGGGTTTCAAAGACTCTGCTCGACTCGCCAGAGCTCCAAGCCATCAGGACTATTGATGGTGACATCCGCCGCTACCTTTACGACACGTGCCTGCCATTCGAGGTGGGTATTCATCTCCTGCCACTGGGGTTGCTGGAGACGGTGGATGAAAAGCTGCGCGAGTTCAACGATAAGCGCCGGGTATTAGTGGAGGTATTCCTCGCTGCCTACCCGCGCCTGTGCCAAGAGGCCGCAGGACGACTGCGCACGCTCTATAACCCAGCTGACTATCTGCCGGCGGACGAGGTGCGTTCCCGTTTCACCTTCAGTTGGCAGTACGTCAGCTACGGTGTGCCGGAACAGCTTCGAGAGATCTCTGCCCGTATGTTCCAGACGGAGCGCGACAAGGCCGCACAGGCGATGTCCGAGGCTTGCGCTGAAGTCCAGCAGGTGATGCGCGCTTCGCTGCTGGAACTGGTCAGTCACCTCCGCGATCGGCTGGCCGATCAGGCGGACGGCAAGTCGCAGCGTCTGCGGGAATCAACCCTGCAGAAGCTGCGTGATTTCCTGGGGACGTTTGACTTGCGCAACGTGGTGGACGACCAGGATCTGAAGGAGCAGGTCGATAGGGCGCGAGCCCTGCTTGAGGGCGTGAGCACGGATGCCTTGCGGAACATGCCGATGATTCGTGCTCGGGTGCGAGAGGGTATGGCCAAGGTCGCCGCTCAAATGGATGTTCTGGCAGGCGATCGCGTTAGTCGCAAGTTCCGGTTCGCTGAAGAATGACTCTGTCAGACGACACACAAGGTTCGACCCATCCACGACAAAAGGAGGCACGTGATGGACGGGCAGGCTCGCTCCAGCCTGTGCGTCCCACGGTATACATTATGTTGAACAAGGTGATGCTCATTGGATACGTTGGCGCCGACAGCGAGATGAAGTTCACTCCGGGCGGCATCCCGGTGACGAACTTCTCTTTGGCGGTGAAGGAGACCTACAAGAACGGCGGCGGAGAGAAGAAGACCAGCACACTGTGGATCCGCTGCGTTGCCTGGCGGCGATGGGCGGAAATCGCGGGTGAATTCGTGAGCAAAGGGAAATTCGTCTACGTTGAGGGGAGACTCCAATTGCGGAGTTACGAGGGTCGGGAAGGCCGGAAGCACGATGTGACGGAAGTAGTCGTCACTACGCTCAGGTTGCTGGGGCCGCCGAAGAACGGAAACGGTCCGAAGGCAGCTGAATCCTCGAAGCCTGCGGAGCCTGTTGACGAAAGCGACAACCCATTCTACGAGCCGGGAAGCGAGACGACGGATCAAGAAATCCCGTTTTAGGGATGCCCCCGGCAGTTCCCACAATTGAGTGGGACCGATTACCTCCTGCCGCAATTGAACACTGAAAGCTTCGCCTTGCACGGCAGGGCCACTGCTATGCGTAGGGCGTTCTACAAGCAAGTAGATGGCTTCGGAGGGCGCCGTGATTCAGGCACAGCCGTCAAAGATGACAGGGCGGACAGCATCTCCGGCTTGCCGACCCGAAAGACGATGCGACGTTGTTAAGGCGGACATAGGCTCTGAGAAGCGTCCTGCAGACACCGCCCCGAGTCTTATCAAGCTCTTCGCGACAGCATTCCAGGGACCTTGATCCACCGCCCAAAGCAACGATTTGCCGCAACTGTGCCATCGTGTCGCTGAAGTCCGCCGTCAGGCTCAGCCTCCGGGTCTCGATGGGCATAGGGGTAAAGCTGATCGTGCACGTCCCCTAGGCCATTTTGCTTCACCGCTCACGCTGAGCCGTTGGTTCGTCTGGTGCGGGGCTCTTTCCCATGAGGTATTGATCGAACCAAGCGATCGTGCGCCGGATGGAGTCAATCTGGTTCTCGCGTTTCACGAACCCGTGACCTTCATTCGTGTAATAGTGAACATCCACGATCCGGCCTTCTTTCTTGAGGAGATCGACCACCTGTTGCGCCTCCTCCTTCGGCACGCGGGGATCATTGTCCCCCTGCAGCACGAGCAACGGTGCTTTCTCGTTGCGAATGTAAGTGATGGGCGAATCCTCTTCGTAGACCTTGGGGTTCGCGTCCGGATTCCCGAGTAGCCCTTTCACGTACTCGTTCAGCGATGGGTCCGAGCTCTTCAGCATGGTAGACCAGTTGATGATCCCGTACTCTTCCACGGCCGCAGCCCAGATATCCGGCGTCTTGCCGATAGCCATGAGCGTCATAAAGCCGCCGTAGGACCCACCCCCGATTCCGATCTTTTTAGGATCGACGTAGCCGGTTGCTTTGAGAAAGTCCACCGCCGCTACTTCATCCTTCAGGTCTCCACCGCCCAGATCCTGAAAGTTCGCCTTCTGGAAGTCCAGGCCGTAACCGGTGGACCCGCGTGGGTTGGGAGCGATGCAGATGTATCCGCGCGAGGTCAGCGCCGCAACATCGGTGTTCCAATAGTCGACCATCTGACCGGTGGGCCCCCCGTGCGGAATTACCAGTGCCGGATTACTCCCGTCCCGCTTCAGATTGAAGGGTACCCAGAGCAGCGCGCTAATGATTTTTCCGTCGAAGCTCTTGTAATGGACGATTTGGGAGGGCGGAAGCGGTGTCGCACGCAAGCTGGCAATGGCGGAAAAAGTCAGCTGGTCGGCATGCAGGCTTGCGAGGTTGTAAACCCAAAGGTCTCCCGGCTGATTTGACGCCTCGTGGGAAACGATCACTCGGTCGCTCTGCGGCGCGAACTCGTTGGGATTGCCGGAGAAATAATTCAGGCCGTGCGGCAGGTCAACCTTTTTCGCCCGGTTGGTCGAGCGATCTGCGAGATAGGCATCGGTCAGCCCGTCTTCATTCACGACGTACGTGTAGTTTTTTCCGTCGTGCGAATAATTCCCTGCGAAGGCTTCCCATTTCAAGTCGGTGACCCAGGTGACCTTCCTGCTCGCGATATCCAGGAGGGCGATGTTCATGTAACCGCCCTTGGCATCCGAGCTGAGCAGGATTGTCCCACCGTCGGGCGAAAGCGATGAGGCGAGATAACGAATCGTGCCCTGGTGGGAGGTGAGGTTCTCTAGCTTTCCGGTTGCCAACTCGATCCGGTAAACGTCAGCGTCGGTGAAGGTAGGGTTCACGCGGCCGGCATAGATGATCTTGTCGTCGTTGCTCCACGCCGCCACGTTCCAAGAGTAACCGGGCTGCTGCTCATTCGTCAGCTTACGGACTTTGCGCGCGCTCCAGTCGAGCAGAGCAATATCGTACTGAGAGCCGTCCTTGGTTTTATAGGCGAAAGCAATGGTATTGCCGTCGTGGGACCAGTGCGGATCCTGCTCGCGAATCGCGGGCGTGTTGGTCAGGTTGACCGCCTTGCCGCCGTCACTCGGTATAGCGTAAAGGTCCCAAAGCTCGTCGCCCGCGTGGTCCTGCTGGTAGACGATCCATTTGCCGTCGGGCGACCAGACGGCGCTGTACTGGCGATCGTCGGACTGGGTGAGCTGGATCGGCCATCCCCCTGAGGCGCGCACCTTCCAGAGATTGGAACGACCGGAAATGTCAGTGGTGAATACGATTTGCTGCCCGTCAGGCGACCAGGCGGCACCGAACACACTTCGCGTGTAATAGAGGTCGTCGACGGGCACTGGCCGGGCGGCCGTGTTTGACCTCGAGACCACCGACTTCGGATCGGTGAGCGGGCGGTCATCGGCTCCCGTGGACCCAGCCAAAGGCTCACACAGGCTGCAGCAAGTGACAACCAACAGTCCCAACAAGCACAGGATTCGCATGCCAACCTCCTTCCATCAAGGTCCTGACCCCGCGCGTTACGAGCACTGCCAGCGGGTTTCGCACTGTCGAAAACGGGATTGGGGTCTAGGACTGATGACAGCTGATATACCACGGATTTTCCGACCTGAAAAGTGGTTGCTGTGGTTGGTTGCGATGGTTGGGCGGTGGTGTTCCACAAAAGTCGCGCCCTATTTGGGAGGGGGCATCGGAAGACGGGGTTCGGGGGTGGTGAATCTACCTGGACGATTTACCCTGGACATGTGCGCGCTGGACTCATTAGCCGTCGGTTCACCACGGGATAGACCGTTTCCGGGCGTATCGCCGCCAACGCGGATGTTGCCGCCCTTTAGATGGTCAGGTACAACGCGCAGCCGCTTGGTCGTCGCCCTACTGGAAATGTGACCCCGTCCCTGCTTTCGTGGGAGCGACACGGAGGAGTCCAGTCCCGCACTCCGATTCTTGGCCGGGATCGAGCCCTATTGGCACTGGATCCCTCAGGGAATCGTAAATCCATCAAACTAGCCAAATATAGTTTCCTCTTAACCCGGAATGAGTCTGGGATTGCCTATACTAACCAGGTATGAACGAAAGAGGTTTAGCTTTCCCTTGCTTCAGGGCCGGTAGTCGGTAGCTACCGGCCTCCCTCCTACCGGAGGTAGAGAAACAGGGGATACGGGAAGGCTGAATGCGTACCGCAGTTCGATCCCATCATCAATTGAACGCATTTGGATCATCCCCGGATCAGATCGTAAGGTCTTCGTCATTGTAGGGACGCAGTCATGTCGTGGCTTCCTTTCCAAGGGGGAGTCAGGATAACCAGAGAACGGGGGATGAACTCTGACTGGAGTTTACATCCTAGCCGGGTCAATAACTCAAGAGACTTGGTGAATCATCTGGTGAGAGCGTCTGTCGGGATGACGTTAAACACTGGACCCATACCCGTAACACCGGAAACCGGCTCATTGCGCAGTCCGAAGCAACGCGGATACACTGAGATTACCGGCAACGTCAGGGGGGTATGACACCAGAGCTGACAGGAATCCATGAATCGCAGGTAGAGCGTAATTGAATCTACCCGAAGCGAAAGCGAAGCGATGGTGACGACCACATGAACCCAATAGGTAGGGGTTCGTGTCTCTGCTCGGCTCTCTCCGGCTCTGGCCGCAACTGCATGAAATCCCTTAGACTGGCTCGCGATGTAGAGTAGCGATACGCTGGTGATTCCTGAACGCTCCTTGTGACGCAAGAAGTTAACATGTATCCGACGAGAAATACATAAATCAAGCATGGTAATGGTATGATAAAGGCAGGGAGATTTAACATGAATGATTACCTTGCTTGGTTTGATGGAGCTTGTGAACCTGTTAACCCTGGTGACCTGCCCCCGTTTTCTGTACCAATCATAATGCGAGTTCCAGGGTAGTTTTTTGCTTTTGTTCTTCTCTCTGGGGCGGCTCGGGGGGGAGAGCCGCCCCGGCGCCTGCGAATTCTTGCGGGGTCCGATTCCCCAACGAAGTGTGGGGCCGAACCTCGTTGTAGTCCCTCCTCCAAGCCTCCATCGTCTCCCGAGCTTC
>JBEKAK010000086.1:0-23547 GCA_050018275.1 Terriglobia bacterium | reverse complement strand
CGACGCACCCTGTGTATCGGCAGGCGGTCGTGGACCAACTCTACTACTACGACCTGCCCGACCAGCACACCGTGAAAGTCGATCTCGGCTGGGAAAATGAACTGGGGATTGACGCGCGCAACGAGATCGCGATCACGCCCGAGGGTTTTCTGGCCTTGCTGGCCGCGGGCGCCCGCAACCGATTGGCGCGCTACACGCGCGACGGCGCCACTTGGAAACGCACCGGGATCGAAGGCGAACACGCGAGCAACATCTTTGATATCGAGGTAAGCAAAGACGGCCGGACGATCGTGTACAACTCCAGCACCGCGAGCCGGCCCGGCCAGTGGTTTCGCGCTTCGCTTGGGGAAAGCGCGCTGGCCGCCCCGGTCGCGCTCACGGAGCTGAATCCATCGATCCAGAAAAAGCCTGCGGCGAAATCGGAAGTGGCGCGCTGGAAAGGCGCGCGGGACGAGGAAGTCGAGGGGATTCTCTACTACCCGCAAGATTACGTGGCCGGGAAGAAGTGCTCGCTGGTAGTGATGATCCACGGCGGGCCGCTCGGCGCCGACATGGATTTTTGGGACGAGGACTACGCTTATCCCATTAATCTCTACACGCAGCGGGGGGCGTTTGTGCTGCAGCCCAACTACCATGGCAGCGGGAACTACGGCCTCGCCTGGGCGGAATCGATCGGCGGCGGGAAGTACTATGACCTGGAAGTGCCCGACATTGAGAAAGGCGTGGAGGCGTTGATCGCGCGCGGGTTCGTCGATCCGGAGCGGATGGGCGTGCTCGGTTGGTCGAACGGCGCGATTCTGACCTGGGCCGTCGCCCTCAACGATCCGCGCTTCAAAGTTGCCTCGGCGGGCGCGGGTGACATCGAGTATATAAGCGATTGGGCCAACGTGGATTTCGGCGCGGCGTTCGACAACTACTACTTTGGCAAGCCGCCCATCGACGACCCGGAACTTTACATCCGCAAATCGCCGCTCTTCCGCCTGCGCGACTTGCGGACTCCCACCTTGATTTTCTTCGGCACTGAGGACCGCAACGTTCCGCCCAGCCAGGGTTGGGAAGAGTTTCGGACGCTGCAGCAACTGGGGCAGACGCCGGTGCGCTTCATCCTTTTCCCCGGTGAGCCGCACGGGCCCCACAAGCTTTCGCACCGGCGGCGCAAGTTGGAAGAAGAGCAGGCTTGGTTCGATAAATACCTCTTCAAGCCCGGACTGGCGGCGAACGAGGCCTTTCGCGCGGATTCTCCGCTGGGCGAGCTGATCAAGCGCCAGCGCACCAAGAAGGTGGGGTTGAACTACGGTGTGGAAGTCAAATCTACGCTGGCGCCGGAGACGGTGGCCTATAAGGGCCTTACGATCGGCCGCTTTGAGGTGACCCGCGCGCAGTATGCGGCGTTTGACCGGAATTACCGGATCGAGCCGGGCACGGAGAACTATCCCGCGAATGGCATCTCTTTCGAGCAGGCGCAGACTTACTGCGCGTGGCTGAGCAAGCTCTCGGGTGAGACCTATCGCCTGGGCAGCGAGCCTGAGATGACCCCGGTCTACAAGGCCACGGCGGCGAGCGAGAACACGCTCGACTACTGGGCCGGGTACAAACCCAATCCTGACGACGCGGTGCGCCTGGAAACCAAGACCAAGGACCTGACGAGGCCGGCGCCGCTGCTCAAGGAAGTGGGCAGCTTCCGCGGCGTGGGCGAAGAGGAATTGGTTTTTGACCTGGGCGGCAACGTGGCGGAATGGTGCCTTACCAAAGACGGCAAAGCTAAAACCCTGGGCGGGAGCGCCGACCAGCCGGCCGACCCCAAAGCCACGGACGCGCAACCCGGTGTCGCGTACCTCGGATTTCGAGTGGTGAAGGGCGCTCCGCCGGCGCCTGCGAAGTAGATCTAAGGGATCATCGCCTCAGACCGACAATCCCGCACGGCGGGATCAGGATGACAGGCTGGACCTACGCTCGGGGATGCGGCCCCATAAAATCGGAGCCGTTGAAGTGAATCAGATGCGATGGAGAATCTGAAACCCACACTTCAGTTTCCCATGAAATGGACTCCAGAAACTTATTCATAACGCGGCGATTGGGGAATGCCGATACATAAACGAGGGCAACCTTGGTATTTGCGAAGAGTCCCGCGAGCTCCTCATGCCGCTTTGGATCCATGGGGCCGTGGCTAGTGACGGACTCGACCAATAACAGCCAATTCCGCTGTTCAGAATAGATCACAACATCCGGCATCTTGCCGTGGTCATCCACCTTCACTCCAAAAGATGCGAGGAGCGTCTCGTCAAAATACGCCCACTTCTTGCCTGTGTCGCCCACGTACACCAGACGCCCGCCTGGGACAAATCGAGGGGCAAATTCCTCGACAATCATTTTTATGAGTTGCGAATGCTCTCCCGAGGACAAGCAAATTTCCTCTCCCTCCCTTATCCGGACCGGAACCAGCTTCATTTTCCTTTCCCTTGCATAACGCGTTGCGAGGGTTTTCTGTTTTTCAAGGTATCTGTTGAGGCGGTCTTTATATTCCCGGCCAGCGAATGATCGAAGAACTTCTTGCAGTGTGGGTTCGATCTGATAGACCGCATCAGGGCTATTGACCGGCCTGTCGGGCTTGTCGGGATTGTACATTGCGATTCCCGCTTGAACGAACTGGTGCATCGACTGTCGGCGGAACGTTTCGCGGGTGTTGGGCGCATACCAGCTGCCGTAATGAAGCCTGCACCAGTCCATAATCGGGGTGATTCCCATCAGTGGAGCCTCAAGCCCCTTCCATCGTTTCTCCGGGGTGAGATTTAGTAGCGCAAGAAGACAAAGAGCACTTCGCTTGTTTTGCTGCTGCCTTGGCATGCCGAGATCACGCAGCACCTCTAGCGCTTCCTTCACCCGTTGTTTCTGCGCTTTCTTTGGAGTCAACTGAGCGCGCCTCATTCCAGGGACTATTTAAACCCCTTTGATTTCCGCCTGGCTGCTATCTCACGAACTAGCTTATCGATTTGTTCTTGTGTAAGACGCTTGTCTTTCGAATGCAAACCAAGCTCCCCTAGCTCTCGTCTTGATGGGTACCTCATAGTTCGCAGATCGGTTGCATTCACTTGCGTGTGTCCCGAGAAGACCCTGAAGTGCGTGTCCACACGTGTCGAATTCAGGAACGCCGCGAGGCCGAAAGCTGTGATCGCGTCCAGTCCACCCTTGTTCGTGTGAAACACATTCCAGTGATTCTCGAAACCGTAAAAGGGGTAGGGCAGCTCATCGGGGTCGAGGACGTACGCAACAACGCGCCTGCGTTCTTCCTTGGAGGAGAACCTTTTCACAAGTACATAGAAGCCTCGCGGCATCAACCATTTCTGGGTCTCCGGATGGACGAAGACCGCGTTTGGCTTCTTGTTCTCCTTCGGATAGGTGAGCGAGCCCTCCCTGAAATGATGCGGGTAGAGCAAAGGCGCTGCGTTACGTTGCGGAGTCTTGCACCAAAACCTCTTCACCCTGAAATCGACAACTGGTCCGGTACAGACCTCCAAGCCCGTTTCCTTCAGCGTACACCTGAAGGGATCTGACGTTGCCGCAGGGGAGCACGATGTGGGAATACAAATGTACTTCTCTGGGTCAAAGGGTCGCACGATCTGCGAGAAGGGGTGCGCCGTCTCGCGGTAGTCAGCGAAGCTGGAGTCGTGCGAGGTCGAGACTACAACCTCTGACTGAGGAGCGGATTTCTTGAGGAAGATGATTATGTTCTCCTGCAACACGTCATCGTCTTTGAAGGCCTGACTGCGACTTTCGAACAGGTGGACGTGCTTTATCGCGCAGGTGGAAAACAAGAACTCTCTGAACGGGCGATAGTACGTTCCGTTGCAGAAACTGCGGGGGATGATGGCTACTGCTTCCCCACCGTCCACAAGGAGTCGAACAGCCACGGCGACGAAGGCTGCGTAGAGATTCACTACTTCCACGCCCACCTTGCGCAAGAGCAGGCGGTGCTGGGAGTCGCTGTTGATCTTCTTGTACGGCGGATTGATGATGGCATGCGTGTAGGCCGGGCTCCGCCCCATCGCCAATGTAAACACGGCGTCTTCAATGAAATCTCGTTCGTGGATTCTTACCCGGACGTTATTAAACTTGTGGGTGTACCCTTCGAAAGTGACCGCAAGATGCCTTCGCAGCACGGGGTCAATCTCCCATGCCTCGACAGCTGTCGGAACCGTACCGTATTTATCCAGGAAAGCCGAGCTGAGTGAGCCAGCGCCAGCGCCTGGGTCTAGCAGCTTGACGGGGGCCTTGGGAGGAGAAAAAAGCCCCGCCATGAAGTCCGCAATCGCACGAGGAGTCATGAACTGGCCAAGTGTCGCCTTGGCCTCGGGGTCAAGTTCGCGTCTCACTCCAGGGGAGGTAAAATCTAGGCGCGGGACTGGGGAGCGGTTTATCATCGCGACTATTATACAATTGCCTTCCGGATGGCGTACATCTCGCGTTTCTTTTGGCGCGCGCGAAGGCTGGCGGCACCCAGCCCTTCGTCCCGGCCCTGTTGCGGGCCCCTCCCCCACTCGGAGAGCCTACCTTGCATCACATGGTACAGGGCTCGTGTCTCGTTGGCCCCACGCCACGTAGCGCGCCTGGTGCGCCGGGCCCTAAAGGCTGTCGTTTAAGACCAACAGGGAAGATCCGGATGGGTTGCTGACGATCTGGTAGAGCGTGCCGGTACGCGAGTTCACGGCCAAGCCGGCAGGAGAGTCGCCCTGGGGAAGAGGCGTCTCGCCGAGCAGCGCGTTGGTCGCGCCATCAAAGACCTTGAGGACTTGAGGAGAGAGAGACTGGTCAACGACGTATACGCGGTTCCGCGTGGGATTAACGGCAATCGCCCCAGGCTGGGAGACGGGGAGCGTAGCAATCACCGACTCGGTGCTGCCGTCAATGACCTGCACGCCGCCTCCGGAGATTGCCCCGCCGTACATGCGGTTCGTCTGGGCATTGACCGCGCTGACCACCGCCGAAAACGGGGCGGTGGTGGTGACCAAGGTGCTGGACTCAATCTTTCCTTCCGTTTTTGTGCCCGCAAAGACATACAAGACGTGGGTAACCGGATTAACCGCGAGGGCGCTCATGACACCGCCGGAACCGATGTAACCGCTCACCAGCCGGTCCGCACCCCCGTCAATCAGGAAGGCGGGGTCATCATTCGCGCCGCACTGGCCCCCGCCCCAAACCTGGTTGCTGCTTGAATCCACAACCGCGCCAATCGGGCAGCCAAACGCCTTCACGTTGGCAATCAGATGGCCGTCCTCGGAGCTATAGACGTAAATCGTCCCACTGTAAACACCGCCGGCGTAGACCTTCCGCGTGGCGGGATTCACATGTGCTCCCGACCCGGTTCCTAACGTCGCGACAACCTTATTTGTGCTGCCATCGATCATCGCCACCTGCTGACCTCCCGAGGCGCCGCCGCTGGTAAACACTCTGTTGGTGGTGGGGTCTACATCAACGGCGATGCCGGAGCCACTCGGGAGCGAAAAACGCGCCACCACCCGCAGCGCACCGGGCGATGGCCCAACCTCCTCCAGCATGGCCTTCACCGTGGCCACTTGTCCGGCCACGACCGTAACGGGTTGTTGGTAATCCTTCCTGCCCGCGAGGGAGACTTTCAGCGTGTGGTCACCCGGCTTGGGATTCCCGATCACCAGGCGTCCCTGGGAGCTTGCTTGCCCCACAAGTGTGTCGTCGAGATAGACTTGGGCGTCCGGCGAGGTCTCAACCACAATCTGCGCAGGCTTGGGCGCAAGTTCCCGGAACGTTCTGATCAGCTCGTCCGTCGCTCCGGCCCCACGCAGATCGTCTTCCGCCTCAGGGGTCAGTTCGAAATTGATCCCCCGATCATGCGCGATGTCAGCCACGCGGCCGGAAGAGACGCCTCCCTTCAGCAACTCCATGACTTCATCTTTCAAAAGAGGTTTGCGCGGGTTTTGCGCACTTGCGGTCAGGGAAAAAAGCACCGTGCAAAGGACCAGAACGACGGCCAGAATACGTGCCGCGCTGCGAACCAGAGTTGTGGGGATTAGCATGTGTTCTCCTACTGTGGCCAGCGAGCAGGTAGGCCCGGCCGCCAATCGCCGGGAGCCAGGCGAGGGAAACAAGTCTGGTTGCGGCGTCAGGCTCGCCGCACCGTCGAGCATTGTACACCTTTCTCGTCCCGTGACCGCCTGATGAAGTCCCGAGTGCATTCCGCCGACGTGCCGCCTTGGTTGGCTGCGGACGCTTCCGTAAAGCACCTAACCAGGCGGGCACGGGACTCGCGCACGCCAGGAAATCCTGCTAGGCCCGGCGCTCGCGCACCTTGGTGCCTGCCCACAAGATCCCTTGCAGGACAAATCCCACGAGGAATCCCCACGTCAGGTTGGTGGTGAGGAGGGAGACGAGACCCACCGAGACGGCAATCAGGAGCTCGGCCCGCCGCTTGAAGATGTCGCGCAGGTAGGCGGCGTGTTGGATGCCCACGTACACCAGGAATACTCCCAGCACCGCCAGGGGGATCAATTGGAGCAAGCCGACTGCGGCGCGACCGAACAGAGCCAGCAGGATGCAGACGCCGCCGATGACGTAGCTGGACTTGGGCGTGCGTGCGCCGAAGCGGTAATGCGCCGTAATGCCGCCCGATCCATGGCAGAGCGGTGAGCCCATGATCGCCGCGCTGGCCAGGTTCACGATTCCGATGCTCAGACTGAGTGCGCGTACCGTGACCCGCCGCGCCTGCCGGCCGTAGAGAATCTGCGCGGTGTTTTCCGTGGCCACAATGGAGTTTCCGAAGGTCAGCGCGAATTGAGGAACGACCAGCAGGGGCAGAACCCTCTTGAGCTCGGCCACCTGGGGATGAAGCAGCTCGAGCGGCACCGGACCAAAGCCCAGTGCGGGGAGCTTGCCCCAGTGCAGCACAACGCCCAGGGCGATTCCCGCGACCAGCAAGACCAGCGCCGCGGGGAAACGCCGCGAATCCCGAAGCGCTAACAATAATGCGCCTCCGGCGAGGGCGACCGTCCACGAGGCGAGGGCGCCGCCGGGGAGGGTCAGTCCCGCGCGCGGCGCGAGCACTAGCCGCAAACCCTCGCGCGCCAGCAGCAGACCCAGCCCCAGTTGAATTCCGCGGACAATCGGCAAGGAGAAGAACCTGGCCAGCCACCGCGCCAGGTTCGTCAAGCCGACGAAGAGCAGCAGCACGCCCATCAGCAAGCCGGCGCTGGCAATGGCGGAGGGCGCGAGCGACAGGGCGAAAGCAATCGCTGCCACCGCTTTGAGGGGCTGAACCGCGATGGGAGTCTGAAAATATCGCGCCGCGATACAATAAGTCAGCCCTGCCGCCAGGAACAGCGCCGTGGGATTCAGATGGTTCAGAGTGATCAGAGCGATGGCGATGGGAAAGAGCACGCCAATATCGCCAAACGCGCCGGCCACGTCCAGGCGCGTGAGTGGCCAGGCAAAGCCGGGCGCTTTGGTTTCAGCTTCAGTGACGACCGGCAAGCTCAAGACCTCCGGGAGGGCAGCACGCAGCACGAGACCCGTATCATCATAGCGTCATTTCCCGGTCGCCGGGGCAACTCCTCAAACTGTCAGAAGCGCACAGACTTCAGGAAGGCGATGGCCTTCGCAATGCCGTCCCAGGCGGTGGGGCTTTCGTCCTCGACGTAATACTCCTTCACGCCGACCTCCGCCGCTACGGCCAGCGTCTGCGGCCAGTCGATCTGGCCCGTGCCCAAGGGCACGCAAGTCGTGTCGGGTTCCTCGCGGAACCCCGGCTGGACGCCCTTGGCGATGTCCTTCAGGTGAAGCTGCTTGAACCGCCCCGAATACTTTTTGAGATAGTCTGCCGGGACCAGTCCCACTTTCTGCACGAAGTAGAGGTCGAGTTCGAAGTCCACCAGCTCGGGATCAGTCTCGGCGATGAAGATATCTTCCGCCGTCGTCGAGCCGACCGGTTTGAAGTCCGCATCGTGATTGTGGTACGAGAACCGGAAGCCCGCTGCTTGCAGCTTCTTGCCCCAGGTGTTGAATTCCGCCGCTACGCGTTTGCAGCCCTCCGCGTCCTTGCGGTGCCCCTCCTGGACCCAAGGGCAGGAAACGTGAAGGGGCTGGAAGATCTTGGCCTCCGCGATGATCTCCTCGAGATGCTCGCGGAAACGTTTGTCGTCGCCGGAATGCATGCCCGTGCACGTCAGGCCCGCCTTGTCGAGCTCGCGCTTGAAGTCCTCGGGCTTCAGGCCGTAAAAGCCCGCCGTTTCCACCGTGGTGTACCCGACCTCGCGGATATGGTTGAGCGAGCCGGGCACGTCCCTCTGTAGTTGCTCGCGCAGGCTGTAAAGTTGGACACCAAAAGGCCCCGCGAAGGCCCGCTGGTCCGCCGCCATGGCCACTTGCACCAGCTTCGAGCCCGTCACCGCCGCCGTGACAGTCTTGATAAATTCGCGCCGAGAACTCATGGATTGTCCCTCCCTTGGTCACCTGAGTGCGAAAGTGCGAGTCATGTCGCTACGATTATGCCACAGGGGGATTAGCGATGGCGGATTTGCTGCGGCGGGGGCAAACGGCGAGTGTCCGCGGGCGAGCGCGGTTCGACTTCGCTCACCGTCTCGAGCAACGCCGAGGGACCGCTCGCCCCACGATCAGAGGCCTGTAGCGTAAGTCCCGCTGCAGAGATTTCTCCTCCTGTCAGTAGTACCTCCGTGTCCTCCGTGGCCGGCAGAGCCTCGACACGGAGGTCGCTCGGATGCTCCGTGCCCTCTGTGTTGGGGCTTGAGAGGTGCGGAGGTCGCGGAGAACTTCGTGACTCCGTAATGGAGCACGAACTTATCCCAGCCACACAAAACCGCCCGTCGCGAGTATAATCCCGCGCATGCGCCAAGTTTACTTGTTGATCCTCGGCTTCATTATTTGCCTGTCGCTTGTCACTACTTCAACCCATTGTGGCGAAGAGACGCCTGGCACGACTTACCCTCGCATCCCGCAGGCCTTGATCATATCCCTCACCGGGAGACACTATCCCGAGATTACTCGCGCGCTATCGAGCGTGGGATTCCGTGTTCGTGAGGTCTCGGCTGAGGGCTACCGCTCATCCAAAAGGGAGAGCGGCGTTCTTCTGATTGTTCCAGAACCGGAAGGCCAGCGACTGGACAGTCCGCTTGTCCAGACAATCCTTCATGACGTAGAACGCGGAATGCCCTTGCTTCTGGATGGCGCCACCCCGCTGGCGGCAGAGCTCGGTGTCAATGCCACGGGTACCCGAGGAGAAATAACCAGGTATCGTTGGGAGCGCTATGCCGAAGACCCCGTCCGCCTACCCGGTGGGCTGGCTTATATACGCTTCAAGGGAAACCCCGCACTTCAGGCGCTGGCTCTCGACCCGAAAGGACAAGCGCCGTTGGTAGTTTCGGGGAGCCGCGGCCAAGGACGATTCATTCACAGCGCGATACCGCTCGAGCCACCCGAAGGGATGGTTTTCGAATACCTGCCTTTCCTGGCGCAGGCGATTGTGGACGAGCTTCACGTGGCTCCCACCCTCGCGGCGGATAACCTCTGCGTGTACCTCGACGTGGGCGGGGAGCTCGATCCGATCGCGGTGGCTGCGCAACTGAAGAGTTGGTCCGTGCGCGAAGTCCATCTCGCCGCCTTTTACGACTCGGAGGCGTTCCGCCAGTTCACTCGCCGCTTCATCCCGGCGGCGCACCTCGAGGGTATCGCCGTATATGCCTGGCTAGAGTACCCGATGGTGGGCGAGCAGTTCTGGAAGCAGCACCCCACATGGCGCGAAGTCACGGCCAGCGGCCAACCGGCGATCATGGATTGGCGCTATCACATGGCGCTGGAAGATCCTGCCTGCTTGCGCGCCGTGGTCGAACACACCCGGCGCCTGGTGCTGGACCACGACTGGGATGGCGTTGACTTCGCGGAATTATACTTTGAGGCTGCTCCAGCCTTCTTCAAATATCCGAAAGATTTCACCCCCATGCATCCCACGTTTCGCAAGATGTTCCAGCAGCGCTACGGGGTGGACCCGCTCGAGATCTTCAACCCCCAATCGCCGCACTATGGGCCTCGGGACCGGAAGATGCACCGCGCGCTCCGCGAGTATCGCATCGAGCTGATCACTCGGCTGACCGAAACGTTCCTCGGAACCCTCGCGCGTTGCCGGGCGGAAAAACCCTACCTCCAAACCACGCTCACCATCATTGACGCGCTCCGCGATCCCACGGTGAAAGAGCGGTTCGGTGTCGATCCCGACCGCCTGCTGGCCCTGCAAAAGAAGTATGACTTCGCGGTTGAGATCGAAGATCCCTATACGGTGTGGAATTCAAGCCCCGACCGCTACCAGGCCATCGGCGAGCATTATCGCCCACGGCTCCGACCCGGCACCCCATTTTCCATTGACGTTAACGTCGTGGACAGAGTTCCGCCGGGACGCCCGCTCAATAAACCCCGCGGGCTGGAACTCTATGAATTGGTCGCCAACGTAGCGGCGAACGTAGACCTGCTCACACTTTTCGGTTTCAGCACCTTGTTGCCGGACGATATGCGGCTGGTCCCTTTTGTTCTGGGCGCCCAGCAGATGACGAGCGGGGCGGCCAATGGCGCGGCGGTGCAGGCTCAGCGCCAGCTCTACTGGCGGACAGACACACGCGGGAGAACCGCTTACCTCGATGACCAGGAGTGGCCGTGCCTGTCCGATTCGCAGGTTCTCATTCCCGCCGGGGCGCACAGGGTCTCGACGCGTGCGCAGGCCGAGAGTGCCGGGCCGAGCGCGTTGCGTATCGAGAGCATCACCGGCACAATCCTCGGGGCAGGACGGACCGGTCAGCGCGTGACACTGACCTATGAGTCTCGCGGGCGATGCTATGTAACGTTGAACCGGAAGCCAGCCACAGTGCTTTGCGATGGCACTCCTGTCCTCGACAAGGTTTTGAGTCATGGAGGGCACGGGTGCCTTGCGCTCCCGCAAGGCAAACACACTGTCGAAATCGAGTAACGGTAGGGGAAGAATTCAAACCAGCTCACGAAGGGGTGTTTGGAAGCATTCCGCGTGCTCCTGCCGGCGGGAGGCACACGCGGCGGGGTATTCGCTACGCCGGCTGATACAGTCTGAGGCCACTAATCTTGGCCATACGCACAAAGTCGTGATCGACGGAGAAGACCGTGGCGCGGTTCTCCGCGGCAATCGTGGCAATAATGGCATCCGTCGTAGTCAGGCTGACGCCCTGCGAACGCGCCAAGCGGGAGAGGGCTGTGGCATTCCGATAGGTCTCGAAACCGCTAGCTTCCAGGAGGTCAAAAAGTTCGAGGAAGCTTTCGATACGCTCGACGTCCCGCCTCAAGCCTTGAAGGATCTCGCTCACGACCACGCCCGTGATAGCCACCGGCGCCCCCTCCTCAATCAGGCGGCGAAGCTCGCTCCCCGCTGGGCCCGGTCGAGCGCTGAGAAAATCGATCCAGACTGAGCTGTCCACCAGGATCAAACGCGATTCCTCCGCATGGCACGCAAATCACCCTTCCAGACACTGCGACCGTAGTAACTCAGCAACCCTTTGCGCTTTTCCGTCCTCACCAGCAGCTCAAGGGCCCGGTCCACAATGGCGCGCTTGGTCTTGAGTCGGGTCAGCTTCTGCGCTTCGTGCACCAGTTGGTCGTTAATCTCAATGTTCGTTCTGCTCATGCTACCAATCATACACCAGAATTGCATATTTGTGTGTATGGACCGTAGGGGCCGGCTTAATGGAGAGGTGACTCTACGCCCGCTCCTAAAAGGCCCGGGCCGCGGGGCGACCTGTCTCGGCGAAGTCGGGAGCCCCGGCCCTCCTACGCTGTCCCAGAGAGTTTCTGCGGCCACTAGAAAGTGAAGCGGGCCTGCAAATCGATTCGGCGGTTTGCCGCGCTGCCGGGGCCGAAGAAACCAGCGATGCTGTTTGCCTGACCAAACAGCGGTGAGTTGAGATTGCCGACCGGCGACCCCAGATTGACGGTGTTGAAGATATTCCGCGCGGAGATGCTGAGAGTGAGGTTGTAACGGCGGTTGGTGGTGCTCCCAAAGCCAAAGGGTCCGCCGCCCCCTCCGCTGCTGAGTCCCTGGCCGCCCAGACCGCCGCCGCGTCTTCCGCCGCCGCCCCCACCCCCAAAGCTGCCAGGTCGGGACACTTGTTTGCCGAACCCAAAGGTCTTGCTGAGGCGCAGGTTGACAGTGAATTGGCCGAAGCCAGTGCCGTAATTGAGCGGAATGATCGTATCACCGGTGGTAGGGGATGTATCGAAGGCGCCCCATCGGCTGAGGATGACGCCGGGTCTTGACAGGTCCGTGGCAAAGGCAGGCCGGTCATTGAAGATGGAATCGCCGTTGAGGTCCTGACCCACGGTAATGTTGAAAGGACGGGGGGAATTCGCCACCACGAAGGGAAAGACCTGAAAGCTACGCGGCAAGTTCCAACTGCCGCCGAGGAAAAGACGGTGACGCACATCGTATGCGGCGCGTCCATAATCCGCTACCAAATCGTACTGGTTCATGGGGAAGCTGCCGGCGCCCGCGGTGTTGCTGTGGGCGTAGCTGAGGGTGTAGAAGCCGAACAGCGAGAGCTTCGATCCGCGAATATTGAAATTGGAGATCAATTGGTTCTGGTTGAAAAGGCCGTCAGACTCGTACTGATACAGGTTTCCGAGGTTGCCCAAGGGCCGCACGCCGCTGCTGGGATCGGCGGGGTCGTAGGTTCCCGGAAGGGGCGCGTTGATGTTTCGCGAAAGAAGCTGGTGAACGCCGTGCGTGTTGAGGTAGGTGACGGAGACGGTGGCGTTCTTGGCCACTTGTCGCTCGAGCCCCATCCCCGCCTGGGCGGTATAAGGCGCCCGCAAGTTCGTGTCGATCTGATAGATCGTAGGCGGAAGCTGACCCGCGGTAAGGGAGCTGAGCGGCGGAATGGTCGGGAAGAAGTCAGGAGAATTGATAATGTACTGCTGCTGGTTGATTCCATTCAGGCGCTCGGCATTGAGGATCAGGTTCTCACCGAAGCGGTCGTAGAAGACTCCGAAGCCGGCACGCAAAACCGTCTTGGCCGATTTTCCCTTTCCGAGGCCCCAGGCGAAGCCGATGCGCGGCGCGAAGTCGGCGTGGTCATGGATGGCGTTTTGCGTCTCGAAGCGCAGCCCGGCGCTGAGCGACATATTCGGGCGCACCTTCCAGTCGTCTTCCATGTAAGGCTCGAAGTCAAGGTAGTGAACGGGAACCACGGGGTTTCCCGTGACGATCAAGAACTGGCTTGCTCCGCCCCCGGCGGCCCGGATCTGGGCTGGTGTCAGACCCTGTTGCAGGCCCTGTTCCGTGACTTGATAGGCGAGGAGGGAAGGAAAGGTAAAAGTACCGTTGAAGTTTGACGTCCCGTTGGACGCTTGGCTTGAATCCCGCAGCCGGGCTCCGAACTTTAGGAAATGCTTGCCCAGGGAGACGGAGGTGTAGTTTTGCGCCTCGTAGGAATTCTCAAGGTCGGAACCCGTCCCGATGCTACTCCCGCCCCCTGTAAATGCTCCCAGGACCGAAAGCGTCGGGTCAAAGCTCTGCGGCGTCTGATGGCTGTTGCTGCGGTGGTAACGGAACCGAATCTCGGTTACCGCTTTCTCGCCCAACACTTGGGCGTCGCTGAGCTGGAGGGCCTGATCCGTATCGCGGCTGTTGTAAGCTTGCGAAGGGAGCGAGAACTGTCCCACTCCTTCATTGGTTTCGCTGTCCTGCCAGAACTGATAACGGACCGTCAAGGTGTTGTTGGCGCCGATTTGGGTGTCAATCCGGGGGCTGAGATTCGTGCGCTTTCGAGGCGTGGGGAGAGTCTGGGTGAGCGAGACCGGGTTCAAGCTCGGATCGAGAACGACGGCGCTCACGATGGCGTCGTCCCCAATGTCCCGGCGTTGTCCGTCGAAGTAAAACGACGCCTTCTTGCTCAAGGGACCGCCGATATCCCCGTCGAACATTTGTGAGTGATAGCCCGGCACCTGAGCTGCAAAAGGATTCCGTGAGTTGAAAACCGAGGAGTTTCCGTTTACGAACGCGTGGCCGTGAAGTTTGTCCGTGCCCGGCTTGGTGAGAACTTCGATCCTCCCATAGCCCAGCGCATCGTATTGAGCCGAAAAGGGATTCTGGTTGACGCGAATTTCCCGAATGGAGGATTTCGGAGGCAGTTGGCCGCCCGTGAACCCGTCGATATAGATCTGCCCTCCATTAGGCCCGGCCGAGGGCCCCGCAAGGGCTTCCAGTTCAGACTGTAATTCGTCGGGGTCGTCGGAGAGCGCTTCCAGGTCCTTGCCTTTGATCACCAGGGAACTGGCATTTTCGGAAGGGCTAACGCTGACCGTCGCGGATTCGCCCGTCACCGTTACCTCTTGTTTTTCGAGTGCCACCACCAGATGGGCATCCACCACCTGGGGTTGGCCGGGGGCGATCACGATGCCGGTCTTCACAAAGTCAGCAAACCCTTTCACGTGGATTTCGAGCCTGTAGGCGCCGGGCGGCAGGTTGTGGAAAGCGTACCGGCCCTGCCCGTCGGTCTGGGCAACCAGGGTCGTCCCGCCGGGTCCCGTGACCGAGACGGTGATGGCAGGAACAGCCGCCCCAGACGGATCGAGAACTTGGCCGCTCAGGGTAGGACTGCTCGACTGCCCGAAAATGAAAGCAGGACTAAGAAAAGATAACAGCGATAGTGCGTAAAGGGTCCGCCGCAGGTTTCTCAACAAATCGTTCACTCTTGAAGTCCTCCGAAGTCTTTTTGCGTGGAAGTCACCCGTCTGGTGTTTCGTCACACGGGAGTTTCAGAGCCCCGCCGCTTTCCCATCGAAAGGTCCAGCAGAACAGCTCCGTTCCGGGGTTCTACTGCGCGCCTTCGCCGCCGCCCATACTCATGTTCCACGGCCCCAGAATCATTTCGCTGCTACCCTTGGGTCGCGCGGCCAGAATCGGCTCCACGCCGGTGAGGATGGCTATGGCCGTTACTTCCGATGGCTTCGCTCCCTCCGTACTGACGACGATGAGGGGTTGGCCGGGCTTTAACTCGCTGAGGGTCAGCGCCGGCATCCGGTCGAGCATCTGCTGAAAATCGCGCGGGCCGCCCCGCTGCATCCCGCCGGGCCCGCCAGCGCCACCAGCACCGCCTGGGCCTCCGTTGCCTCCTGGACCTGCCCCGCGCGGCGGTCCACCTGCCGCCGCTTCCGTGGTCTGTGCGCCGGAGTTGAACCGGGCAATCATTTCGGCCATGAAAGGTGGGAGCTGGTGCATCTTGGAATCCGCGGTCGTGTGCACCACCAGAGGCTCGCCGGAAGCCAGATCTTTGACGGCCACGGTCCCCCCGGGCGCATCGACGGAGATCACCGTTGCTCCGATGTTGCGGAACGTTCCGGAAACCAGCTTTTCGGCGGTAAAGCGGCTGCCGTCTTCGCTCTTGGCACCCAAGGCGCGGACTTGGTCACCGACTTTCAGGGCCTCGAAGGTGCTGGGCTTGGCGTCGCTGAACTTCACGGAATCCGGGGCGTAGCGCAAGAGCACAGGATTCGGAGCCAGCGTCACGATCACCGGACGAGTCGGATTCCCAGGCGTGGGTGGCGTGTTCGGGACCGCAATCGTGATCTCCTTCTTCTGCGGGTCTACCGCTTTCACCACGCCTCCCATCCCACGCCGCTGCCAATCCTGAACCTCGGCCTCATGCGCGCTGGCAAGGTCCGACCTGGTCATCACCACTACGGAGGTTGCTTGGAGAGATTTCTGGCCCTCGGAGAATTGGCCACGGACCAGTACCCGGTCACTCGGGCTGATCTCGCCGACCGTGATCTTAACTGCCGTCTTCAGATCCTTCGCACCCGGCGGAACGCGAAGAACCGTGACACCCTCCGGCAACTGGACCTGTACTTCAGGGCCAGCGTCGGTGCGCAGGGTGAGGTTGCCAGGCTGTATCTGGGTGACCACGCCGATGGCGCGAGCCGCCTGAGGAGACGAAGCGCTCGGAGTCTGCGCTGCCGCCAAGCTGCACGCCATGGCCACTCCCGCCCAAACTGCCACAAGACACACTGTTCCCTTTTTCACGGACCGTTACCTCGGTATCTTAATCTTAGACGCTTACGCGGCCTTTCGCGTTACGGGTTTCTTGCCCGGCCGCCTAGCGCCTTCTTGCCAGGGTTTTCGATTCGCACCAGCATCCTGTCCTTATGCCGATGCATGGCTGCAAGATCTTGTGACAGCCGCTGTGGAGGCGCGAGTCTGCGCCTCTTACAGCCCACCCGGCGCGGAAGCAACGTTTGTAGGGCGGGTGGCGCATCCGGGTTGGGGACTATCGAGTCCTCTATGTAATCGACGACGCAAGGCGCCGCGTCCCGGGAGTGCGGCTCTTAAGGTGCAGGGGGAAAAAGCCAATGGCTTAAGGAAGGGAAACCACTCTTGCCACGCCGACCAGTTCGACGTCCTCATCCCAATCCCAGAATTGCACGCGCTTTTCCAGGGCTGCTTTGGCCAACTGGTAGGCGTTATCAACGTCGAGCGGTTCCAATTGGCGCAAGGCCTGTAAGGCTGCGTTGTTGGAGCTATCCTCAAGGCTGAATTCACGGGCCGCCAATTCAGCCAACTTCTCGTCTAACGCCCCATCGGCCAGCACGACGAGAGTGTGCATGTCAAAGAGGTACTCATCGCCATCGTCGCGCTGCACTCGCGAGCGCACGGTGAAATTAAACTGGTAGCCTGCCTTGGGCGCGGCGGAATCAAACCCATTCGCCGGAATCATCCGAACTGTGGTGTGCCCGCCAAAACTGTAATCTCCCACCCGGCGGAGCATGGCGTCAATGAACGGGTGCCCAAGCGCGAGAAACTCCGCCTGAGAAATCCGAATTGCCGTCGCCCGGTCAAACGTAACCATTCGATAGCGCTCATCCAGCCCCTCACCTTTCATCTCTTCCGGGGTTAGGAATTCATAGAACCCGTCTTTGCGTTGTACCTGCCGGCGCTCGCGGGCCAGAAACTTCAGCGTAAAGTCTTCCAGGTCCTTCAGACTCACGGGGCTGGCTAAGGCCTTCTGATAGCTGTCGAAACTGTAGCTCGAAACATCTTTGAACAGGCTCTGGGTGGCAATGTCATAGGCCTTCTGCGCCCGCCGAACGGCCTCCTGGATTTCCTCTTTGCTCTGCTTGTTCAGCGTGCCTTCCACCAGAGCGCGCTTATATATCTCGTTGGGCTCGATTTCCGTTTCCAGTTGCCAGTTAAGGCTGGCGATCAATTCCTCGGGGTCCTCACCCGTCACCTGCTGGAGAGCCTGTGCTGCTACTCGCAAACGCTGCTCGAAATAGGAGCGCACCGTCTCCTCAACCGTGTCTTTGGCGCGCAGGTTGTAGATCTGGACCACTTTCTCCTGACCGTAGCGGTAGACGCGCCCAATGCGCTGCTCGTAACGCATGGGATTCCAGGGCAGATCGTAATTCACCACGATGTAGCAGAACTGCAGGTTAATCCCTTCGCCGCCAGCCTCGGTCGAAACCAGGAATCGCACCGAGTCTTCCTCTCGGAAGACGCGCTGGCTGCGACGCTTGCTCTCCGCCTCCAGCGTCTTGCCCTCAAGTTCCATATCACCGTTAATCAGGACTACGGTGTTTGCGCCGTACCATTTTTCCAGGCGCTCTTTCAGGAATTCCTGTGTACGGCGGTATTCGGTGAAGATCAGCACCTTGGCGCCCGGCGTTTCTGTGTCAATCTTCTTCAGCAGATCGCGCAGGCTGTCGATTTTCTTTTCGCGCGTCACAGGAATTGCCAAGAGCTTCCTGAGCTGCTTGATTTCGTCCTTCAGGATCTCGCGGTCAGTCTTCAGCACCACGTCCCTTTCGTCGAGCTCGCCCTGGTAGCGCTCGTCGCGGTCCTCTTCCTCCTCTTCCGCGAGATCTTCCAGCTTTTTCTCCAGGCGCTTCAGCCGTCCTTCCAGCGCCGCCTTGATGGCCCGGAACGAACTGGCGTTCAACTTCTGGAAAGTGGTCAGGATGAATCCCACGGCGCGCTTGTGCATGGGGTCTTCAATTTGTTCGATCGAGTTGTAGCCCGTGCGGATGTAGTCTTCGACCGCGCTGTAAAACTCCTTCTCGTCGGGATACATCGCGAAGGGCAAGGGATGCGTCATCCGCCCTTTGAATACCACCTTCCCTTCGGCGTCTGTTACGCGCAGCTTCGGCGTGCGCAAGATCAGCTTGGAATAGGGCACCGCGTCTGGTTCCCGGAAGAGCGGCTGGTTGGTGAGTGTCGAGAAATCCACCTTGGATTCCAGCAGTCGCACCAGATTGATAAACCGGCTGTGGTCAGGGTCGCCCGCGTGGGGCGTGGCGGTAAGCAGCAGCAGGGCGTCCGTGTATCCGCGTAGCGCTTCCGCCAGTTGATAGTTCTGGGTCCTGTCGGTTTTTCTCCCGTATTCTTTGGCGCTCAGGCGGTGGGCTTCATCGAAGATAATCAGGTCCCACTTGCGGTTTTCCAGCAACACCCGCTTGTGCTCTTTCCGCTTCAAGCGGTCGAGGGAGGCGATGGCGCGGGCGCGCAGGTCCCAGGTCCGCGGATTGGTGGCCGTGAAGTCGCGCCCGAAAATCTCAAAATCGTCGGCCTGAAACTTGTCCTTAAATTCTTCCTGCCACTGGCGGGTGAGCCCGGCGGGCGTGATGATGAGAGTTCGATTCGCGCTCCCGCGCTGCAAGAGCGCCTGCCAAACCATACCCGCTTCGATGGTCTTGCCCAGGCCTACTTCGTCCGCCAGCATGAAGCGTCGCCGGGCGTTGGAGACCACCGTAAAGGCGGTGAAGATTTGGTGGGGCAGGATTTCCGTGCGGGCATTGGAAAGCTGCCCACCCTTATTCAGAGTCAGAAAGCGCGCCGCCATCTGCCGCAGGTCGAATTTCCAGGCTTCGTCCCACTGACCCACCTTGGCCAGTTCCAGTGGCGTGGGACAAACTTCCACTTCGTCCAGGGCTAGGATGTAGTTTTGTGAGCGGAAAGGCGGGCGGGAAAAAACTGAGGGGTTGAATTCAACTTTGCACTGGCTGTCTTTAACTTTCTGGACTCTCCCGACGCCTAAGGCACGGTAGTTGGAATTCAGGCTACGTACATGTGTGCCGGGTTCGACAGTGGCGGTTCTATGGTTAAGGCCGGATGGAGTTGCCACAGTTTGAGATTATACACCGCTGTAGCGGCGACGGAACCTGTCCCGGTTTGATCGGGACGTCACGATAACCGTGGCGGGATAAACCCGCCGCGACATCAATCTTCCTCGTCTTCCTTCGTCGCCCGCTTGGATTTTCCGGTCTCCGACAGGGACTCCTGGATGGCCTTCAGTTCATCGTCCTTGATGCCCCAGAGTTTCGCTGCGGCTTTGTCGATTTCGGCCTCAAGGGCAGCGATTTTCTTTCTGTCCTGTCCGGCTGCAGCAGTGTGACATTGCTTTGAAAGTTGCGACAGTATGACAGCAGTTCTATCGCTGCTGTCCCACTTTTTGACATTTATGTAATCGACAATATGCGGGGACGGGTGAAGTGAAACATAGCTCTTGATGATAAAGCGAGTGATGGAGTTGTTCAACATGGCACAGATATAGTGTGCCTCCGATTCTGTCTCAGTTGCGATCGCGCAGAGTGAATCTGCGGGGATGCAGGGTTTTCGTGAAATCCCTGGAATGGTTGTGGGGGTAGATACACAAGCGTCCAGCTTGTCTGAGACTTGTCGCCAGATTACTTTGTTTGGAGCGAACGTGTACGGCCCCACTTGATATGTTGAATAGAAAGGGTCGCTTCTTGGGTCAAAGAACTGCTCCAATATGGCGCAGCTTCGCAACAATCTCTCAAACCCCAACAGATGTTGGTAGGTAAGTGGGAAGTCCTGCTTAAGAATCTTGAGTGACATTGGCCGACTCAGGTTGTCGGGGTCCTGCACCATGATCACTCCAAGTTGGGCTTCACAATGCCACGCCGCCATGTCGCGACCGCGAATAAGAGGGAACACTAGACCATCTTCGATGACTGAGGTCCGCACAGGAACGCTCTTTTTCCCTCCTCCGGTATTCTCAATCAGTAATCTCGCAGCACCCTCTTGCTTGATTACGCGGAGCCAAAACGCTCCTGAGGCACCAAAGTGCGCACCCATACGAGCAACATAATCGGATCCCTTTATTTTGGGTACAACAACACCAAGCACGCCCGCTGGGCCGGTGATCCATGCGCTGGATGAGTCATGCGGATCGATGCTGAATGCTAGTGCTTCCTGCCGGGTTGTGGCTGCCCGAACTTCTTGCAGACTTGAATCCGTAGCAAACGTAGAGGCGTTGCCTTTTGACCATACCAAATAGCGAATTGGGAATTTGGTCTGGACACCCTTATCAATGGTGAATACAGCGGTTCTATTGGCCGCCCCTTCAAAAGGTTGGAGGCTACTCATATCGTCAACGTGCCGGACGCCCAAGAACTGGCCGTCGCCAAGTCTGAACCTTCTAAATCCTTGCCCGCCTCCTTTGCTTTTGAAAAGGGTCTGAGTGATGACAAATCCCAATCTTCCTCTCTTGTGGAGGTAGACGTCAGAGCAAACGTATGTAAAAAGAATCGAAATATCGTCCTTTGCGTGTCCGAGCCTAGCCTTTAGGCCTATGTGTGGAAAGATCTTGTAGTACTGCCACAAAGTCGCAGTTTGGGCGCGGTAATCCTCTGGGAGATTCACCCATGTAATCCAGGGCGGATTTCCGGCTACGTAGTCAACTCTTCCTACAAACAAAGGTGCGAAGTTATTTTTGATAATCCTCGCCCAAATGCCATTCTTGTTTTCCTTGTCCAGGCGGACCAATTCTTTGTAAAGAGCAATGTGCGCGTCGGTGGCGATGATGTTCAGGCCTTCGTCGCGGGAACGGGAAAGGAATTCGTCGGGCGCATAGGCATTCTTCACGCACTGTTCCAACACATCGGCGTACTTGGCGACCTCCTTGGGGCTTTGGGCGATTTCCTTGGGGACGAGCAGGTGCGGGGGTCTCATAGCGCTACACGGCACCTTGGCGACATTCCCCAAGGTCGCCCCAGAGAACAAGTCCCCGTACTCCGCCGGAGTCATGATGGAATCGCACAAGTAAACTGGAATCTCGACGCCTTCCACATGCCGAATCAGGTCCTTGATCGCCACAAGGTAGTTCGTGCGGGCGGCCATCACGGCCAGAGGGTTCAAGTCAAAGCCAATCACGTTGGCCAGAATCTTCTTAAGTAGTTCGCCTTCATCATAGGCGCATTTTTCGCGGTTCCGGTCGTACCAGCGGCGGATGCGGTTAATGGCCATCACCAGGAACGTCCCCGAGCCGCACGCGGGATCGAGCAACCGCTTATCCGGGTCGCCCTCGTAACCAAGCTCGTTCAGCACATGCTCCGCCAGCCAGTCGGGGGTGTAATACTCGCCCAAGTCATGCCGCACGGACTTTGGGAACAATTGCTGGTAGAGCTTCTTGAGCAGGTCGCGGGACTGCGCGGGGTCTTCCGAGAACGTGCCGGGATTGTACTCGTCCAGCTTGGTAATCATGTTCCGTGCGAGCTTTTGAATGGGTTCCGTCCATGCCGCGAGGTACCAGGAAAACAGGTCGCCCTCAAGGAAATTGGTAATCCCCATTTGGTGAAAGATGCCTCCGCGCTCCAGGTCTTCCAACTCCCTCTTGAGCTTGGCCGGAGTCGTGGCGCTTTGGAGTTTCTCCACCTATCGCGGCATCCAGGGATTGAAGAAGCTCACAATTTCCGCCGCCAGAAGTTTGATCAAGATGGCGTAATAGGTGTGAACGGCAAAGAGCAAAGGAGCAGGCTGGGGCTTGCCCTTCACCTCGTAGAATTCCGCAAGCTTCTTCAGCTTGTCAGAGAGATTCCCAACATCGTATCCGCACACCTCCCCGAAGAGAATCTTCCACTGGTTGAAGAAGACCTGCGCCTTAGGGTTCTCTGTAGCCAGAATCTCTTCATAGAGCGCCCGGACACCTTCCTGCGCTACTGGACTATCGGAGCCGAAATCGCCGTGCAGGTACTCCGGCTGATAGGGTTTCCCCTTTTGGCCGAGGTTGTAAAGAGCCCAAAGGAAACGCTCGGTAGAGTAGCGGTTGACTTCAAGGGGCTCCTGGTCCGTCCACTTGTCGTCCCGGAAACGGAGAAAGATGAAATACTTTCCGTCTGTCCCGACGCCGAACATGCTGTTCCAGTTGCGATGCTCCTCCCGGTTCATGTCATAGAAGCGTCGTTTGAGTTGGTCGATTACGGCGCGGTTGGGGGCCGCGTCCCTGTTGGGCGACAGCGTGTCGGGGTGCTTGTATTCGACGATGACGCTGCCATAAACAGAATCCGGACGCCCCGTCGCAACAGTAACGTTCTGGTGGCCTTCCAGAGTGATCTTGGCGTCGCGGGCAAATCCTTTTAGTGCGGCAGCCACGTCGACTTGCAGGTCCATTTCCGACTTGGCCCAGGCCGCCGCCTTCTGAATCTGTTCGGCGGTAACCACAGCGCTCTTGCTGACGATTTCGTCGAGCGACGGCTGGTCGCGCGGGGTCGTTGGGCGGTCTGGCATGAGCTGCTCCTCGCGGGGTTTCAGGGGGCCAGTGTTTCGGTGGGCATTATATACCAAGCAGTAAGCAGGTGGAATATGGTTCAGTGCAGAATCTTTAGGTTGCTTCTTTGGGAAGAGCCCCCGAGTGTCCGCAATGCGCTGCCTCGCCTCGAAAGGCCTTCCTGTCCGCCGCGTCCGTTTGGAAGGCCACGGTGGCTTTTCAGGGCGACGTTGTGGGGGGGTGCACGAACATCCTGGAGACCTACACCTACAATAACCGCCTGCAGGTCACCGGGATTCAGTTGGGTACATCGGCGAATCCCTCCGCCAATTACGGCTTGACGTATAATTACTCCTTGCCCGGCGGCACGCAACCACCGGGGTGCCCGCTGAATCCCTCGGGCACGTCCGGCAACAACGGCGACGTGATTGGCTACACCTACACGGATTCGCTCAACTCCACCTTCAGCCATTCGGCATTTTATGTTTATGACACGATGAACCGGTTGGCCTGTGCGCAAGCCACGGGCAACCACACCTACAACCTGGATTATAGCTATGATCGTTATGGCAACATGAGCTGCGTGACCAACGGCCAGACCAACGGGCCCGGCCCCAACTGGACGTTCGATACCTCCACCAATCGGATCAGCACTAGCGGGTTCGGCTACGACGCGGCGGGGAATCTGACGGCCGACGGCACGCACAGCTATCAGTGGGACGGGGAAGGGCGACTGGTCACCGTGGACAACGGGGCAACCATCGTCCTGGTCTATAATGCCCTGGGCCAGCAGGTCGGGGTAACGAAGGGGGGAACTGACGTCGTCTGGCATCTTAAGAGTCCGGCGGACAAGTCGCAAGGGGACTACTCGATTGGGTAGCGTCAAGCATTTTGTGTAAATTCCTTGAGGGGTTTTCTCTCCCAGGAGCGGTTCAAGTGACTGATGACGCCGAAGACGATGCGGTCGCAGCTCGCCGGGTTGGTGAAGCTGGACATGGGG
>JBEKAK010000085.1:0-23767 GCA_050018275.1 Terriglobia bacterium | reverse complement strand
GGATTCTTGGTTACACTGTGTAAGCAAAAGGCTGTCCTCCTTCTTCGGCAGAAGTCTTTCTCGCAACAATACTTATGCCAGAAAGAGACAGCCTTTTTCAATTCTTCCGTGAGAAATGCGGGCTAGATTTACAATTTTGGATTTTGGATTAGCGAACCGGGCGGGGGTGCAGAAGGGGGAGACGGCCAGCGCATTAGTCCGCGGTTCTCGGTTGGGGTTCGCCGCGACCGGAATCCTGCTTGGGTGGCGGCGTTCCGCGCGGTACCGGCTGTTTGGAAGCTGCCTTTCGATGCCTGAGCACAAGGTATGTGATGGCAGCCGCTGCCGCCCCACCGGCTATGGCTACAATGAGGATTACATTGCTGCCGTGATGTTGACCGGCGCTGCCAGCTCCCGCCCCAGGGTTGCCTCCCCCACCCCCCGCTAGGGGAATCAGAAAAGCGACAGCGGCACCCAGCCCGACGAGCACGGATGCCGGCAAGGGGCGCTCCTCCTGAGAGTCTGGGAGCTGACTACCAACTATGTTACCCCCGCCGAATCGAATGGGATCCCCTTCTCTGGGAGTCGCTTCGAAATAATACTCTGAGGAATCAGCGTACGGGAATTCAGCACGATATGCCAGCTTTCGGGTGCGGTTGCACTTTACTTCCGTAAACGTAGTCCCTCCCGCAGTCTTGTAGAACACCGACAATCCCGAAACGGAGACGGCGTGCGTGTTCAAGGTGGCGATGATTTCTATTGTCTGTGGCTTGTGGTTTTTGTCGCCGCGCCTCGCGACCCGCAACTGCACGATTGTGATCGTCGGCGCCGCGGCGATTTGGGGCCCCGTTCCGGTCGCAAGCTTTGCGGCGAGAACAACTACGAGAGAAGGCCGAAGGATATTACTGCGTCGAACCACGAGACCCGCCTAGTCTGATTATCAGAAGCCACATGGCAGGATTGAAATAGTAGATCATCGCTAATCCGTTAACGCAGAAGCCTGCAATATAAGCCATCCACGTTCTCGCGGTGCTTTTTGCCGCTCCGAGCCCCGACAAGAGCCTAACGATGTGTGCCGAGTAAAACAGAATTGTCGCGACCGCAAGACACAGACAAACCAGAACCAAGATGCGAATTGAAGAATCCTGCCGCTGCTCCAGGGCTGAGGTGATGGCAGCCCCGAGATATGGCAGGGAGGGATCTTGTCGATTGAGCGCCAGTTGAATTGCCGAATAGCGAAAGTAGGCCGTAAAAACGGCGATAAAGGGCAATTGCCCGCCTAGCGCGTAGCAACAAACAGTAGCCACATGACGGAGCCGCAGCCGACGACCGACTAAGAGTAGGCAAAGGTGCAGAAGAAGCACGAACAAGGCAGCATCGACGAGCTGCACCAGCAACGCCAGGGGAATCCCAATGGCGTCGCCGATTTCGAATTTCTGACCTGTGGACGCAAAGTATACAAGGACGAAAACAGCGCGGCTAAAAACGAGGCCCGTCAAATAGCACGCGAGGGCTTCCCGGAGCGCCTTTGGCGATGCCGCCTCCCCCGGTTTGAGCCTGCCGATTTGAAGGCTCTTTTCGAACCAGACTGCTACGATGGCGATCCGGTCTGCCATTGTGAACTCGCGGGAGCTGAGTCGCTAACGTTCAGCAAGGAGTCGACCAGTCGTCAATCCAGCGGGGGCCTCCGTTTTGACCCTCCGGTGCCCGAAATTACACCTCAAGGTTAGCACACAGTCTTGCTTTCCAGAAACTCTGCAGCTCGTGGCTATACCCTTAGCCCGAAATCATAGGTTGGAGTCGGAGGGTGTTGTGGAGGCAGCGCCGGCACCCTCCCACTGTCATCCTGAGGAGGGTGCCCGGCGACCGACGAAGGATCTCAGCATTTGATTGTTTCCAAGAATACGGGGGTTCTTCGCGCAGTTCACCCTGAGCGAAATGACAAAGATCCTTCGGCTTCGCCTCAGGATGACAGCGAATGGGCTCAGAATGACATTATCAGAGTGTTTTTCAGCAACCTGTCAGGTGTTCTGGCTCTCCACGAGCTGCTTGGCGCGTTGGGCGGCGCGGACCACCGCTTTGATCAGGGTGACGCGCAGGCCGCCTTCCTCGAGTTCCAGCAACCCATCAATCGTACAGCCCGCGGGGGTGGTGACCATGTCTTTCAGTTTGGCCGGGTGTTCGCCGGTTTGCAGGACCAAGGCCGAGGCACCCAGCAAGGTCTGCGCCGAAAGCTCGGTGGAGAGCTCACGCGGCAGCCCCAGTTTTACGCCTCCCTCGGCCAGCGATTCGATGATCATGTAGACATAGGCGGGACCCGAGGCGGAAAGACCCGTAATGGCGTCCATGTGCTTCTCATCGACGACTACCGTACGGCCCATGGAACCGAAAATCTCCCGCGCCAGCGCAACGTCCTCGGGCGTGGCGTGATGGCCTGCGGCCAGCGCCGTCATTCCCTGACGAATCAAGCAAGGAGTGTTGGGCATGGCGCGGACCACGCGGGCAGGGTGGCCGAGCTCTCGCTCGATGAGCGCCGTGGTGACGGAAGCCGCGGCGGAAATGATGACCGCATCCTTGCGCAACGCTTTTTTTACTTCATGCAGGAAGCCCTTCACCTGCTGAGGCTTCAAGCTGACCAACACCAGATCGGCGCCCGCCACCGCCTGGAGGTTGTTGGTGTAGGCCTTGACGCCGTATTTCTCCGCCAGGTAATCGGCGCGCGGCTGATGAGCGACGGTCACCTCGACGCGATGCACCGAGACGAGCTGCGAACCCAGCATGCCGGAGAGCAAGCCCTCGCCCAACTTCCCGCAGCCTATCAGCGCCAGCTTTTTTACCCGGCTTTGGAAATCGCGCGCGCCGCGAGCATCTGTGGATTCCCGCTGGAGCTTGCCCCGATTGGGTCGGGGCGGGAATGACTTGGGGTCGGTGGTTTTCATCGTGGTCCTCGGGTGATGAGAAGAAGCTGACAGCGGTCAGCTATCAGTCGGAGCTTTAGCTGACTGCAGAGCGCTGAGAGCCTTGTACTACCGCCGCGCCGCGGCCTGCGCCGCGGTAGCTTCCTTCTTGGATGTCTGGATCCAAGGCATCATCTTGCGCAGCTCGCTTCCCACCTTTTCGATGAGATGTTCGGAAGCCTTGGAGCGCATTTCCAGGAACCGCTTGCGTCCCTTGGCGTTTTCATCCATCCACTCTTTGGCAAACAAACCGCTCTGAATGTCGGCCAGAACCTTTTTCATCGTCTCACGCACCCGGGCGTCAATCACCACGGGCCCGCGGGTGTAATCCCCGTATTCGGCGGTGTCACTCACCGAATAACGCATGTACTTGATGCCACCCTGGTAGATGAGGTCCACAATCAGCTTCAGCTCGTGGAGGCATTCGAAGTAGGCAATCTCCGGCTGGTAACCGGCTTCGACGAGCGTCTCGAAGGCCGTCGTGACGAGGGCCGAGACCCCGCCGCACAGCACCGTCTGCTCGCCGAAGAGGTCGGTCTCCGTCTCCTCTTTGAAGGTGGTGCGAATCACGCCCGCCTTGAGCGAACCGATGCCTTTGGCGTAAGCGAGCCCAGTCTTCTCGGCATGGCCGGAAGCGTCCTGTTCGATCGCCAAGAGCGAGGGCACGCCTACGCCCTCGGTAAAGAGCTCGCGCAGGCGATGCCCTGGGCACTTCGGCGCTATCATGATGACGTCCACGGTGGGCGGAGGAACGATAAACTTGAAGTGAATGTTAAACCCGTGGGCAAACACCAGGGTTTTGCCCGACCCGAGGTGAGGGGCGATGGCCTCTTTGTATACCTGCGCCTGAATCGGATCGGGAATGAGCACGACGATCAGGTCACCGCGCCGGGCAGCTTCCGCGGCCTCAGAGACCTCGAAGCCTGCCTCTTTCGCCTTGGTTCGTGGCGGATCGCCAGCGCGCTCGGCAACAATCACCTTGACCCCGCTGTCGCGTAGATTCAGCGCGTGCGCGTGTCCCTGACTGCCGTAGCCGATAATGGCCACGGTTTTCCCCGCGAGATTTTTCAGGTCACCATCTTGCTCATAGTAGACTTTAGCCATAAACGTCTATTCCTCCGCCAAGCATTGAATTTGAAAAGCTGGATTATATACGAAGCAGGTGGCTCGCCGACCCGTTAATTACCCCGCGTGAATCGAACGTCAACCCGTCTGCATTGAGCTTACGCGACGATCAGCTCCGGGCGCGACACGTTCCGGGTAGTTCTCACGCAGGCGAAAGGAAGGACCTCCGGGATACCGAAAGCCGGCACGGCGGTTTTCCGGCGGCCTTCGGCGGGAACCTCAAGGAGATATTTTCCATGACTGGCAAAGATGAGCTTGGACCCGGGAAAGGTCTTGAGGATGTCGGCCACCCGAGAGGTATCCGGGTCAGCGTCGATGAAAACAAAGGAAGCGTCCTCAGAGGTCTCGTGCCGATAACAGGTGACGTGCTGAACGCCTCCCATCCGGCGCAGGAGGTTAAAAATGTGATCGACGTCCGCCTCCGGCGACTCCAAGACCGCCATCATGGAATGGCCGCTCGGCCGAGCCGCCATGGCCAAGGTCACGATCTTCAATCCCTTGCGGCGAAACACATTCATGAGCCGGCAAGTCACAATCAGGTCCTGCTCGGTTTCAAGCGTAATCAGCCACTGCATGGTGTACTCCTGTGCGTTGACCAAACCTCGGCCGGGCCTCGCGCCAGGGCCGCCCGTGCGCAATCCTACACAGCCCACAGGTCGTCCAGCGCCTCTTCTTCAACCAGAACTCGTGGCGGTTCCACGACCATCTCGGCGAGCGAGGCCCCGGGGGGAACGATGGGATACACGTTCTCCGCCGGGTCCACCCAGAAATCGATCAAGCGGGGCTCGCGGTCACTCAGGAAGTCCTCGACCGCATCCACCACGTCGGTGCGGTGCTCGACGCGCGTGCCGCGAATGCCGTAAGCCTCGGCCAGCTTGACAAAATCCGGCGCAAAGTCGAGGTCAATGTCGCAGTACCGCTTCTCAAAGAAAATCTCCTGCCACTGGCGCACCATACCCAGAGCGCGGTTGTTGATAATGGCGATCTTGACGGGCACCCGGTATTGCACCACGGTCGCCAGATCGTTCAAGGTCATCTGGAAACCCCCGTCGCCAACAATGGCAATCACCTGACGATCCGGGAAGGCCATCTGCGCGCCCATGGCCGCAGGGAACCCGTAGCCCATGGACCCCAATCCGCTGGAGGAGAGCCACGTACGCGGCCGCGAAAAGTTGTAGAACTGCGCGGCCCACATCTGATGCTGGCCCACGTCCACCGCCACTATGGCGTTCTCATGAGCGTGCTGGGCGATAGACTCAATCACATACTGGGGCTTCACCGTATTCGCATACTTGTCATAGGTCAGGGGGTGCTCGGTGCGCCAGGACTCAATGCGCTGGAGCCACTGCTGCCGATCGGGGGTCGGAGCCGCCTGGCGTCGCTTCAAAACATCAATCAAAGCCCGGAGCGCTTCCCGCGCGTCACCGACCAGCGCCAGGTCCGCATGCACGTTCTTGTTGACCTCGGAGGGGTCAACGTCAAAATGAATCTTCTTGGCGCTCGGGGCGAAGCCGTTCAGGCGGCCCGTCACCCGGTCATCAAATCGCGCCCCGATGGCCACTAGCAAGTCGCAGTTGCAGATCGCCAGGTTGGTGGCATACGAACCGTGCATGCCCAGCATTCCCAACGAGAGCGGATGGCGCGAAGGAAAGGCCCCCATGCCCATCAAGGTCGTCGTCACCGGGATGTGAGTCAGCTCCGCAATCTCGCGAATCTCTGGTGAAGCGCCGGCAGAAATCACCCCGCCGCCCACGTAAAGCACCGCCCGGCGGCTTTCCAGGATCATGTCCGCCGCTCGTTCGATTTCGGTATCCGCCCACTCACGCAGCCGCTCGGGTGGCTCGGCACCGGTGCTGGGGGGGTAACATGGCTCTGCCTTTTCCATGAGCACGCTCTTGGGGAGGTCAACCAGCACCGGCCCCGGACGTCCGGAGACAGCAGCCCTGAAAGCCCGATCGATGACCGCAGAAATGTCCGCCGCAGAGCGAACCAGAAACGACTGCTTGGTGGAGGGAAGGCTAATGCCGATCGTGTCGGCTTCCTGGAAGCCATCTTTCCCAATCAAGGACGCTGGTACTTGACCCGTCAGGGCAACCACGGGAATCGAATCCATCATCGCCGAGGTCAGGCCCGTGATCAGGTTGGTTGCGCCCGGTCCGGACGTTCCCAGGCAGACTCCTGGTTTCCCCGAGGCGCGCGCGTACCCGTCGGCGGCGAAAGCGGCTGCCTGCTCGTGCCGGACCAGCAGGTGGCGGATGCCGGCACTGTAAAGAGCGTCGTAGAGTGGAAGAACAGCGCCGCCCGGGAGGCCAAAAAACACGTCAACTTTCTGGCGCTTCAGACTCTCCAGCAAGATTTCGGAACCAGAAAAAAGCTTCCCCATATTCTTCTCTCGGCGGCTGGGCGGACCGAATGACCGACCAGTCGGTAGGTAACGTAACATGTCTGCTCTTCTCCGTCAACCTCTATTATTATTTCGGCAGAAATTGGAGGGGGATGAGTATGGATTGCTTGCAAGCCCGTAGCACGCAGCGTTCAGCTCAGCTCTCCGCATTGAGCGGTCAGCTCTTAGCTCTCAGCGTTCAGCTAGGCCCTTGTCGTTTTTGCTGATTGCTGACTGCTTCTTCTTTGGCTGACCGCTGACCGCCCCGGCTCTTCCCGCCGGGAACGGACCGCTGATCCCTGATTGCTGACCGCTTCTTTCAACGTAGCAACTCTTCCAGCCGCACGGCCTGGTCAGTCTTCTCATCGCGGTATTTGATGATGACCGGCGTATAGAGCGAAATCCCCAATTCCTTCCCTCGACCTTTGGTGACGGCGCGTGCGCCGGGGACGACTACCGCGCCCTCGGGAATCCGCAGCGGCCTCGCGCCCTCGCGGCGATGCACGGCGTCACGAACCAGGTCATAGACGGGCGTCGACCCCGTGATGATGGTGCCCGCGGCGAGTACCGCGCCTTTCCCTACGATCGTGCCCTCGTACACGCCGCAATTGCCACCCACCAGCACTTCGTCCTCGATAATGACCGGCAGCGCGCCAATCGGCTCAAGCACGCCGCCGATTTGCGCCGCGGCGCTGATGTGTACGCGTTTGCCCACTTGCGCGCATGAACCGACCAGCGCATGCGAGTCGATCATGGCGCCGTCGTCCACGTAAGCTCCCACGTTCACGTACATGGGCGGCATGCAGGTCACGTTTTTCCCGATGAAGCAGCCATCGCGAATCGAGGATCCACCGGGCACCACGCGGATGTTCTGGTCAGCAGGAAGCCGCTTGAGGGGAAAGGTGTGCTTGTCGCGGAATTGGAGGTCGTTCGGCGGCATCTCCACCACGCGCCCGATGCGGAATCCCAGCAGAATGCCCATCTTCACCCATGCATTCACGCGCCAGCCCCAAGGCGAACTGGCATCCGGCTCTGCGGCGCGCACCCGGCCTTCATTCAGCGCGGCCTTCAGTTCGTCGAAAGCACGGAAGTACTCGGGCCCGTACTGGCTCTCCTGGCGGGCAAACAATTCGGAGATCTCGGCTTGGAGTTGCATCATAGGGGTGTAGCGCAGACTTGTTCGCTAAGTCTGCGGCTGTTTCTCTGGCAGGCTACCAAGAACCGCGGAGTTCCTGAACGGATCGGCGCCACCTGCCCCAGCGCCCCGGGAGCACATTACTCTGCGGTTCTTGGTCGGGGTTCGCGGCCAGCGTCGTGCATCCTGCCGGCGATCCCGCACGGGGAGATCGCCACCGTCGTCCAACCGCAACCCTAAGGGCTGGTGACCCCGCCTGACGGGGTCGCCGCTACTTCTTCCGCGTGAAGTCGAAACTGTGTGCCTGCTCCTTGCCGTTCTCGCGCCAAGTCCATTCCTCAGAGAAGTGGTCGCTGTCGGCAATCTTAATCACCAGGTGATGCATGTGCCCAGACTCGGGGCTCGGCAAATTGGTGATGCCCTGGAATGAGAAGTCGAACTCTTTCTGGTCTGCCGTAGTTGCGGCGGTCTCCATGCGAGGTTGGTTGCCGGCGTCGCAGTAGTGGGTCGCAGCCACGCGGTTCCCATCGGGATGGTAGAGCGTGACCATCTGGTTGTCTTCCGTGTTCTGGAAAGTTTCCTCCAGCGCCGTGGCGTTCGAGACCAGCCGGATCGTAGTCGTGAACGGTTCTCCCTTTGGACTCTTGGCCTGCCACTTGCCCACAAGCGTCTTGAGCTGCTCAAATCCGCTGGCTGGCTTCGCTTGCGGTCCCGCGCGCGCAACCAACACTCCGATAGCAATGGCTCCCAACGCCAACATGCTCACTGCTCTTCTCATTCTACCCTCCTAAGCCGGAATGTCCGTTTTGCCTTCCCAGCCGACCGATAACGCACTCCCCACCCCGTCAGTATACGATGCACCAGCCTGGTTTTTCGAGCCCAGAGCCGTTCCGGCACCCGCGGCGGAAACCGAGCAGAATTCCCTTCTTCACCCAGGCATTCACGCGCCAGCCGGAAGGCGAACCAGCATCCGGCTCCGCCGCGCGCACCCCGCCTTCCTTCAATGCCTGCTTGAACTCGTCGAAGGCGCGGAAGGACTCGGGGCCATGCTGGCTTTCCTCCCGAACAGACAATTCAGCGATCTCAACTTCGAGTGGAATCATGGGGTGGGGGTTCGATTCTCCCGCGCAGAGTATTAAAGCCCAAGCAGCAAACGCAAGCCGGCCTCAACTTCATGCAGATGGTGCGGCGCCAGCCTGGAAACTCGGCGCGTGAGCCAACTTTTGTCGAGCGTCGTGAGCTGTGATACATTTGCGACAGAGTCCACACTCAATCCGGTGTCCTGCTTTCGGCACAGGACATTGCCCGGTGCAGCCGCCCGTTGCAAATTGGAAGTGAATGCCACGACCACGACGGTCTCAATACCGCTTTGGTTGAATGGGTCGGTTTGCACAATCAGGACGGGACGCCGATAGCCAGGTTCCGACCCGCTCGGCGCAGGTATGTTCGCCCACCAGATGTCGCCCCGTCGGATCACCACTTCTCCTTGGCTAGAATGTGGCAAGCGGCGGCCGCTAAGTCCGGATCGAGTTTGGAGCTTTCGGTTCCGTACACGGCGTTCAACGCCTCCGTCACTCCCTTAGACTGCTGCGTCTTAAGGTAAGCCTCCAAGGCCCTTGCGTAGAGCCGGCTGCGCGAGATGCGGAGCCGCTTCGTGAGCCGCTCAGCCTCTTTGAAGAGAGGGTCGGGTATGGAGATTGCGGTTTTCATGGAAGTAGTATAACCGGGGTTATACCGACGCGCAAGGTGATCATCCCCCGCTTGGTTTGCGAACCCGAGCCGTGCCGACCTGAAGATCAGCTCTAGGACGCGGCGCTGCGCGCCACCAATCCCAGCGCGGCCATGACCTTTTCGAGCCTGGCGCGGTCTTCGGGTCTCATGGGGACCAGGGGGAGGCGGTAGACTTCTTCAATCATGCCCATCATGGCGAGGCCGGCCTTGACGGGGATGGGATTCGTCTCGACGAAGTTCGCCTGCATGAGCGGCAGCAATTGGAAATGGAGCTTGCGCGCCTCGTCGATTTTGCCTTCGAGCATCAGGTGGGTGAGCTTGCACATTTGCGCCGGAATCTGGTTTGAGGTAGTGCAGATGACGCCTTTTCCTCCCAACGCCATAAGAGGGAACGTAAACGCATCGTCGCCCGAAAGCACCCGGAAGCCCGGCTCGACGGCGTTCAGAACTTCCATTTGCTGCACGATGCTGCCGGAAGCTTCCTTGATGCCGATGATGTTGGGAATCTTGGAAAGGCGCCCCACCGTGGCCGGTTCAAGGTTCGAGGACGTGCGCCCCGGCACGTTGTAGAGGATCACGGGCAGGTCCGCAGATTCCGCAATAGCCTTGAAATGCTGGTAGAGACCCTCCTGCGTCGGCTTATTGTAGTAAGGCGCGACGGAGAGGATGCCCTGCACGCCCAGCGGCTTAACTTGACCTGCTAGGTCGCTCACCTTCTTGGTGTTGTTGCCGCCCACTCCGGCGATGATGGGAACTCGCCCAGCGGCTTCTTCCACCACGACGCGAATCACCCCCAGGTACTCGCCGTGCTCGAGCGTGGGCGCTTCACCCGTCGTCCCGCAAGGAACCAGGAAATCGATTCCCTCGCGAAGCTGGAACTGCACGAGGCGCCGCAACGCCGCTTCATCCACCGAACCGTCTTTCCGAAACGGGGTAACTAGCGCCGTGCCGCAACCGCGAATTTCGAGGCTCATGGGACCTCCAACCCAGGGGCTGGGTTCTGGGGACTGTCGATTCAGATTTACTGCCCTCTCCCCCTTGGGAAAGAGGGTGGTCCGCAAGCGGCGGACCGGGTGAGGGGGCACTTCGCAGAGGACCTAACAGCTATTTTGTGACAGCCTCTAACCGCCCGCCCCCAACTCCAAAACGTCTGCAAAACTGTAGAGTCCTTTCTTGCCCACCACCCAGCGCGCCGCGTAGAGCGCCCCTTCGGCAAAGCCCTGCCGGCCGCGCGCCGTGTGGCGCAGAACGACGGTATCCGCCTCCGAGTCAAAGCCCAGCTCATGGACGCCGGGGACATAACCCGCGCGCACGCTGGCCACGGGAATATCCCGGTCCGCAAAGTAGGGTTGGATCTGCCGCGTGATTTCGAGCGCGGTGCCCGACGGCGCATCTTTCTTCATCTTGTGATGAGTCTCGGTAAGAAAGGGATCGTACATCGGGAAGGGCGCAAAGATTTCCGCCGCCGCACGCGCCAGGCGGTAGAAAAGGTTCACGCCGATGGAAAAGTTCGCGGCATAGACCATACCGATGCCGGTGTGCTCAATAACCTTGCGGACCTCCGCCTGGTGCTTGTACCAGCCGGTAGTCCCCACCACCAGATTCACGCCCAAGGCCGCGATGCGGTGAATGTTCTCCACCACGGCGTCCGGCGTGGTGAAGTCCACGCAGACCTCGATGCCCTGGAACTTCTCGCGCGTGATGCCCCGGCCTTGGGCGTTCGCGTCAACGTCCATCACCAGGCGCACTTCGAAGCCGCGCTGCGGCGCAAGCTGCGCCAGCGTCTTGCCGATTTTCCCGTAACCGAGCAGTGCGAGGTTCACCGTCCTTGAAGCTCCCGATACTGCATTTGATTCGCTCATAGGTCCCAAAGCAATCTACCTTACTAGACACCACTGGCGAGTCCGACTGGGGCGAACGAGAGAAGCCAGCCCAGCCCGCTCCACCTTGGTCAGGGCTGCGATTCACCGCCGAGTCGCCTCAGACGGATGCGGCTCCTCTCAACGACCACTATCGAATTCTCGAGTACCTGGGGCGGAACCTTCTCAAAAACTTGGGCTAAGCGTTCGACACTCTCTCGCTCGCTGTAATCTCCGCCCCTAAAGAGTATGAGGCCCGGGCCCCTGAGCCTGGGTCAGGGTCAATAGCCTCGGATAATCCAAGTCTGCTGTCAGTACCACTCGACCTTCACTACGAGCGCGTTCGAGAATCGCCCCGTCAGGAGCGCGGTGCAATCCCACCTCCGCGGCATGAAGGGCATCATGGCCTTGTTGCCTTAGCCAAGGGGCCAATGTCGGCGACAGAGGCATATCGATGAGGAATCTCATCGCGAGAATTCCACGGTTTCTTCCTCAGCAAGATACGCAGCGTACCGCAAAGCTTCATCGATGTCCCCCGCCTCGAGGTATGGGTACGCCTTGAGAATCGCTTCCTTGCTTTCCCCGGAAGCCAGCAGCCCGAGGAGGCGGGAGAGTGGAAAACGCAATCCTCGGATGCACGGTTTCCCCGTGCACACATTGGGGTCCACGGTAATACGTTCGAACTTCATGTGCTTCACCTACCTCTCGATTCCATCCTCTTCGACCGCTGATCCTCATTCGCCGTAGAGGCGCAGACCATCGGTGATTTGGCGATTGAGCCATTGAGTGATTTGAAAATCACCCGATCACTAAAACACTCAATGACTCAATCTAAATACCCCTCCGATTTCATCAGTTCCGCGTTGAGCAGCGCCGCCCCGGCGGCCCCGCGGATGGTATTGTGGCTCAGCGCGACGTACTTGTACTGCAGCACCGGGCATTCGCGCACCCGCCCCACCACCGTCGCCATGCCGTGCTCAACATTCAGGTCGAATTTCGGCTGAGGCCGGTCACGCTCCTCGCGGACAATAATGGGGTGCTTCGGCGCGGAAGGCAAGTCGCGTTCCTGCGGCAGCGAGCGATACGCGCGCCAAGCCTCCACAAGATCTCGGACCGTGGCCTTGACTTTCAGCGCCACAGAAACGGTTTCCGTGTGCCCGTCTTCCACCAGCACGCGGTTGCAGTGCGCGCTCACGGCGAAGTCGCCCATCTTCACCTGGCCATCCACCATTTTGCCGAGCAGCTTGCGGGTTTCGCGCTCCACCTTTTCTTCTTCGCCGCCAATGAAAGGAATGACGTTGGCGAGGATGTCGAGCGTCGGCACGCCCGGATAACCGGCGCCGGAAACCGCCTGCATGCTCGTCATCAGAACCTTCTCAAGTCCAAAGGCTCGCTCGAGCGGCGCGAGCGACATCACCAAACCCACCGCCGTGCAATTCGGATTGGTGACAATCATGCCCTTCCAGCCGCGCAGCTTCCGCTGCTGGCGTACCAACGCCAGGTGGTCCGGATTGACGTCCGGAATCAGCAACGGCACATCCGGCTCCATGCGGTAATTCGAGGAATTCGAGACCACCACGTGGCCGGCCTGAGCGAATTCCTTCTCGACCTCTCCCGCCACCTTGGAATCGAGGGAAGAGAACAGCAGTTGCGGAGCGCCTCCGGGCCTGCCTGCGCCGACAGGCTTGCACTCGTGCACGGCGAGTTCCCGCACGCTTTTGGGCAGGGGCTCGCGCAGGCGCCAGTTGCAGGCCTCAGCATAGGTTTTGCCCGCCGACCTCTCCGAGGCCGCGAGCCATTTGATCTCGAACCACGGGTGATGCTCGAGCAGGCTGACAAAGCGCTGCCCGACCATTCCGGTGGCTCCCAGAATTCCAACTTCAAGTTTCTTCATAAGGACTTATCGGGCGGATTGAATCCACCTTTACCTTTCTGCCCCCAAGCATAATATCGGAAAAAAGCACGTAGCGCCCGCCAGAAAGGCGGGGCTTCACCCGCCGTAGCACCGCTGGCCCCTCACTTCGTCAGGGTACGGCATGGGAGTTTGTGTGAGAAGGTCGGGTCCTTTCGGTTAAGGCAACGATTCGGCAAACGATTCTTGTGAATTCTCATTGTGTACTCGCTTCCGCAGCCGGAGGGGGCCTGGCGGAGGGCCATCGGCCGACGCACCAGGCGGGCAGCACCCGCCACAACCGACTCATTATAAGCTGTTGCCGCTAGTTCCACCGCGACTTTCGCCACGCCGCGGAGGCGGCAGCCAATGCGCTGGCTCGGGACTGTAGGCAAAAATCCCACCGCGGGCGTTCTCGCCCGCTCCCTATGCACGTGCATAGTAAGGAGCTTTCACACCGACTCGAAAGCTGTGCCAATAAGGTGGGCAGGGGCAGTGGCAGGTCGAGCTGAGGTGCCGGCCGACTGCCCCCGTTTCTTTGAGGAGAGCTCTAGTGTTTTCCGTGCGAACCCGAGCTGTGGCCTCCGCCACCGCCTCCACCGCCTCGCGGAGCGGAATAGGTGTGACCTCCGCCGCCGCCTCCTCCTCCGCCACCTCGCGGCGCGGAGTAGGTGTGACCTCCGCCGGAAGGCGCAGAGTACGTTCGGCCACCGCCGCCGTAGGAGCCGCCCGCTCCAGAGCGCTCACGCATGATAGGCCGGTTCAGTTCCAGGGGCGGTCGCGCCCCGCCATAGGTCGATCCCCCTGAGCGTGGCGCGGACGTATTCCATCCGCTCGACCCGCGCGAGCGCTGTTCATAAGGGCGTGCAGCCCCGGCTGCTCCCGTAGAAGCACGTGGCTGGGGAGTGAAGTGTTGCCAGCCGCCCGGCTGGCCTTGCGGGCCCGCCGTCCGCGACTCAGAACCTCGAGGCGCTGGCGTCGCGCGCGGCGTGGTCTGTGCGGCTCCCGTCCGCCCGGCATTGGGGGCGGGCTGCGAACCGAACCGTTGCCAGCCAGGGGTCACGGCCTGGCTCGTCACGCCACCTACTCTTTCCCTACCCAGTTGCGTACTTGGTTGTCCGGTCGCCGGAGCCGTTCGCTCGGCCACCGCGGGGTTCGAGCGAGTCGCAGGACTCTGCGGGTTGACGCCGGGACGCGCGGCGGGCGTCGTCTGGCCACCCGTCCGCAGGCCGTTCGTTCCAGGCCGTCCACCCTGGCCCGCGCTCGCCGTCGGTCCGCGTTGCGCCATCTCCCGGATCTGGTTGGCTTCCGTTGAGAAGCTAGGCATGTGTGTTGCAGGCGCGGGATTCTTGGTGAAGAAACGCTCGCCGTTGGCCCTGGCTGACGGCAAGCCCGCAGGGTTCACAGCTCTGTTCCCCGGCTGCAGGCTGGCCTGGGTGGGCACCACGGGCAGTGTGCCCCTCACCACGCCCGCCTGACGCAGCATGTTCTCGTTCACGGGCTGGAGGTTGTGAGCGATACGACCGTTCACAAAGTTCTGCGTGGAAACGGTGGTGAGTGCGCCCCGTACGTGCGTATTGGTCATGACGTTCTGGAGGTTCGACCCGAAGGGTCCGCGCCCCGGATGGCCGATCACCGGCCCATGACTACCATTGATGTTGGTAATATTCGTCACGTTGAAGCTGCGGCCATGTCCCCACCAAGGGCTAAACCCGTCATGCGGGCCGAGCGGCAGCCAGCCAATTGAGCCAAAACCGAAGCCCACGCCTACTCCCCCGTGACGGCCACCGAAACCGAAGAACGAAACGTAACCAGGCCCCCAGAGGGGACGAGCACCATAGAATCCTCTGCCCGGCCACCAGCACCAACTGCTGCCGTAGAAAAACCACCGGCCGTAGTGATACGGCGCCCAGCCCCAAGGCTCATACGACACCCACGTCCATCCCCAGTAAGGCTCCCACGACCAGCGCCCGGACCGGTAAGGCACCCAGCCCAAGTCCACGTAAGGCGTCCAGCACCAATCGTAGCCGGGCACGTCAACCCAGTGGCCGTGGGCATCCAAATCGCTGGCCCCCGTGTAGTAGCGATCCGTGTGGCTCCAGGCCTGCGCGTCGGCAATCTGCCGGTCACGGTCGTTATTCCACTTGTCCCAATCATCCTTTGCCTGCGCTTGGTCAATCTGAAACTCCGGACTGTCGGTGCCTTGAACGTGAATGACTTGACCTTTCTCAACCTTCGTGCTGCCCTGCGGTGTGGAGACTTCCGCCTCGCCGAGGCGAACGATCAGTTGAGTCTGGCTGGTGGAATTCACCTCGATGCGGTAAACACCTTCCCCCAGCGGACGGACGGCCATGTTCGGCGTATCAATCTCCACGTCCGCTTCCGTGCCCTTGAAAACGCTGAGATCCACCAGGCCCGTAGACACCTGAATCTGCATCTTCGTGCGGGTCAGGTCTGCGATCTTCGCTTCCGTGCTCTGGTCGAGCCGCAGCACGTTGGCATAGTCAAGCTGGATTTCGGCGCGCGACCGGGCTGCCGTGGCCACTTTATCGCCGGCCACCACCGGAGCGTTGACGGTGGTCGCCACCCAGTTGCTGGAATCTCCGCGCATGGTGGACACATCACCGTGAATCATGCTGATGCGCCCCACTCCGGGCTCAGGCTCGTCCTCGGCCCTAACGTTTGCCGGTACGAGCAGTCCCAGCGTGAGTATTGCAAGCGTGATCAAAAGGATTCGGTTTTTCATGGCCCACCTATCTCGAAGTTCCACGGTCGAGCTCCAAACTTACGTCCGACCTGCATAAGGCAAGATCGGTGCCAAACCGAGAAGTCATTAATGCCGCATATCTGCTTGCAGTGTAAGAAGTTACAAGTCGCACTTTTTCAGGCTGCGGGAGACCGATTCTAATCCCCTGCCCAAACTCAGCCGCTTGGTGGCTGATTTCGGCCAGGGGGATGGCCGGGGCACGTACGGACGAGGGCAGCGATTTGTGGGGGGGGGATCTCGACTACTTCGACGCGACCGCGATCAGGTTCTTCAATAGCGCGCAATCTTCACATCCTTCGCGCGATTCGGGAGGATGCCTCCGGTCGTACACCTCTCGAACTTCGGCAAGTAGCTTGGAAATTCTCTTTGGCTCCAGGTCAACAGGGAGGACATGTGTGCTGAATTCCATCACGAATCCCGCCTCGGTCAGGTTCCCATCTTTCGCCGCCGCGGCGTTGTCGGTGACCGGCTCCGTGTACACCAGCGCCAACCCTGACACCGGAGAGAATCCGCACTGCTCACCGATGAAAGCGTAAGCGTTCAACTGCGCGTCGTACATCGGGAACAATTCGTCCTGATGCGCGGTGAACTTGGCGGTCTTGTAATCGACAATCACGTGTGAGTCGTCACGCCTCACCAGGATTCCATCCGGCGTCCCGCGCAGGACGATCCCGGTCTCCCGGTCCAAGGTGCTGAACTTGGAGAAATGCGGGGGACTGCGGTACCCCTTGATGTCTCCGAGTCCTGCCAGCCAGGGCGGGGCGCTCTGGTGACGGTCGAACCATGCGTGCACCAGCCGTTTGCCGTACGAATCAATCGAGCTGAAGATGCCGGGAAAAATCTGATAAGGCAAGCCCTCCGCGTGCATCTGAATCCAGAAGCAGCGCGGGCAGAAGCTGGGCAAGGCCACGGCCCCCAGGTTCTTGGCGGAGATGCGAAATGATGCGCGCATGGTTATTTCCTGCGCTGACCAGTGATCGGTGCAGCCATTCTACGTCATCCTTGCACCCGAAGGCGTGGAATTACCACGGAAGCGGATTGGTCCCCTGAGTGGGGGGCTCTTGGTAGGAGGGGCCGCGGCGTGAGAGCGGGGTTGCCTTTTCGCGGCGATTGTCATTTACTTGATGAAGCGGGAGCATGTTGGGGGTGCTCTGCCCCAGCGCTTCGCGCCAGCCACGCTTTCGCAGCGTCGCGACCCCGAGGTCGTCATGGCCGGATTTGATCTGAAATTCTATCTCGACCGTTTCCCGGAAGTCTGCAAACAGAAATTTGGGCGCACCTATTCGTTCCGGGCGCTGGAGAAGAAATTCGAGCCGCTCTGCACGGGCAATCGCTGGCTGGCGGCGAAAGACGTGCTGAACATTTTCGATCCCACTGCCACGCCGTTCGGGCGCTACTGGCCCAAACCCAACGAAAAGGAGCTCGATCAAGTCTTGAAGAAAGCGCGCCTGGTGCTGGGTCCGGCGCCCACCAACCCGCGCGAACTGGTGAAGCGCGCGCTCGAAATGCTCCACAGCGTCGGCCTTGTTTCCCTTGTGCTGCGCTTCGTGCATCCCGACCGCTTTGGTGTCTTCTCGACGCCCATCATGAATCTATTACAGGTTCACCGCCCGCACACCATCGAGCTCTACCTGGCCTATTGCGACGAACTGCGCGACTGGAAGGAACACTTTCGCCTCGAATCCGTGGCCGACACCGAGACGGCCCTGTGGGCATACCACGAGCTGGCCGCCGGCGAAACCCGCGAGAGCGAAGGCTCCACCGCGCACGCTGGGTTCGATGCGGACGTCTGGATCCAGCGACGCCGCGTCGCGCAGGTGCTGCGGCCGTTCCTGCGCAACTACGGCCCCCTCGAACTGGCCCGCATCCTGGTGGAAGAGGAACCCAAGCTGGCGGGGAAGATCGCCGGGGAGGAATACGAGCGGCTCCTCCGCGTGGCGGCGCGGGAACTCTGCGGCGGCATGAACTTGAATGTGCGCGGCGCCATCGAAATCCTCTTCGACCGCCTCGCCGAGGATGGCTACATCTCGCTCGAAGACAAGGCCCAGCTCGATAAAGCCTGGAGAGTTCGCAACGCCGCCGTCCACGCCGGACGCCCTCCTGACCCCGAACAGGTCGATAACATGATCGACACCATCGAGCGTATCTGCCGCCCCTGGGAACAAGCCGCGTAATGGCCGGCGTGGTCTGCCTGGCCCAATTTCTCACCACAAAGGGGAAGGGCGGGGTTTTGGTTTTTGAATTCTTAAGCTGTAAATTCTTCCGACGCCTCGCGCCCGCAAGTAACCCCTCACCCGACCCCGCCCTGCGGGACCATCTTCTCCCTGAGGGAAGGGGGATTTTTCCTGGGCGGCGCGTTCCGCACGCCTCCCGACAAAGGCCGTCGTGACAAGCCTCGCCCTTGCTCAAAAGCCGCGAAACTACTGGGCAGGTCTTCGGCCACACCTTCCTTGACCCGGAAGCATACACGTATAGTTATTGACATCGGGATATCTGTATCGTAGGATGGCGTGGGCTAAAACTGCCAGTAAGTGTCCGACTGGGGAGATGCGGAGTAACACTCGTTGGTTCTCTTCGCGGGCCACGTATCACACGTACCGGGGCGCGGCGCCAAGCGGAGCCGCATCGCCTATTCCTTTTGCATGAGTCTGCCCGCTCCAGTCCGGCTTGCGCAGACACCGCCTGCACGACGGGTCACGCCCATCCCAGACGCAACGAAAGGAGCCAGTTATGACCACCCCTAAGAAACGAGTTACTATCGCAGGTAGCGATCGCACTATCCTTCATGGGGCGCGGCTCGTCGGCGCAGCCGATCCCCATGAACGCATCGAAGTCACCCTCTTCCTGAGACCCGTTTCTGCCGCGACACCGGCATCTTTGGAGCGGACCGGTGACCTCAAGCCTCAGGAGCGGCCACACCTGACCCGAGACCAGTTCGAGGCCACGCACGGCGCCGACCCGAAGGACGTGGCGAAAATCGAGGCGTTCGCGCACGAGCACGGCCTCGACGTCGTGGAAGCAAACTTGGCGGCACGCACCCTGATACTCTCGGGGACCGTCCAGGCCCTGAGTGAGGCGTTCAATGTGACTTTGCACATGTACGATCACCCCACGGGGACCTACCGCGGGCGCACGGGCGTTATCGAGGTTCCGGCCGAGCTGGAGGGCATCATCCAGGGCCTGTTCGGTCTCGATAACCGTCCCCAAGCCAGGCCCCACATGCGCCCTATTCATGAGCAAGGAGGCGCGTGGCGGCATTCCCAGCGAGGGGTTTCTTACCTGCCGACCCAAGTGGCAAAACTCTACGACTTTCCCACCTCGGTTAACGGCCAGGGCCAGTGCATCGCGATCATCGAACTCGGCGGTGGGTACAGAATCAACGACCTGAATACGTACTTCCAGCAGCTCAGCTTGCAGACACCGAAGATCAGCGCTGTCTCCGTGGGCGGGGCGCATAACGCCCCCACCGGAGATCCCAACGGCCCGGACGGGGAAGTGATGCTCGATATCGAAGTGGCCGGGGCCGTCGCTCCAGGAGCGCAAATCGCCGTTTACTTTGCACCTAACACCGATGCGGGCTTCTTGCAGGCCATCACCAAGGCCATTCACGACAAGGTCCGAAAGCCTTCGGTCATCTCCATCAGTTGGGGTGGACCCGAAGACTCCTGGAGCGTTCAAGCTTTGAAAGCCTTCGATCAGGCCTTCCAGGCCGCGGCGACGCTGGGGGTAACCGTGTGCGCTGCCTCGGGAGACGGCGGTTCATCCGACGGGGTCGACGACGGGCTCGCGCATGTCGATTTTCCCGCCTCCAGCCCAAACGTTCTGGCGTGCGGCGGCACTCGATTGGTCGCGTCCGGTCAAACCATCACCTCCGAAACGGTGTGGAATGACGGGACGGCGGGTGGCGCGACCGGCGGCGGCATCAGCGAGTTCTTCACCCCACCGCCCGCCTACCAGTCCAAGGTCAACCTTCCCGCGTCCGCCAATCCCGGCGCCCCGCCCGGACGGGGAGTTCCGGATGTGGCGGGCAACGCCGATCCCCTGACCGGCTACAAAGTGCGAGTGGATGGGCAGAATACCGTAATTGGCGGCACCAGCGCTGTCGCACCCTTGTGGGCCGGCCTGATTGCGCTCTTGAACCAGAGTCTGGGTAATTCCCTGGGATACCTGAACCCCTGGCTTTACACCAAGGCCGCCTCCACTCCCGGCACCTTACACGACGTCACAACCGGCAACAACGGAGCCTACCATGCACGTACTGGTTGGGACGCCTGCACGGGGCTGGGAAGCAGCGACGGCGTAAAGTTGCTGAGGACGTTGAGTGGGAAGGCCGCAGCGGCGAACTGAACTCTGGGCGCGAACCCAGCGCGCGCGGGCGGGCGCCAACGCAACGCGGGGCGTGCGGAGTTCCCCGCGCCCTCGCAACTGAACACCGTCGTGCTGGCGGCGATCCCCAGTCCGAGCGTGACCACGGCCACGAAACCCGGGCTGTTCCACAGAACTCACCAAGCAAAACGCAGATCGCTGAGCAGTTTGGCCATATCGTTCTGTTCGGCGGAGGTGCGACGCCACTTGCGTGCCAAGAGTTAAGTTGCGGATTCAACTCGTCTCCTCGCCGCACGCCCAAACGACACGGTCCATCTGTTGAATGCCGGCAGGGGACCGGCCACCGACAGCCTCAACGCGTGGCTCCTGCTTCGGAAGAAGCACCCGGAGCTGCTGGCGGGACGCCCCGTCCGCATTCACCTGTTTGCCTTGGGACTTCCGGTTTGCCTCCCGGCTCCGAACGAGTACACCACCGGGGACTCATCCCCAGCCGACCCCGCTACAAGCTAGATCAATTTGGCGAATTCGTCCTCAGAGCGGGAAAGATTTCGGCGATGAGGGAGGCAGGGGAAGGAAAAGTCTCGGGGGCATTGGTCGGAAAAGCGGCAGTTTCGGCGTTCTGGATTCTCCGGAGGGATGGAACTGGCCCCTTCCGTGGTCGCCGTAGGCAACGAGCAATGAAGGGCGACTGAACTATTGCATTCAAAGGCGGCCCGGAGTATGTTTGTGGTCAGTTTGGATATAGAAGTAGAAGACTCACATATACTCTCGCGACAATATCACCCTCACTAATGTAGTTGGAGGTGCCGAAGGCTTTCCTCGGAGGTACGCTATGGACCCAATGGCAAACCGGCGGAGCGATCGCATTTATCTTGAGCTCAGAATTCAGATCAGTGGAGTTGACGCCACTGGGGAGAGTTTTGTTGAGCAAACCCAAACCCTCGTTGTCAGTCGACACGGTGCGAAGATCATCTCGCGCCATGTGCTAGTCCCCCAACAACCACTCAACCTCCGGTGCCGCAGGACTAGCATTGAAACCTTGGCACGGGTCGTGGGACAGATCGGACAAACGGATGAAGGGTACTACTACGGCCTGGAACTCTCCGACGTGCAGGTCAATGTCTGGGCCATCGAGTTTCCATCGCTGGCCGAGACCGAGGATGCCGCGGGTCGCGTGCTACTGGAGTGTATCCGTTGCCACGCCCAGGAGGTCGTGCACCTGGATGTTTTTGCGCTGGAAGTTCTCCTGGCCAACCAAACTCTTCTGCGACCCTGCAAACAATGCGCTGGCCAGGTAAACAGCTTGTGGAAACAGGCCGCGGTGGGAGAGGTAAAGTCAATGGCCGTCGGCGAGATTCCTGTGATGCCGGTCCGTACCAGCAATGAACGAAGGGATCCGCGCATCGCCCTGAAAGTGGCTGTTTGCATCCGTCACCCCGAGTTTGGCGAGGAGCACGCCACGACCGAAAATGTCTCACGCGGCGGTTTTCGTTTCAAGAGCCGCCGGCGCTATGCCCTTGGGACGATCATCGAGGCGGCTTTGCCTTACACGTCGGGAGCGGCGAATATCTTCGCCCCTGCCCAGATCGTATACGCCGACGAAGTCCCCTTGGAAGAGTTGTACGCCCACGGCGTTGCCTACAAGCTCACCGAGATGGCCACTTCTCTGACAGGACTTCGCATCGAGCGTCCCTGTTGAGGCACTTCGCACTGCGAAGCATTCCTCTCTCCCGCAAATGCCGTCGACATCGCGTCGACGGCGCGGCGGGTGGTGGCGAAGGTGGAGTTCCATTTTGGCGAACTGTTCCCTCGCGTGGGGTTCATCGTCACCAATCTGGAGACCGACAGCCGGGCGGTGGTCCGGTTCTACAACAAGCGGGGGACGGCCGAGGTCGCCGCGGCGACGATTAAGGAAGGCAAGTAGGCGGTGAAGATGACGCGGCTGAGCTGTCATCGGTTCCGTTCGAACGAGGTGCGCCTATGCCTGAGCCTGATCGGCTACAACTTGGGAAACCTCTGGCGGCGGCTGGTGCTGCCGAAGAGGATCGACAACTGGTCGCTGACGAGCTTGCAGCAGCGGCTCGTGAAGACGGGCGGGCGGTTGGTGAAGCATGCCCGTTACTACTGGTTGATGCTGGCCGAGAGCCATCTGGGGCGGCGGCTCTTTGGAGCCATGCTGTGCAGGATCGCGGCGCTACCCTCGACAGCGGGATAGGCGAGCCGCAAACCTGAGCAGATTTCATCGACGCGGGAGGCAGCGGAAGGAAAAAGTGTCTGACGACAGGGTCAGAAAAACGGCAGCTTCGGGCTTTGGGATTCTCCCGAGAGGTAAAACTGACTCGTTCCGTGGTCCGTGGAAGCACCCAGCACTGAAAACTCGACTGGACATTCCATTCAGAGGCGGTCGGGTGCATGTTACCGGTCGGCCGGAAATTGAGAACGGGATTTCCGGTTAATTCAGTTGAAAGGAGTTCTGGCCATGCGCAGGAGGTGGACAGGCGTTCCGTTGGGGGGCCGTTTGGCCGAAGTGAACAAAGAGCTGTGGCTAATCCTATCCTTAGTGGTCATTGCAGCCATCCTAAACTTCCTTGTCGCTCCGCACCGCATCCTCTTGGGTTTGTATACATTGCCTACCCTTTTTTCCGCCTATTTCTACGGTCGCCGCCACGCAACTCTCACGGCAGTCGCGAGCGTGTTAGTAGTGATTCTGGTCGTCCATTCCAATTCCTCGCTGTTCGCCCAACCCAAGGCAACCCCCCTCCCGGGAGAAAGGTGGTACGACCTCACGCTTTGGGCCGGCATCTTGATCATCACTGCCTACACTATGGGTACACTTTACGATCACAAGGAAGCCCGAGTGCGCGAGCTGCGGGAGACCTACCACGGCATCCTGCTCATCCTGCGTCAGTTCATATCCAGGGACAAGTACACTCAAAACCATTCTTATCGAGTCTCGATTTACGCGACCGCAATCGCCACCCGACTTGGGCTTGATTCCGAGCGGATTGAGGACGTGCACGCCGCCGCGTTTCTTCATGACATTGGGAAGCTCGACATCAGCCGCCAGATTCTCTACAAGGCAGCGAGTCTGAGCGAGGAGGAATACAAAGAGATGCAACGACACGTGGAGGAAGGGGTTGAGATTCTGGGCACCGTCGGCGGCTCGCTTCGCCGGGTCATCCCCATCGTCCTTGCCCACCACGACAAATTCGACGGCTCTGGCTACCACCCCACCCGGGGTGAGAAGATTCCGTTGGAGGCGCGCATCATATCCGTGGCAGATGTGTACGACTCCCTTACCAGCGACCGCCCTTACCGGAAGGGCATACCGCCATTCGATGCGAGGGACATCATCCTTAAAGGTTCAGGAACGGAATTCGATCCCAAGGTGGTCGACGGATTCCTAGAGGCGTTCCGAAGGGGAGAGATGGAAGTCCCAGAGATAGTGGTTTAGTCAAAACACCTGACCTTACCTACTTAGCTTTCAAGTCGCTAGCCTTGATCGGGAATGCCTCGGCCCAAGCACGTGGCTTTTGGGGCAGGCAGCATGATGACGGGCCGAGGCATTCCCGATCAGGAGACTAGAAGGAAGCCGCTGGCGCGCACCAGCATCT
>JBEKAK010000084.1:0-24061 GCA_050018275.1 Terriglobia bacterium | reverse complement strand
TCTCGTCTTCCAACTGCCGCAGCCGCCGTGCCTCGCTGACCTCTAAGCCCCCGTACTTCGCCTTCCACTTGTAATACGTCGCGCTGCTGATCCCCTGCTGCCGGCAAATCTCCGCCGTCTTCATCCCTGCTTCGGCCTGCTTCAAAACTCCAATAATCTGCTCCTCCGTGAAACGGCTCTGCCTCATCTCCTGTCCTCCTTCGGGCTTTTATACCCTGGGAGAACTCTCTTTTACACTGGTACAGTTTTCGGGGGGCAGGTCAATGCGACGCGCCGAACTTGTAGTCTATGTTGCCGTGAGGGAGCGAACGTTCCCAGATGATCTCATTCTCGTAGCGGTCTCCTCCGAAAACTTCGTCCAAGACTGCCTTTGCGTAATGGACCATCCGCCAATCCAGGTGCACATAGAGCCCACCGCTTTCAGCGAGCAACTCTCGCAGCAGCGCGGCCCCTTCGTAAAACCACTGCAAATATGAATCCAGCCCGCGGCCCCAAGTGTCGCGGTAGGCTTTCTGTTCGAGGATAGACGGCTCCTTCGTGAAGGCCGTGGTTTCGTCCTCGGGCGCGTTGGGGTGGTCGGGGATGGTGGCGGTGTAGGAAAAATCCGCGCCGGTGTCGAACGGCGGGTCGATATAGATCAGGCTGACCTTGCCGGCGAATTCGGGCAGGAGCGACGGCAGGACGTATTTCTTGTCGCCTCAGATCAGCCGGTTGCGCCACTCCGTCTCGCGCCCCGCCGCGAAGAGTTCCAGCGAGCGCTGGCGCTCCTGCGCGCTTTCGTTCACCGTCTCGATGGTCTGAAACGGCAGGGCAATGCGCACCGGCCCTTGCTTCTTGCCGTCCTTGTATTTTCCATCCCAGATGAGCTCGGTCATGGGGGCGACTTCAAGGGTTGGTTATATTACTAGATGCTCAAGATTGCAACCGATGAAAGTAACCGCAAGAGTTCGGTAGACGGAGGGTAGTGGGTGGGGCGGCGCGCGCCGGGAAGGAAGTGCAGCGGGGTTGTTGCTCTCTTCCCAGGCGCGGGAAAAATCCTGGCAGGTTGGGGAAGAATCCCCAAGGATCTCTCGCACAAAACTCTAGAATCGCACCAAGTAAGAGAGCTTGACAAAGAACTGGCGTCCGTCGTTCAGGAAGCCGCGCGTGCGGATGAGTTCGGCGCCGGCGGGGGAAGTGAGCAGGTCAACATTCTGGTAGTCACCGTTATAGCCCACGTAGACTGCCGTCCAGGGGTTCAGCAGGTAAGTGAATAGGAAATCGGCGTTGAACTTCTTGGTGGTATCGAGCGAGGTGCGGCTCGCATTCGCCAGCACGGTGTCGTACTGAAGGATGACGCGCAACGAAAACTCGCGGTTGAACTGCCAGTTCCAGCTGGAGCGGATGATGTGGTTATTGAAGATGCTCCCCCCGTCCGCCCGGTCCGTCAGGCGTTCCAACAGGTAGTAGTTCTCAACCCGCAGAGGCCTGAGCGGTCGAAGGGTCACGTCGACATTGGCGCGAGTCACTTGGGCCAGCGCCGGCGGCTGCCCCGCGGGGGGAAGAAAGTTGATCGCCGTGCCGCGCGAATATTGCGTTTTGAAGTTCAATTGGGGCAGGATTTGCGAGCCCACGTAGAAGCCATTCTGCCGGTGGGAAAAGGCCTGGTCCCCGGCCAGGGAGGTGAAATCCTGCGCGCGCAGGAGCTCACGGTCGGCGGTTTGAAACACTTCGAAAAACGTGAATCCCGGGAGTTCCCACACCATTCCGACGTCATGGAAGGCATCCAGGGGCCTTCCGCTGTGGTCCCACATCCGGTTAAGGCTGACCGAGGGACCCCAGGAGATCAGCCATTTACTCTCCGGCCGGAACTGATACAAGACGTACTGGCTCGCACTGCGCATGTCGGTGCGCAGATTGGGGGCGGTAATGGTGCGGCTGCGGATGAAAGGCCTTTGGACCTGGTTGTCCGCCAGGAAGCCGACGTCCGTGAAGAACCCCGGGCTGCGGTCGTCATATTCCAAATCGTAGTAGAAATGTTGGCCCGTATGGCGAAGGTAACCCTTGTACGCGGGCCCCGCCAGCCGACTGCCGTCCGAAAGGCGCGTGGAACTCGTCACGCCCTGAAAGGCCGCCGCCCATTGGTGGCCCAGCTTGAAGTGGCCGTCCAACCCGCCGACCCGATTGAAGCCCCCGGCCAGTTCGCGGTCGGTGTAGATCACACCCAGCGATGACTGCCCGAAAATTTCGCGCTGCAGGCGAAAGACGCCGACCTTCGCCGTTCGACCGAAGAGGGGGTCCCCGGCGGGGACGCTCTTGCCCGGCGCCTGATCATCAGCGAGCAGGATGCCGAGGGAATAAGGACCTCTCTTGCCGGTGAGGCGAGCGCCAAATTGCGGATCGGCAATCCGCCGCGTGAACAAAAGGTTGATGGGCGTATTGAAGTAGCCGGCATTCTCCAGAAAAAAGGGCCGCTTTTCAGGAAAGAAGACCTCGAACCGCTGGTCCACGGTGATCTGCGGCTCGTCGGACTCCACTTGGCTGAAATCGGGATTGACCGTCGTGTCGAGGACGAAGCTGTCCTTTAAGATGAATTTGGCATCCAGGCCCGCTTGCGGATCCAACTTGTCGCTCACGAAATGCACATTGTTAGGGTCTATAGTATCTAAAGCCCGGTGGGAGCGAGCAAAAGCGTAGGGCACGAGTTGGAAGTTACGGCCGGGCGAAATCCCGCTGATGCCATGCACGGTGCCCTCATGGCTCAACAAACCGTCCATGGTTAGGTAGACCCCTGGCCAGTTGGCCTCTTCACTTAATCGCGGGATGACTCGCCAAAGGATCATCCCCCAGGTCTGCTCGTCCGCGGGTTTGAAGCGCAGGCTGTCAAAGGGGATGGCCATCCAGACCACGTAGCCCTTTTCCGTGACTTGGCCGCGGGATTGCCAGACGGTATCGAAGGAGAAGTCCGGACCCTGCCCCTCTGTCCAGATATTGTCCAACTGCACGCCTAACGGATTTGACCACAATTGGTAGGCGCGGCGATGGTCGTGAAAGGTGTCGAGATCGATTTCAACATAATCGTCATCGAAGATCTCGTCTCGGCGCCCCAGGCGCGCCCGGATCTTGCCGGGGTCGGAATCAAAGCAAACGAAGACCACATAGAAGTGCTTATCGTCGTACCCGAGGTAGACGTGCGTGGCCTGCGTGATGGGCTCGCCATACTTGGGAATGTATTGCCGGAGGTCGTCGATCTTGGCCATGTTCCTCGCCAGTTCCTCGGGGGGCTTCATGTCCAGGAAGTCTTCGAGTCTCGGCGGCGTCTGCACGCGAGGGACATGCACCTCCGCCCGCGATGCGACCGCTCCTGGGGCAGCCTGAACAGTGACCGGAGAGAGTGCCCCTGCAATCGTGAAAACCAGAGCGAGAACCTGTGACAGGAACCCAGGCCGATGAAAGCGCTTGCGGAAATAAGCCTCAACGTGCCGCAACCGACACCCGTGAGCCATTGTCGTCATCCCGAAGCCACAACTCGACCACCCAGCGGAGGAAACCACGTAATTCCAACGCCCCCATAGCCTGGGAGGGTCTGACACGGAACCTCGGGTACGCCGATTCTAGGGCAAGGCTCCGAGCAAGTCAATTCACGCGGACAGTCCACGGACCCCAAAACGAACAGTCGTTGCCTTGTGCGGGCACTGGTGCCGCGGGTTGAAGGCAGGGCTGCACAAGAAAATGTTCCGCTCGCAGGGCAAGGGTGTGCGGTGATGTGAGATCGCCGCTACCTCGTCGCGGGCGAGTTTTTCCGCAACCTGCTCGGACAATATTTTCGAATTGACGAGGTAGGCGCCGGTCGCGGCAATATCCAAGAAACGTCGGACCTCCGAATTCCACATCACGAACCCCCCATTCAACTTCGAGTATGGGGATCCGTCGGATGGACGCACTGGAGTTGTATGGGATGGAACCTTCGGCCGGTTGACCGTCCAGCAGCATCGACTTACATCCAACGGGCCGAGAGAAAATCCTTCCTGGCAGCTCCGCATCCATGGAAGGGGCCAGGCCGAAAGCGACACACCACCTCAGTCGTCAGAGTACGAATCGACTTTTTTGGCGACAACTGTGGCTCAACTACAATAACAACCATACCCAGGAAGCAGGGTGCTTGTTTCTGCTTGGCTCGGGTGTAGAATCAAGTTCTTCCATGAAGCGAGGGCGACGTCGCAAGTTCCAGGAAGAACGGGCCGCTCAGGTTGCCGGGGTGTCGAGGCAGCGCGAGAAGAGCGCTGAGGCGTCAAGCTGGCCGGGCGAGCAGTTTCGTTACCCCACAGTCGTCGGCATCGCGCTTATTGTGCTCTCAACGGTCATCATCTATGCCCAAACGGTCCAGGTTCCGGCGATCGATTACGAGGACTCCTACTACCTGTTACACAGTCCTTACGTGAACGTGACCGCCGCATCTTCCCGCCTGGGTGCGGCTTGGAATGAGCCGTATTTTGCGAATTTTCACCCGGTCACAACCACCACTTGGCTGATTGATCGCGCGCTGGCCGATAAGAGCAAGCCGTTCGATGGGCTGCCGTTTCGCCTCGCGCATCTGCTCTATGCCTTGGTCGGCGCGTCACTGCTGATCCCGCTGTATCGCCGGCTCGGCCTTCCCACGATTCTCGCCGTGCTCGGTGCCCTGGTGTATGCGGTTCATCCGATCCATACCGAAGTGGTTGCCTGGCTTTCGGCGCGAAAAGACCTGATGTCGCTGATCTTTATGGCGCTGTCATTTCTCGCGTGGCTGTGGGCGCGCGCTGCCGCGACGCCGAACAAGTGGAGGCTCCGCCACGCGCTCACCATTCTCCTTGTTCTGCTGGCGGTCCTCTCGAAGCCCATCGCCGTGATCCTGCCGGCGCTGTTCGTCGCCTATGAGTTCTGCACCGAACCACACGTCGGAATAACGCGTTGGCGTTGGGCGGAGAGGCATAGCTATCCGCTCCTGACACGCACGCTAGCGCTGACAGCGATCTTCCTGGCTGTGGGCGGTGTTTGCGCGGTAATCTTCCGCAACCTGCTCCCAAGAGACCCGATGCACGGCGGCTGGCTGATCTTCGTGCCGATAGGGCTGATGCCACTCATGCTGGCGATGGCGCCGCCAGCCACGGAATTGGCGGCTTTCCGCGAGGGAAGCAGCGCCGGAGCGCGCGTGCTGGGCCCGCCGTTCGCCGTCCTCAGCGTGGTGTTCGGCGCTGGTTCCGCCTGGACCTTCTGGGCGCAAGGGCAGGTGGGAGCGATCAAAGGTGGCTTGACGCTGTTGCCCACGCTCAACCTCACGTTCGATGCCATGCTCGCCTATGCGGGAAGAACGTTGGTGCCCGCCTACATGAGCACCTCCTACACCTGGAGCGATTATCCGTATGTCAGCGTAAAAGGCCTGCTCGGAGCGGCGCTGGTTTGCGCGCTGGTCTGGACCGGTATGCGCTTGGCGGGCTCGCCGGACCGCAACCGCCGACTCATTGCCTTCGGGGTTTTCTGGTACCTGATCGCTTTCATCCCGGTATCCAATCTGGTGCCGACGAGCACGAAGATGGCCGACCGCTATCTGTTCGTGCCCACCGTTGGAGCCATTCTGGGGCTGCTCGCGCTGGCCGCCGCCTGGTTTCCTGCCTCCCGCCGCAAGCAATTCGCGGTGTGCGCCGCACTCGTGCTGGTCGTGGCCCTGTATACGGTAGGGGCGTACGAACGCAGCGAAGTCTGGTGCGGCAAAACTACTTTGTGGAATGGCCGTCCGCATCCCGATCTGAGCCTGTGGACGAGCGCAGTGGAAACGGATCCCGAGGACATTTCCGCGCTCCCTAGCCTGGCCCTCGTGTACCTGCGCTTTAGTCCCCCGGAGGCCGGTCAGGCGCTGGCGTTGTTGAAACGCGCATTGCAGCTTAGCGAAGCCAACCAGGCAAAGATCGCGGGCGGCAAGCAGCTCGACCTCTCGCCCCTGTACCAGGATCTGGGCGACGCGTATCTCGCGCAGGCTTCCGGACTCACCTCCGGCCAGCCCGGCTCCGATGTTTGGCGGCGAAAGAAAGAAGCGTACGTCAGTGCAGCGAAGTATTTTGAGATGGTGTCCCAAAATCCCTCGGGTTTTGCGCCATCCGAGGCGCGGTTTTTCGGTAGGCTTGCCGAAGCCTGCGAAGGTCAGGCGCAAATGGACGCGCAGGAGCTCGCCGCCGCTCCGCCCGAGCAGCGCCACTCGCTGGTCTCTGAACGCGACGAGCTGCGCAGCAAGTCCGAAGAGTCCATACGCCGGGCTCGGGAAATCCTGGTTGCAGGCAACGTCCCCTCAAGCGATCCCGAATACCGGACCGTGATGATCGAGCAGGGCAACATCATCTTCGGCCGCGAAGCGGGTGCATCGAACGAGGAGAAAGCCGGCTACTACCGCCAGGCGCTGTCGCGTTACCAGGACGCCGCCGCGCTTTTTCCCGACGACCCCCGGCCATTCCTGTACCAGGGACTCTGCTACGAGCGGCTCACCGGCATGGCGCCGTCTCCCGAAGAGAAGCGGAAGCAGTTCGCACTCGGCGAGACGGCCTTGCGCAAGGCGCTCACGCTGCAGCTTGCTTCGCCGGACTACAGCCCGGCTCTGCCGTACCGGGGGCTGGCCTCGCTTTACGCTCACATGAACGACTTCCATTCCGTGCTGGATTCGCTGAGGAAGGCGCAGCAAGCCGACCCCGTCTCCGCTGAGTTGACGCACTTGAACCGCGAAATTCAGGGCGTCGAGCAATATCTCGCAGAGCAGGAAAAATCCCGTTGAGGTCTTCAAGCCTGCTAAAACACGCGAGGAACAGCCGTGCTCGCCTAATGAAGTCCCGAACCGGTTCTGCCCACACACCGCCTTGGTTGACTGCAAACGCTTCCGAAAAGCACCTAACTAGGTGGGCACGGGACTAGCATATTTCGTCCCCCAGGCCCCTCCGGCGCGCATCGTTGTAGTCCCTGTGTCCCCGATAGCTGTTGGGAATAAACCAACGATCCAAGTAACACGTTCACTTTCCGGATGCGCCGTCGGCAACAATCGCCAAGGTGTCAGGAATGGCCGCACCTCCGGCTTGCCGAATACCCGCGCAAGTGCTGCACCACTGTCCGCGAGATTTGGCGCGAGCCGTCCGGACTTGTAATAGCAGCAGTTCTCGAAGCGAGGAGCCGTGGGCCTGTCCATACGTGGCCTTGGTAATACGAAAACTGAGAGGATTCCCCGTATCACGGGTCCGGCTTCTCTGCCAACGGGCCTCTTGTTTTTCCTGCCGCAGGGATGAGCGATGGATTTTTTCTAAACCCTGGACGCAGTGGGCTTATGACAGAAGAGGCTTTTGCATCAAATCCTGAGCGGCTTGCGTCACATTGTCCGGCCTGCCGAGATCACGCCAATAGTATTCATCGGCTCGAAAGGCGAGGATTTTCTCTCCGTGGGCAGCGAGACGCAGATAGGAGGTGATGATGGAGAAAACGCCTTCTTCAATCATCATCGCAAACAAACGGGGAGAAACAACGTGGACCCCGGAAAAAGCCAGCGCCTGAACCTGCGGCGAAGGTCGCACAAATTCAGGGTTTTGATCGCGCCCGGGTCGCCGGCCGCAAAGCTGGGACTGCTCGTCGAAGAGAAGGTATCGAGAGGCCTCCCGGTCTTGCACCGCCAGGGTGGCGAGCGCCTGATGTTCAGTATGAAATTGCACCATGCGTCGGAGATCAATCGTGCTGATGACATCGACATTGTGCAAAATGAACGGCTCTTCAAAACGGCTGGAATCCTCGAGGAAAAAATAGGCGGCCTTCTTCAGGCCGCCGCCGGTGTCGAGCAAGACCTCCTCGCGAGAGACTTGGATACGCATGCCGAAGTTATCGTGCGCTTTCAGATACTCGAGAATCATGTCGGCAAAGTGATGCACATTGATAATCACCTCGCGAATCCCATAGGCGCGCAACCGAGAAAGTGTGATCTCTAACAGCGTGCGGCCAGCGATCTCCACCAGCGCCTTGGGGCGATGGTCGGTGAGTGGCCGCAAACGCGTACCGAGGCCGGCGGCCAAAATCATCGCTTTCATTTGCTCACGTTCTCCAACTCAAGATGGCGCACCACCACCTCCACCCCGTTCCTTCCGCGCAAACGATTCGCCAATTGCTCCGCCAGATATACCGAGCGATGCTGGCCGCCGGTGCACCCGAACGACACCATCAAACTCTTGAAGCCGCGACGCTGATAATTGCTCACGCTGGCATCCACCAGCGACATGACGCTGGCGAGGAACTGATGCACGCTCTCTTGCTGATTGAAATAATCGATCACCGGCGCGTCTTTGCCGGTGAAAGTCTTGAAGCGCTCTTCCCGTCCGGGATTCGGGAGGCTACGGGCATCGAAAACAAATCCGCCACCATGCCCGGTCCCGTCCTTCGGCAGGCCTCGGTGAAATGAAAAACTGAAAATTCGCACCGTGAGATTTTCTGCTTCGGAAGCCAGGCCCTGCAATTTCTCCGAGCCCAGCATGCTCTTGAACGTGTCCACCAGCGTCGGCAGCGGGATAGGCAGCTCGACGTTGTGCAGCAGCCAGCGCAAGGTTTTCAGCGCGTACGGGACGCTTTGCAGAAAGTGAGCTTTGCGCTCATAGAAGCCGCGAAAGCCATAAGCGCCCAACGCCTGCGTGATGCGGACATAGACGTAGGCATAGTAGTGCTGCATGAACACTTCGCGCTCAAGCTTGATGAAACCGGCAAGCGTGTCGAGATAATGATCGAGGAACTGCTGGCGCAGCTCCGGCGGCAGATCGGCCTTGCCATCGTACAAAAGAGAGGCGATGTCATATTGCAGCGCACCTCGGCGGCCGCCTTGGTAATCTACAAAAAATGGATCGCCGTCGCGCCACAGGACGTTGCGTGATTGGAAATCCCGATAGAGAAAGTAGTTCCGGTCGGCGCTCAACAAGAACTTCGTTAAGCGGGCGAAATCGTCTTCCAGCGCTTGTTCGTTGAAGGGGATGCCGGCGAGTCTAAGAAAGTAGTACTTGAAGTAATTCAAATCCCAAGCGATGGATTGGCGATCGAAGCTGGCGCGCGGATAGCACACTCGGTAATTCAAATCGCGGCCGGCTTCGATCTGAAAGCGTGGCAACACGGCCACAACTTTGCGATAGGCTTCAACTGCCTCGGGAGCAATATTCTCGCCGACCCGATGTTTCGAGAGAAACTCAAAAAGCGTCGTGTCCCCCAGGTCTTCTTCGAGATAAGCGCCGTGGCTCAAATCTTCAGCATAAATTTCCGGCACCGGCAGACCGTGCCGGCGAAAATGCCTGGAAAATTCGAGGAAAGCGACGTTCTCTTCGCGTACGCCATACAGAACGCCAATCGCGCTGAATTTTTCGCTGGCAAGCCGGATGATTTTGCGCCCCGAACCGCCGAGCTCGCCCTGCAGCGGCTGCACCCGTCCGACGGGTGAGTGGAAATGCTGCTCAAAGAGTTTATGGAGAACGTCCATGAATACGACTTCCAGCGATTCAGTTTTGAGGAATCACTGAACTGACTGTTTTCTAAAATCGCTGATTCTCGATATCCCTGATTCTCGATGAAAAGACTTGGTTGACGGTGAGCTTCAGCGAAATCATCGAACAGCCAGAGAACATTTCCGCTCTTAGATTGCACCAGCTCGACCGGACGTTTGCCACAGCGGTTACGCACTTTGAAATTTCATGTACGACGCCGGCCTTGGTGTCCCCAGCCGCCACAAAGATACCATCGAACGCGCGATCCAACAAACCGTAAGGCCCTCGTAAAGCGAAACGGCGACGAAGAGTCCTAGAATCCCCAATAGCCGCCTCTTAGTGCTAGCGATGGTCCCGGGCACGTCGGGCGAGTCGGAGTCACTTGGCCGCTCAACGCGAAGTCCGTACATGATGAGATCGAGGAAGTCCTTTTCTCCAGGCCGCACATTCGCAGGTTGGAGAAAGGAAAAGTGAAAGGTGCGCACTTGTACGTGGCCTATGGCCAGACCGCGGTGGGGCGGTATCTCGTGGTATTCCTTATTCGCAAGCCACGCGGGGCGGCGTTGCCGATCTCGGCGCGTGAGATGACGGGCGCTGAGCGGAGATACTTCCATGAGCAAGAAAAAGAAGGTTGATCCCATTCCCGATGAATTCGTCAGCTATCAGGAAGCCGCGGAGTTCTGGGACAAGCACGACACCACCCATTACCCCGGCAAGTTTCGGACCGTCAAGGTAGTGAGCGAGTTCCGAAACCGGCACTATGAGATCCCGATAGACGGCGACGTCGCCATCAGGCTCCAGCAAAGAGTGCGGAGGGCGGGCATGCCGCCCAGGCGCCTGGCCAGCGAACTGCTGCGCAAGGAACTCCGAGCCGCGGGGGAGCCGCTCGCCGTAGCGCCGGCATCCCCGGCCCGTGCGCGGCGCCAAGCGCCGGGGCGGGCCTGCCGGCCGAATGCCGCCGAGACGGCGGCGCTACACTCGCCACGCAGTCAGGAGACACTCCCCTAGGCGTGGGCGGCTTTGGTTTCGCCCTTCTCAATGGGCGCTTCGATGAGGTTGCCCCATTCCGTCCAGCTTCCGTCGTAGTTGCGGACCTTTTCGAAACCGAGAAGGTACTTGAGCACGAACCAAGTGTGCGAGCTGCGCTCGCCGATGCGGCAATAGGCCACGGCTTCCTTGCCGGGACGCACACCCTGCGCCTCGTAGAGCTTGACCAAGTCGTCGTAGGCCTTGAACGTCCCGTCCTCGTTGACAGCCTTCGACCAGGGGATGTTCGCCGCCCCGGGAATGTGCCCGCCCCGCTGGGCCGTCTCCGTCATGCCCGGAGGCGCAATGACCTTGCCGGTGAACTCGTCCGGCGAGCGCACATCGACAAGATAGGCGTGCTTTCGGGAAAGAATCTGGAAGATGTCGTCACGCCGGGCGCGCAGGCTGGTGTCGGGCGCACTAGCGCGATACTGGGAGGATGTGAGCTTGGGCGCCTCGGTCGTAAAGGGCCGCCCTTCCAGTTCCCATTTCTTCCGGCCACCGTTCATCAGCCGCACATCCTTGTGGCCGTAAATCTTGAATTGCCAATACGCGAAGGCGGCGAACCAGTTGTGGTTGTCGCCGTAAAGAACCACCGTGCTGTCGTTGGTGATTCCTGCTTCGCTGCACAGTCCCTCAAACTGCTTCTGGTTCGGGATATCACGTCGGACGTTGTCGTTGAGTTGCGTGGTCCAGTTCCAGCCCACGGCGTTTTTGATGTGTCCCTTCTCATACGCGCTGGTATCGACGTCCACTTCCACCAGCCGGGTCTTGGGGTCGTCCGCATGCGAAGCGACCCATTCGGTGCTCACCAGAACTTCCGGGTGTTTGTAATCGGCCATTTCAAAAGACCTCCTGTCAGGATTCGATTTCTCTCGACTCAGTTTTAGTTGGAAAAGAGCGTCGGACTTAAATGAGGCGGCTACAGCAGCAGGTACAGCATCGCCGTTGGAGGGAAGCGTGCGCAGACGGGTTTGTGTGCTCTTTCATGCTACTTTGTTTTTACCACAACTCGGACAAATTGGCAATGCCTTATCTGGCACCTAACAGGCTGCGGAAAAACCCGCCCCCCGACGAGGTAGCGGCGATGCCGATCAGGAACATCGGGACAGGTTGTCACCTCGCCACATGCCCTGTGTTTTCAGCACGAGCATGGCGACGTCCCGATGAAATCGGGACAGGTTCCGTCGCCGCTACATGTTTTTCCGCAGCCTGTACAGCCCTGGATTCCTGGTCTTGAGACGGCCCCGAGGGACAATAGGCCCCGCGTTTCTTCTAATTCTAATCTGAACAAGCGATTTGACTCCAAGTACCTAAATTTGTTATATATAGGCATAGCAAAACGTGGGGCGGGGTCGTCACGTACCCCACCGATTGCCTAACATACTGAAATGAAAACACTTAAGGCAGCAAAGAGAAACACCCTGGGGAATTCGCACAAGTCAGCGTCGCGGATGACTCATAGCGCTGGACGATCTCGGAACAGCTCCCGCCGTATTGTCCGATCGCGTGACCGCAGACCGCTCAGGCCCACTTCGCACGCAAGGGCCAAGGCAGCACACAAAGGCACGTCGCCCGCCGATCCCGAAAGGCGACGCATCGACGCCCAATACCAGAGCGCTGTTCGGAGTTTCGAGACTGCGGTTCGGGCCCTTCAGAAGCAGAACTACGACAGGGCTGCGGAGATCTTTGAAAAGCTGGTCAACAGCGAGGCCCGCGAGGTAGCCGAACGCGCGCGCGTTCACTTGCGCCTTTGCCAGCAGAGGACGGGCCGTGCGGCGCCGGCTCCCAAGTCGGCCGAAGAGTACTACACGTTGGGCGTGGCCTGTCTGAACACCCGCAACCTTGAACTCGCGGTCGAGCACCTGAGCAGAGCCAACAAGCTGAAGCCCAACCAGGATTATATCCGCTACGCGTTGGCGGCGACGCATGCGCGACAAGGCAATACGGACGCGGCGATCGAGCATCTCCAGGCGGCTGTCACCTTGCGTCCTGAGAACCGCTTCCAGGCGCGTCACGACGAAGACTTCCAGGGGCTGGTCTCCGATTCCCGCTTCCGGCGTCTGCTCCATCCGGCAGGTTCTTAAGCCCCCCGCTCGAACCTGGCACGCCGAGCTTCTCGCAAGGATTCGTATCCCATGATGAGAGTCGTCGCCATCGGGGGGGGGCACGGGTTTGTCGGTGGTCCTGCGCGGCCTCAAACACCACGTCGCGGAGCCCGCGCGTCCTGCCCGGTTTCGGCCCGAGATCACTCACCTCACCGCCATCGTCACGGTCACCGACGAGGGCGGAAGCTCCGGCCGCCTGCGGCGCGACTTCCGCATCCTGCCGCCGGGCGACATCCGCAACTGCCTAGTGGCGCTGGCCGAAGACGAACAACTCCTCACCAAACTCTTCAATTACCGTTTCGCGAGCGGCCACGGCCTGCGCGGCCACAGCCTGGGCAATCTCTTTCTCGCCGCGCTCACTCACCTGACGCACGACTTCTCGAAGGCCGTGCGCCTGTCGAGCGAAGTGCTGGCCATTCGCGGCGAAATTTTCCCCGCCACGCTCTCCGACGTGCGTCTGAAGGCCGTGCGGACGGATGGCGTGGTCATCCATGGCGAGCGCAGCATCACCAAAACCCGCGTTCCCATCCGGTGCCTGCACATCGTTCCCAGCCGCTGCCGGCCGCTGCCGGAAACGCTCGCGGCGATTCGTGACGCCGACCTGATCACGCTCGGGCCGGGCTCGCTCTACACTTCGCTCGTCCCCAACCTGCTCGTGCGCGGCATCCCCGAGCAGATCGCACGCTCGCGAGCCGTGAAGGTGCTGGTCTGCAACTTGATGACGCAGCCCGGCGAATCGCGGGGCTACTCCGCCGCCGACCACGTGCGCGCCCTGCACCAGCACGCGGGGCGCAAGCTCTTCGACCACGTCGTGCTCAACACGCGGCCGCTCTCGCGCGCGCTTCTCGAGCGCTACGCCGCCGAGCGCGCGGAGCCCGTCCAGCTCGACCTCGACGCGGTGCGCGCGCTGGGCGTCAAGCCCCTCGGCGCGGACCTGCTGCTCGAAGACCACGTCGCGCGCCACGACTCCCGCCGCCTCGCCCGACTCCTGCTCTCGCTTGCCAGGCAGCGAGCCCGCTAGCTCGCCGCGGGACGATCTCGTGCCTGCTCCGGGGCGCCGAGACTCCGTCAACCACAACCTTAGGGCGTGAAGCACTTCGGTGAGCGAGGGACGGCGACAAGCAGGAGTCGCCCTCGTGCGCCACTTCGCCCATCGGCCTGACCCAGCGAAAGTGGGGCGCCTCCCGCCGACTACCTGTGGCGGCAGGCTGCCGGGGGCCCCTTGCTTTCCGGTGCCGGCCTGCGCTCCGACCAGAACCGGGAGGCAACCCAAACGCCAAAGGAACCACCGAGAGTCTCAGCGGGGACACTTCTAACGAGGCAAAAAAGGGGACATTTCTACTGGACTTTGACATTAATTCCTCGACAACCGTTGACGGCTTATCGCGACTGTGGTTAGAATCGACATGCTCCATCGTGTGGCCCCGGAGGTGCGCACGTGCAGTCCCAGGCGTCCTGTTCAGGGGTTCGGGGAGTTCCTCACCGTCCTGCGGTTGACTCTTCCAACTTCATCATCTGCTCGGGCAAGGCAATGCTCAGGCGCCGGAGCACTCCCTCGGACACCAGTCGGGGAGATACTGGTTAGCTCGCGGGCGTAGCGGGAGCCATGAGAGGCATCCACGTCTTATGCACTGTTACCTATTCGACTTAGGAAGCCCCGGAGCGTGGGGACAAGATAACACAGGTCACACAAGTCCGGCGCCTATGGGCCTCATGAGGTCGCCGAGTGGGGCCTCCCGCCAAAGCTGGCAACTATAGGAGGCTGTGATGAACTCGCGCAAGACTAGCAACAAGATCCTAACGACCCTGTTGGTGTTGCTCGTGGCCCTATTCGTGGCGGCTGTGCCCAGTGGGGCGGAGCAGAACAAAAAGGAGAAGGAAAATCATCCGACCAAGCCCAGTGCTCCGCCGCCCAAGCAAGTCCGACCCGCGACCCCTAGCGTGCAGCGCACCAATTCGCCGCCCACACAGGTCCAGCCCCATGTGAACGCTACCACGGTCAGGCCGTCCGGTGGCGCTGGCGCATCTACGCGAACGAACCCCTCCGAGTTTAAGTTTGAAAAACCCAAGGACAGGCCTACCGGTGGGGTGGGTACCAATCCACCGACGGCAGTACACGGAGGTCCCGGAACCTATAACCCGGCGGTCAGGCCGTCCGGGGGCGGCGCATCTACACGGACGAACCCCTCCGAGTTTAAGTTTGAAAAACCCAAGGACAGGCCTACCGGTGGGGTGGGTACCAATCCACCGACGGCAGTACACGGAGGTCCCGGAACCTATAACCCGGCGGTCAGGCCCTCCGGCGGCGGCGGTACCAATCCGCCGACGGCAGTGCACGGAGGTCCCGGAACCTACAACCCGGCGGTCAGGCCCTCCGGCGGCGGCGGTACCAATCCGCCGACGGCAGTGCACGGAGGTCCCGGAACCTACAACCCGGCGGTCAGGCCCTCCGGCGGCGTCGGTACCAATCCACCGACGGCAGTACACGGAGGTCCCGGCGTCAACCGCCCCGCATTCCGGCCGCCTCCGAATGCTGCGCGAGTTGCGGCCCCAGGCGGAGGTGTGACGTACAGAGGCGGGAAGGGTCAGCAGTGGACGGTTGACAGGAACAATCATGTTACGGGCTTTTCGAGGCCAGGAATGCAGGCGAGCTTTCGTCCAGACGGAAGGGTGCATTCCGTCCAGGTTACCCGCCCGGACCACAGCGTGATGACAGTCAATCACGGCCTGCACGGTGGGTGCCAGACGGTGGCGGTGCGGCCTGGAGGCGTCCGAGTCGTCACGTATGGACGCAACCGGGGCTTCACTGAGCGGCCGCTCACGCGACCCGGGGGCTACATTTCGCGAACTTACGTGGTCGGGGGTCGGCCCTATGTGCACGTCTACCGGCCGTACTACTACCACGGTGTCCACTACTACCGTTACGTGCCGGCGCACTACTACCGTCCGGCGTATTACCAGTGGGCTTACAACCCGTGGCGGAGGCCCGTGGTATTCTCCTGGGGCTGGGGGCCAGCTCCATGGTATGGGTACTACGGCGGCTACCTCGCTCCAGCTCCTGTCTACCCGACCGCCGCCCTTTGGTTGACCGATTTCCTGCTGGCCGAGAACCTCAAGCTCGCCTACGAGAACCGCCGGGAGTACGAGAATCAACAGGTCGCCGCCACCCCGGAGGTCTCAGCCGGTCCACAGCAGGTCACTCTTACTCCCGAGGTCAAGGCAGCGATTGCTGAGGAGGTCAGACAGCAGCTCGCGGCTGAACAGGCGGCTGCCGCCCAGCCCTCCCAACCCCCTGAGCCCAATGCTCCGCCGCCAACGGTCGGCAATGAAGTGGCGCCTCCGGCGCTGGATCCCAATCAACGCATGTTCGTGGTATCCGAGAATCTGGACGCAATGGAGGGAGGCCAACCCTGCGCGCTGACCCCCGGGGACGTCATTTATCGCACCGGAGACAATTTGATCGATGGCAACAAGGTCGCGGTAAATGTCCTCACCAGCAAAGCAGGAGATTGCCCCGCCAATTCCGCCACGGAGATTGACGTGAACGTGCTGCAAGAGATGCACAACCAGTTCCGGGAGCAGATTGACGCCGGCCTCCAGACCATGGCGACGAATCAGGGTCAAAATGGCTTGCCGTCGGGTCCGCCTCCCGGTGCTGTTGCGGTACCAGAAGGGACGGCGCCACCGGATCCCAGCGCAGGATCTGAGTTGACGCAGCAACAGCAGGAAGCCGATCAGGCTGAGGGAGAGGCGCAACAAGGATCGGGCGGCAGCTAGTGCCGTTCCGACTTATCGCTCCTAAACAGACGGCAGACAGTGCAGTTCCAAAAAGCCACTTGCTGTCTCGGAGGAGTTAGCGCCAGATGGTTGGAACGGCGACTAGAAGCAAGTTCTAGTCGCCCTGCGCGGCCGATACGAACGAAGACAAACCATGGACCGCGCCAAGAAGTCCGCGAGGCCTCCTTGGCCGGGAGGCGTCGCGGCCTCCTCAGTTCCCGCCGCGGGACGTTCTTCGACTGTCAATCCACCGTCACGGAAATTGGCACGTTGTGGCTCGTGCTCGGACCGCTGCCCTGCACGATGACGACCCCGGTTTCCGGCGTGGGTGTGGGCGTAGGCGTGCCGCCGGAGCTCGGGCTGCCGCCACTTCCGCAACTCAGGCTGGCCGCCCACAGGGCCGCGAGCATCACCCCGAGGGCCACCTGCCGGGGGGCCGCGCTCCACAGGAGGGACTGTGGTCCACCCCGACGCGGTCTGGGCAGGACCATCAGTAGGAGGCAAGCCAGCGCCAAGATTGCCAGCAGCCATCCGCCGAACCGGTTGATGTGGGGAGGGGCCGGAAAGGTTGACGCTGAGGACGTAGTGGTTATCGTCACGGTTGTCGAACCGCCCGGACTCTCCGAAGTGGGGTTCACAGAGCAAGTTGTTCCCGCGAGCGTGCTCGACAGTCTGCAGATGAAACTCACGCTGCCCGAGAAGTTGTTAATCGGCGTCACCGCGATCGTGGCGGTGCCGCTGCTTCCGGCATGGATCGTCAGTTTGGACGGTGTCACCCCGAGCCGAAAATCCTCGCTGTTGGTGGAGGAAAACGCACTCCACGCCGTGACCAGGTTCAAGGCATCGATCGACCCGAGTCCGCTCGCCAAGTCGTATCCCACCGCAGCGCTATAGCCGATCGGGCCGCCGGCGGGGCAATCCGTAGTACCCGCCTGGCAGGGTTCCATGTTGTTTCCGGTCGTGATGTCGTGAAACGCCTCTGGTGAACTCGCCGCCAGGGCATAGAGAACGGGGTTAACATTGCCCTGCGGAGAGTTTATCTGCTGGTTAATAAGGGCGACAAGGCCGGCGAAGGTGGGCGCGCCGGCGGAGGTTCCCCCCGCCACGAGTAAATTCTGGCTGCTGTCGCGGTATCCGCTCACACAGCTCCCCTGGGAACAGAACAGCAATCCATCGTGGTCGGTGGAGGCGTTCAAGGAAATGTCCGGGACGTCGCGGGCGTTGTCTGCGGGCACGCCGTTCCCTGTCTGCCAGCTTGGTTTGGGGAAGGAGGCACTCGCTCCGCCGCCCCCGGCCAGGAGGCCGTTCGTTTGCGACGTGCCATTCCAAACGACCTCGGGAATATAGGAAAGGGCCGAAGGGGAGACGTCCTGGGTGGGGGCCGGGAGCCAGTAAGTCCCCGAGCCTTCGTTGAATTCCGTCCCGCCCATTCCCGTTACTTCGGGAAGGCTGGCGGGCGCATCCACGGCCAGGCCGTGTGTGGCAATCGTCACGGGGATATTCGGGTTGGTGGAGAAATCGCAGTCCGTTGCACCACTGTCCCCGCTGGCGGCCACAATGGTCATTCCTTGTGAGTTTGCCTGTTGGGCAAGCACCTCCGCGAACTGCAGGTTCGAGGAACCCCAGTCCTGTTCGCAGGCGCCATAGCTGATGCTGATGACCGGTGCAAGGTTCTGGTCAATGGTGTACTGCAGCGAGTCCAAAACGCCGTTGGCAGTGCCCGAGTTCACATAGAGGATGGTCGCGTTTTTGGCCACGGCTCCGGACCATTCGACGTCCAGACTTGCCTCGGTGAGGTCCGCTGAGACGACGCCCGGATCGGGTGAGCCGGGAATCAGAATGACCGTGGGGTCGTTCGCGGGCAGCCCCGAGGCTCTGCGAAACGCTTCGACATCACTCATCAGGATGTTGGTCTGCCCCATCACCGCGATCGACTGCCCCGTGCCATCGATTCCCGTGGCGTAAAGGCTGTTGACGTCGTAGATGGTGGCGAAGTCGCCCGGGGCGACGAAAGTGTTTCCGCTGATGCTGGAGGTGAAGTTCGGGTTGGGCTCAGTCTTCACGTGGCGGAAGACGCTACGCGGTTTAAGGCGGTAATTGTCCAGCGCGTGAATGCCCAAGACCACGTCCGCGAGGGCGCTGGGCACGCAAGGCTCCGTCGCGTTGGCATAGTACGTCTCGCCGTTGAGCGAGAAGTGGTGAATCTCCGTTTGAAAAGCTGCTTGCACCTGCGCTGCGGTACCCGAGAAAGAGACCCAATTGCGGCTGCGAGCCGTCTGGGTTACCTGGAAGCCCTGCGCCTGAAGCCAGGCCGCGACCTGGTTAATATCATTCTGGCTCAGCCCAAATCGGTCGGCGTATTGCTCCGGCGTCAGCCATTGATGATAGCGCGGCGAGGAGGGGTCCTGCTGCTCCTCGAGGAGCGCGGTGAGGTCCGCCTGCTGGCTCTGGGTGAGCTTGAACATGAGGGAGATGTTTTCGAGCTTGAAGGAACCCTCGACCGGTCCCATGTCGTTTTCAGGCCGGAACATGGTGCGGACATTGCCCCGAAGTGCGACCGGCGAAGCGTTGTCAATCACCTCCAAAATGCGCTCTCTTCCCGGCGATTGGGTGAACGCAAACGGGGTTAGAGAGAAAACCAGCCCCAAGACTGCAAGCCATTTCACCCACAAGATTGCTTTGCGTCGCATAAACCTCCCCTCAAGCGAGAGTCTGTGCTCCCGGAACGTGCAGCGCTATTATAGTCCGGAAGGGTAGTGGCTAGTTGCGGGTGCGCGTGCACGCCGCGGGGACTGTACAGCGCGCAGAGCCCTCCCGCACATGAGCGGGGCATCCGGAGCCGGCGAGCAGGTTTTCACAAAGCTCCCGTCGCCCGCTTTTGGGTAGTGAGTCAGTTTGCTGTCGCAGCGGCGACTTCGCAAGGCGGGTCGCCAAAGGGCGGCGTAAAGCCGCCTCTACCTCCACAACCAAGCGCTAGTACGCGTAGTATCCGAAGGGCGCCGACACGCCGCTCGGCGCCGTCGTGCCCAGGATCCCTACGAACACGTTCTTGCCATAGAAGAATGGCATCCCAAAGTCGGCGTAGTCCGTCGAGATGCCAGTCCCGCTATCGCCCCCCAGGTCGTTGAAAGCCGTGTTCGCCAGAGTGCCGAACAGGGTATCGGCGTTGCCAATGCTGAACGTGAGCGGCCCCGAGGTGCCATTTGTTCCCGTGTTGGTGACCGTGAAACTGACGGGCGAGCTTGGACAATACCAGCCGGGAGCGTCCGAACACTCGATGATCCCCGTCGGGCCCAGGGTAGTCGCATCCAGGAAGTAGAAGCCCGTCGAGCCCGTGTCGAGAAAGCCCGGGTAAGAGACACCATTGGTTGTCGGATAGGTGGTCTGGATATTGCCGAAGGCGTCGGTCGCGTAGACTTGTGCGCTGCCGAGGGCGTTGTTGGTTTGGGTTCCGATCCCGAAAGTCAGCGTCCCGGAGACCGTGGCCTGTCCACCCGCGGGAATGGAAGGCAGGGAAAGCAACACGCCGTTATTGTCCTGCGCAAAGAGCACGACGGGGTTCCAAACCTGGTCCGCCAGGGGCACGGCGGGTACCTGGCAGACGCCGCTGGGGCAAAGAAAGTATTGGGATGGAAGCTGGGCGGAAGCCGAAGTGCAATTGCCCCCACAATCCTGTGGGAAGTTGCCAATACCCAGGATGCCGTTGCCGCCGAGCGCCGCAACCGTATTAAGGCTGACCCCGTTGCCGAGGCTGAGGCAGCTCGAAGGCACGGCAAAGCCGGTGTTGGGAGCGTTGATGAGCTGCAGGGGAACCGACGAGGCCGTTTCCCCAGCCAACTGAATGTCTGCCACCGCCACCGGTCCCCAGGTGTACGAGGCGTCGGCAAACTGGAAGCACTCTTGCAGCACATTGGTACTCGAATCCGTAATCGTGGGCAGCGTGAGGTTGACCGCGGATGAGAGGACGCGCAGCCCCGAGGAACCCGTATCCAGTTCGACGTTGGAGATCGTCTGGCAATTCGTGGTGCCCGGCATGCAGATGGTGACATCCGCAAAAGCCATATTCACAGACAGGCTGGTAGGCCCCGAGTTGACCTCCACAGCCACCGTGTTGGCCACGGGCGTCGGGGTGCTGCCTCCTCCTCCACTGCTGCTGCCGCAACCCACCAGAAAGATCAAGCCCGTGACGACTGCAAGAAAACGGCCCAGCGTGGCCGTCGAAGCATTCCTGAGGGTCATTGCACCACCTCCGCGGAAATGTTGTTAGGCAGAAGACTGGGTACATAGGCACGTCCGCGGAAAAACCGCATGTGACCGCCGCTCACCAACACGAGCTTGTCGGTCCGCACGATCAGCGGCCCACGGTTCCGGCGCGCCCGGGATTGCACGGCCTGCTGGACTTCCGTCGAGTAGGACCCCAACAACTGCTGCAGGTTGGGCATGAACGGCGCCTGCCAGGAGATCCCAAATACCTTACCGTCCGGTGAGACATATTCCCTGACAATGGTGCCGTTCGGCGAGGTGATTTGATGGAGTTTATAGCCCTGACGGACCTCCGCGCGAATCTCACCACGCAAAACCTGCTGGTCCAGACTCACCGACGACTCGTACTCGCCCAGGACTGCCCATGCCGGGGCAGTTCCCAGGAATAGCATCACCAAGACTCCGAAAGTCGTTTTCATATGTTCCCACCCGTGCCTTTCTTCAAGGTTTTCCAGTGGCCCCGACTACTTGGACGGCTTTCCCCCCACGAAAGGTTACACGTGGTATGTCAAATCGGGTAGTGACTCATTTTGACGCCAATAGCTCCGAGGTTTGATCCCCGCAGGGGATCGATAGAGTAGCCGGGGGTAACGCCCCCGGAAAGCGAGCCTCCTGCGGCGCTGACCCTAGAAGGGGTCACACCCGTTTCCTGCCGCACTGCTGAAGGCAGGCCACATGCGACCCTTCCAGGGTCGGCTGATGACTGGCCCTCCGTCCGGGGGCGCGGCGGGAAGCGCGTCCGCCGACAGCAGACGGGTGGTCGCTCCGAGGTCCCAAGTTCGCCCACTGCCCCGGTCCACGACCTTGATCCCCACCCTCCCCAAGGCTAACGGAAAAACAGCCCCAACTCGGGCAAAATGTTTGGATTGCAAAAGGTGGCAGAAAGGTTTTCTGCAAGTCTGTCAAATAACTAAAAAAACCTTACATCCGACTCAGGCCAAAACCCAGGGATTGCTCGAAAGTGCGTAAAGCGCGCGTCCGTTCCACGTCGAGCATGGCCGTCAGCCGCTGGGCGCCCGGCAACGCGGCTCCTTCCGTGAGCTGAGCGAAATCTGCCTCCATGCTTACTGCGCCGTGGACCGGTCGAGTTTCCACCGCCTCAATCAGCTTGTCGGTTTGCCCCACGACCAAGTGCGAAGCCCGCCCCCGCACCTTTCACGCCGCCTTCATTTCCGATCTGCGCAGTTCCGTCACCAGCCGGTCGATCACGCTTTCCAGGATCGCCAGCGCGGCTCCGACGTTCCCGAGGTTTCCCTGCCGGGCCATCTGCTCCAAATCTCGGGCGGCGTCGAACGCCTGAGGCGCCACCATGTCCCCCAGGGAACCCTTGAGCGCGTGGGCGGCCCGCTCCAGCGCGGATGCTTCCTGCCGGGCGAACGCCTCGCGGATTCCCTTCATCAGCTTGGGGCACTCTTCGAGAAACATTCCCACGACCTCCGCCCCCAGCAGCTCGTCTCCGTCCAACCGGCTCAGGAAGCGGGCCTTATCAAAGACCGATTCTTGGTGAGGTTCTTCCTGCTCTGGCTTGGCGGACTCCACAGCCGCGCCGACACCCGTTGGCTTCTCGGCCACCCGCTGGATCACCTCGAAGAGGTCGTTGGCGCGGATGGGCTTGGCGATATAGCCGTCCATGCCGGCAGCCCGGCAGCGTTCCTCCTCGCTCCCCAGGGCGCGGGCCGTCATAGCGAGGATCGGCAAGTGCCGGCCGGTGTTGAGCTCTTTCTCTCGGATGGCCCGTGTGACCTCCAGCCCATTCATCCGGGGCATCTGCACATCCATCAGCACGAGGTCGAAACCCTCTGCGTTCATGTTCTCCAGGGCTGCCAGGGCCTCAACGCCATCGACCGCCACCGTGACTTCGAGGCCGCGCTTTTCCAGAAGGTGCCTTGCCAGCACCCGGCTCACCTCGTTGCTCTCCGCCAGCAGGATGCGTAGGACACGCCCGAGCTCCTGCGCGGAGCCACGCATCTGGGCGTGCCCCTCTCGCGCCGACGCGGACTTATCAGGCACCCTGACCATTGCCTCGGCCAGATCTGATTCCCGAACCGGCTTGGTGAGATAGTCCATGGTTCCCAGTTCCCGGCAACGCGGCGCCTCGCGCCACGCGTCATGGGGAGGAAGCATCATCAAGATCGCCTCCGAAAAACCCGGGATGCGGCGCGCTTGCTCGGCTAAGGCGAAGCCATCCCCGCACGGCATTTGCGCGTCGAGGAGCGCCCAACGGAATGGCGACTCCGAATTTTGCGCGCTGCGGATCACTGCCAGGGCGGCTTCCGTGCTTTCCGCAAGGGTGGGAATCATTCCGTGGTGGCGCAGGATTTCCCCCACGATCTCGCGGCTGGCCGCATGGTCATCCACCACCAGCACGGGTAGTCCGCGCAGAAGGTCGCGGGGCGTCTCTTCGCGGGGGCAGGCGGCGCCTTCCACCCGACCCAGGCGCACGGTAAAGTGAAAGGTGCTTCCTTTCCCTAACTCGCTCCCCACCCAGATGCGGCCTCCCATCATCCCTATGAGCTCCGCGCAGATCGCCAATCCCAACCCCGACCCCTCGAAGCGGCGGGTCATGGAGCCATCCACCCGCTTAAAGGCTTCGAAGATCATCTGCAGCTTGTCGGCAGGAATCCCTACCCCCGTGTCGGCCACGGTGAAGTGCAGCCCTACAGTGCTGGCCTCCTGCGATTCCAGCCCCGCGCAAACCACTACTTCGCCCTGGTCGGTGAATTTGATGGCGTTCCCCACCAGGTTCACCAGGACTTGCTTCAGGCGCACAGGGTCACCAAGCAGCGCCGACGGAATCCTGGGCGATACCCCGTAAGCCATCTCCAGCCCCTTGCGATACGCCTGGATCGACAGGGGGCGGAGAGCCTCATCCACCGCCTCCGCCAAGGAGAAGGGAGTGGACTCGAGTTCGAATTTGTGCCCGTTGATTTCGGAAAAGTCCAGAATATCGTTGATCAGCGCCAGCAGCGAGTTGGCCGACGATTCCACGAGTTCCAGATGACGGCGCTGCTCGGAGTTCAAGTCCGTGGCGAGCGCGAGCTCCGTCATGCCGATGACTGCATTCATGGGCGTGCGGAGCTCATGGCTGATGTTGGCCAGGAATTCGCTCTTGGCGCGATTGGCTTCCTCGGCCGTTTTCATGGCTTTCTGCATCTCCACCTCTACTTGCTTGCGCTCGGTGACGTCGTGGGAGACGCCGAAAGTTCCGAGGATGTTCCCGTTGGTGTCACGCAAGGGCATCTTCGTGGTCGAGACCCAGGTCACATGGCCATCCGGCCAGGTTTCCTTCTCCTCCTTGCCCAACACCGGCTGGCCCGTCCTGATTATTTCCTGCTCATCGTTGTAAGCCCCTTGGGCGTGTTCTGCGGTGAAGAAGTCGAAGTCGGTCTTGCC
>JBEKAK010000083.1:0-24301 GCA_050018275.1 Terriglobia bacterium | reverse complement strand
TGCGGCTCCGAACAACATCCCCCACAGCCCACCCCAGAAAGCACCGAGCTTCCCCCAGTACTTCATGCGGTCGCCAGTATTGTAGTACCCGACCACGTGCTCGTCGGTGTGGTAGTCCTTGCCGACGATGGACAGTTTCTTCATATCAATCCCAGACCTCTGAAGTTCCTTTACGGCTTCCTCCGCTTGGGAGTGACTATCGTAAATGGCTACAACCGAGTTCACTTCAGACATGACTTGCGCTCCTTTTTTACCAGATGAGTTTTGTCGCTTCTCTGCTCGCTTCCCATACTTAGAATCTGGGTAGCCGTACATGTACACTCCAGAGAATTACAAGGCTTGAAGAAGATAACTTGTCGGACTTGAGATATCTGGTCAAAATTGAACGGGAGGGTGTTCAAAAACGAACACCATAGCCAAACGGCTCTTAATTCATGCTTCGGGATGGCAGGAAAAACAAGAGAAGACGCAAGAGGTGGGGCCGCGTCCCTCGCCACATTAAGAACGCCTTGGAAATGCACAGCATACAGAGGGGCTGCGTAACATTTTACATGGATGAGATTCAGACTCTTGCGGAGTTTTTTCGAAAGGCAGATCGACTTTGAGCCGAGGGGCGGCTCCGAACTAGATAGGGTAAAGACCGAACATGGTGGCAGAGTAATGGAAGATAGGATCCTCCTCCTGGCTCCAATGTTGTTGATTTCCAAGCCGGACGGGATTGTGGCGAATGACAGGGTCGCGGATTTTGTTAAACTGCAGATATTCATGCTAAAGAAGTTAGCCCAATGCGCCATCTGCAGGCTATGAGTTGGTGTTCCAAAATTCTTTTAAGAATGGGAACTGTTCCAAAAATAGTGTTTCAAGAATAGATGAGAGGTATGGGTCGCGAAAACTATTCCATCCCGGCCAACAATTCGTCGAGCGGCATCGTGGCGAACGTCGCGGCGTAGTCGGAAATCCCGTAGGGAATAATGAGCTGCCGGCCATGCAGCAGACTGCCGCAGGAGTAAACCACGTTTGGGACGTAGCCTTCGCGCTCGTTTTCATTTGGCTTGATGAGTGGCTCAGGCAGGCGGCCAATGACTTTGGCCGGGTCGTCGCGATCGAGCAGGAAGGCGCCAATGCCATATTTCCGCATCGGGCCCACGCCATGACTGATCACCAGCCAGCCGGCTTCAGTTTCGATCGGTGAGCCGCAGTTGCCCACCTGGATGAATTCCCACGGAAATCCTGGCTTTAAGACGAGCCGCGCGTTGTGCCAGAAATGCAGATGATCGGAGAACATCACGTAGATGTTTTCGGCGTCCTGCCGGCTCAGCATCGCGTACTTGCCCCTGATTTTTCGCGGAAAGAGCGCCATGCCTTTGTTTTCGACCGCCGGGCCGCTCAGCGTGATGAACTTGAAGTGAAGAAAATCCGGCGTTTCGAGGAACTGGGGCTGGACGGTCTTGCCGTTGTAAGCCGTGTAGGTGGCGTAGTAGGTCCGCGTGCCGTCCTCATCTTGAAAAAGAACAAAGCGGGCGTCCTCGATCCCGTTGCTCTGCGCGGGTGTGGTGGGGAACAACACGCGTTCGGACAAGCGCGAGTCCGGCGCGAACTGCACCTCGTAGTTTGACCGTGCGAGGGTGAGAATCCTTCTGCCGACCGCCTCGGTTTCCAAGCTGGGGACCCGGAGTTGGCGCACGGCCAGACCGATGCTCGATCCCAGCTCGTCCAGCGTAAACGAGTCTCCCAAGGTTTTGAGGATTTGCTGACTAAAACCACCCGCCAGGCCGAGCTCAGAGAGCTTCCGCTCGAACAGGCGCTTATCGTAGGTCGCGTTAGGCACCGGCGCTGGTTCCAGGCAGTAACGACTGGGCTCATCGATCGTGATGTTGCACTGGGCATCGAGCAATCCGGTGCGAAAGGTGATCGACGAAATGTGCCCTTCGCCCGTGGCCCGGAGACTTAGGATAAACCGGAGTGAGCCCGGCGCGACACCCGATTGATCCGGATGCGGCACGATCGATGGGTTGAATAGCGCGGCGGCCTCGAGCGAATACTCGTGACTGAAATACCCGCCGAGCAACAGCTCGCGTTCTTCCGAGAGGCGCTCCCCAGTGACCGAGCTGAGCCGAACGTCATCAGACTGCCGTCTGAAAAACTCGCCAACCTTCGGTTCCTTGAGCAAGTAAGGTCGAACTTCGTCATAGCGTCTTCGGAAGAACTCGCGAATTTTCTGGTGGCGTTCACCAAACTCGGCCAGCATCTGTTCCAACAGGACGCGGACTTCGGATTCCGGAAGAGCCGCGACCTCGGCGCAGATGGTGATGGCGCGCTGGTCGCTCATGAGATGAAACGGCCGGAGCAGCACCCGTGTGCGGTCGGGATGCAACGTGACCTCGGAGCGTTTGACGTTGATGGTTTTCATGGGATGATCGGGGCTACAAAGCTGGCTCCTTGAACACCGTGACGGTGTTTTGCATGAGCTTCATTTCCGCCAGCGAGAGAAGGAAGGCCAGCGTCGATTCTGCTCCCTGGTTCCCGCTGACTCGGTCCACATGCAACGCATCGCGGCAGCCGCCGGTATTGACGGAGTGAAGTTCCAACCCGAGGTCGTTCCAGCCCAAGAACCAGTCGAAGGCGCGGTGGGCCTGTTCGTACCACCAGGAGTCCGAGGTGGCCCGGTAGGCTTCGAGGGAGGCCGACACCATGGAGTGCGCCTCGATGGGCTGCTGGTCGAAGTTGGCGCGGGTGCCGCCGCGCCGATAAAATCCATTGCTGCCAACAGGGCGGAAGTGACCATCCTCAGTGGTTTGCACTTCATCCAGCCAACGCAACGCCTTCAGGCCTCGTTCAAACATCGTTTGTTGTCCGGTAGCACGTCCGCTGAGAATCAGGGCGTGCGCGAGCTTAGCATTGTCGTAACTCAACTCCTCTTCAAACCAGGGCCAATCCGGATGGGAGGCCCTGTCGAAAATATCCATCAAGCGTGCGGTGAGCGCTTCGCGGATTTGAGTGACCGAGCGGTCACCGCTCAGACGGCGTAGATATTCGTGGATGCCGATGAGGCAGAACGCCCACGCGCGTGGCGAAGTGAACTCCGTCACCACCGGCAGCGCTCGTGCGAAAAGTTGTCCGGCCATGATCTGAAAACTCCGATGCGGCGAACGCCCCACGGCCATGCCCAGCGCCCAGAGCGCCCGAGCGTGACAGTCTTCGGACCCCTGCTCATCGAGCCAGCGTCGATCGAAACTCAGATGGTTGTGGAAGCGTTTCGTCTTGGGATCGAAAGCGTGATTCAAAAAGGCCGCGTAAGTTGTGGCAAGCGTCCGCGCGCGCTCCGGTTCTTCTTTCAACTCCTCGAGCAGCACCGTGAGAATGAAGGCGCGGGCGTTGTCATCCGTGCAGTAACCTTCGGAAAAATTCGGAACCGTGAGAATGGCGTGTTGGAAAATACCGGTCGAATCTGTCATCCGGGAAAGATGGTCCAGTCTCACTTCCGGCAACACCCGCGGTTGCTGGTCGAGAGTCTTCGTGGCAAAGATCTTTCGAGACAGCACCGCCCCCTGGAGCCGCGCCAGCTCGAAGGAGCGCATGTAGAGCCGCGCTGCGTTGCTCCACACCATCTCGCGGCCAAGTTTGTAAGCATTTTTGCGGATGGCGTGCCGGCGCATATCGTCGTCCAGCAAGCCGATCACCTCGCGCGCGATGGCCAGGGCGTCGCCGAACGGCACCAGCACTCCGCGCCCGTCCGCCAGCAATTCGGCCGCGTGCCAATACGGCGTCGAGACCACGGCCTTGCCCGCGCCGAACGCGTAAGCGAGTGTCCCCGACGTGATCTGAGCCTCGTTGAGATAAGGTGTAATGTAAAGGTCCGCCGCGCCAATGAACTCCTTCAGCTCTTCGAGTTCCACGAAGCGGTTGTAGAAAATGACGTTCCCCTGGACTTTGTTCTTCTTGGCGAGGATTTCGAGGCTGAGCCGGTAGGCCTCGCCCCGCTCGCGCAACTCGTTCGGATGAGTGGCGCCCAAGACGATATAAACAACCTCGGGGAACTCCGCCAGGATGTGCGGGAGGGCGTTGAGCACATGTTCAATCCCCTTGTTCGGCGAGAGCAGCCCGAACGTGAGCAACACGACTCTTCCCTCCACACTAAACTGGTCCTTGTAATAATTCGGATCGACGAAGGGTATGTCGGGAATGCCGTGCGGGATGAGATCAATCTTGGCCGGCGGCGCGTGGTAAACCTCCTGCAACATCTGCTGTCCCCGTTGGGTCATGACCACCAGCCGGGTGGAGCGGGCGATCAACTCCTGCATCACGCGACGCTGGTCGGCGTTCGGCTCGCGCAGAAGCGTGTGGAGAGTTGTCACGACGGGCGTCTTCAGCTCGCGCATAAGCGCCAGCACGTGGCTGCCGGCCACCCCGCCGAAAATGCCGAACTCGTGCTGGAGGCATACGATATCCACGTTGCTGATGTTGATGAAGTCCGCCGCGCGCTGGTAGGACGTGAGATCCTGCTCCTCAATCTCGAAGCGAACCGCCTCCGGATAGTCGTAACCGCCCTCGATGTCATTAACCGGCACCGCGAAGCAATGGCCTTGGGGGTGCTCCGCTGACACGGCCGCAAGCAGATCGGTCGTGAATGTAGCGATGCCGCACTTGCGCGGCAGGTAGTCGCCGAGAAACGCCAATCTTCGAATCTTCGATTCTGTTTCCACGAGTCTGTTCGAATTATACGCTGTCCGCGCAAAAATCGCTCTGTCGAACCGAGCGCATTCGAGCACAAGATCACGCACAGCAGAGAGGTGCGACGGCGCGCTTGGTCAAAATTGCTCAGTCACGTTTACGAAGGGGGAAACCCATGCTGGGACTCGTGGAGTTCAGTGACGGTTCGGGCTTGAAAATGATCTAATCATTCGCCCTCTGCGCCGTGACTGAACTTGCTATTTCACGATTACAGGCTCCGGATTTACTTGCCGCTGGGGTAGCTCCCCAGCCAAAAGACCCATTCGGCTTCCCCCCTCGGGGCGACTCGCCCCGCCCGTGCCGGTTGAGCCCTCCCCCGAAGGTGTGCTGGATGAATCGTTAGAATATGTTGAGGGTAAGGCGGAAGCCGGGATGCCTCAGGTTGAACATATAATAGACGCCATCAATGTATTCGACATAAAAGTCGTCGTTGTAGTCCCAGCCAGATGGCCATCCTTCATTGAACCCGAACCAATAGCCGCCGTACTGGAAGCGCTGATACCCGTTGACCATCCTGGGGCGCCTCATGTGGAACGAGTGCTCGTGACCGAAATGGGTACGGTAATTGGTGTCAGAAATGCGGCCATAGTGGCCGCCGCCACGGTTGTTAGCAACGGTCTGTGGCTGCTGCCTTGCGGGCCGTTGTGCTTGCTGTGCGTGTTGTGGCTGCTGACGTTGCGCCTGTTGGGCGCGCTGTGGCTGCTGCTTTGCTTGCTGTGCGCGCTGTGGCTGCTGCTTTGCTTGCTGTGCGCGCTGCGGCTGCTGCTTTGCTTGCTGTGCGCGCTGCGGCTGCTGTTTTGCTTGCTGTGCGCGCTGCGGCTGCTGCTTTGCCTGCTGTGCGTGCTGTGGCTGCTGCTTTGCCTGCTGTGCGTGCTGAGGTTGTTGCTCGCGTTGCGCCTGCGGGGCTTTTCCTCCGCCCTTTTCCTCTTCGCCTTTTTGCGCGAATGCAGGAAGGGCGGTTCCGAGAAGTAAACACAGAACTGCTGTGCTGATAACTCTATTTTGGTTCATAGGTGTTGCCTCCAACTCATCTCACATCCGCCTCTCGCCGGATACTCGAGGCACACTTTCTATACCGTTTGTCCGCATGGGTGTCAGTTCACTAAGGCTCACGTATTAGGTCAAAAATGCTCATCCCAGTAAATGGGGGGAACTACAGTTTGAAGCCGGTGGGGATTTGCCGAGGATTTGACATGGACGGGGGCTTCGTTCCCTAACAAGGTGGACAATCCGGTGGCTCGCTTCCTGAGCCTGAGCGAAGGCTATCTTTAGACCGAAGAGCGCAGCTCCCAGACGTTGGTGGCAATCCCACTGAGAAAAGTAAAGAGAGAGTAACAGAGTATGGTGAGCGCAAGAGCCTGGACGCGACCAAATCGGTCAGTGATCGGGCCCCAGACTTTTGGAGGGTGGGGGTCTCAGGCGAAAGAAAATTTCGGCTCCAACTCAATAACCTTCAAGGCCGCCGTTTCATCCGCCCGAAACCCTTGGGGTGTATGCGTTGACGGAATATTAGCCGGGCAGAATCCAGTCCGTCTGTTCAAAACTGCACATGTCTGTGTTCCAAATAGCACAGTCTAATGAAGGGCGGTGCCGGTTGCTCCTTCTGGTGAGTTCGAGGCTAAACGTCTAAGAGCACGCTGGGGAGGCCGCTGTTAACCGTCAATCCTCCGTTGCCCGTGTAATCGATAAAGCCCAGGGTCCGGAACTTGTTCATGAAATGACTCACCCGTGACCGCGTGGTGCCGACCATTTGGGCCAGGCTAGCCTGGCTGATTTTGAGCAGCACGGTTTCGGAAGTGCTATCCGGGCCAAAATGAGCGAGCAATAAGAGAATCCGGGCCAGGCGCTGCTCGCTGGAGTTGAAGAGTTGATCCTCGAAAGCTGCTTCGATTCGAGCTACACGAGAAAGCAGGTAGGCGATGAAGAGCCTGGCAAAGGCCGGTTCCTGCTGGATGATGCGGAGGATGGCTCCCTTATTCACACGGGCGATTGTTGTGTGGTCAATTGCCGTTGCTGTGGAGGTCCGCGATGATCGTTCGGTCAGGCAGCACTCTCCAAAAAAATCGCCTCGCCCCAAAACGGCGACAATAGCTTTCTTGCCGCGCTGGGATACCACCGAGAGCTTCACGTAGCCACTCTGGATGTAAAACATCGCATCCGCGGCGTCCCCCTGCGAGAAGATCGGCTGTTGGTTTTGGTAATCCTCGGTCGTCTTTTGAGTGCGGACCCTCTTGAAGAACTCCTTCGAATTGAATATCAAGTTGCCGTTGTTTGCCATAAGTGTCTCTGGGAATCATTCTCAAATCGGGGGGCTCGGCGCCCTCCACTGCCCGCTGCGCGCGCGGCGCGGGTCTAATTACGAAGGCTCTGCGCTTTCAACCAGGTACGGCAGTCGCGCCTGGCAATAGACACAATATGCGGTCCGCTCGACCGTCTTCATCTGCGGGTCACTCCGCACCCTGAAAGTGCGCAGGCAATCCGTGCAAGTTAAAACAAAATAACCGGCGCCGTCCCGCTGTGTTCGAAGGGGCGTGCTGATGGACTGCGGGGCAATCGGGGGATCGGGCGCTTTTCGAGTCCAATCGTGGACCGCCTCCACAAGTGTGGCGAATTCTGTCGCACCCTTTTGGAACCAGACGTCGGGTTTGACTTCTGCAAAATCGGTTGGAGGTTCTCCGGAATGCACGAACACCGGTATTTGTGGGAAGCGCCGGCGCACCACAGCAAGAAACTCAAAACCTGACATGCGGGGCATCGCGAGATCGGAGATAATGACGTTGGGAAGCCTCTCCCGGAGTTTCGCCAGACCATCGAGGCCGTCCTCGGCCTGCTCTGCTTCGAAGCCTGCTTCCTCCAATAGCCTTGATAGAAGGTTTCGAATAGCAGGTTCGTCGTCCACCAGCAAGACCCGACAGGCAGCGCGTTGCGGCATGTCATCCTCCTCGACAGATACTTGCGGGCAATTCCGGATTCCACCAGTCTTATAGCTTGAGGGCCGCGGGCGTGTCAGTTCAAAACCGCACAGAAGGGTGTGCAAAATTGCACAGTCCTGTTCAAAACAGAGTTTTTGGGATAAATCCTATCTATATGACTTATGGTCAAGCATCGAAGGCAATGCCGGGCAGGGTTGGCTGAGTCCATCGTCCCGACCTGATTCACCGCCGCCGGCAGCGCCACCGGAATCAGGATTCTGCTTTTGGTCCGGCCCCCGAGGCTCCGCTAGTTCTTTGAGGTCTCCCCACTCGCTGCGCTCCCTCAGTAATGACAGGATGGCGGCCAACCGCTCCACCGATCCCGATCGCGCTTAGAACTGCACAATCTTATTGCGAACGGCGTAGCGAATCAGGCCGCTCAAGGAATGGGTTCCGAGTTTGCGCATAATGTTGCTTCGGTGGGTTTCTGCGGTGTGAACGCTGAGCCCCAAGGTTGCCGCGATCTCCTTGTTACTCTTCTCCTCTGCCAATAGCTGGACAACTTCCCGCTCGCGAGGGGTCAGAGAGTCACGAGTGCGCTTCGTTCTGCCCGTTGTCGTGCCCCCTTTCAGGTAGCCCTCCACTACGACCGTTGCGACCTTGGATGAGAAAAAACCTTTGTGCCGGCTAAGCGCCTCCACGCCCTCCACCAAGCTGCGTCCCGCATCGGACTTCAGGACGTAGGCACGAGCGCCTGATTCGACCACTCGACGTATTAACTGTTCGGACTCATGAAGCGTCAGGATAAGCACTTCAGTTCTGGGGAGGGCTTTCAGGATTTGTCGCGTGGCTTCCAAACCGTTCAATTCCGGCATGCTGATGTCCATCACCACCACGTCAGGCTTCGTCTGCTTTGCCAGTGCAATAGCCTCCCGGCCATCGGCCGCCTCCGCGCAAACTTCCCATTCGGGACGGACTTCGAGAAGTGCGCGCATTCCCTGCCGCACAACCTCGTGATCATCCGCCACCAGAATACGAAGCGTTTTCACGGAACGACCTCGGGATTCGGGATCACCACTCGGACGGTCGTACCTCGGCCGCTTGAATCGATTTCCAGCCGACCCCCGAGTTGTCTGGCCCGCTCGCTCATGCCCATAATGCCCACTCCAAGCTGTCCGCTTTTCTGATTGCCCGAGTGGAGTGCCTTCGCGGGCATCCCCTGGCCTTTGTCCGTTATTTCTAGCTTCACCCCAGTCGCGCGCCGCGCAAGCCATATCCTGGCTGTGGGACTTTTGGAGTGACGGTGGACGTTTGTCAGGCTTTCCTGCACGACGCGAAAGAGGGTCGTCTCGACCTCCTTGGGCAGCCGGCCAAAATTGGGAGACACTTTGAGATCGATCTTGATTCCGCTTCGCTCGGTGAACCCCTTAATGTACCAAGCCAAGGCTGAAGCCAAGCCATCTTCATCGAGCAGCGGCGGGTGTAACAAGTAGGAGAGGGTACGCATCTCGTTTAAGGACCGCTCTGCCACCTCAAGACTTCCCGATAGAGCTTGGCGTGCTTTCGGATTAAGCTTACCAGCCGACCTGTGCGCCACGGTGAGGTTCGCCACCAAACCGACGAGGTTCTGACCTATGGCGTCGTGGAGTTCCCGGGCAATGCGCCGCCGCTCCTCATCCTGCAACTGGAGCAGGCGTGTAGAAAGCCCACGGAGGGCCTTTTCACCTTGCTTGCGTTCGGTGAGGTCTCTCATGACGGCCAACATGCAAATTGATCCCGTCTCATCAGCAATCGGGGCCGCATAAGACTCCACCCACCTCCGCGTACCTTTGAGCCCGACAATCTCGAATTCTAAATTGGTTTTATTGCCGCTGCACACTGCCTGCAAGAAAGCTTCGAACGCCGCCCGGTGCTCAGGCACAATCAAGGGAAGCACTGACTTTCCATTAACTTCGGCAAAGCTCTCAGCCTCGATCATGGCCAGGCCCGCCGGGTTTATTTGAAGGAGGCCGCCGTTCGACGCGACTTTGGCGACACATTCCGGCTCGGTTTCAACGATGGCACGCAAGTGACTTTCACTTTGCTGTAGCGCCTCCTCAGCCTGCTTGCGCTGGGTGATGTCGATGATGGTCCCTAGGATAAACGGTTGGCTGCCTGCCTCCCCTTCGATCAGATTCTCGTTAACCAGAACCCAAACCGGGCTGCCGTCTCTTCGCTTAAGGCGCATTTCCAAATTCGAGAGGGTCTTTTCCGCCCTGATGCGGGCGGTGATGGCCTCCGGCTCGCGGGGATCAAAGTAAAATTCCTGCACGGGATGAGCTAAGACCTCTTCACGAGAGGCAAATCCGAAGACCTTGACGAAAGCTTCATTACAGTCCGTGATGTGGCGGTCCAGGGCAGTGCGGTATACCCCAGCAAGGTTTTTCTCAAAGAGCAGGCGATACTGCTCCTCGCTTCTCTCCAGCGCTGCCTTCCCTTGCACCCGCTCAACCGCATAGAGGATGGCGCGGCAAAGCCACTGACTATCCACCTTTCCTTTGATCAGGTAATCTTGCGCCCCTTCCCGGACTGCTCGAAGGCCCAGCACTTCATCTTTAAGACCCGTTAGCACCACAATGGGAGTGCGGGGGAATTGATTGTGTAACTTCTCGAAAGTGCTGATGCCCTGGCTGTCGGGGAGCCCGAGATCCAATAACACCGCGTCGATTTCCCCCTTCGTCAGGCGCTCGACCGCCGTCTTCAAGCTGGGGGTATCCTCCAGGGCAGCCACGGTGGTCTTCGCTTCCTTCAACATTTCGCGGATCAGGCGGACATCTCCCGGATTGTCCTCCACCAACAAGACTTTAATCGGCTCGGATGTCATGGCGTTTTTCCTTGCGGAAGTTTCACGATCGTCAGCCAAAAATCTTCAATCGACTTCACAACCTTGACAAACTGTTCCAGATCGACCGGCTTGGTCACGTAACAATTGGCATAGAGGCTGTAGCTCTTGGCGATGTCTTCTTCGGCCTTCGATGAGGTCAGTATCACGACCGGGATAAGCCTTAAGACGGGGTCGGCTTTGATTTCCGCCAGCACTTGCCTGCCATCCTTCTTGGGCAAGTTCAGATCGAGCAAAATGAGGTCTGGCCGCGTGGCGTGGGCGTATCTGCCGGCCCGGCGAAGCAGATCCAGTGCTTCAAGGCCGTCGGCGGCGACGGTTAAGGTATTGCGAACCTTGGTTTCCTTCAGGATTTCCACCGTCAGGCGTACATCGGCAGGATTATCCTCGACGAGCAAAATCTCAATCGGCCTTCCAGCGGTCTCCATATCTTGACTCCTCAGAAGCAGTGGCCTTTTGTAGCGGCGCTCTATGAGCGCCGAAAATGCTGACGAATCAGGGACGGCGGTCATAGACCGCCGCTACAACAGGACAAGCTGTACACATTGCCCTTGATTGCTCAAGCTGGCAGCGTAAAGTAAAACGTTGACCCCTTTCCCGCATGCGATTCGATCCAAATCTTCCCGCCGTGGTGCTCGACAATCTTCCTGCAAATAGCTAAGCCGACCCCCGTGCCGGAATACTCGCTCTTGCCGTGCAGGCGCTGAAATATCAAGAAGACACGCTCGAAGTGCTCAGGGTCAATGCCGATGCCGTTGTCCCGCACCGAGAAAAGCCACTCGTTCCCATTTCGTCGAGCTGAGACATGAACGACGGGCGGATCCGCGGCGCGAAATTTGATCGCATTGCTCAGCAAATTTTGGAACAGGCGGCTCAGTTGGTCCTTGTCGGCCATCACGGTCGGCAAGGGATCGTGGGTCACGGTGGCTCCGTTTTCCTCCATCGCGCTTCCCAGATTCGAGACAGCATCCGCAAAGATCGCCTCGCAGTCGGTAGGCACAAATTCCGCCGCCCGCGAACCCAGGCGTGCATACGCCAGCAGATCGTTAATCAAGCGGTGCATTCGGACGGCCCCATCAACGATGTACGCGATGTACTCATCGGCATCGGAATCGAGTTTTCCTGTATAGCGTTTCGCCAAAAGCTGCGTGAAACTCGTAACCATGCGCAGCGGTTCCTGGAGGTCGTGGGAGGCCACATACGCAAACTGTTCCAGGTCCGCATTGGACCGCTCCAATTCCTTCGCACGGAGTTCGAGCGCCCTTTCCACTGCCTTGCGCTCGCTGATGTCTTCTATGGCGAGGAGGATCATCGGCTGGCCCGTCTCGCGCTCGATTCGACGGGCATTGAGGATCATGAACCTCCGGCCGATGCCGGGGAAGTCGCACTCGACCTCGAAGTCTTCCGCTTGCCTGCCGCCAGAACAAACCGCCTCCAGGAGAGCCCGAAGCTTGGGAACGTTCCACTGGCCATTCCCCAGATCATAGAGGAGCTTGTCCTCAGTTTCCTCTGGTTTAACCCGGAAGGTCCGGTAGAAAGACCGATTGGCCATTTTCACCCGCAGGGCGACATCGAGAACCAAGAGGGATTCCCGTAGCGTATCAAGAATTGTTTGGGCAAGGATTTGGGGCGCTTCTGCAAGCATCACTGCATGCTCCCGCTCGCGCTTAGTCGCCATCATCAATCCTCTTTGAGCAGTCTCCTGTCCTTACAACCAGAATTGGTGACGCTCAGAACACACCATCCAGCCAAGATACCACACTCAGCCCTGTGCTACTGAGTCCGATTTTCTTCGCGGCGCGCGGAGAAGCGCGAGATCCTTCGCGCAGCCTGTCCTGAGCGGTAATGAAAAAGGTTCTTCGCTCCGCTCAGAATGACAAGCGAAGGGCTCAGGGCAAGCTCTGACCGAAGGGGATGGATGACATCGTCGGATCCTTCTTTCATCAGCCTGCCAGCCCCAAATCCCAATTCTCACATCCCTCCCCCTGCAAATGGCTTTGAACCTCAAAAATGGCTTTGAACCACAAGCATGACTTTTAGATCAAAGCCGGCTTATTTTTTTCAATAACATAGCTGCGCTGAGCTTCCGACCGAGAATGGCTTTGAACCCAAAAAATGGCTTTGAACCGAAGCGATCTTGTTTGTTTTCAACAAAAATTGGCTTTGAACCTCATTTTTAACATCTTTTTTTGCGCCGCTCTCGCCGCTAAGCCTATCGTGCTCATTCCAAAGGACATTCCAGTTTCGTTCCCCATCCTTCGCAATCCAAGATTCGGAATTCCCTGCTTTGAACTCGACGCTGGCCACCGCCTCCTTCCTCCAGTTCCTAATCACGCCTCCCCACAGTCCTACGCGCGAGAGGCAACTGCCCCCCGAACAACAGCCTCCGGACCTAGTTCCTAATTCATAATTCATAACTCGTAAATCCTTCTTCCTACCCCTAGTATAACCACTCGCCCCCATTTGTCAAGAGGTAATTTTCGGCACCGAAGGGTTTTCTCCCCGCCTGCCACTTGCCCCTTCCCACGTGCCACTGTCTTATCGCCAGTTTCAAATTTCGATTTTCGAGTTTCGATCTTCCCCACTTGCCACTTGCCTCGCCGCGGCGAGCTACTCGCCACTTCGGCCAAGTTTGGTTGCGGCCACCGGCCCGCGTTGTGAGGAACTGAATCTACAGGATTCTCAAATACCGCGCAGCGGTGCCCAGCTTGACGCACTTTTTAACGATAATCAAGCTTGAGTACGTATCAATCCCCTGCCATTTGTCTCTACTGTAGATTCTGTAGAGACACCTAGAGGTTCAGGCGCTCAAGGTACTGTCGAATACTCAATCTGCCGTATTGTGCCCGTGCCTCGCGAAGAATACCATCGCGCCGGTGGGAGTGTCGCAAGTCGGGAAACCTCCTGATCGTCGATAGCGAAGCGTCAATCTGCTGACTGGCGCGCGACTCGTCTTCACCAGGCAGAGGGAGGAGGTCGTTATGAAAAAACAGAAAAAAGAGCCTGACGCTGTTATTGCAAATAAGACAAAAGAGCCTATTGATTGGGAAAGGCTCCTCGCTGCATTTAACGGCGGGAACAAATATCTTGAGTACGGCGCGAACCGCACCATCTTCTTTCAGGGAGATCCAGCGGATTCCGTGTTCTATATCCGAAAAGGCAAAGTAAAAATCTCGGTTACTTCCAGCCAGGGGAAAGAAGCGATTGTCGCCATTCTGACCGATGGTGATTTCTTCGGCGAGGGATGCCTCGCCGGGCAACTCTTGCGCATCGCATCGGCGTTTGCCCTTACCGATTGCTCTCTGGCTAAAATTGATAAGGCGCTGATGGCGCGCATGCTCCATGAACGGCACGGCGTATCGGAATTGTTCGTCACTCACCTGCTTTCGCGCAACATCCGATTCGAAGGAGATCTGGTCGACCAGCTCTTCAATTCCAGTGAGAAACGCCTGGCCCGGATTCTTTTGCTGCTGGCACATTTTGGTAAGGATAGTAAATCCGAGTCAGTACACCCCAGGATCAATCAGGAAACCCTGGCACAGATGGTCGGCACCACCCGGTCACGAATCAGCCACTTCATGAACAAGTTCAGGGCGCTGGGCTTTGTCGATTACTCCGACAATCGCGGAATGACGGTCAATAGCGGCCTCCTGAGCGTCGTCCTGAACGACTAACGGCGGTCTGGAACCCTCGGTCATTTGTACGCTGTATTGAACAGAGCGGTGAGCAAAATTGAACAGACACGCGCCATTGCGTTACGGTACAAAGGTTGCCTCTCAATCGTCGGGGAGAATCTGGGGTGCAAACGCAGGGTTAGGACGGAATAATCGCAACAAAGTACGGGACATGACGCAGGGTAGAGTTAGCGATCAGCATGCGAGACGGATACAGGGTCTCGTAGAAGCGGGAGATTCTAACTTGAGTTTTAGTGAAGACGCGCTGGTTACGGGGAGTGATGCCAGAGTGGTATGTGTTTCCACATTTTGTGCATAACTCTTCACATTTTAGGCGCTTTCTCACCAGCCTGTTTTAGTATTTCAGTGAAAATGAATGACATAAACTTTGTCTTTGGATTGGCACAGTGCGTGCGGGGCCCAGCTGGAAGTGTTTCTGAGTCACGCGGGAGGAAAACATGAGAAAGCTCACCATTTGTCTGTTGCTGGGTGCATTGACTGCGGTCAGCGTTAAGGCCGACACGATCACGATTAATCTAGGGACAGCGGCCGCCTTTGCGGTCCTGGGTGCCTCGACGGTGACCAACACCGGACCGAGCGTCCTCAACGGGGATTTGGGTCTCTATCCCGGCACTTCGATTACGGGGTTTCCTCCGGGGATTGTGAACGGCGTGATACACAACACTGATGCAGTCGCGCAGGGGGCGCAGGCTGATGCCTTGACTGCCTACAATGTTCTAGCGGGCCTGACGCCCGATGCCAACTTGACTGGCACGGATCTTGGTGGACTTACGCTCATCCCGGGAGTCTATAAATTCAACGCCGCGGCTACGCTGACAGGACCGCTTACTCTCAACGCCGAGGGCCTTTCTGATGCAATCTTCGTTTTCCAGATCGGGGACACACTCACGACCGGGAGCGGCTCGTCTGTTCTTCTTATAAATCCGGGTAAAGATGACAGCGTGTTCTGGCAGGTCGGCAGCTCCGCGACTCTCGGTGCAACCACTGCGTTGCAAGGAAGTATTCTTGCCGACGAGAGCATAACTCTGATCACCGGCGCGACCATCGCTTGCGGAAGGGCCGTGGCGCTTAATGCCGCCGTGACGCTGGATACGAACACTATCTCCACGGACAGTTGCCAATCCGGCGGCGGAACCACCCCGGAGCCTGGGACGCTCAGCCTGCTCGCGCTGGGTTCCTCCGCGATCGCGTTCTTGAGGAGTAGGAGAAGGTAAGCAGGAAATCGGAAAGTGGCCCGGGCCAGGGAAAGAGCAGCTCAAAAATCAAAGGCCAAACCTAAGAGTTAGAATCTCCTTCTCCAGAAGGCTCAGGGCGACCTCTGTTCTTAATCCTCAACTTAACCCACTCAAGTTCCGCCGCGACGCAACCAGACCCCATGCCTTGATAACTACTTCTGACCGCAGGCGTTTTGCCTTACCTCCTTGAAAGAAAAAACTAGTGTGCGCTTTTGGCCACTCGAGTGAGCGTCTAGATCTCGCCCCATCTGTTTCGAAGAGTACCTTGTCGGCCGGCGCACCAACCCTTGCGATAAGCTTGAATCTGCCCTCCCTTAATTGCCGCCCAAGCGCCGTGATTCCCAAGCGCCTTGCGGTCGGTCCCCTTCATTAATCTCGCTGTGCAATTTTGAACAAAGCGACGTGCAATATTGAACAGACACGTGGTTTACCCCCCGTTTATAAAGTCTCTGAAATAGAAGTCGTACGTTTTTGAACCGACGCATGAGAACCGGACTTGATAAGGATCTTTCATTTTATCGTGCCGCGCGGCATCTGAGCCGGGAGGGAAACGTCATGTCACTGAACAAAGAGAGGCCACGAATGGGTACATGGAACGGCAGCAAGATGTGGTTTATGTCACTCCTCCTGGTCGTTTTTGTGGCCGGATGCGGTCAAGAGCGGGGCACTCTGCCGCCCACCCTGACCGCGATCAATCCCAATGCGGGCGAACAACGACAGACCTTAAACGTCACCCTGACGGGAACGAATTTCGCGACTGGAGCCACGGTCAACGTGGGCGGGGCGCTGATCACCGTCAGCAACACCACGGTGGTGAGCAGCACCCAGATCACCGCGACGTTTGCCATCGCCGCGAATGCCACGCTCGGCCCTGTGCCCATCAGCGTGACGACTTCGGGCTTGACCACCAATACGGTGACGTTCACCATCACGCCCGGATTTGCTGTAGTTTCCACAATCCCTACGAACGGCGCCACCGGTGTAGCCTTAGCCACGACGGTGAGCGCGACGTTCAACCTGCCACTGAACTGCTCAACGCTCACTGCAGGGACATTTACGGTGACCATCATTGGCGTTCCCGTGGCAGGTGCAGTCACCTGCGCCGGCTCCACTGCGACCTTCACACCGACCGTCAATCTCGCACCCAATGCCACCTATAGCGCCACGCTTACTACGGGAGTTCAAGACCAGGCAGGCGATGGGTTGTCGGTCCCTTATGTGTGGAGTTTTTCGACCGTGGTTCTGCCCCAAGTGATTTCCACAGTCCCTCTAAATCTCGCAACCGGTGTGCCGCTCAACCAGGCCATGAGCGCGACTTTCAGCGAAGCGATGAACCCTGCCACGCTAAACTCTCCCGCGACAAACTTTATAGTGACAGGACCGGGCGGAGTGAACGTAGCAGGGACCGTCAACTATGTCACCGCCGGCTCAACCGCGACCTTCACCCCAACCGCTCCTCTCGCGGCCACAACCACATACGTAGCTACGATCAAAACCGGGGCCCAAGACCCGGCAGGCAATGGACTGTTGTATCCTTATGTGTGGAGTTTCACCACAGGCGCGGCCCCAGACACCACCAAACCCTTCATAATTGCTACCAACCCTGACAATGGCGCCACAGATGTGCCCATCAATCAGGCGGTCAGCGCAACCTTTAGCAAGGCAATGAATCCTGCGACGATCAACGGAACAACCTTTACGCTCACCGGACCGGGCGGAGTCGCCGTAGCTGGAACAGTCACCTACGCCGCGATTGCCAAAACTGCCACCTTCACACCAACCAGCGTTCTCGCCATCAGCACCGAGTATACGGCCACGGTTACAACGGGAGCTCAAGATCTGGCAGGCAACCCACTGGGACCAGGCCCTGTGCCGAATCCATGGACCTTTACCACTTCTTCGTTCCCGGCTGCCACTAAGCCGACAATTATCTATACGAACCCCGTTGATGCGAGCGCCGATATACCCGTGAACGCGACTGTGAACGCAACCTTCAGTGAGGCGATGAATCCGTTAACGATCAGCACAACCAGCTTCCTGCTTGCGGGTCCGGGCGGAGTCCTCATACCAGGAACGGTCGCCTACGACCCGATAGACTTTATTGCGACCCTTACACCCTCAAGCAACCTCGCTGCCGATACGACCTATATTGCCACGGTTACAACCGCCGCCACAGACCTGGCAGGCAATCCGCTGGGACCCGGCCTTGTACCGAACCCCTGGAGCTTCACCACGGCTGCAGCGGCGCTTCCACCGCCAGTACCTCTTGGAACAGCGTCGACATTCGGGGGCTTTGGGGGAGGCGCGGGGATGACCAACCAGGGGACTGTTACGGTGCCTAACGGGACGGTGATTAACGGGAATATCGGGACCACAGGTGTTTCTACCGTGATCACCGGATTCCACGATACCAGTATTCCGTACGTCCCGCCATCAGGATGTATATATACCGAAACTCCGCTTAACGTGGGAACAGTCAACGGCACCATCTATACTGCTCCCCCACCTCCCACTGTTACGTGTCCTAATGAAGGAACTGCTGTCACCTTCGCGATCGCGACCCAGGCCGCGCTCGATGCGCTCACCGCGTTTAACTTTACTTCTCCGGCCCAAATGCCATGCACCGCGTTCTGCGCTTATGCCGGCGAGTTGGGCGGTCTGACTCTGGCCCCGGGCGTCTATGAATCCGCCCCGGGCTCGTTTGGGATAACCCTGAGCGACCTTACACTCGACGCTCAAGGCGACCCGAATGCTTTCTGGGTTTTCCAGACTGCGACCACACTCACGGTGGGCATCGCGGGCCCCACGGGCGCTAGGAACGTTAAGCTGATCAACGGCGCACAGGCTAAGAATGTCTTCTGGCACGTCGGCAGCGCCGCGACGATTAATGCGGCCGGGGGCGGGACCATGGTGGGAACGATAATCGCTCAAGCAGGAGTCTCGTTCTCTACTGCTGGCAACAGCGTGATAACGACGCTGAATGGCAGAGCGTTGGTCTTGACAGGGCCGGTTACGATGGTGAACACCGTCATTAACGTGCCTGCTCCGTAGTATGAGGGGCAAGACCCACGGATGAGACCGCCTCCCAGGGCGGTTTCATCCCAAGTAAGAATTTGCGGCGTTGAGTGTGAAGCAAGTTGAGTTGAGTGGTACTTAATGGCTTAGAAGCGGGGCACTTTATGCCCCGCTTCTGAGTGAGTAGGCACAATTCAGGAGGCAACAATGAGATCAGGAACTCGGATTCTTACCACAATGGCGGTTGCTTTCTTACTGGCGCCTACCCTCTTACTCTGTGCGGACGACACGGCCAAGCCGGCAGCCACGGCGAACAAGGATGGGGCTGCCAATTCCTCCGTCGCATTCGGCGCCGTGGCCAAAGCCAAGCCGGCACTTACCCTGCCAGATCCATTGGCGGCGTCGCCCATGCCGCAGGCGGGGCCAGGGCGGCACTCGAGAGACGAGGACGACGCTGCTTTTCCCAAGGCTGAGATTTTTCTGGGATACTCTTATGTGAAAAACGTTCCGGATAATGCCGGAAACCGGATCGATTACCTGCATGGCGGCGACGCGTCCCTCGCTCTCAACGTGAATCGTTACCTGGGGTTCGTTGCCGACTTTGGTGGTTTCCATGCCACTAAGTTCGGCCCGAACGCGCCTCCGACGGGCGGCGTGGTGGACGCTTCTGGGGACGTCGTCACATACATGTTTGGTCCGCGTCTTTCCTTCCGGAGTCATCACGATAAGGTTACCCCCTTTGTGCAGGCTCTGTTTGGAGGCGTGTACGCTAGTCCGGTGACCCTTTCCGGTTGTTCGGGGTTTGGTTGTACTCCCTTGCCTTCCGAGAACGCGTTTGCCATGGCGCTGGGAGGCGGACTCGACCTCAAAGTGCACCGCCACGTCGCAATTCGCCTGTTTCAAGTCGAATACTTGATGACCCGGTTCGGGGATCGATCTTCCAGTACATTACAAACTGCGGGGCAGAACGACCTGCGGATCTCAGCGGGACTCGTATTCCGCTTCGGTGGGAACCGCCCCTCTCCGCCCCCCCCACCTCCACCTCCACCCCCACCTCCGCCTCCGGCCCCCAGCGAACCACGGGCGAATCGCCCGCCGACGATGAGCTGCTCGGCGGACCGCAGCTTGATGGTGGTCGGCGAACGCGTGCAGATCACGGCTACGGCCAGCAGTCCGGACAACAATCCGTTGACTTACTCCTGGCAAAGCAACGGCGGCCAGATCAGCGGCTCAGGGTCGTCCGTGACGTTCGACAGTTCCGGTATGACGCCGGGCCGGTACGCGGTGACAGGCCATGTGGACGATGGGCGCGGCGGCACCGCCGATTGCGCGGTAGACCTCAACGTGCAGGCGGCTCAGGTGAGTGTGCCGGTGGTATTGGAAAAGGTGCTTGCCCTCCACAGCATTTACTTTCCTACAGCGCAGCCTACGGTCAACAATCCCGACGGCGGCCTGGTGGAGAGTCAGCAGGCCATCCTCAGGACTCTGGCCGGCGACTTCAAGAAATACCTGGAATTCCATCCGGAGGGCCACTTGACCTTGGAGGGGCATGCGGACGAACGCGCGTCGGTTGAATACAACATGGCCCTTGCGGAGCGGCGCGTGGCACGGAGCAAGAGCTTCTTGGTCGAGCAGGGCGTTCCCGAGGCCAACATCGAGACGCGGTCGTTCGGAAAACATGAAGAGCTGGACGCCAACCAAGTAAGGCAACAGATAGAACAGAATCCGGACTTGACCGACGACCAGCGGCAAAAACTGTTTACCAATCTGCCGTCCATTATTCTGGCCCAGAACCGCCGCGTAGATATCGTCCTGACGGCTACGGGACGAGAGTCCGTTCGTCGGTACCCGTTCAATGCTGCTGACGCCCTAACCCTCCTTAGTGACAAGGCGTTGGAGCACTGAGTGAGGCGGCGCCGGCTGCCAGGGGGAAACCCGGGAAGCAGTAGGGCCGAGCAGTTAAACAAGTGGCTTCCTCCGCCTGGTCAAGAGGCGTCAGTTCCCAAACCAGGGGGAGGAGACCATGCAATTCAGAGCCATAACTGCTGTTCTGGCAGTGACCTCCTCTCTTTCTTTGTACCCATCATAATGTGAGTTCCTATGAGCAACGGCCGTCCTTTTCCCCTTCGGTTGTTTGTCTGGTCCGTCTTGTTGGTCGCAGTCGCCGCCGCCGGGATTTATCTGGCGTATGAACTGGTTGTCAAGCCGCAGCGAGCGCTGCAGGACCAGATCAGCGAGCAGAAAGAGACCATTCTCAAACTCGAGCAAGACAACCAGCGCCTCGAGGCCTACCTGAAGATCCTGAAGCGCATCGACCGCCGGGCCCGCATCGAAGTTCTGCGGCAGACGAAGGATCAGCAGGGGAACCTGCAAACTACCATCCGGTTCACCGAGGTTGACGATACCGGCAAGCCGATGAATGTCTCCCGAGAGATGACTTTGCGGGGGCAAGAAGTCTATTTTGACACCTTGGTGATCAAGTTCGACGACCACTTCATCGAGGAGACCGACCCCCTCAAAGGCCGGGCGCTTATGCTTTTCCGGCGGGTCTTCTCCAGCACCATGAAACCCGAAGATGGGTTCATCATCGACACCGAGGGCGAGGCGCCCGAGGCCTACGCCGAGCAGCAAGCCCCCAGCGCCTTCGAGAAAGAGCTGTGGACACGCTTCTGGGAACTCGCCAACGACGAGAAACTAGCGAAGGAGCACGGCGTGCGAGCTATCCACGGCGACGCGCCCTACATGCGTATGGAGCCCGACCGAGTGTACGAGGTCTGCCTCAGGTCAACCGGCGAAGTCATCATCACGCCCGGAACGCGGCTGGCACCCCCGCAACCGACTCCGTAGAGCCCCCGGAAAAGCCCGGAACCCGCGCGGAAAGTAGGCGGAATCTCAACGACCTTACATGCCAGAAAACGCCATGTCTGATGCCATCCGGCGGTAACCTCGACCAGTCCCACCCTGTCGTTCCCCCCTCATTAACTGGGATGAGCAATTTTGACCACACGACCGGTCTGTATGGAACTGACATGCGAATTGCCACAGGGTATAAGCAAAGTGCGGCGAATCGCCAGCCAGGCTCTGCCTGGAAACGGATATTCGGAGGAGGATCAACATGCTTTGGACCATTTTCGCGATTCTGGTAATCCTGTGGCTGCTGGGCTTTGGACTTCACGTTGGTGGAGGCCTCATTCACCTATTGCTCGTGGTTGCAGTGATTGTGTTGCTGTGGAACCTGCTCACCGGTCGCAGATCTCTTTCGTGAAGCGGCCGGTCAGGCCAAATCTTAGAGGTCGGCAAGATTTAACCTTGCTGCTCCTCTTATTCAGGGCCTGCTGGCCGTCGCTGTAGTGTTGGTTAGGGGTCATCCTAGGCCGAAGACCCATCGAATGATCGCGGAGGGTGCGCCCATGCCGCAAAACTCGTTGTTCAAAATACCTGAAGCGGGACGAAGCTCTTTCTATGTGGCGGCGCAGCAACAAACCTTATGGTTGCTTCTTCTCTATCTGGTCGCCGGAATGGCATCTGCATCGCCTCAGACCGAAAGCTCGGTCCCATCCGCGGAGACCATCATCGCCCGCATGGCGCAGGCCCGGGATGAGAACCGTGCCCACCTTCGGCCTTACATCGTCACGCGGAACTACAAGCTGTTTGGCAAGGATGGAAGCAAGGCCAAGTCCGAGGTGATTGCCGATGTAGCCTTCGTTCCTCCAGACTCCAAGAAGTACACCATTCAGGAGACGAACGGGAGCGGACTGGGACAAATGATTGTTCGCCGCATGCTGGCAAGTGAAGCAGAGGTGACGAAAGGTTACGTCTTAACCGACATGTCGGCGGACAATTATGATTTCCGCTTCATCCGCGCGGCAGACATAAGTGGCCAGCACTGCTACGTGCTGGAGATGCTTCCGCAGCGCAAAGATAAACATCTGCTCCATGGCGACATTTGGGTTGATGCGAATACCTACTTGGTTCGCCGGTTCGAGGGCGAGCTGGCAAGGACCCCGTCTTGGTGGGTGCGAGACGTGCACGTCACGTTTGTCTATGGCGAGGTCGGCGGAATGTGGCTGCAGACGGCCTCGGAGGCCGCGGCCGACGTCAGGATACTCGGGCATTCCACGATGGTTTCGCGCGACGTGAAATATAAGATCACCGAACTCCTTGCTGCCGGGTTCTCGGCCCAGACAAATTTCTTAGATCCGAGGCTTGGCCGACCGCTTCGCCACCGCGTGATTCCAAGCCCACCGAAGTGATTCGTTCGTGAGGGAGAATCAACATGGAATTGGACAAGGCCCTTGAGTTTGCAGTGATTCTAGCCTGGGAAGACTTGATGAAAGTCGCCAACCCACGTTCAGCACGGGTTGAATACCGATGTGAACCTGGAACTTCGTTGGACTACCTGAGTGTCTGGTCGGTTAGAACCGGGGGTGAACAGGATCTCGTGTGCGACTACTGGACGCAGACTTCTTCGGCTCACCCAAGTGGGGTACGCTTCAGCAACAGATTCGATTCTGATCGGTTGGGGCAGACCCTTGACTCCATCCTGATGAACCAGAATCAGTTCACGCGTCCAGCCGACGCTTGCCGTGATGGGCTGGTTCTGGTCCACCCACCCACCGGAGATGAACGCACAGAAGCCGTCACTTGGATGAGCGGGCTCCATGGCGCCGCTACTAACGTCAGCCGCGCTGGGGCTGAAAGGGTTGCAACTCTCTAGCCTGGAGTTCTCGGTGCGTCCCAACGGCGCAGACCCCCAGTGGGTGGAAGACCCACCCAGATCGATGTCGGTAAGTCTGGTAGCTGACAAGCGGCCCGACCGGGCAACCGGGTGGGCCGGAGCCTTGTGACCAAGGCCACGCACGGTGGCCGAGGGAGCAGAGTCTTGCTTGGTCTTGATCGCCGCGCCGCGCGCTACACCTGGACAGTGGTCTTTATTCTCCTCCTGGTGGGACTGCTGTATCTCATTCGCGAGACTTTGTTTATCTTTTTTGTGGCACTGCTGTTCGCCTACCTGCTCTGGCCACTCGTGAAGCTTCTTGATCGGCGGCTACCGGGGCGGTCAAAGGTGCTGGCGCTCACCTTCGTCTACCTCGCGCTGGTCGGGTTTCTGATTGTCATTGGAATTGCGATCGGCTCTCGTGTAGTCCACCAGGCGAACGCACTGGCAGCCAGGCTTCCAGAGCTCCTTGCGAAATTCGAGTCCCCGATTGCGCCCGTCGTTTCACCCTCCACTCAGACGCTGAAGATCACTGTCATGTCGACTGTACAACAGCAACTGGCCAATCATTCGCGAGATGTCCTGGCACTGCTGCCGAAGGCCGCCTTGGGGGTCATCTCGCGCGCCGGAAGCCTCATCTTTATCGTCCTGGTTCCAATTCTCAGTTTCTTCTTCTTGAAAGATGGGCAGGAGATGCGCAGTTCCGTGCTGGGGTTTCTTGCCGAAGGGCCCCACCGCGACAGGGTCGAGAGAATTGCCGCTGACCTGCACCTGCTGCTTGCGCAATACATGCGGGCGTTGGTGTTGTTGGGAGTCGTGGCATCTTTGGCTTATGGACTCTTTTTCTCGATGATGGGCGTTCCGTATGGGATTCTGTTGGCGGCTGTCGCCTTTCCTCTCGAATTTGTTCCCATGGTGGGTCCTCTGACGGGAGCCGTCATCGCCTTGCTCGTTGCTGGCTTGAGCGGCTCCCACCACCTGCTCGGGATCTTCGCGTTCCTTGTCGCGTTCCGCTTTTTCCAGGATTATGTTGTGTCACCGCATTTGCTCAGCGCCGGCATGAAGCTACATCCTTTGCTGGTCATCTTCGGAGTCCTGGCGGGCGGCTCTATCGC
>JBEKAK010000082.1:0-25117 GCA_050018275.1 Terriglobia bacterium | reverse complement strand
CCGCCACGGCAACTCCCACCTCGGCTTGCTTCAGCACCCCCACAATCTGCTCCACAGAAAATCGCTTCCGCTTCACGGCAAAACCTCCTCTGCGACTCCTAGATTCTGCCGGAAACTAACTCTCCAAAGTGGATCAAAAGACCCGGGGCCGCCCACCCTGGGAGCACTCTCTTTTACACTGGTACAGTTTTCGGGGGCAGGTCACAAGGCCGCAGGTCTGATCCGCCACGCTTGCTACCCTGAAGACCGGCGGGCGATTGATTAAGCATGCCCGCTATTATTGGCTGCTTTTGGCGGAGAGCTATCTGACACGGCGGCTCTTCGGACCCATGCTGTTTAGGATAGCAGCGCGAAGAGTTATTCTGCAACCAGCGAGGCTGCTCTTCGTCCGGCTGCCCTATTGTCCCGCCGCGCAGCTCACGTATCCAAAGTTCTGAGTGACGTTATTGTCCGTTAGCGGCGGCGGATCTACGCCGATCTGGTTCCCGGTAGGCGAAACGCCCGACGTAAAGCTCGACGGAATGCTCGACGGGTTGCAGTCCGCCGTCGTGCTGTCGGTGGGCATCGTCGCTACGGTCCGCACCCAATAAAGTGCCGGGTTGCCTGCCGGAGCGGAGTAGCTCGTGGTCTGGCCTGCAGTGAACGTGCCGACAGAGGGGTTGCTGGCGGGAACCACGAGAATATAGTTCTCGCAATTAGTGCCTGTCGGACACGTATTAGGCGAAGAGCCATTATTGACCGCCGGTGCCGCAGTGGTGACGAAATTGGTCATGCTCGACCCTGAAAACGCCGGAACGGTGACGATCTTACCTGTTCCTGCGCTCTGCAACGCTGAAACGGTGATGACCGCCGCCGTGGCATTGGTCGCAGTCGCACCTGAAGTAGAGCTGGCGCTCGTCGTTGTGACCTGACCGACAATGTTTGCGGGCGAACTGGTCGTCGTGGTTGTCCCAACCATTGAGGGTTCAGCCACCAGCAGGATGTTCCCCAGTGCGCTGCCCACTGGGACGCTGAGCGTTACGGTCGCATTGTAGGTCACGGGCGTCAGGCCGGAAGTGTCCTCCTTTGTAACCACCACGTCATAGGTGGCCCCGGCCAGAAGCGGACAGAACGAGAAATTGCCGTTCGCGTCCGTCGTTGTGCCGTCCGTCACAATATCAATGCTGCTGTTGCTGGGATCCGGTTGCTCGAGGGATACGAGCGCCTGATTGATCGGCTGTTGGGTCTGCGAGTCAATCACCTTCCCGCTGATGGCGTTGTTGGTTGTGCCGACTTCACCCGCGTGGAGCACCGGCTTCAACCGCCATTGGCCATTGCCTTCGTGGACCAGAGACTCGCAGGTGTTGAAGTCAATGTTCAGGTCGACCGCCTGGCCCAGGCTCACCGTCAGGCCGCCACTGGTGATTTGCGAAGAGGGAATCTTGATGCCTGTCTGGGACTCGCTGCTCAGCAGGAGTGTTTGGGCAGACCCTCCCGAGGGCACCACGCAATTGAAGCTCGTGCTCCCGCACGCGTTGGGCGACGGCGTGGCCCCGCCCGCCGAGGGCGTGTTGCTGAGCAGGTAGAGGCGAATCTGCTGATACTTGCCCGCAGGCAGCGTCGTCGAGCCGAGCTGCGTCAGCAGGCAGGTCGTGTTCGCGAGGCTCAGAAGATCAATCTGCTTGGGCGAGCCGGTCAGGTCCACGATGGTCTGCCAGCCACTGTCGGTCGGGCTGGCGTTGGCGTTAATGTGTGCCGTGACTTTGGCGATGGTGACATATACGTGGCTGACCTGAGCGCTGCAGGTTGGTGGGTCCGTAATGCTGGTGTTGACGGTGCCGGTTGTAGGGTCCGAACTGTTCGAGGGGCCCCCGCAGCTCACCACCAAAGCCGCACAAACCAGGAACCCCAGGAAAACAACGCAGGTAGCGTAAAGAAAAGAGGATCTGAGCCTGCCCATGATTCACCTCCAGGTGTCTGCAGCTTTGCAGTTGGTAGTAATCCACCGCGTTTCGAGTGGTATCCAGGGTATCCGAGCTTGCCCAAGGTGTGATGCGGGGCGAAGCCAGAAGTTTGTCTTTACCCCGAACGTTCAGACTCAGTTGTGTAGCCAAGGGTCCGCAAGGATTACTCCCGCAAAATGGTAAGCCGGGTATGCGCCGCAGCGCTCGATTGGCCAGCCCTGGCTGCGCCCTCGGCCCTGATCCGTCCAAGGCTATTCTCGCGTTCAAGGCCGCTCCGACGTTAGTGACACTAGCAAGTGAAATTCCAAATCGCTCATGCCCTGCAACTTATAGATGAGAGGCCAGTTATTGAAAATTACGGAGATTGACTTGACCACCTCCAAACCATCAGTGTGTAAATTCGTTACAAATTACTCCATGGCGGTTCGGTGTAATCCAGTTAATTAGGCTACTCTCCTCATCGTGTTCCCAGCGCCGCTGCGCCCGGGATCGCACCAGGGCTTCGACCGCCGCAAAGGCGGACTCGCGCAGCACCCGCGCCATCAACAGCGCCCAGAGTAGGGCCGCGGCCGGCATCTGCGGGCGAATCCGCACGCAGCATCGGGGCTATTCGGCCTTAGCGAGCCCGTGGTCCGCCGGGCCTCTCCCATGTGAAAGAAGATGGCAGTGACCCGTAATCCTCTTTGCATGCCAGGTCGCTATCATCGTCCCTGACCACCCTTGTCCCACGTATTCTGGTTTGGGAAATTTCCTGAATAACGAGCTGCCAGGAGCACACGCGTTTTGCGCGTAGCTTGGAGCCAGCAGGACTGCTGGATTCGTGACACTTCCCCCGCAGCGGTCGTGCGCCAGGTGATACCCAGCATCCCAGGCTACCGTGGTCTGATTCAGCGGAGTTAATCACAATTACTTCGCCATCGAACGCCGCGCCCAGAACTCCGTACTTAGACCACCACCCCGAGACCTCAATCCATTGCCCCCTCATCGTGTTCGCGACTTCGGACGCTGCGAGGTTTCCAGCAGCAGACTGAGCACTAGGCGGGGTCGCCGTCCCCCGGGCGTGTGGCCAGTTCTTCGTTCCCACCTTCCATAGCGGATAAGCGAGAATAAGGAGTCCCATCACGAGCAATCCGAGAGCGCGTTGCCCTCTCGACCAGGATTTCCACAACAGAATTGGGTCACGCCGTACGTCGGCCACATTTACCCCCGGCTCTTTTTCACCCTCGGCAGTGATATCCACCCGCGTGCATTGATTCTTGTCTTCTTGCATCCCCGACACCCCCCTCTGTCCCCTGTACGCTCAAGCCTCACTCGTACCAGCCTAGCGGGAGTCGAGAAGTTCCCCGTCGGGCATGCTACGGCCAGGCATTCCCGCCACCCAGCCGTTTTCCGGACGAATGCTTGCGCTATCACTCTAGAGCTGACTCCTGGCTCCTCGGAAAATAGGGTTTGCCGCTTGTGCCACGAGGCCCTCAACGGCTAACCCGGCCCTCTAACAAGTCCCTGCTTTTCTTCTTACCATCATTGGGGGGGCCGACCGGTTGCGGACCTCTTCAGTATCCAAACCGCGAACAAGGGCACTACAACTTTCGCCGCATGTAGGAGGTGACGACCACGGTGCCCTGGGTTCCGCTCAGCCGGCTCAATTGAACGTCGTAGTGAATCGGATAGCCCCCTTGAACGGTCACGTCATTTGCCTGAATCGAGCCGATCATATATCCGCTGGCTCCGCCGCCACCCAGGCTTACGGTGGCGTTTGGAGCGGTAATGGTGGCGGACATGGCTCCGTTGCCTCCAATGCTCACGCTGTTGGTTCCGGCATAGTTGATTTGAACGGCTTCGGGCGCCTGGGTAATGCCGTTGACAATTCCCTTCCCGGTGAGGCTTAGCGAGGATCTTACATTGAGCACGATATACCCGTTGACGGCGAGCTGGCTTTGACCAGACATCGAGATGCTGTTTATGTCGTAGTACACAGGCTGGTCAACACTGGGGCCGCCGTAAAGAGTCACGACATCCGAGGGGGAGCTGAGGGTAATTCCACTGATCAGGTAGGGATTCGCTGCAGTACCGTTGCAGGTGGTCCCGGAAATGCACGGCCATCCGTAAGAGCTCGAGCCGGGGGTAATCGTTCCCGTCGGGTTCGAGGTGTTTGATGATGACACCTGGGGCAAAGTACGCGCAGAGCTGTATGAGGGAGCAGTCCCTGGAAAAGTTACGCCACCCTGCCCGCTGCCGGGAAATGTGGGCGCGGGGGGAGGGTTGATGTGAGGACCCGCTACGACTTGCCCCAAGACCGAACTGGCGTTGCCGTTGTAGCCGCTCGCCGTGCAGCCTGCGGTGGGTTGCGTGCCAATAGTGACATTCCCTGCGACCGTCACATTGCTACCCAATGTGACCCCGCCATTGGCGCCCACACCTGCGCCAGCCTTGATAACATTGACGCTGTTGGAGTCACACCCGTGCGCCGCGGTTGCATTGCTACCACCCGCATATGGTCCCAATGCAGAATTGTATGCGTCGGTACAGACCCCTGAGCTCCCGTTCATGGTCACAGAGCAGTAGCCGTAAAGAGCGTTCGCATAGGTCGGCACATAAACCGGCTGGATTACGGCTTGCTCTTCAGCGGTGGCAATTGCCGCACTCGAGCCAGCACCACCCGTCCATGTCGCATGCGAGGTGATGAGCCACGTTTCCCCGGGCGACGTCTGTAAGCTGGGAGGCGTGCCCGTGCTCACCGTTTGGTATGAAAGCAAGACCGCATTGATGGAAAAGGTGCCGGAATTTCCCGTGTCGCCCGTCACCCGCACGTTGACCAAGTCGTTGCCAAAATTTGTAACCGCACCACTGATGGGGTAGTTGGAGGAGCCGCTGCCGAATCCCGTGAAATGAACCTGGTTGCTGCCTGCGGTTGTACTGGTGCACCCGGAAAGGCATAGCACCGGGGAACTATTGGAGGTATACAGATTCAGGGGCGCCCCACTCGACGTCACGTTGTAATAAGTGGGCGCCTGACTTTGGGAAACAATCGTGTAGCGCGAACTCCGGAACCATGCTACTGCCTGCTGTATGCCCGCCTTGGCGAGATAGTCGGCCTGGGTATCCAGCTTATAGTTGTAACTGGCAAAGATCTCAGCCCGCGCGGTGAAGATGATCGCTGCCGTAAGGACCGAGAGGACAAGCAAAGAGAGCATCACGAGAATGAGGGCCACGCCTCGATCCATCACTCGGCGGCCGGCTATCCTGCTGACATGCACTCGCGGTCGCATTTTGACCTCCTGCCTACTGGTAGTAATTCGTCGGACTGTTCATCGGCAGATCATTGGGCAGCTTGGACATATACGAACCACCGCCAGCCTGGTTAACTGCCACCGCAGCTGCAAGGTTCAGCGGCCGCATTTGGGTTGCCATCGTGTACCATTGAACGATCCCCGCCTCCATAGCTCTCGGGTTAACGGCCACACTAATCGTGATGACCACTGTTCCTACCACCGTAATGTAACTGGGGGAAACGCCGAGCAGGTATTGCTGGGCAGGGGGATAGAAAAAGATGGGTTGTCCCGTCGGCCCTTGCGATGAGGCGCTGTTGTAGAGGACATTCACCACCAGCAGAGAGGCGGAGTTATTCGTGGCGGCGGTGGTCGTCGCCGGAAAGCCTACCGGAGTGATGGAACGATAGAGATTGTAGAGAGTGTAAGTCCCAGGGTACGCGCCCGTCGTGATGTTGAGGGTGGTGGCAGGGTTGGTAGTGGGATTCAAGCTGTATTTGACATAGCGAATCACGCCGTCGTTGTTAATGTCCCCATAGAACAGCAAGGTGTGGTCATCGGAATTGACCCCTGACGTCCCAAGAATAATCCCTGTCGGGTAGGGAAATTTGGAACTCAAGAACGGAATAACGGCGGGGCTCCCCGAGGGGGTGTGGTTCATTTCAAGAACGGCCTGGATTTGGTTCTGCGAAGAGCAAGCGCCGTTGGTGGTAGTTCCCGTCACCTGGACGGTCTCCTCGTTCGGGCCGGTGTCCACCTGAAGCCAATCTCCAGGATTGATCATGTTGATGTCGTTCAGGGTGACGCACTGCGGGTCGGCGTTGGCAGTGATGGAACTACTGGCGGTTTTGTTAGGATAAAACTGGGGATTGTACCCGGCCTGGCCAATCTCCTGGGTCATCACTTCCAGCGCCGCGCGGGCTGTCTGGTTGGCTTCGGAGACCACAGCATTACTCTGGAACCGCTTTTGGCATTGATACATGAAAGAAAAAACCGCACCCATCAGGACGGTGATAAGGGCAACGCTGACGAGAAGCTCCAGCAAAGAGGAACCCACCTCGCCTGCTAAACGACGCCACACTCTCCGCGAATGAAGCGAAGACATCAGAACTTCCTCTCAGTTGGAATTCGAGCGAACACTTGTAATCACCACAATGGGCTTGCCACTTCCGGTGGAGCTCACACCAAGGTTGGAATAAACCGCCACCGTAATCCGTTTCATGGTGGGTCCCCCCGAAAAGGGCGTGAGATCAGTGATACTCCATTCTCGAACATAGGAAATGCCCGTTCCCGTCACGGAGGAGCAAGCCCCACCACCCGAAGGCAACTGCAAACCGTTGACGTCAAGGAAATCGACATAACCTTGTGAAGCACTCGGAACCGTTGGACAGGTCAAGGCAACGGGGCTGGCGGTGACGTCCGTCGCAGAGATGGGGCCGCCCGCAAGCAAACCCTGGGTCGAGCCGGAATCTGTAATGTTCGTAGTGTTGCAACTCGACGGCTGCGAACTCGCGGCCTGCGTGCAGTTCGTGAAGTCCAACGAAAGCAACTTTTCCATTTTGTCTTGTGCATAGATGACCGCACGGGTCGTCTCCGTACCCTGGTTCTTGTTGGTCACGGTTGCCTGAAAGACGACACTCCCCAACGAGAAAACCCCGACCACAGCTATCAAGGTCGCGATCATGGTTTCCACCAGGGTAACGCCGTGATCCTGCTCTCTCTGCTTCATACGCGTACCCTCCACCGGTGAGGATCTTTCAACCCGAACTACCCCCTTACCTGAGGCTCCACCGGCTGCTCACCGGGCTGTAGGTCCAGATGGTGACCTGACCTCCCAGGGTAACGACTATGGCATCCAGCAACTTGTTGGAGTTCTGAACGTAGACAACCGCCCCACCGTTGGTGAGAGGATTGCCTGAGGAGTCGACGGGGGCCCCTCGGGTATTAAAATAGAGGCGCAGGGGATCGGGGCATGGAGAAGGATCTGCGGTAATCGCACCCGGAAAGGCGGTTGCGCCAGAAGGACGACAACTGGAAAAGGTATCCCCAGCCGAAAGATATTGTGTCCCCGAATTGTCATACAAGGGAGAGCTATAGGCCGTGTACGCCGTAGCGCCACTTCCCGTACAGGATGCGTCGGTGGTATTGCTCCCACAAAGCTGCTCCAAGACGTAATTCCCACTACTTACATAGACATTGAGCCTGTAGGGAGCGAATTGCGACGCAGCCTTCATGCGAGCCGCGTTGAGCCAACTTGAAATCGATGTGGCATCGGCATGGACCTTATAGTTTGCGACTTCCCTGATGGCCATAGGGATCGCCATGGCCGAAATAACCGCAATGATCGACACCACCATCAGCAATTCGACCAATGAAAGGCCTGACTCCAAAGGTCGTCTCTCCAGGGCAGTTCCTCCGCAGTTTTCAGTCACCTTAGCTTCGAGACTACTGCGCTCGGCGACATTGGGAGCCGTCATAGATTCCACGCCACGAATCGGAGAGGTCGGCTCTGCGGGAGCTAACGTGGGGATGAAATGGAGGTCATGCTGGGGACAAGAAGAGTTTACTCCAGGGAAAACAGCCAGCAGGGGTGCGTGCTTCCGACCTGCAACATCCGGGCGCCCCGCAAAAGCACTCGCGTTACCTGACAATCGGGGAAGGCAGGGGCATCCAGGATTCAGGGCCGGTGATGCGCGTGGGCGGACTGTGTTTCGTATGCCCGGAAGGATCACAAGGAACTCCAAAAACGCTAAATCTGTTCTAATAAATCATATCGCTGTAAATACTCTTAGCTGCTGAATCGTCCTATGTCAAGGGGTAGTGTGTGGATCTGGTACCATAGTACCAGAGAGCAAGACACTTGCTACCCGTGTTAGGATAGAACACCTGAAGAGCTCGAAGAAGCTCGCCTTCTCAGCCTGAGTCGTCATCTACTACGACCGCGATGCGCTTCCTGTTCACGATGGCCGAGGTCGAACCGCCCCAAGAATCGAGCCCTCCCGCTCCCCTTGTGCTTTCTAACGACTCCGACGAGGCGAGGAGCAGCCGCCCTGACTTCCGGATTGAAATCCGGATCGTTCGGCTTTATGAAAAGAATGCGGCAGGTCTCTTGCGCTACGCGCTCACCATTTCTCGCAATCCCGAAATGGCCCAGGATGCTGTCCAGGAAGCCTTTCTCAGCTTTTACATCGCCTTACGGAAAGGAGCGGCTATTCGAGACGACAAGGGCTGGCTCTACCGCGCCACTCGCAACCGCGTCTTGGACCGTTTGAAGGAATACTACTTTCGCAATGGCCTGAGCCTGGACGAGGCCGCCCACCTAACCGAGGAACGGCAGAATCCGGAAGGCGAGATTATGCAGCGCGAAGTCGCCGCTACGGCCCTTGAGGTCTTGACCCGCCGCGAACTTGAATGCCTGCGACTGCGCAGCGAAGGCCTTCGATATAGAGACATTGCGGCGATTTTGAACATTGATGCAGGCACGGTAGGTGCTCTGCTGGCGCGCGGGCTGAAGAAGATTCGCGCCGCGCTGGTCCGCCAAGGGAACCCCAGATGAACTACCCGATCCAACGGCTGCTGGGTACGCTTCGGGGTCTCATCCGGATTCATGCCAGATATGAAGACCTCCTGGCCTGCCGCGACCAAGAACTCGGGCGGTTCGGGCGCTGGCGTATGGAAACCCATCTCCATCTATGCACGGCTTGCCGGCGGCAAGCGGCACTCCTCGAAGAAGATCTTCGGGCTTTCGAAAGAATGGATCACCTGTCTTACGCGAGCGATGTTCTCAATCCGCCGAAGGGCTTGGGGAAACTCCGTGAAGCCATACAGGACTGGGAAATCCTCGAGCTGTGCGACGATAAAGGCCGGCGACTCTATGGTACTAACGATGACGTCGCCCGGCGGCTGGCCGCGGAACTTGACTACTATCTTGGAAATCGCGCCACGATTGCGTTCCTCCTTAAAATGGGGAGTAGAGAGGGCGGGTGCCAGCGCGTACTGGTAGAAGCCGAGTCTCTCTTGAGGGACTTTCTCGGCCCCAGCGCGGCATCGGCCGTTACCCGGAGAATCTTGGATGTCCAGACCTAAATGGAAAGAAGCGCCCATGGCACGATCTAATTCCTGATGCGTATAAGATCGGGCAAGTTTCTTTTCGGGTCCCCTTCGCTCGTATCCAACCTTCTTATTATCGCCAGCTCGGCTCACCTATCGGTTGGGGTGGTGACTCATACCCTCTGGCTGCTCCGCAGGAATGAAACACTCTTTCGATACTACTTCGGCTATGAGGACCCACTCTTCCTCGTGTTGTGCACTGGCTTGGAGTTGTCGTTGGCGTACGTAGCAAGGAAGCAGTTTTCTCCCGGACAACTCTTACGGCGGGCCTGGTCGCTCATCACGATTGCTGCGCTCTTTCACGTCGTCGGAATGATCCTCAGCCACGTCTTTTGCACGGACTCCTACTTGAATCCGCTCTATGCCTGCGACGTCTCCTGGTACAAACCCGCCAAGGCCATCCTCGATCCGGTCAGCATGTTCCTAGGGGGACCCGTGCACATGGCCTTCCTGGCCAGCGGCCTGTTCCTGGCCCTTCGCCTCTATCGAAAACACGGCATCCGCAGGGAGTTGAAGGTGACGGACTGGATCGTCCTGGGGATTGTCATCGCCTACACGCTGCGCGTTGCCTACGTTCTGATTCGGTTGCGGTTGGGGGCAAACCCCTCAAACCATTTTCATCTCCTCGAGGCCCTGACTTGGGCGAATGATCCCTTACTCTGTGTGCTTTTATTCGAGGCGATTTCCCTCCGGAAGTCAGTGGTTCAATTGCGGCGGGGTTACGTGGCAAAGTGCTGGGGGGCGTACGTCATTGCTATTTTCATGACCTCTCTGGGCAGCATGATTATGTGGGCCACCAATTACAGCATCTTACCTTACCCCGAAAGCGCCATCCGTTGGTATATGTGGCCCTTGGTGTACACGGCCTACGCTTTGGCGCCTACCTATCAGGTCGAAGCCTCTCAGGCTGCTCAAGCGCGCTTGCACGAACTCAGCCCGGACCTGTAGGCCGGGGCCTCCTGAGGGAGCCTCGGGTTCCTTTCGACCGTCGGTTGGTGTGCTTACCGGAAGGAGAACTTCACATTTGGTCGTTCCGCTGTTGATGTCCAAACCGCAGTTCACAGCTTACGAAAGGCAGGTCATGGTTTCGTTGAGGAACCGTCTTCAGAAATGATCAAAAAAACTCTGCCAACCTCCCTATTGCTAGTGGTCATGGTCGCGTCATCCCTGATGGGACAGACCGGCCAAGCCACCCTCACGGGAATTGCTACCGACCCCAATAGAGGCGTGGTTCCCCGGGTCGAAGTGATCGCCAGAAACGTGGACACGGGCATCTCCACCCGTACCGCTACCAATGGCGTTGGGAATTACTCCCTCTTCAATCTTCAGGCGGGCAGATATTCAGTGGAATTCAGGAAAGAAGGGTTCAAGTCGATTATTTTCCCTGATATCTCGTTGAACGTCGACCAGGTCGTGCAGTTGAACGGCACGCTCCTTGTGGGCCTAGCCACGCAGACAATTACCGTCACGCAAAAAACTTCCATGCTTGATACAGAGACATCGGAAATCGGGACGAACATGAAGGGCGAGGTGGTCAGTGACCTGCCACTGAACATCTATAGCGGCCGCGCCATCGAATCCTTCGCTGTCGCCATTACGCCGGGCTATTCACCGCTCAGCAGTCCCTACGATGCCATCATCAACGGAACCCAAGGCTTCACCAAAGACTTCACTGTTGATGGCACCTCCGCCACGGCGCAGATTCAAGGGGATTCCTTTGAAGTCGGGCCGAGCATGGAAGCCGTCGCGGAGGTGCAGGCAGAGACCAGCGGGTTGAGCCCCAAGAACGCCATTACCAATGGTGGCGTCATTATGTTCAACCTGAAGTCTGGCAGCAACAAAATCCATGGCAGTGCTTTCGGCTTCGGCCATAATGAAGCACTCGACGCGAACACCTTTGACAACAACCGCCTGGGCCAACCCAAGCCCAAGGCGCGATTTTGGGATTGGGGTCTCAGCGCCGGTGGCCCGATCAGAAAGAACAAAACCTTTGTTTTTGGTGCCTTTGAGCGGTTTACACAGAACGACTTCACCCTGGGCGGGTTCGGGAACGCCGCGACGGTGCCCACGCCGGAATTCCTCAGCGGCAATTTCAGCGCGTTGCTGGGTGGGCCGCTGACTGACGGAGGTAGCGCTTCCATTAACGCCTGTACCGGCCAACCCGTGCTCGCAGGGCAGATCTTTAATCCCGCTACCACCCGCAAGGTGAACGGCCAGACCTGCGCGGATCCTTTCCTGGGCAACGTGATTCCCGGAACGAGGTTTAGTTCGGTTTCTCAAGAAATCGTCGCCCTTTACCAGAAGGATTATGCCCCCCAAGCCGCAGGTTTGAGCCAGAACGATCGCCTTCCCAACAGCAATTCTCCATCCCAGACGCCCAACCAGGCAGTGATCAAGATCGACCACAATTTCAGTGAGACGAATCGCCTGTCCAGTTCGTGGATTTATAACCATCGGCCTCGGGCGCTCGTGGATTCCGGCGGTGTGTGGGCGCCCGGGAGCACGGATGGTGGCCCGCTTGCCAACGCACGCAATCAGTTGGTCTACGCGCACGAATTCCGGGCCAGTAACTCCTCCACCTTCGGGCCGAACCTTCTGAACGTGTTCAACTTCACCTACAACTGGTATTGGAATGGTTCGGTTCCCGCGACGGCCGGCACGAACTGGCCATCGGCTCTCGGCCTCGGCAACACAGGCGCCGGCAATTTCCCTTCGATTAATTTCGGGAATGCCGTCAACGGGTTCGCTGAGACGTCGATTGGGAACACGTGGCAGGGTTATTACGTGGGAGCCACGGCGATTCTTGGCGACAACCTTTCCTGGACACATGGTCACCACACCTTCACCTTCGGTGGCGATTTCCGCGCCATGGAGATTAACAGCCATGCGGGATCCGGCGCGCTGAGCTTCAGCTTTTCGAACCATGCCACCGGCATACCTTCCCAACCGTACGCTGGGCAGGTGGGATTCGGATTCGCCAGCTTCCTGCTGGGAGATGTGCAATCGGCTTCTGCCAGTACGCCTCTTGATCTCTATGGCCGCCGCAAGGCAATGTCGCTATTTGCGCAGGACAGTTACAAAGTGACGCCGAAGCTCACCCTGAACCTTGGCCTTCGCTGGGATGCAACCTTCCGGTTTCACGAGAAGTATGGCCGCTGGGCCAACTTCGACCTGAACGCGATCGACCCGAACCTCAACATCGCAGGGGCGATTGTCTATGCCAAGAACGGCCGCGACAGTTTCGAGAAGTACGAGAATTGGAAGAACTTCGGTCCCCAGATCGGCTTCGCGTATTCCCCCAGGGAACGATGGGTCATCCGCGGATCATTCGGGATGACCTACGTGCCTATCGGCATTCAGTATTTCTCAGGCGTTCCCTACGGGTTCGCTCCGGGATTCAGGGGCACGAATATGGCTGCAGCGCCGTTCAATTGGGACCAGGGTTATCCGGGCGTCTTCACGCCGGGGACAATGACGAGCACTCCCTCGCCAGGCCTTTTCCCGATCGCGACGGTTGATCCGCACGCCTTACTGGCCGGCTACACGGAGAACTGGAATGTGGGCGCGCAGTACGAGGTGACGAAGGACATGAGGGTGGAGGTAAGTTACATTGCCAACCGCGGCCATCGCCTGCAGGACTCCAACCTCTCCTATAACGCGCCGAGCGCCGCCCGTTTCTTCGATCTTGTCAAATCCTGGAACGCTTCGGTGCCCGTATGCGATCCCGGGACGGCAGCGTCGGTTGGAGTTCCTTATCCGTACCCGGGGTTCTGTGGTCCAGCGTTCGCGGCCATCGCACCTTACCCGCAGCTTGCGGAGAGCGCTGCCTATTACATCGGATATCCTAATCTTTATTACGTCGGTCTGCCGCTGGGGCAGTCTTTCTACGATTCACTGGTCGTGGAGGTGAAGAAGCGTACTGGCAAGGGTCTGACCATGGACATGAGCTATACGCTTTCCCGTCAGCTCGGAAACACTTTCAACAATTTCGGCGATAGCTACGACGTGGCTCTCAATAGCATTCAGGATCCATTCAATCTCAAAGAGGCTGCGCACACGTTGTCTCCCTATGACCAGAAGCATGTCGTAAAGGGTTACGCTACGTATCAGTTGCCGTTCGGGAAAGGGCGCCAACTCTTGGCGAACAGGGGACGCGTCATGAACGGCATTGTGGGCGGGTGGACCGTGAGTACCCTCCTGACCTATGGCTCGGGTCAGCCACTGAGCTTCTATTCCCCCAACATCTACAACTTCTATCCCGGCTGGGGGGCCATTTACGTCAATTACAATTTGGGGGATTACAGGGGCAGCAAGTTCAACCCCCATAATTTCAGCCCTCCCACCGGCGCCGACCCCACACCCGCCGGAAACTTGTATTTCCCTGCGTCTGTCGTCACCAACCCGGACAACGGCCAGCTTGGCGCCGGACCCTCTCGAATTGCTGCGTTGCGGGGGTTCGGCACTAAAAGTGAGAATGTGAGTCTCCTGAAGGATTTCAGGTTCGGCAACGATGGCAGGTTCGAAGTATCTTTCCGCGTCGAGTTTTACAACATCTTCAACCGTAACACGTTCGCGAATCCGAACACCAGCGTGGGCAATCCTCAGTTTGGCTATGTCACCGGTTCGACCGACACCCCGCGACAAGGCCAGTTCGGCACGCGCTTTCGATGGTAAGCGCCTGTCCATGCCAAAAACTCTAATTCGGGACGATGACTGTCGCTGGATCTCGTAATCCTTTCCATTCGATGTGTTCGCGCTCCAGCTTCCTGCGGTCACTGGGAGTTTTCACTTCTGCGCAAGGCAACTGCTGCGATCAGGGTGTGATCGTCTGGGACTTGCAGCACGGGCATGCCAACTTGACCCACGAGTAATAGCTTACATCAGCGAGGATGGCGAGGCGAATCCGGTGGGCGCTTTCACGGATTATCCGGACCCTGCTCCCCTAGCACAACCCGTTTACTGATGGAGATTTATCGACCACTACTGACCGAGACAGAGTTAGCTCACATGAGGGAGACGCGAGAGCAGTGGCAGAAATACCTCGAACGCAAACGGCAGGAACTCGAATCATGCAAAGGTGGTAGCTACCGCGTTGTCTTGAGTAGGCCGGGCATGGTCCATGCAAGCTTCGGTGATGAGCCGTTGCTCACCGCCGCCCAACAGTCCACGGAAGTGTCTGATGCGCTCAGCATCCTCCTACTGATTGAGAGAATCAACAGAGCATTCCTGGGCAAGTATTTGAAGCGCGAGACGCCTGTCAGGTAGCATAGCAGATAATCACCCGGTTTCATTTTCTGGACCGTCTTCCATCGGCTCGCGCGGAATCCCGACACCTTCCCCCCAGCGTCAAGGAATTCCTTCCACATCGTCCCTGTGAAAGGATCAAGCTCTGGGTCCAGTGGGAATCTTGCTGCGAAAGAAAGTTTTCTGGTCCCGCATACTGCTCCGGCCGCCAATGAATCAAGCCTAGTCCAGAGGCCGCGCCGATAAAATCATAGAGCCGCTCGTCCGGCCCTGAGGCCTCGAGCCGGTTCCAGATGTATTCAGCCCGTCAGCCACAGGCTCGGCTATTGCGATTCTCGTCACGGCCCCGCCTATAGGATTCCCGCCCGGAGGTCTGCCCACCGCAAGTGTCATAGAACGAGATTCGCAGAGCTGTTGTTGACGGCGAGACGGGCCTCGCGCGCGTAGCGGTCGACCATCGCGTCGCTCCGATGGCCTGCCGCTTCACGGCGGCCCTAGGCATTACGTCACTCGGCAATAGGCGCTGCAGAGATCCCCTCGCGATCACGCGTCCGACACCGACTGACAGGATGCTATCCGCCAACTCCCAGACAGCTGAGGAAGAAGTCGGGCGTGCCAGCGCATTTGCGGACAAGCTCTTCAAAGGGCTCCTTCTTGCCGTTGGTGAGCGGCGCGCCCTCACTGTCGAACAGATAGCTCTCCATCTGGCGAGACTTGGGGTCAATCTTGAGGAGCGACCGGTAGCGCGCACCATTGACACTGAACGTGAGGTCGATTTCGGGCTGGGGATGGGTGGCGAAGTCATAAAGCGAGCGCTTCTGGCCGGGCAGTTGGCGGAACAGAGCCGCGAAGACGGATCCGACCAGCGTGGGCTTGCCGGCGCCGTTCTCGCCCACGATGGCGATTAGCCCCTCACCCAGACTATCGAAGTCGACGCAGACTTCATTTGGGAATGCCTCAGTGATTCCCCGCAGCCGCAGGTGATGCAGTCTCATGGTAAGACCTCCCGGAGGTAGTCAGCGTTAGGGTGCGAATATATGAGGATGGGGGTGTTCAGCTTTCTCGACTGAAGAGAACTGCTTCCTCTACTTCCGCTAGCTTGGCCAGCAACCGCTCCTGGCGATCGGCCCGCGGGGAGCCTTTCATCGTCCAGTAGGCACGAAGCTTCTCCTCCGCCGAGCGGGCGGCAGCGATAGGAGCAGGCTCTGCCGGAATGTCCGCATCGTGCTCGATCTTCACCTTCAGTTCGGCGGGATTGGCAGCCAATAATTTCTCCCGGAGATTCTCCTGCTGCTCGCGGCTTAGCAGGTGGTCAGGTCCGTTGGGGACCCTCACCACGACTTTCACCCGAGAGTCTTTCAAGGTGAGCAGATCCAAGTTGTCGGGTAGCCGCAGCTCGCCATCTTCGTAGACGGCGTGAAGCTCAACCATCCTCCGAGTTGGTGATACTCTGAACTCAACATCCACGTCCGACAAGTCCGGGCGAAGCTCGGGAGCATTCAGTGTCACCAGGTTGTAGCCCTTGTCTTCGACTTCGCTGTAATCACACCGGGAAAGGGACCCGCTATACCAGATGCGCGGGGCGAGCTCCTGCCGGAGGTGAATATGGCTGAGCCCGACATACTGAGCCTTCAAACTACGTAACGGATCAAGGGGATACTCGGCACAGCGACCGACCAACGGCTGACCACTGCTCACCCTGGCGCCGGCCACCCCGAAATGCCCAAAGAAGAGCTTGTAGCACCCAGGCCGCTGCTCAAAGCGCCGATTGAACTCATCGAGTTGCCGTGCGAAGGTCTCACCCAGACTGTGCTCGTTGCCAGCCACCACAGCTTTCCGGGGATACGGGAAGACCGCGACAGCAGCCTCACCCAGTTCAATGAACTCCGGCTCAGTGCAAAGGTATATCGGATGCTTCCCCTTGGCACGGCCAAAGACGTACAGATCTCCCTCAAGCTCAGCCCCGTGATTTCCTGCAACCAGAATCACCGGAGCGTGGTTGGCCATTTCGACTAGCCTGTCGACCCAGAAGTTCCGTTCCTTAATCGTGGCCTTGTAGGTCGTGAGGTCGCCGTTGATCACAAAGAGGTCAACGCTCGCCCGGATGGAATCTGAGACAAACCATTCCAGGCACTGCGCGGTGTCGGCGAAGTAGCGGTCTTCATCGAGGTGAAAATCACCGGCGTGAACGAATCGTAAGGGCATGCGGGACCTCCCTTCATGTCAAAACATCAATGCATCCTTCTGTTAATGGGGAACGGTGAGGCGAAAGAGTATCGTCAACTTAAAGGGCAGTGTCAGACGGCCCTTGGAAGGCGTGTTCATGCCATCCGGAAATCTGAGGTTTTTGACTAGGTTTGCTTTTCTTGGAGACGAGTCTCAAAGCAGTGGCCCGAGCCGCTGCGGGCCCTTGGGCCTCACTTTACCTGCATGCTGAATCCATTCCGGAGCATTAGACCCACTTTTTCAACAGAATCAAATGGCTTCGGCTTGACCTTAGGGTGCCTCCGCATCGGTGTGAGTTACTAAGCGCAGCAGCAAATAGATGACATTTCTAGAGTTTTTGTTAGCCTCGGTGAATGGTGGGCCTCCACTTACGCACCTGGATCCAGACCCATGAGAAGGCAGTGCGATCGGTGTACGAACACAACTCGGCGGCGGTCGAATGCTGGGTGGGGGGGAGGACCGCTCCGATTCAGGCGCGCGCCGGCAGGAGAAGGTGCAGATTCATTAGGAGTCTGGTCGGTTTGTTGCGGCGCCAGGGAGGTCTGTCGCAATTGGTGCATTCGGCTCGGGCACGAACTGTTCTACCTTCTCATACAGGTCTTCTTTGCGGATTGGCTTGGAAATGTAATCGTCCATTCCTCCGGCAAGGCACCGCTCACGGTCCCCCGTCATTGCCTGGGCGGTCATCGCGACGATTGGCACGTGTGTGCCGCTGCCTTTCTCCTTCTCTCGAATGGCGGCTGTTGCCTCAAGGCCATCAATTTCAGGCATCTCAACATCCATGAGTACAAGGTCAAAGCTCTGCTTCTCCAAAGCCATCATCGCCTCTCGACCATTTCCGGCCACCACCACACTGTGGCCTCGCTTTTCGAGCAAGCGTGCGGCTAGTTGCTGGCTTACACGGTTGTCTTCTGCCAGGAGGATACGCAGCTTCCGCGATGGCCCGCTTAGCGAGTGGCGGGTGACCAGGAAGGAGGATCCAGTTTCCGAGCCCCTCCCCCGAAGTGCCGTCTGAATGGCTTCTCGCAATTCTTCCTGCCGGAGGGGTTTGGTTAGATAGGCCTCCACCCCTAACCGCCGGCAGCGGGCTGCGTCTCCTCGCTGTCCCGCGGAAGTCAGCATCACGACCGTCACGCCCCCCATCTCCGGGTCGTGGTGGATCTGCTCCGCCAGCGCAAAACCGTCAGTTTCGGACATTTGCGCGGCGATCAGCACCACTCGAAACAGGTCTCCGGATCTCTTCGACTCACGCAGGACACTCAACGCCGCCTCAGCACCTTGAGCTGATGTCGCCCTCAGTCCCCAGCGGCTGAGCAGGCTTTCCAGAATCCGCCGGCTGGCAGCATTTTGGTCCACGACGAGCGCGCGTAGGCCCGTCAGGCTTACCGCTGGACCACTGCTCTCTTCAGGAGTCCTCTCGGCCGTGCCCAAACGAACTGTGAAATGAAACGTGCTTCCTAGGCCGACAAGACTCTCCACCCAGATCCGTCCTCCCATCATCCCTACCAGCCGAGACGCGATCGCCAGCCCTAGGCCGGTTCCCCCATACTGGCATGTCGTTCCCATGTCCGCCTGGGTGAACGCGTCGAAAACAGGTCGCTGTTTCTCTGGCGGGATGCCGATGCCCGTATCTCGTATGGCGATGTGTAGGCAGACCCCTTCTTTGTGTCTGGACTCCGTTTCAACCCGGACCCCCACTTCCCCCTTCTCCGTGAACTTGATGGCATTCCCGAGTAGGTTGACCACAACCTGTCGCAGACGAGTCGGGTCCCCGACAACAACTTCAGGCACCTCTGCCGCAACATCGCAAAGCAACTCCAGTCCCTTTTCATAGGCCCCAACAGCCAGCGATGTGGTCGCCCCCTCGATGTTGTCCCGCAGCTTGAAGGGAATCGCGTCCAGCTCCAACCTCCCAGCCTCCATCTTGGAGAAGTCCAAGATGTCATTCAGGATCGTCAATAGAGAATCAGCGGACGCCTTAATCACCTTCAGGTACTCCCGCTGCTCACCCGGGACGTCCGTCGTGAGCGCAAGGTCAGCCATCCCCATGATGGCGTTCATGGGCGTCCGGATCTCGTGACTCATGTGGGCCAGGAATTCGCTCTTGGCACGTGTAGCGGCCTCCGCAGCCTCCTTTGCCTTATGTATGTCCTCTAGATGGCGGAGCCGTCGCTTCTGGAGCCGCAGTTGTTGCGCCAGATGCGCAGAGGCGACCGACGTTACCAAAAAGAGCGGAACCTTGATCAGGCTTGCGGGATTGGCGAGAAAACTGCCCCCCTTGTCTAAACGGAGCCAGGCGTACAACGCTACGACGACCACGGTGATGGCAACGCTCTTGCCCAGGTCCTCCCCAACCGTGCCCATGAAGACGGCCAAATAGTAAAGCAGCAAGGCCTCCGGATCAGCACTAGGAACAAAGTAGAGGAAAATGCTCACGACCGCTATGTCCCCGAAGAATACGACATAGCCCACGCTGGGGTTGTCAGACCAGGACGATGGCAGAACGAGGATCAACAGGTTCGAAACGAGGAAGGCAATCCCAAGGAGCCAGACCTTCGGGGATATCAGGGTGGGCTGAAAGACGAGGAAGGTTACAAGAATGATACCCAGGAGCCCCCTCAGCGCAAAGAAGAGCGAATGGCGAAAACGGGTTCGGGTCCACAGACCCGACTCCTCATCTTCCAAGGTCGCGGCGCCTGGGTTTCCAGTGTCCATATTGAGCTTCCTTTCGAAGTCGCGAGATCCTATTTGCCGTGTGCCGGATTCTCCATTTAACCGCCGCGCAAGTCAAGACAACGGAATGTCAACATTGACTATCTTTGGAATATATTAGTGGGTTAGTCCGTGCACTAGTCATTTCTCCCCGCGCAAGTCGAACTTCTCTCGATCTGAATTCAGGAGCTGACCCGCGCGGGGTTGGCAGATTGAGATTGGCATTATCATGACGTGGCCGTATGGGGGTCCCGGCCTCGCAAGAAGCGGGGGAGGCACGTGGCGTTCACAGTTGAATGCAATGTGCGACGGTGAAACGTGGTTTCGGAACAGTGTGGTCCTGGCAGAGCAAATTCGATCAATTCTTGCTTCGATACTCCAATCACATCGATCGATGCTCAAGAGGAGGTTTTCGACCCAGTGCTTCTCTGGTGGCCCGGGCTTGACCCGCGTCGGCCTGGAGGCTGTTGCCAGGACCTGCTCATCGCAAGGAATCTCGAGCCCGCGTGTCCTACGCTTGGTTGTATCCGAAGAGCTTGCATCGGGATGCCTTCAACTCGAAAAGGGGCTTGGTTGTCCAGGGTATGCGATTGCACCGCGTCCGCCACAAACCCTTCCAGACACTGCGCGGTGTCGGCGAAGTAGCGGTCTTCATCGAGGTGGAAATCACCGGCGTGAGCGAATCGTAAGGGCATGCGGGACCTCCCTTCGTGTCAAGTCATCAATGCATTCTTCTGTTAATGGGGAACGGTGAGGTTCTCACGAGAGGCACCGATGGCCCCTCCCGTGGCCCGCGGAAGCACCTTGCACTGCAGACCCGACTGACAATTGCGATCAGCGGCGGTCAAGTGTATGTTATCGGTCGGGTCGCTGGTCGATAATGGAAATTCCGGCTTGATGGGAGGCTAACATGACCAGATTTGCTGCAATTCTCGCAGTCTTGTTGTTGCTGTCATTCCCGGCATTTGCGCGACACCCTGAAAGAAAGGGCGAAGAACACGGAGGTGGCAAGCAAACTAAAGCGTATGTACCGGCGCACGGTCCAGCTAAGGTGCGAAACGCACCACACGCCGCTCCCCAGACCCATGACTACCGGGACGCGGAAGGGCATTCCAACGCTCCTCACGTTCACCCCGACGGCAAATGGGTCGGACATGCTTCCGGCCGTGAAGACGTCCACTACCACTTCGATCATCCTTGGGAGCATGGGCGCTTTACCGGCGGCTTTGGCCGCCGCCACATCTACCGGCTGGTGGGCGGGGGCCGGGACCGATTCTGGTTTGGGGGGTACTATTTCAGTGTCGCACCCTATGACTATGACTACTGCAATGACTGGCTATGGGACCAGGACCAAGTGGTGATCTATAACGATCCGGACCATGTGGGTTGGTACCTGGCTTTCAACGTCAGGCTGGGAACATACCTTCACGTCATGTTCCTCGGAAGGTAGCAGGTCTCCGTCATCGCCAGCAGGGAGCGATGCTCGCATAAGAAGGGTTTCCATTGAGTGGAATCGACTATGACGGGGACCAAAGCAAGTGTTGGGCAACTCGCCGGCATGGTCGAGCGCGGCGAGCTGCATCTGCTACCCTTTTGCGCGCCATGAAGGCTGCGGGCGTCCAGTCTGACCAACAGGAAACTTCCTCGAAGGGGACTTCTGGACCGGAATAGTTTCCGAGTGCGTCACTCGGCCAGAATCCGAATTACCTTGTGTGGAATAGGCAAACAAAAGGCGACAAGGCAGGATCCATTTCCTCGAATGCCGTTTCGGGAGAAGGATCCGCCCAGCGGACTACGCAAAGTCACTTTCCAAGTGCTCGCCAATCGACCGGGAATCGTGTCGCGAGTTGGCAGTGGGTCTGACCTAATTCGTCTGGCGCGATTTAATTGAAGGGCGATGAGGGGTTCATATCTGTTTGCCCCTTTCCAATACGTACCACCCTTTGCGCCGATTTTGCCCGGGTCCGGAACCGCGCCGGCGGCGCTCCAAATTCGCGTTTGAATGCCCGATTGAAGGCCGGCTCAGATTCATAACCTACGTCTCCCGAGATCCTGGCCACACTGTAGCTGGTCGAGGTCAACATCCGTGCTCCGAGCTGCAGCCTCCATCGCGAGAGATACGTCATCGGAGGTTCGCCCAGGTATTGCCGGAACCGCTCAGCCAGCACTGATCGCGACACTCCCACCTGCTGGGCGAGATTCGCAATCGTCCAGGGGTGTTCCGGAGCGCGATGCATACACGCCAACGCCGCTCCGACCCCCGGATCTCGCGCTCCAGCAAGCCAGCCAGTCTGCTGCGGCGGCAACTCTGCCATGTAACGGCGCAGAGTCTCCACAAAGAGCGCTTCGGACAACCTTGCCAATACCGCATCGCTGCCCGCCCGGTGTGCGCCCGCTTCCCTGGCTGAAAATTTGATGGAGTTTTCCAGCCACTGCCCTGCTGGGTCGTTCCTGATATTCACCTTGAACACGGGTGGCAATCCACCCAGAAAGGTCTTGCACAGTCCCCGATCACATTCCATATATCCGCACACAAATAGGGTGGGTTCGCCTCCTCCGCCATCGCGAGCAAGAACCATTCCTTGCGAGAAGACTTCTTTCAAGTGCTTGCCGTTATCGACGATGCATGTCGGGGACCCGTTGGACATGATGTGCGGGTCGCCATGGGGAAAAACCACGATGTCTCCAGCAACCAACTCGACGCAATGGGTGCTGTCCTCGACTTCGCCGCGAGCCCGGCCTTGGGTGAGAAGGTGATAGATGATGACGTGTTTGGGTCCCTTGCCAAGAAACGCCGCGACTTCGCACGAAGGCGGCGAGCGGAAGCCCCACGGCGCCCGGAACTCGGCGTTGTAAAAGACCGCGCCTTCAAGCTTCACCGAATGGAGGATTTCCGAGAGAGCATCCATAGGACTCTCGATTCAGACTCCCGGCTAAAGTTTCTGGACCCCTGAGCAAACTATCCACATTCTACTACGAGTAAGTCAAGTTTGCCAGACGCACGGATAAGCATGTTCGGGAGAGGCCTGCCATAGTCACACCCGTGGCGGTTATTACCGCTCTCTAACGCAATTAACGAGGAGATTTGTCATGCCGCTGATTGCGCGACAACTTCAAAACGGAGAGGACTCTATGCCAGAGCAAACCATCGATCAATTGCGAGGCTCGTTCCGCGGTGAGCTCATTCAGCCGACGGACGCTGCCTACGACTCGGCACGCAAGGTCTATAACGGAATGATCGACAAGCGCCCGAAGCTCATCGCGCGCTGCGTGGACGTGGCCGACGTCATGGCCGCGGTGCAATTTGGAACCAAAAACAAGATGCTGACTGCGGTACGCGGGGGCGGCCACAACGCGGGAGGCCTCGGGGTCTGCGACGACGGTCTGGTTATTGATCTGTCGCGGATGAAGGGGATACGGGTGGATCCCTCCGCGCGCACCGTGCGCGTGGAGGCTGGCTGTGTATGGGCTGACGTGGACCACGCGACACACGCCTTTGGCCTGGCCACTCCGAGCGGAACGGTTGCCAGCACGGGCGTCGCCGGCCTCACGCTGGGCGGTGGTATCGGCCACCTGACATGTACCTATGGCCTGACCATCGACAACCTGCTGGGCGCGGACATGGTGCTCGCCGATGGCAGCTTCGTGACTGCGAGTGAAAAGGAAAACCCCGACCTCTTCTGGGCGATTCGCGGCGGGGGCGGCAACTTCGGCGTGGTCACGTCCTTTCTGCTGCGGCTCCATCCTGTGAAGATGGTAAGCGCAGGCCCAACCTTCTGGCCCCTCGACCAGACACCCCAGGTGATGAAGGCCTACCGGGAGTTTATCGCTGAGGCACCTGAAGACGTGAGCGGCTTCCTGGCATTCATGAACATCCCTCCCGTACCCTTGTTTCCGGAGAACTTGCATAATCAGAAAGTGTGCGCGGTGATCTGGTGCTCGACTGCCGCGCCCGAGAAAGCTGAGAAGGCCACCCAACGCATGCGCAGCGTCGGCAAGCCGCTGCTCGATCACGTGGGGCCGATGCCTTTCCCGGCATTGCAGAGTCTTTTCGATCCCCTTCTGCCGCCTGGATTGCAGATGTACTGGCGCGCCGATTTCCACAAGGAACTCAGCGACGCGTCTATTCCCGTGCATCAGAAGTACGCTGAGAAGATTCCCGCGGGGCTGTCGCTCACGCACCTGTACCCCATCAATGGTGCGGTTCACCGTGTCAGCAAGGCAGACACGGCCTTCAGCTATCGCGACTGTTTGGTGGCGGGTGTTATTGTGGGCATCGATCCTGACCCGAAGAACAAAGAGACCATCACCAACTGGACCAAGGAATACTTTGACGCCTTGCATCCGTACTCGGCCGGAGGCGCCTACGTTAACTTCATGATGGAAGAGGGCCAGGAGCGCGTCAAAGCCTCCTTCGGCGAGAACTACGACCGTCTGGCGGCGATCAAGACGAAGTACGATCTCACAAACTTCTTCCGCGTGAACCAGAACATTCGCCCGGCGTAACACGCAACGGCACGCGAACCTGCTGCCCCCGTCGGCCTCGGAAAGGATCGCCATCGGAGCCGGGCTGAACGAGCGCTATGTGCGCGAGTGGCCCGCGGCGATGGGGGAGCCACTCTGCAAGAACATATTAGTTAAAGGAGGCTTCGTTCCATGCCAAGGTTTCTAGTCGAGGTCCCACATGATGCCGAGAAGGTCGCGTGTGCTCGTGTCGTTGAAATCTTCCTCAAGACCGGGTCGCATTTCTTGACCCATGCGGACTGGGGGTGCTTGGACGGCGAGCACAAAGCTTGGTTCATTGCGGAAGTCGCCAGCAAGGGAGAGGCTCGTTTTATCGTACCTCCCGCCTTGCGGTCCCAAGCCAAGATCGTGCAGCTAAGCTATTTCACCGTGGAGGATGTAGACGCTATCCTCAATCACCATGAAGTCTTACGGCAGGCATAGTGATGGCGCCAACGTGTGGAAGAAGGAGGGGAAATACATGACATCTCTCAATAGTTCGCCGGAGGAAACGCTCTACCGACGCCTGGGAGGATACGACGTGATCGCTGCCGTCATCGACGAGTTCTTGAATCGCTTTCGGAGCGAGCCCAGGTTTGCGCGGTTCGGTGGCGGGCGAAGTCTGGACTCGCGTCAGCGCGCCCGTCAGTTGCTGGTCGACCAAATCTGCTCGCTCGCCGGAGGTCCGTGTGTGTACATTGGCCGGGACATGAAGGCCGCGCACGCTGGCCTCGGCATCACCGAGGCAGAGTGGCAGGCCAATATGCAACACGTTTCTGCTGCGTTGGAAAAATACAGCGTCGCTCTCAGGGAGAAGGAAGAGTTCTTAGCGATTTTTCAGAAGTACAAGGACGATATCGTCGAGAAGTCCTGAGACGCAGCCGAGAGCTGTACCGCGCCGCTTCCGGGACCGTTTCTTGCCTGCTCGCTCCTCGGCGTGAGGATGATTCCCTTGGATCGTGGCGGTCGGGAGGCCTCTAGATCTCTCATGCTTATCCGGTTGTTTCAGCAAGCCCCAATTAGTAGTATATGGGCATGCCGCGCCCAGCGTTTCCGAAAACCTTGCGCGAGTTTCAGTCGATGTTCGCTACCGAAGAGGCTTGCCAGAAG
>JBEKAK010000081.1:0-25200 GCA_050018275.1 Terriglobia bacterium | reverse complement strand
GAGGTTCCAGGCAAGACCGACGGCCTTGCCGACGAAGAAGAGGACGACGCCCGCGATGACCAGTGGAATCGCCACGGCGACCAGGGCCAGCAGCGTAATGATGCCGAAAATGATGGCGCTGCCCATGGCCAGCACGATCTTCATCAACACAAAACCGGTGAAAGCCATCTTCTCCGCCCCCAGCATCGGCAGCAGGCGGCGCCAGGCGTCAAGTACCCCCAGCTTTTCGAGAGCCATGAGGGGCACGCAAAAATCCTTGGCGAAGAGAGCGACGAGCGCGCTCAATACAAAGAACGCAAACAAGACAAAGAGGAGCATCAGCCCGCCCAAAATCAGTGCGGCGAGGTGCTCTCGCGGGTGGTGGAACAACCCCGCGCGCCAAGCAAAGAAGATCGGCCCCCCGATCAGCAGGAGCAGCCCGATCGAGACTGCAAGAAAGAGTGAGAGACACCAGAAAAAGTAGCTGCGGCCATAGGGTTCCCAGCGCCCCCAGCTCCCTTTTAACTCGCAGCGGTCGTAAAGAACAGAATCAAAGAGCACGAAGCGGTACACCGAGGCGACGTAAACCCACAGGAGCACAAGTAAGAGCAAGAGGGCGACGCCGGCAATGATCCAAGGTAAAAAAGAGTGAAGATGACGCCAATCGAATTGCTCGGGGTTGAGGAGAGAGTTGCCCCCGCGGGACCGCGACTGCGGGTAGTTGAAATTTCCCCCAAATCCGCCTCCGCCCGTGAATTCGCCGGTGATCAGGCAGACGAGGGCGAGGCGTGCCCAGCGCTGGAATCGAAAGGGCACGAAGAGCTGGCGCTTGGTCTGCGCAAAGGCGGGGCCGATACAATCGATGGCGGATAAGGGCTTGGGCATCTCGCAGCCTCTTTCGTAATTGTGCTCAACGCATCAGCAGGGCTCTTAACAAGCCTGTTGCCGGAAAAGATAAGGTTCCGCGCCGTGGGAGTCAAGAGGCATTTGCGAAAGAAATAGGGCCGTCCGGCAAAGAGGGCGCAGGGCGGCACGGGCTACAGGTTTGCCCGCTTTGGCAGTTTTAGGCACATGGCGGCGAGCTCCCGGGCAAGGACCGCGCCTGCCGGTGGCGGTCAAGCCAGTAGGCCCAGGCAACAAAAAGCCACAGACCAAGGCCAGCGATGGCAATCGCTTTCACGCCGGGCGGTGGCGGGCCGAAAAGGTTCCCGAAGTAAATCAGAACCAGCACCCCAATGAACGACCAGAACGCGTGGATCCCGACACGGTCGCGCGGCCGCGTGGCGTGGACATAAAGCATCACGCCGAGCGCAAAAATCGCCCCCTCGACAAGGAGGGTTCCGGCGCGCGAGTTCCAAAGACCGAACCCCACATACGTCGAACTGCCGGGGTAGAGTGGCAGGTCGGGGCGGTGGGTGAGCGCATCGAGCACCCAGTGGCTCATCAGCACGAACCACAGGCAGAGGGCGCCGCGCGAGTCGTGTTTGACCAGTGTGTAAACTCCCGCGAAAAGGCAGGCCCAGCCGACCTCCGCAAGCAGACTGTGCGACAAAGGGTAGGAAATGAAATCCAGCGGTGTGACGGCCGTATTGCCCGGCGCGATGGCGACCCGCTCTACCCCCAGCAGAAGGAAAATCGGCCAGAGGAGGTCGGCAAACTGCGCAGCCATCACCAGCGTGCCGAGCGAGGTGCGAGGCGCAGCCTTTTTCGCGGCCAACGCGACTGCGAAGTGCCCAATGAACACGCGGACTCCTTCCCGACCACGAGATCTCAGTCTACTGCGAACTGAGGAGCCCGCAAATGGGGTTCAATGTGGGAAACAATCCACACGTGGCGTCCAGAGAGACTGCGCTGGGTAGGATCTAGATGCTGAACTCGCGCTTGACCTTCTCCGACTTCTCCGCAACGGAGCGCGCCAGCTGCTCCTTGTGCTCGACCAGTTTCTGCGCGATGCCAGCGTCGGACGTGGCGATGATCTGCGCGGCGAAGATGGCGGCGTTGATCGCACCCGGCTTGCCGATCGCCGTACAAGCCACGGGCACGCCCCCGGGCATCTGCACGGTGGAGAGTAGCGCGTCGAGTCCCGCGAGCGTGGTGGTGGCCATCGGCACACCGACGACGGGCAGGATGGTTTCCGCGGCGATCACACCCGCCAGGTGCGACGCTCCGCCAGCGCCGACGATGATCACTTTCAGGCCGCGCTCGATCGCCGTGCGCGCGTACTCCGACGTCCGGGCGGGGGAACGGTGCGCCGAAGTGATCTCAAGTTCAAAGGGAATGCCGAATTTCTTCAGGGTTTGCGCGGTCTCGACCATGACGGGCAGGTCAGTGTCGCTGCCCATAACGATGCCAACCAAGGGCTTCTCAGGCATCTTCTCTTCCCTCCCTCGCTGATCGGATTTGAAGGACCCCGGGAAGTTGGCCCTACTTACGCGGCGAGGGCCGCTCTCCTCTGGGGGCGCGTGGCCGCTTGGGTTCCCGGGCGCTCGAAAGCCGCCGCAGCCCCTTCGCACCGATGTCTTTGCGGTAGTGCATGCCTTCGAACTGAACCTTGCTGACGCCCGCGTAAGCACGCTGGATGGCCGAAGGCAAGTCTTCCGCAATGGCTGTGACTCCCAGCACACGCCCGCCCGCGGTGAGCAACTGGTGATCCTCCACACGCGTTCCGGCATGGAATATCTTGACCCCCCCCAGCGCCTCCGCCGCTTCGTAGCCGGTGATGACCTTGCCGACCTCGGGCTTCCCCGGGTAGCCCTGGGACGCCAGCACGACGCACACGGCCGGGTTCGGGCTCCAGTGCGCGTCCACCGCCGCAAGCTGGCCTTCGCGTAGCGCCAGCAGCAGGTCCGCGAGGTCGGAGCGCAGCCGCATCAGGATAGGCTGAGTTTCCGGGTCGCCCATGCGAACATTATATTCGAGCAGCGTCGGACCTGCCGCCGTCAGCATCAGCCCGCAATACAGGAAGCCGCGATAAGGAGCGCCTTCCGTCTCCATGCCCGCCAGCGTGGGCGCGACGATGGAGCGAAGGATATCGTCGTGCAGGGACTCGCTGAGAATGGAGTCATCACTGTACGCCCCCATGCCCCCGGTGTTAGGACCGCGGTCTCCATCCAGCAGCGCCTTGTGATCTTGGGTGGGCACGAGGGGAAGAATGCCGCGCCCGTCAGTAAGCACGATGAAGGAGGTCTCCTCGCCCGTCAGGCAGTCTTCGATAATAACGCGGTCGCCGGCGCTGCCTATCGTCTTCCGGCGCATGAAATTGTCGACGGCCTGTTCCGCTTCCTCGCGGCTGTGTGCGACGACTACCCCCTTGCCCGCTGCGAGCCCATCGGCCTTGACGACCACCGGAAGCGGGAAAAGGGCCAGGGCTTTGACGGCATCCTCAAAGCTTTCCGCGACGGTGAATCGCGCGGTTGGAATGCCGTGGCGCTGCATGAACTCCTTGGCAAAAATCTTGCTCCCCTCAAGGCGGGCGGCGGCTTTACTGGGGCCGACAATCGCCAGCCCCTCCTTTTCGAAGTCGTCCACGATTCCGGCCACCAGCGGCGCTTCCGGCCCGACGATGGTGAGGTCCGCGTGTATTTGCTTCGCGACTTCCAGGATCGCCTTCGGCTGCGAGAGATCCACCGGCAGGCACTCGGCCTCCTGCGCGATCCCGCCATTGCCGGGGGCGCAATACAACTCCTCCATGCGCTGGCTCTCATGCAGCTTCCAGGTGAGAGCGTGCTCACGACCGCCTGATCCGAGGACAAGAAGCCTCATAGGATGGCGTACACTATTCGCAACGGCCGAGTTTGTCAATCCGTTAGATGGGGGGTGTCAGATCGTCCATTTTTTCTGAGGAATCGTGGTTGCAGCGGCGGGTTCGGAAGGCAGTTGATGTCAGTCAGAGTCGCGGAAGCGTTGCAAAACCAGGCTCTGGGGTGTACACTCCCAGCCATCTAGGACGCGAAGTGTGAACCGCGATTTAGGGGCAGAGCCCGCAGGTGTCGCCCGCAGTCATCAAAGCGAGCCCGCCGCTCGATTGGGGTCGAAGCCAGTCTCAGGTATGGAGCGGTAGAGACCAGCTTCCCCGGTGCAGGACCCGCCGACCTGAATCCCGGCTGCAAGCTGTAGGCATGGAAACTCCTGCCACCTTATCGTGACTGGTGTGCTTTATGAAATGCAAACTTCTCATCTCAATTGTGTTGCTCTCGACCCTCGGACTGGCCGCAACTCCGCAGGCAACCAAGAAGCCTCTCACCAAGGATCAAGTGATGAGTCTGGTGAAAGGTTCTGTGCCCAGCGCGCGTGTAGCGGAATTAGTGCGGGAAAACGGCATCGATTTTGAGCCGACCGAAGAATACTTCCGCACCTTGCGCAGCGCCGGAGCCGAGCAGGTCCTCATCGATGCCTTGCGGGCCACGAGCGCCAACAAGCCGCCTTCTCAGGATGCCACCGCGCAGGCCAAGCAGCGCATCAAGGGCGCGAACGCCCTGATGGACACGGGCGACATCGACGGCGCCATCGCACTTTTCCAAGAAGCCATCCGCGTAAGTCCTGGCGATTCCGAAGCTCACCGCTTGCTCGGCCTGGCGTTGGGAAAGAAGAAGGACTGGCAGGGGGACATTAGCGAACAGCGTGTGGCGATCCTTTTGAACCCCGATGACGCCACCGCCAAGGCCGAACTTGTTGCCGCCCTGCACGCCACGACGGCGGCGGAGACCTCGGGGGTGGTGGTGCAATCTCTACCGAACGCCGAGGTTTATCTCGATAACGAGTTCAAGGGGCGAACCGGCTCCGAAGGACAGTTGAAGATTGATGACCTTAAGCCCGGCGCGCACGCGCTCAGGGTGTCCATGCCCGGTAAGAGGGTCTTCGAGCAGAGCCTCAATCTCACCGCTGGGCAAACCAGCGAGATGGCAGCCACGCTCGCCGACCTCGCGGGAAAGATTGTGGTGCATACTACCGCGGGCGCGGAGGTTTTCCTGGACAACACAAGTCGAGGCCTGGCGAACGCTAGCGGAGAACTTACCCTGGAGGACGCGACTCCAGGCTCTCATGAGTTACGGCTTTCTGCCGCCAGCAAGAAGAACTTTGAGCAAAGCATCAGCGTTTCGGCGGGACAAGAAACCAGAGTTGAGGCGTCACTGGCCGACTTGCCTGGAAGAATCGTGGTGCAAACCACGCCGGGTGCGCAGGTCTTTCTGGACAATGCGAGCCGAGGCGCTGCCGACGCGAGCGGAGAAGTGATCGTACCCGATGTGCCGGGGGGCTCGTACAACCTGCGGATCACCGCGAACGGGAAGACGGATTTTCAGGAGAGCGTTACGGTTACGGCCGGGCAGGAAACCCGCATTCATGCGCCGCTGGTGGACCTCCCTCCCACGCCGGGGATGGTGAAAGAGAACCCGAAGGATGGGTTGAGGTACGCCTGGGTTCCGCCCGGGACTTTCATGATGGGTTGTTCGCCTGGAGAGGCGAAGTGTGACCCAGCGGAGAAACCACCCCACGCCGTAACCATCACCAAGGGCTTCTGGATGGGCCGACTGGAAGTCCCGGTAGGGGCGTACAAGCGTTTCGCCAGTGGTAGCAAAAGGAACATGCCGCCCGAACCGAGTTTCAACCGGGGATGGATGAGCGACCGGATACCGATGGTGAAGGTGACGTGGAACGAAGCGCAGGCCTACTGTACGTGGGCCGGCGGGCGCCTGCCCAGCGAGGCGGAGTGGGAGTATGCGGCACGGGGCGGAACCACTCAGTCTCTGTACGGGCCGATGGACGAGATCGCTTGGTACGCCCGCAACTCTGGCGCGGGCGTCGTAGCATGGGGTATGCCGCACCCGGGTGGCCTGAAGCGGCCCAACAGCTTCGGGCTGTTCGACATGCTGGGCAACGTCCATGAGTGGACCAACGACTGGTTTGACAAAGATTACTATGCCCATAGCCCCTCGGTGGACCCGCCTGGGCCCTCGAGCGGCGCGCAACGGGCGGTGCGTGGTCAAGCCTGGACCTCTAAGGGAGATGACATGCGTGTCTCCTCCCGTTACGGTGATCCGCCCGACGGGAGCTTCTTCGAGGGCGGCTTCCGCTGCGTCTGCGACGCGCTGAATCCTTGACGATTTCCTTTTTTCACCCTGCCGCTCGGTTGGATCCGTGCGGCATGCATCCCCGCGTGAATGTCCGAGCAGCAGCGGCCGTGGCTCAGGAAGACTCTGCGCTGTGAGGCCTGATGCACGGCTGCCAGAGCGCGGCCTGGCCACGGAGGAGGGTTCCAAAATGCGCGTGAGCCAGTGCGTAAAGTGCCGGGATTTTCCCTGTGCGGATGTAAAGCACGAGTGCTACGCCGTTCCCGCAGTCAACGTGCAGCCGGAGGCGATCTCCGTGGTGATGATTTCGGAAGCCGCACCGGTGAATCGCGACGACTACTTCTATGCTCAAGGCGATCCCTTGTTTCAGAAGACCACCGTTCAAGCCTTTAACGACGCGGGCGCGAAGGTGTCGTCGACGAAGGACATCCTTGACCGCGGCGTTTACCTCACCACGGCCGTGAAATGCGCGAAGACCGGATATGGAATTGAGACGAGTACCGTGAAGCAATGCTCGCTATTCATGGAAAAAGAGCTGGCCCTTTTTCCCAAAGTGCAAGCGCTGATGCTGATGGGAGACGTGGCCATCAAAGCCCTCAATGCGATTGCACAGCGCGCAGGTGAAAAACGCGTGATCCCCGCCGGCTCCACCTACAAGCTCCGCGGACGGAAGTACTTCTTCCGGGGCATGCGAGTTTTCCCTTCCTACCTGCAGGCCGGCCCCAGCTTCTTCATCGAGAAGAGCAAGCGAAGAATGATCGCGGAAGATATTGCGACCGCGTTGAAGGCCGTCGACAATTCCTAAGCACCTGCGGAGACGCTCATGAGACTTCGCGAGCTCGCAAGCTTTCTTGTCTTGGTCACAGTGCTCGGTACGGCCTTGCCCACAGCGGTAGAGCAGAAGCCCTTTACCAAGGACCAGGTCCAGAGCCTGGTGCGAGACGGCCTCGGCGACGAAACCGGTGCCTTGGCGATCCAAAAACGCGGCATTGATTTTGAACCAACCGAGGCTCTCCTACAAAGCCTCAAGGCTGCCGGCGCGACCGACGCCTTCCTTAAAGCCTTGCAGGAGGCGAAGCGCCCCCGGCCCGCCGGTGGGGCCGTCCAGAAGCCGCTCAGCCAGGTGCAGATTCTCACCCTGCTGGTAGGGGAGGTGCCGAGCCAACGCGTGGCCATGCTGGTCGAGGAACGAGGCATCGACTTCGAGCCCAAGGACGATTACCTCACGGCAGTCCGCGTGTCCGGAGGTGGAGAGGAGTTGATCAAGGCGCTCTCCTCCGCTCGGGTGACCAAGCCCCCCACCGTCGAGCCCTCTGCGGCGGGCAGACAAGCCGCACTGCAGCAACATGCCGCCCGAGCAGCAGAATTCTTTCACAAGAAGCAGTACGCGCAAGCCGAGAGTGAGTACCGCGCGGCGCTCCAGTTCGACCCGCAAGAGTCAGACCTGCACGCCTCCCTGGCTCGAGCCCTGGGTTCGCAGAACAAGGTGGAAGAAGCCCTGGCGGAAGCACGGGAAGCGATCCGCTTGAATCCCACGAGCGAGATGGCTCACACCAGCCTGGGCCACGCGTTGTATGACAAAGGTGATCAGGACGGCGCCCTGGCGCAGTATCGCGAGGCCGCGCGTCTGAACCCGGCGAACGACCGCGTCCACGCCGTGATCGGCGTCATGCTGAGCGCCAGGGGCGACTTGGACGGCGCAATTGGGGAGCTTCGCGAAGCTCTGCGCCTTAACCCTGCGAATGACTTGGCTCACACTAACCTGGGCGTTTCTCTGGCCGCTAAAGCCGACCTGGAGGGTGCCATCGCTGAGTTCCGGGAGGCGGTGCGCCTGAACTCCGCAAATGCCGATGCCCACTATGACCTGGGCAAGGCACTCAAGCAAAAGGGCGACCTGGACGGCGCCATCGCCGAGTACCGCGAGACGCTGCGCCTGGATCCCGACAACGAGCCGGCCCACTACCGCCTCGGCTATGCGCTCGGATCCAAAGGCGACTGGGACGGGGCAATCGCTGAGCTGCGCGAGGCCCTGCGGTTGGATCCCAAAGACGAATCGGCACACTTCAGCCTCGGCTTCGCCCTGGGTACCAAAGGCGACTTGGATGGGGCAATCGCAGAACTGCGCGAGGCGCTGCGTCTGAACCCTAATGACGGTCCGGCGCACATTAGCCTGGGCGCCGTTTTGGGGAGTAAAGGCGACTGGGACGGGGAAATCGCCGAACAACGCGAGGCGCTGCGCCTGGACCCCACGAGCGAAATGGCCCACTACCGCCTCGGCATCGCGTTGGGGAACAAAGGCGACGCGAACGGTGCCATTGCCGAATACCGCGAGGCGCTGCGCCTGAACCCCGATGACCGACTCGCCCATGTCGCCCTCGCCGCCGCACTCGGGGGCAGGGGTGATTGGGATGGCGCGATGGCGGAGTTTCGCGAAGCTGTCCGCTTGGACCCGAACAACGCGTTCGCGCACTACGGCTTGGGTATGGCCCTCGAACAAAAGGGCGACCTCCCGGGCGCCCTCGAGGAATATCACACAGCCTACAATCTCAACCCGGCAGATCCTCGCTTCAAAGAGGAGTACGAACGCCTGCAGAACGCGAAAAAGTAACGGCAGGCTAAAACGTCCACGAGCCTCCGCGGGCAGGGCGAAAGGGCGCTCCTGCGCGGGGGTTGTCTGGAGGTGGTTGGTGGGCCCAGCAGGACTCGAACCTGCGACCAACGGATTATGAGTCCGCTGCTCTAACCAACTGAGCTATGGGCCCGCAATGTCCACAAGTTACCATCCACAGGCGCAACTGACAAGCGAGTGCTGAAACGAGTTGGGGACGAGCTTGCCGCAGCGGTACTCTACGAACGCCGGTCCGGCGGGAACAGGCTACCGCGAGAAGAATCAAAGTGGCCTCCTGCCCCGAGGCAAATCGTGGGTCCCTTTACTGCCGTGCCGCTTGGTGAGCGGCGACGCGCTGCCTCGTCACCGCGAGCGCATGCCCACAGCCGGTGACACACAAAGGAAACCATGAGGTCCCGACAGCGACCTGCTCAAGATAAAGGCGCATGCGTTGTCCGTGCCGGGCTTTCAGCATATAATCACCTTTGGCTCCGCCTATGTTCAAGAGGCCTGCTCGCTGTCCTTCCTAATATGTATCTGGTTTACAGTATGCTGTTCACTCTGGCTGCGATACTCAGCGCGCCTTTTTACCTATGGCGACAGGGCAAAAGACTGGGGCGCGGCTACTGGCGAGAGCGCTTCGGGCTTATCCCGTTTCAAGAAGCCCGTTCAGGCGCGGTCTGGGTTCACGCGGTCTCCGTGGGCGAAACGGTCGCCGTGGCAGGCTTGGTGCAAGAGGTGCAACGGGCGTTTCCAGAGCGCAAGATCTTTCTGAGTCACGTGACGCCGGCCGGGCGCGAAGCCGGTGAGGCGCGACTGCCGGCGATCGCGGGCCGGTTCTATGTCCCTTTGGATTGGCGCTGGACGGTTCGGAGAACGCTGGAGCGCATTCGGCCGGCGCTACTGATTGTCGTGGAGACCGAATTGTGGCCAAACCTCCTGCACGCCGCGCGGCAAGCGGGCACGCGCGTGGTGCTGGTGAACGCCCGGCTGTCGCGGCGGTCGCTGCGCGGTTACAGGCTTGCGCGGCCGTTCATGCGTCGCGTGCTCGCGGACGTAGACGCCATCTGCGCGCAGACGGAAGCGGACGCCCAACGCTTCCGGCAGCTCGGCGCAAGGCCCGAGCGGGTCAGGATGGTTGGCAATCTGAAGTTTGATGCGCAACCGCCGCAACTCAGCGAGTTCGCGCGAGCGCTGAAGATGGCGCTGCGACGCGCGGAGCGTGGTCCCGTCCTGGTGGCAGCCAGTACCATGCCGGGTGAGGAACCGCTGATCCTGCAGGCCTGGGACTTGATCCAGGCGCGTTATCGCAAGGCGCTGTTGATCCTCGCGCCGCGGCATCCCGCGCGGTTCGACGAAGTCGGCCGATATCTAGCGAGGGCGGGCCGGGGCTTCGCCCGTCGCACGACCCTGAGGGTCGAAGAGCCGGAGTTGTCACACCAACTTGCTGCCACGGAAATTCTCCTTTTGGACACGATTGGTGAGTTGGCGGGACTCTTCGAGCTGGCCGACCTCGTCTTTATCGGCGGGAGCCTGGTTCCCACGGGGGGGCACAATTTGCTTGAACCCGCCTACTGGTCGAAGGTGATTACTTTCGGACCACACATGGAAAACTTCCGGGACATCGCGAGGTTGTTCCTGGAAGCGGGGGCGGCGATTCAAATCCGCAATCCTGAGGAATTGGCGCATACCGCCTGGCTGCTGGAAAACTCCGAGGCACGGCGCCGCCTGGGTGCAAGCGCCCGGCAGGTGTTGGAGCAGAATACCGGTGCGACTGCACGGACGCTCGATTGCCTCCGGGAACTTCTGGACCGGGATGCGCGGGCGCACAAAACTCTCCCATCCGAGGTCAAGTGAATCCGATCTTGCTGCCGTTATCCGCGGCATTCCGGTTGGGTGTTGCGTTCCGCCACACGGCCTACAGGCGCGGCTGGTTCAAAACCCGCCGCCTGTCGCGGCGGGTGATAAGCGTTGGCAATCTGACGGTAGGCGGGACCGGCAAGACGCCGCTCGTCGCCGTGGTAGCAAAAATCCTGCTGCGGCACGGCTGGAAGCCGAGCATCCTGACGCGAGGTTACGCACGTCGCAGCAAGACTGACTTGATCGTCGTCGCGCCCGCCCCCGCTCGCCGTGCAGACGCGCGCGAAGTCGGCGACGAGGCGGCTTTACTGGCCCGCTCGCTCCCGGAAGTTCCCCTCGCCGTTTGCACCGACCGCTTTCGCGGCGGCAGGGTGGTGGAGGAGCGCTTCCACGTCGACGCGCACATTCTCGACGATGGCTTCCAACATCTGGCCCTGGCGCGCGACGTTGACCTTGTGGTACTGGACGCCACGCAAAAACTCTCCGACCGTTTACTGTTGCCTGCTGGCCGCCAACGTGAACCGCTCGCCGCCCTCCAGCGCGCGCAGGTGGTCGTGATCACGAGGGTTGATTCCGGCGATTCGAAGACGCTTGAAGACACTATCGCGAAGATCCATCCAGCCGCGAGGGTGTTTCGCAGTTCGATGAAACTCTCAGGGATGGTGGACGCTCGAAGCGGCGAGGCCGTTCCGGGCGGACAGATTCGCTCAGAGAAGGTGACGGCATTCTGCGGAATCGGCAACCCGCGCGCCTTCTTTGCGGACGTGCGACGCTGGGGATTCAACCTAGTCGCTGAGGATGCATTTTCCGACCATCACGTATACACTGAGCAAGAGCTCCACCGCCTGGTCGCACGCGCTCGAAAAGACGGAGCGGCCGCTTTGCTGACAACGGAGAAGGACGCTGTAAAATTTCCCCGGGATTGGAGGCCGGAGCTGCCCATCCTGGCCTGCGTGATTGAGGCGCAAATCCTCGGTGCGGAAGAATTCGAGAAAACCCTGTTAACGTACATTGAAAGGCCAAAGAAGGTGGACTGATGACGAGCCCCGCTCGCTTCGCGAACTGGCAGCGCATTATGGTTCGCGCCACCAACTGGGTGGGCGACGCGGTGATGTCGTTGCCGGCACTGGAGGCCTTGCGCGCGCGCTTCCCGCGCGCGGAAATCGTGCTGGTCTCCAAGCCCTGGGTCAGTGAAATCTATTGGTATCATCCCGCCGTGACTCGCCAAATCGTCTATAAACCTAATAGTGAACATCGCGGACCGCGGGGCTTCGGGAGGCTGGTCGAGGAACTGCGCGCAGAGCACTTCGACGCTGCCATCCTTTTCCAGAACGCTTTTCATGCCGCCTGGATGGCCTGGCGAGCGCGCATTCCGGTTCGCATCGGCTACGCGCGGGAGGGGCGCGGCTTCCTGCTCGCCCAAGCGTTTGAGCCGCCCTTGCCTGCCGCCTACGGACACCAGGTCTATTACTACTTGCAGCTCCTTTTCCGTGCCGGGTTGATCGACCAGCCTCAGCCGGTCGGGGAAATTCGACTTCGCCTAACGGACCCCGAAAAACATTGGGCGGCGAAAAAGCTGGACGCTCTCGGCTTGGGTGGGCCGCGGTTTTTGATCGGCCTGCATCCCGGTGCGTCGTTCGGTCCGGCGAAGCGCTGGATGCCGGAGCGTTTCGCGGCGCTGGCCGATCGCCTGATTGGTGCGCTGAACGCCGATGTGCTCGTTTTCGGCTCCCCCGAGGAGCGGTCCCTGGCGGAGGAGATCGCGCGCACCATGCAGCACACTCCCACGCTGGCGGCGGGCGAGACCTCGCTACGGCAGCTCCTGGCGCTCATGGCGCAGTGCCGTTTGATCGTGTCCAACGACTCCGGCCCCATGCACCTAGCGGCGGCGCTGGGAGTGCCGCAGGTGGTGGTTTTCGGCTCGACCAGCGAGCGCGCCACGGGGCCGGTGGGAGCGCGGGTCCGCATCGTCAAACATCGCGTCGCGTGCAGTCCTTGCGGGCTGCGCGAGTGCCCCATTGATTTTCGTTGCATGCATAGCGTCTCGGTGGAGGAAGTTTTCAAAGCCGTTTTGGAACTGGTCAAGCAGTGGAAGATTACGTATGAGCAAACAGCCTAATCGTGAAATCGCGGGGCGAGGTCCAGGAGCGAAAACCGCCACGCCAGCTACGGTGCGCGTTCCGGGGGTCTTCGTCGATCGCGATGGGACCCTCAACGAGGAAGTCGGGTACATGAATCACCTTGCCCGGCTGCAGCTCTTTCCCTGGTCGGGCGAGGCGGTCCGCAAGCTGAATGAAGCGGGCCTGCCGGTCGTCGCGGTAACAAACCAATCCGGCATTGCGCGTGGCTATTTTACCGAAGAGCTGCTTCACCAGGTTCATGAGGAAATCGCGCGCCAATTGGCAGCACAGGGTGCGCGCATCGACGCTTTCTACTATTGCCCGCATCACCCGGAGGGCCCTTTGCCCGCGTATCGTCTGGCCTGCCGCTGCCGCAAGCCGGCGACAGGAATGGTGGAGGAAGGCGCCCGGCGGCTTCATCTTGATTTGGCGAGTTCCTACATCGTCGGCGACAGTTACCGGGACATGCAGTTGGGATTCAACGCGGGTCTACGCACCATTCTGGTAATGACGGGATACGGGCGCGGTGAATTCGAATATCACGCGCGGCAATGGCCCCGCCAGCCGGAGCACGTGGTGGAGAATCTTCTCGAAGCAGCCACGCTGATCCTGGAAGATCTTCCGGCGCGCTCACCTTCGGTCGGGGCCGCACCCGTGGAGCCGAACCTATGAAGATCGCGACCCCAGACCGAGTTGCGTTGCTCGCTATTCTGGAACGATTCCCACGTCAGCAAGTGGTGATGCTGGGCGATCTCGTGGCCGACGAATCCGTTTACGGCGAAATCGCGCGTGTCTCACGCGAAGCGCCGGTGCTGATCTTGAAGCAGCGCGAGAAGCAGGTGGTGCCCGGGGGCGGCGCCAACGCCGTGAATAACCTGGCGGACCTCGGCGCGCGGGCCATTCCCGTGGGCGCCGTCGGCGACGACGAAGCGGGCGAGGCGCTGCTCCGCTACTTGCGTGAAAAGCAGATTTCTACTCGGCACGTGGTGCGGGTGTGCGATCACCTGACCCCCACCAAAACGCGCATTCTGGGAGGACTGGCACACTGGCAGCGCCAGCAGATCGTGCGCGTGGACCGCGAGCCGGCGCAGCCTCTCGCGCGGGAAGTGCGCACCGGCCTGGCCCGCAGTGCGGTGGCGCTGCTGAGCACATCCACAGGGGTTTTGATTTCCGATTACGGCTACGGCGCGACCAGCTCGCAGGAGGTGGATTTCCTGCGGCGGCGCCGGGGGCGCAAGTCGCTGCCTATCACCATCGACTCGCGCTTCGACCTGCTGACGTACAAGAATCTGACCGCCGCAACTCCCAATGAACCCGAGGTCGAGGCGGCTTTCGGCCAGTCGATTGGCCATGACCTGGAACGGCTTCATTCGCTGGGAAGGAAGCTGCTGCGCCGGCAATCGCTCCAGGCGTTGCTGGTAACGCGCGGCCGTGACGGCATGGCCCTGTTTGAGGAGCGCCGCGCCCCGCGCCATCTGCCCATCTTCGGGTCGGACCAGGCGGTGGACGTGACAGGCGCCGGGGACACCGTGATCGCCACCTTCACGCTCGCGCTCGCCGCCGGAGCAAGTTTTCTGCATGCCGCCTTGCTCGCCAACTGCGCGGGAGGAATCGTCGTGATGAAGCGTGGCACCGCGACGGTTACTCTTGGCGAGATGCGGGAGGCTGTCCGCAACGCATGAGTGCTCCTCTTATCCGCCGCCAAGAGCTTCGTGCCCTCGGCGATCGCCTGCGCCGGGAAGGCCGTCGTATCGCCTTCGCCAACGGCTGCTTTGATCTTCTCCATCTCGGCCATGTGCGTTATCTTCAGGAGGCGAAGAAGTGCGGGGACGTGCTGGTAGTAGGCGTGAACAGCGACCACAGCGTGGCGGCGTTAAAGGGCACGGGGCGGCCGATTCTTCCGGAGGAAGCCCGAGCGGAATTGGTGGCGGCGCTCGAGGCTGTGGATTACGTGGTCATCTTCGAAGAGCTGACCGCAGCGGGCGTCCTGGGCGACCTGCGCCCCGACGTGCACTGCAAGGGCACCGACTATTCCGCGGAGACGGTTCCCGAACGGAATCTTGTAAAGAGCTATGGCGGCGCGGTGCAAATCGTGGGTGACGCCAAAAACCATTCCACGCGGGGGCTTCTGGCGGAGATTGCCCGGCGTGCGCGCAAGGATTGACGTCGGCTTCTGCCGCGCCCAGGAGCCCTCTCCTAGGTGTGAGGGATGAGCGGTTCGCCGCAGCGATTCCTGATCGTCCGCCTCAGCTCGATCGGAGACATCGTGCACGCGCTCCCCGCGGTGGCCGCGCTGGGGGAAGCGTTTCCGCAGGCGGAGATTCATTGGGTCGTGGAGAGCCGTTGCGCGCTGCTGCTCGAGGGCAATCCCTATCTCCACCGCGTCGTGAAGCTCGACACGCTCGGATGGCGGCGGCGATTGACAACCGGCGCCACGCTGCGGGAAATCGGCCGCAGCCTGCGGACACTGCGCGTGTCCCGCTACGACGCGGCCATCGACTTCCAGGGACTCTGGAAGTCGGCGGTGGTCGCGTGGCTGAGCCGTGCGCGGGAGAGAATCGGGTTCGCAAAACGCTGGCTGCGCGAGCCGAGCGCGGCGGTGCTGTATACGCAGCGGATTTCACCTCGCGAACGCAAGCACGTTATTGAAATGAACTTGGCGCTGGTCGAGCAACTCGGGGCGCACGCGCCACGCTGGCAATTTCCTTTGCCGCGTACCGCCGGGGACGACACCTACGTCGAAACCCAACTCGCAGCTCTCCACGTGAAGGATTTCATCATCATCAATCCGGGCGGCGGCTGGCGATCGAAGTGCTGGCCTCCGGAGAGCTACACGGAGCTCATGCAACGATTGGAAGGCATCCTTCCGGAGCAGATCTTGGTGACAGGCTCCACAGGTGAAGAGAACTTGATCGCCGCCATCTTGCAGCGCGCCGGCTCGAGGCGCGCCCGCTATTTGCCCACCACGCTCGTGCAATTCATCGCCCTCGCGCGGCGCGCCAGACTCTTTATAGGAGGAGACACGGGACCGTTGCATCTGGCCGCCGCAGTCGGCACTCCCATCGTCGGCATCTTTGGCCCCACGGATCCGGCGCGTAACGGCCCGTTTGCTGCAGACGACATCGCCCTTTCGAACCTCGGCCCGATCAATCACACGCGTCGCGAGGCACATCCCACTTATCTGCCCGGGATTTCCGTCGAGTCCGTACTGGCCGCCATTGAGAAACGTTTGGCGAGGGCGCATGGATAGCGTCTACGCCGCGTGGGCCTCGCGCTGGCGGGTACCGCTGGGCTTCGCTCTGGGCGTGGCATACCTCATATTCTGCCAGCCCACTGTGACGCTCTTGATTGCGGGTGGCGCCGTCGCCGTGGCGGGACTGGCGCTCCGCGCGTATGCCGCGGGGCACCTCGCGAAGAATCAGAGTCTCGCCACGAGCGGACCCTACGCGTACACGCGCAATCCTCTTTATCTCGGCAGCGCCCTGATGGGCGCGGGATTCGTCCTGGCCGGAGGCTCGTGGGTTCTGGGCCTGGTTCTGATGGCTCTATTCGTGGCCGTTTATTGGCCCGTGATTCGTCGCGAAGAGGAATTCCTGCGGCAGGAATTTGGGGACGCTTACGAGCGTTATGCGCAGAGTGTTCCATTGTTCCTCCCTCGATTTCGTAAGGCTGCCGGTGGTGAGGAGTTTCAGTGGAAGCGGTATCGGAAGAATCGTGAGTATGAAGCGCTTCTCGGGTACCTCGCGGCGATGATTTTCCTGGCTTTAAAGATCTGGCTCCGATAAAGTTTTCCGGGCTGCTCTTGTAAGGGGCCGCGCGTCTAACTGCTTGTATGCCTACACGTATTTCCCGTTTGGCCGCTGTGTCGCTTCTTGCGTTCCTGACCGTATCCCTCACGGGGACGGCGGAAAACGTCCCTGAGCCTTTCACGCCGGGCGAGATGCTGACCTACGATGTGACGTGGTCGGTCTTCCGCGCCGGCGAGCTAACGGCCACGCTCCGGAGGACCGGCGAAGGGTCGAACGACGCCTACGAGGTCACGACCACCGCGCGGTCTCAAGGCTTCGTTTCGTTGCTCTTTAACGTCAACAACGAATTCCGGTCCTTCTTCAGCCCCCAAACCCTCTGCTCGCAGCGTATCATGAAGAAGACCAATGAAGGGCGCCGGCACAAAGACACGCTGATCGTTTTCGACAGGATACGGAACCTTGCCCTCCTCGATGAACGCGATCTGAGCCAGGCCAATGCACCGGCCAAACACGCCGAAAACGTGATTCCCGCTTGCGTGGAAGATGTGGTGACGGCGTTTTACTATCTCCGCCGCCAGCACCTGGAAGTCGGTCGCACGATCGAATTGCCCGTGAATGACGGCTCGAAGACCCAGCGGGTTGTCGTGGAGGTTCAGGCACGTGAAAAAGTGCAGACTCCCATGGGAACGTTCGACGCGTTTCGCGTGGAGCCCAAAGTCATCAACGGGTTGCTCAAAAGGAAAGGCCGCATGCTCATCTGGTTCAGCGCCGACAACCAGCAACTGCCTCTACGCATCAAGGCGATGATTTCCCTCGGTTCCATCACCGGCACCTTGCGATCCGTTTCCCACGCGCCGCCGGACGTTTCACCAGCCAGCCCTTGAGCTTCGCCGGGAAAGTCAAATCACCTTGTATTTTTCAGTGAGGAGTCTTTTGAACCGGGACTGGTAAATCAGGTCGTACGTCTGTTCCTTGTCAGGGAAAAGACGGAGAGCAAACTGGCGAGTCTGGGCGACGAGCGCCGCGGCTTCTTCGACGGGCAGGTCCGATTGGCGCAGAAGATTCATCACCAGATTGACTACCACCTGCAGCCGTCGGACCTTGCGGTTTTCCTCGAGGATTTCCGCTTCGGTGGCCACGACCAAAACCTCCCTGACGTCAGCCTCAAATTCAACTGGCCCTGTGGCGCGGGAATCTAGTATAAGCTAGGGTCAAGGCCGGGTGCTCGGAATTCATCAGCGCCATCCCGCGGGCACTGGCCTCCAAGGGAAATGCCAGCCAGCCTCCGCACGGCGAAAAGGAAAGCCACTCGAATGCGCTGGGCGAGTACTCGCCGGGCGCTCCGCGAGGCCTTGCGGAATTTTCTTCGCGAAGATTCGCTGATGGTTTCAGGCTCCATCGCCTACCACTGTCTGCTGGCCATTTTCCCTCTGCTGCTGCTGTTGCTGGGTGTGAGCGGAATTTACATCCAGCGCTTCGAGCTCGCGGGCCGGATTGCCGTGGTTCTGCAGGGTTATCTGCCCGTCAAGACCGACTTCATCATGCAGAACTTGGTCGGCATCTCGCGCGCCTACGGAAGAATCGGCCTCATCTCGTTTCTGCTCCTGCTGTGGAGCTCCTCGGGAGTGTTTCTTCCCCTCGAGATTGCTCTGAATCGCGCCTGGGAAGTCGAGCGGGGCCGCACGTGGTGGCAAAGCCGGCTGCTGGCTCTGGAGATGGCTCTGATCGTGTGCTGTCTCCTTTTGCTTTCCACGCTGCTCGTCGCCGCGGAGATCCTTTTCCGCAATTGGCTGGGGCGCCTGCTGGCTCCCTCGCTGCATCCCCTGGTGGTCTTCCTCTATCACCTGATGGCGGCGGGAGGCTCCTTCGGCGTGGCGCTCCTGATGTTCGTGATTCTGTTCGAGCGGCTCCCCCATCGCCCCATGCAGCTCCGTCAGGTTTTCCCCGGCGCCGTGCTGACGGCCCTTCTCTGGGCGCTGGCTCGCTCCCTTTTCATCCTCTTCCTCCCCTTCTTCGACTACCGGCATGTTTACGGATCCATCGGTGTGGTCGTAGCTCTGATGACTTGGGCGTATATATCCTCCGCCGTGATGCTTTTCGGAGCCCAGGTGTCGCGATCCCTTTACCGCACTTTGAAGGTCACGGACCCGGCCGCCACCACAGGGTCCGAAGCGCCGTACGAAGCGCACGGTGGCGAAGCGAAAGACCCTAAGTGAGTCTTGAGTACGGGATTGGTTCGGGGAACAGGCCATGTCGAGAAATAGAAAACCAGCGCGTAAAAAGAATAAGCCACCACTAAAGGCACAAGAAATAGTAGCGCCCAAATCAAGGATTCGTGCAAGGCTTGTCGCATGGGGCCTCGGAATTGCAACCGTTGTAGGTAGCACTGGAATTCTTTTTCTGCAACCGCGACCTTCTGTAAATCCACCTGGACCTCCTGACCTTACTAATCCATTTAATGCTTCTTTTACAATAACCAATACAAACATCATCCCACTGCGCGACGTAGGAGTATCAATCGGTGTAATTCAGGTGGTTATGAGCCCACTGCCCTTTAACGAAACCAAGAGGCCGCCTCTCTACTACCCAGGGCGCCTCCCCACAATTACTCGTGAAGATTGGAATAATCACAATTTGGAGATGGATGAAAAATATACGATCACTCCCGATGTGATAGCCCCCGGCCGTGGAGCCAGTCTGGGTGGGGCTGATGTTGCGATTGTTGTAAAATATCGACCTTGGTTTTTGCCAGTTGAAAGGCGGCGAATTTTCAGGTTCGTGACCCATAATAACGGCGATGGGACCTTCTCTTGGCATTCCTACCCTCTCAGGTAAATGACACGCCGTGGTTGTCAAGTTCCTTCCAATCGCCGTCCATTGGACCGTCGTGGCCCCGCTGGCGTCCGTGCGCACAATCCTTGCCCCGGCGTTCCGCAGCACCTCCAGCGTCTCCCGATCCAATTACTTTCTCCTTTCCTTTCAACAACATTCAAGGTTCGCGGCGATAAGTCGTTTATTTTTCTACAACATTCAAGGTTAGCAGTGAATTTGCGCCAAGTCAGTTTTTTATCTCATTTATTTTCATCGACGTTCAAGGATATACCTTCATTTTAACATCCTTTTTTCTCTTCTCAGCCTAGGCTACGAGCATTCTTGTTAACTACCCTATTTTCAAAGACCTGGTTTCTTCCTGCGGCCGTCACAATTCACCTGATTCTTCGCTAACTTAGTGTGTTTTCATTAACATTCAAGGATCGTGAGGGTTTTTCCCAGGCTTCTTCCCCCCGCTCCTGGCGTTTCATCCTCATGAGCAGGCTTGTTACGCGCGAAACTTGGCGAAAGTCGGAATCTTCCATCCTCTCCGTCCTCTCTGTGTCTTAAAGCCTTCAACACGGAGGGCACGGAGCGCTCTGCGGTCTCGGTGTTAAGGCTTTGCTGTCCACGGAGGCCACGGGACAGCCGTCCGTTCCGCCGAACCGCGGGCAGTTTGCTCATCGTCGGTTTCTTGACCGGGGACATCGTAACCTCACGAATCGCCGTTTCAGCGGCGGGCCCCGCAGAGCGCGGCCAGCAGTGGCGTCTTCACTTCAACGGTAGTGTCCTGAGTTAGAAGTGCCCTGACAGACTCTCCCCCTTGTGGGCGGCCGCTCCGCAGCCCTGTCAGGGGCGCAAGATCATAGCCCAGGGTCTCTTTTGACCCGCCGTGCGCGGGCGCAAGCCCTGGGAGCGACGGCCCTCACCCCGCCCCTCCTCTGTCGGGGCACCCCTCTCCCGCCGGCCCGCCGCCCGAAGGCTCTGCAAGAGGTATCGTCATCGCCTACCCCGCTCTGGGCCGCAGGGCGGGCGGGAGAGGGGACGGGGGTGAGGGAAGGTTCCCTTTCCCACGGCTCGCGCCGTGGGCTACCTTCTTTCGCCCCGATGCATCGGGGCTGACTTCATCAACGAACCTCATACTCATGACAATAGCGTCGGACTCCACGAACGCGCTGCCACGCAACTCCTCACATCTATAGATTAGCAATAAGCAGGGGTGCAACGTCAAGACCGTGCTATGCGATTCTTCCTACCGGTAGGAAGAAAAGTAGCGGCGACTTTACGTCGCCCCGAGCGGGAGATGGTGGCATGTCGTAGGTGGGCAGCGAGCGCTGTGTGCGAGTCCCGGCCGGGTCGGGATAAGTGGTAGCTGGAATGTGGTACGTGGGGTGCGCGCGCTGCGGGCTAGCGGTAGGCCGAAAGTTGAGCAGATGGCAGCTAACTTTCAGGCGAATTCCCTTTGGCGCGGGTCTTTACCGCGCCGCCGTCGTCGCGTCATTCCCGCCCCGATGCAATCGGGGCAAGCCCTGCACCATATGGTACAGGGCAAGCTCCAGCGAGAAGCCAGTTCGTTTGTGGACCCCCCGTGTTCGCGGGGATGACGGTTGGCTGGGTCGCTTGCGGGCTACCGGTAGCCCGAAAGTTGGCCGGCCAATTGTCCGGGGGCCCCCTGCCGGGGGCCGTAGCACCGCCAGCGGTTTCAACTCTTTGGTAGTGGGTGAGTTGCGGATATGCCGACTTTGCGTCCAAGTGGGCGCTGGCGTCAAAGGAGGAACCACAAGGCGCTGGGATAGTTTCCGAGTGCGCGACCATCCGCCCGGAATCGGGAAACAGCCTTCCGATGCGGGGCCTAGTACGTCCGAGGAAGCTCACCGCGCTCGCGAGGAGCAAAGTAACAGTTTGCGGCTCCCTCTGGTTTGGTGTTATTCGGAACATGCTTTTTGCGGAGGTCTGGCAGATCCTCGGGGAACCGCATGTATTCCTCGTAGAGGTCTGGTCTGTTCGTCCTGAGGGCCTCAAGGTTTCGCATCCAGCGTGAGCGATACCGTAAGTTCCTTTCACTGTTCAATCGCAGGGCCTGCTCAAGTTTCCTACCATCGGGGTTCAAGGCCTCGACGCGACCGCTATCCATGATGCGGAGGCAATCATGAAACGCCACTTGGCAGGGGTCCGGAACGCCAAGGATGGCTTTCTTCGCTTCGTTGCAGCTTGCACACGCGTAGAGCAGATTTGAGTATTGGCATTCCCCTCGCGGTTCAACCGTTACCGGATTGGAATGATCGATATGAAACGTCGCACCGCGGCCGTACCACTGCTCACGGTGAAGGCAGTACACACATCGAAACGTGAACTCATCGCGGAGCCAATCGCGATAGCTGTTGTAATCTTGGTAGCCGACAGGGCCATGCCGTCTAGCGTGCGGCTCGGCTGGATACTCAAATCCGACCATCAGACGGCTCCGTCCTTCACTGGAAGGCCGGAAAACAGCCTCTTCTCGAGCTCATCGAGCACATAGGTAGGGCGGGGGGATACGTGGTCGATGTGGTAGTCGGCGTAAGCCTGCAAGGCGTCGAGACGCATTTGTTCCTCTGTACTCAGCGTGCCTGAAATGCTCTTGTCGATGAGCATGCCCCGCTCGCGGTTCGTCACTGACCAATCTTCTTCAAACTGGAGGAAGTCGGAAAACCGTACCGAGTGATCGAGTTCCTTCGGTAGGTATCTGGTCTGTTTGAACGGCACGCCAACGCGCTCCCAATCGGTGAATACTGCAAGGAGCGACTGCTCCAGTTCGAGTGGCAGTGAATACAGCCTTAAAACGTCGCAGTCGACCCGCAGTAAGAGCTTCTGAAGCGTTGCCGAGTCCGCTTTCGACCAGGCAGCTTCAAGATATGCAGTTGCAGCACGGTCGACGCCTTCAAACGATTTCTCCTTGGGGAGCGGTATTTTCCGGACGTCGCCGACGAGGTTGTCGCGTTTGCCCAGATGCGAAAACACGTAAGCGTTCGCAACCGGCGAGTTGAGCAGGGCCCAAAGCGTCTCGATGGAATATGAGGGCACCGTTGGGCGTACCGGAATGAAACGGCTTGTGACCGGGTGCCCCTGTTTGTCAATGAGTGCTTTAAGTCGCCATGGGCCACGACTTGCGGGAGCATAGTTAAGGAGGACCTGGGGAGTGCCGACCGTCGTCCCGCTCCTTGCCGAGCTAATCACCGATCGGTCCAGGTTCATCCAGTAACGCTCGGGCAACTCATGCACCTGTAGGTTGTGGCCAAAGCGCACAAAGCCAAGATGGCCCCCGGGAAATCGTTGTTCGGAGTATGTCGTTCTCCCGGGTGGTAGCTGCGCATGATAATCGAGTCCTTTTGCTAGCGCAGCAACGTCGCCGAGGGTCGGCTTGTCACCACAGGCGTTCCACACCTCTTCTAGGTCGGGGACGCGCAGGGAAAAGGATTCGTCGTGCGAGAACCGTGATTGTGAAACAGTGCGCGTGGTCGAGGCGGCGTACTCTGAACGGAAGGATTGAAATTCACGTTCACGAACACGGCGATAGCGAACGTGTGTTCGTCCGGTGACTTTCTTGCGTCGGCCGACGAGGACTGCCGACTCGGCGCCGGAGAATGGGAATACTTTGTCAGGGAAAAGGCAGATTTCCCTTAGCTCATACTCGCGGATGAGAAGCTCGCGAAGGTCTTTGGCATTGTTGCTGTGCAGAAAAGTCTGGGGGAGGACTACCCCGAAGACTCCTCCCTGGGGTAGTTGTGGCAGCGTCCGCCATAGCATCTCGGCGGATTTGTTGAGGAAGCGAACCTGTGAATTCCGGTCCCGATAGAAATGTTGTTCCTGTGGCGCGAAGTTGTCGAAGGGTGGATTGGCAAGCAGTATGGTGTTTCCCTTTGCCTGCTCAGCGAGGCGGTTATCGAGAAACATGTCCTGGGGCTTCAAGTCCCACCCGTCAGGATTCGGAATGTCTGTGAGCGTCAGCGACAGGCGAGCCAACTCAAGAGCGAATGGATCAATGTCATTGCCATGTAGCCGGCTTCGTAGGTACGGCCCCCGCCGGCTTGGTATTTCTTTGTCGGGCGGCAGCATTTCTGTGAGCAATCGCATCGCCGACACGAGAAACGCGGCGTGCCCGCATGCAGGTTCAAAGACACTTCTTTGATCGGCCGGAATCTCCTTTATCCAGTCAGCCAGATTGCCCAGGACGTAGTCAACGAGAAATGACGGCGTTCTGTGCGTGCTGAGGGACAACCGTGTCTCCTTCGAAATGAGCGTGTTCTCATAAACATGTGCAAGAGATTCGGTGGTTGTAAGCACCAGGCTGCTGAATTGGCTTATAGTTCGAGCCGATTCGCGAAGAGCTTCAAGCTTCCGCGCTGATCCGGCTGCCAGCGGCTTCGTGCCGTAATGGTTCGCCACGCGGTGAAAGACTTCTTCAACTTCGTTCAGGTTGAGGTCCTTAAACCCCGCGACTTGCTTGTCGCGAAGAATCTTCCCCGAAACAAGCCAGAACACCGTTTGTAGCAACCAGCGCCCCTGATCATCGGTGACCCTCGTCCAGCCGAGGCGGCCCTTTAGCGCTGACACGTTTCGTTCGATGAGTTCCCCGAGGAATTTGCCGACTTCTTCTTCGACAAGGGCCATCAGCCCAAGGTCTACGAAGCTGAGCTGATACGCCGTCTGAAAACGCCCCCAGGTCTTTGCTCGGTAGACTGCCCCGGGCGAGAACTCCTCTCGATGCCTCTGGAAGAATTGGTCGACCTCGTTTGCCGGGATGTTCTCCAAGAACTCTGGTGCCTTGGCCCCCTGCTTCCACCATTGAAGCGCATTCTGTGAACACACGAATACGAGCGGCGCTCCGAGAGGCTTGCAATCCTCTACGGCTAGGCGGGACCCATTCGTTGTTGAGAGCACGGCCACGCACGCCGACCGAGAGTCCGTGGGAGCCTGGGCGAATCCTACCAGTGGTACGACCCGGCCATCCCCGAAGGAAAAATCGCTTCGGAGCAGATCGGTACGGTATCCGCACCCACGGAGCGGACCACTGATGGAATCCGGTCTCAACAAGACAGTAGAAATGTTGGTTTCTCCAAGCGCGTCATTCCGAGCAATCCCAAACTAAAGCTACGCCGCGGAGGATCAGGGACTGGTAGCAGAGGCGCAGCGCTCATTTTCTCAAGGACCGGATAACAGCGCGAACGACACCCTGGACCTGTAGGTCCAGGACGGGTATCAACTCGGGATAGACGGGGTTTTCAGCCCGAAGCCACACCTTGCCCTCTTTTTTATGGACGAGAGTTTTGAGCGTAGATTCGTTATCGATCAGCGCTGCCACGATATCGCCATCTTGTGGGACAGCTGCTCGTTCCAGCAGCACAATATCTCCCTCAAGGATGTGGCGACCGATCATCGAATCGCCGGTCACACTTAGCGCGAAGGCTCGGGAGCGATCACGAATGCCGTAAAATGTCGGGTCAACATTAAGGCGTTCGTCGGTTGTTGTCAATGCTTCGTCCGGAAGCCCAGCAGCAATGCGTCCAAGCAGCGGGATGCCGGTGCTCTTTCGGACCAGATGCAGGCCGCGAGCGAATCCCTTCTCCCGCATCACATAGCCTTTCTTCTCAAGCGCTACGACGTGATCGAAAGCAGCCTTTGGACTCCTATACCCGAAGCGCCTGCAAATTTCGCGGTATGTTGGCGGCGGCATACCGTTCTTGCTCCGCTCCTCAAGGAAGCCCAGAACGAGTCCTTGCGGCTTTGTAAGTTCGCGGTCCATACTAAACAAATGTATAGTATACCTCGGTCCTCTCAGATGCAACACGGATTTTGCGCCTGTGGCCATTGTGCCCGGATCACGGCGCACCCGGAAACAATCCCTTAGCCTGCTTTTCTCACCAAGTTTTCCGAGAATCGCTTCGGAGTGCTGATCGTCGATGCTGGCCTGGGTTTTGGGCTGCACGGTGGGGCGGTTGGACCTTTTGGGGGTGTGCACAGGCTTCGCG
>JBEKAK010000080.1:0-25215 GCA_050018275.1 Terriglobia bacterium | reverse complement strand
GGAAATAATCCCCACCTCGGCCGGAAACTCTACCCCAAGGTGTAAAGCATGTCTTGGCACTAACTGTAAAGGATCTCCTGGCACCATACACTAAAGCTCAGCGCTACAACACACCATCAACCTGGTCTTTCACTCGGTCGCACAGGTGACAGCCGGGCTTGGTATTAAGCACCGCCTCAATCCAGAGCAATACTGGATTCTAAGGGGGAGGGTGGAGAAGCGTCAACCCCGATCCCGAATTCGGCTAGCTTCCATTGCGACTACCCTCTTTCCATCAGTGGGTCGGACTGTGGAAATCGAACCCCGATGGGATCGGGGTCAAGGCACGGCGCGGCACAGCGGGCGGCACTCGTCGCGTCGATGGAGTAGAATCACCTTGCGACGCATCGCCAGCGCACAGAAGACGGACTTCCAAGACGTCAGTCCAAGGAGCCCCTTGTGCCCATCCGCACCATTATCGAACCTTTCAAGATCAAGAGCGTGGAACCCATTCGCTGGACTACACGAGCAGAGCGCCAAGCGTTACTGCGCTCCGCTTACTACAACCTGTTTTTGCTGCCGGCCGAGGATGTGCTGATTGATCTCCTGACGGATTCGGGGACCGGCGCCATGTCGACGCACCAGTGGGCGGCCATGATGGAAGGGGATGAAAGCTACGCGGGCAGTAAGAGCTTTGACCGCTTCCGCCGCTCCGTGCAAGGTATCTTCGGATACAAGCACGTGATTCCCACGCACCAGGGGCGGGCCGCGGAGCGCATCCTGTTCAGTGTGATGTGCAAGAAAGGCGACGTGGTCCCGAACAACACGCACTTCGACACCACGCGCGCGAACGTGGAATTTGTGGGCGCCGAAGCCGCGGACTTGCCGATTGCGGAAGGCAGGCAACCGTCGCTCGTGCATCCGTTCAAGGGCAACATGGACGTGGCCGCGCTCGAGCAACTGATCGTGCGCGTCGGGCGCGAGCGGGTGCCGCTGGTGATGCTGACGATCACCAACAACTCCGGGGGTGGCCAACCGGTCTCGATCGAGAACATGCGGGCGGCGAGTGCGGTCTGCCGCAAGCACAGTATTCCGCTCTACTTTGATGCCTGCCGATTTGCCGAGAACGCCTACTTCATCAAACTGCGCGAGCAGGGGTACGAATCCAAAACGCCGAAGCAGATCGCACAGGAAATCTTCCGCCTCGGCGACGGCTGCACGATGTCGGCCAAGAAGGACGGTTTGGCGAACATCGGCGGGTTCCTCTGCACCAACGATGACTCGCTTGCGCAACAGGAAAAGAACCTGCTGATTCTGACGGAGGGTTATCCGACTTATGGCGGGCTGGCCGGACGTGATCTGGAAGCGATTGCCGTGGGCGTGCAAGAAGTGCTGGAAGAAGACTACCTCCGCTATCGGATCGTGTCGACAGGGTATCTAGGGAAGCACATTTCCGACGAGGGGGTGCCCATCGTGCAGCCGCCCGGCGGGCACGCCGTCTATCTCGACGCGCGCGCTTTCCTTCCGCACATTCCTACCGAGCAGTTTCCAGGCGTGGCGCTGGCCGCGGAACTCTACCTGGAAGGCGGAATTCGCTCCGTCGAGATCGGCTCGCTGATGTTCGGCGCGGCGGCAAAGATGGACTTGGTGCGCCTGGCCATTCCGCGCCGCGTCTACACCCAGAGTCACATCGACTACGTCATTGAGGTGATTCTGGAGGTTTGGAAGCGGCGGGAGCAGATTGGCGGTTTGCGGTTAACTTACGAAGCTCCCTTTTTGCGGCATTTCACGGCAAGACTCGAACTGATGCAGTGACGCGGGCGTCCGATGGAGCACCCGCGCGGCGCGCTAGGGCTTTAGAGCGGATAACTGCCCGCGACCTTCATGAAGAAGCGGTGCACACGGTGGAAAAACGCCGAGCTGGGAAAAAACATGAACGGGCAGTAACCTTCGATCACGGCGGAGCCGCGCTTCCGGCAGGACTCCACCGCGCGCTCATGAACCTCTCCGTCTCCCCCGGTCTGGTATATCCAAATTCGCTTGACGGCAGCTTCGTTGCATTCGCGCAAGGCCTGGTCGGTTGTAGCTGCTGGCGTCATCAGCAGCGCGGCTTCCACGGGCGGGGTGATGTCGGCGACGCAGGCGAAACACGTATGGCCCTCGATTTCCTTGGCCTGCGGATTCACGGGGACAGCGTCGTACCCCTGCGCCAGAAACTCTCGAAACAACCCTCGCGAGAAGTGTCTCGGGTGACGAGAGACTCCCACGATGGCGAGTCTCTTGGTGGCGAGAAAATGCCCGATGTCGTCCAGGGATCCATCCTGCATGGCGGGCGCCTCGCACAAGACTCTATGCCAATTTGCGCCTGGGCGCAAGAAACCACTTGCGGACTCCCCTTGACAATGGCGATAGGCGTGTTATCAATCGAGAGACTATGAGCGAACGACCTCTTCGGGACCAGGTGGCGTTGGTGACCGGCGGCGGGAAACGGATCGGGCGTGCCATAGCCTTGGCACTGGCGCGGGCCGGGGCGGACGTGGTCGTGAACTACCACGAGTCGCGTGAGGAGGCGCTGGCCACCGTGCGCGAGATGGCTGCGCTCGGGGTCCGCGCACTGGCCATCCGCGCGGACGTCTCACGGCCGAGGCAAATCGCGGCGATGTTCCGCGCGGTCGAAAAGCGTTTTGGCCGCCTGGACCTCCTCGTGAACAACGCGGGCACGTTCTTTGCCGGGAGTTGGGACCAGCTCACGGAAAAAGATTGGGATCGTATTCTGGGAATCAATCTGAAAGGCCCCTTCTTTTGCGCCCAGGCCGCAGCGCGCCTGATGATGCGCCAGGGCCGAGGAAATATCATCAACATCTCCTCGCTCGGCGGGCTGCAGGCATGGCCGAACTACCTGCACTATTGTGCGTCGAAGGCGGCGCTGATCTCCCTGACGCGCTCGCTGGCGAAGGCGCTGGCCCCACGCATCCGCGTGAATAGCATCGCGCCCGGGACAATTCTCTTCCCGGATGAAAAACGCGACGCCACCATCAAGAAGATCATCCGCGCGACGCCGCTTCGGAAAGCCGGGGCCGCCCAGGACATTGCGGAAATGACGCTCTATCTCGCCACGCGCGGCGATTTCATCACGGGGCAGGTCTTCGTGGTGGATGGCGGGAAGTCGATTCCCTAAGAGAAGCTTTCAGCAATCGACGGTCAGCTTTCAGCTTCGATGTTTACCTGTGGCTTGCGGGGGAACAGGGTCCTAACCGGAGTTTCTCACCACGACGAGGGAGGGGGGGCTAAACAGGCTGCGGAAAAGCCCGTGGGCGCTGCCATTCTGAGGAGCCGCAGGCGACGAAGAATCTCGCACGGTCATGAAAATGCACAGGGCGAGATTCTGCGCTTCGCTCAGAATGACACTAGGGAAGCGTTTTTCCGCAGCCTGTTTAGCCCCGCCCTCCCGACCGCCGGACGAAAAGCAGCGGAGCGTGGTGAGAAATTCGGGCTAACTCCTGGTGATCTCGTCGATGATCCGACGCAGGCGGGCGAGCGGGACGGACGCTTGGCCGAAGCGCAGCAAATTGTAGAGTTGCGTGAATTCCTGCACCCCGAGTCCCCACCGGGTACCTAGAAAGGAAAGCGCAAACTCCCTCGGCGTCTGGGAAGGCCTTTTCCGATACCCTTTTTTCTGCAATGTCTTGAGCAGCCGCTGATAAGTGAGCGTAGCTTCGCGCCGGCTTAAGGCCATGTCGCGCCGCGCGAATTTCCAGGCCAACAGGAAGCGGACTTCCGTCAGCCACCCGCTCTTGTCGGTGACAATCAAGCCCGCCAGGATTGCCAGCATGATCACGAGCACCAGGAGCTTGTGCGACATCAGCCAGCCCTCGATACGATAGGCGGCGCGAATTCCCTGGCGCTTGAGTCTCTCGGCACGAGAGCGAAAAGCCTGTTGGAAGTCGTGGGATTCCTGCTCGACCTCTCGCGCCAACTGCACCTGGTGGCCGAAGTCGTAGTTGATGATCCACTCATTCCAGAAAAGAGCTGCGGCGTCGACATAGTCGTCCCATACGCTTGGCAAGACGGGAGCGGGATCGGCCGGCGTGGGATCGAAGGGGATCCAACCGTAGCCGGGGAAGTAGACCTCCACCCAGCTATGCGCGTCGCGAGCGCGCACCACAAAATCCTTGCCGAGGCGATTGTAGGAACCTGTCTGAAACCCATTGACGAGCCGTGCGGGGACTTTGAGCGTGCGCAACATCACCGCCATGGCGGCGGCAAAATACTCGCAGTAGCCCGACTTGGATTTGAACAGGAAACTCCCGATGGGGTCGCCGGGCTCGATGGCCAGCGGGTCAAGTGTGTACTGGAAATTGCTGCGCAGATAGGACTGGATGGCGACCGCACGGTCGTAGTTATTGGTTGCGGAAGCGGTAAGAGTGCGAGCCAGCTCGCCGACGCGTGGGTCCATTTGGGGCAGGCGCAGATAAACCAAGCGAATTCCGTCCGGAGACTGCGCGGGGGTATGACGCAGCTCGCCCGCCGGCGGCAGGCCGGTTTCGGAGACCACGGTGTAGACGAAAGGGACGTTGGTGTTTAGCGGGCTGTGCAGGGAGCCGGTCTGGTCCAGGCTCAGCAGGCGCATCTGGCCGCTGAGTTCACGTGGTTCAGCGGCAGCGAAGAGCACGTCGGTGGAGAGGGCCGCGCGCAGGATGCGGTAGCGCAGCGGACGTTGCGGGCGGTGCTCCCAGCCCTCGGGCAGCGGGATCATGAACCGTTGATAGGACGCAGGCTGCAGGGGGAATTGCTCGGTGTTGTCATTGAACCAGTGCTTGCCGTCAAAACTGTTCAGACTGACGCCCCGCCACTTAACGCCCACGAACTGGCGGGGATTTCCCTCCGGCATCACCCGCATCACCACCAGGGGTGAGCGCAGGATCTTGCGGATGTCTCCCAGATTGACGGATTCGGAAAAGCCCGTAATGTTCTGGGCCTGCATGGAAAGGCCGGTCAGGTACCCCGTCCGATACCGGGGAATGACGAAAAAGAGCACGGCGGCCAGAAGGATGATTCCCCCGGCCAAGCCGACCGCCGCCGTCATCAGCGCTTTTTCCATGGCCCGGCGATTCTGCTCGGCCGCACGGAAAGGTCCCTCGGGAGCGCGCCAGGCCGCTTCCACGGCGCGCTTGATTTCGTAGCTGATGAACGTCGAAATGGCGAAGAGAACATAGAGCGTGAAGAAAACCAAGAAGGTGGTCCCTACCGTCAGGACGGCGCTCGCCAGCATCATCAGGAACGAAAGCGTGGCCAGATAGCCGTAGTCGCGGTAAGTCCGAGCCGAAAAGATCTTCATGACCGCCGTGAAGAGCACCAGATGCACCGTGGCGGAGAGCATGCGGTCGAGCGGGCTGGGGCCGGAAGAGAAAATTAGAAAATCCAGGCCATAGAAGAAGATGTAGAAAATGGAAATTCGTGTGACCGTTTTGGGGGAAAGGGAATAATCGGCTTCGCGAACGTAGCTCCACAGCTTGATAACCAGCGCGCCGAACATCCCGACCATAGAAACCAGGTCCAGCTTGCCCGTGGTGGCAACGGTGAGGAAGCCCGTGGCGAGCATCAGCAGAAGAGAAATCTCAAAGTAACGCTGCACGCTGATGTGCGCCTGCTTTTGGCTCAGGTCAGTGACGACAACATGTGGGCGCTCGCTCATCGGTTCGCATGCCCCGGTTCCGGGCTCTATTCTATTGCAGAAAATCCCCGCGCGCGACGTGAATGGCTGAGCGCCGGCAGGGAATACTGATTAGTGAACCGGAATTTCCGATTCTAAGCCAGATCATTGCGGTGCCCAGCTTGGCGGCGAGCTGGTTTGGGGACATTTGTCAGGAGCCTAGCGCGCACCCGAATATAATTCAGTTTGCAATCTTAGGGCGGAGGCGATACCTTTCGTCCGCCGGGAGGCACAACAGGGGAATCCTGGTGGGGGCTACCTACGCGGCTATTGCGGGGGTGCTGGCCGGGGAGGCCAGCGACTGTCGACGGTAGCCCCACCACTCGGCTGCACCCGCGCAAGCAGGTTTTGGATGGCGCGCGCGAAGTCGCCCGCAGAGTGGATTTCATACACAGTGCCGTCCAGCCTCTTGGTGAGAATCTGCAACGTATCGGGAAGCTGTCCAACGCCGGGAAGATACTCGAAGTAGCAAAAGTGCGGATTGGGAGTTTCGCGAACCTTCAGCATCTCGCGCGGAACCCCCGCGTAATAACGAACATGCGGCCCGAGAATGATCACGGCGTCCGAGGGATTCGCCGCAGTCACTTCCCGGTTGGCAAAATTCACCAACATATCCAGCCAGCCCTGGCGCTGTTGCAGCACACGGTAAGAGACCGTCCCCAGCTCCAGAGTCCGCAGGGCCTCGGCGAGCTTCATGAATCCCGCGTCGGCGAAGTCGTCCTGCCGGAACACCTCTCGCTGCTGGTCGAGATTGAAAGCAATCAAGCGCACCGAGGCACAGGGAATCTGCCCCAGAAGAGTGGATAGCGACCCGAGCAGAGCCGCGCGGTCCCACGCCCGCAGCTTCTGCGCGTAGGGGTATATAGGCGCGGCGTCCAGCAAGATCGTGAGTCGCAACCCCTTCCCGCTCGTGTCGAGTTTGCCCTGCCAAGGTCGGAATGCCATGGGCGTAGCGGTGCCGCGTGGGACACCTACGACCACAGCCTGCTCGCTGTGGCTGCGAGCCACACGCACGCTCCAGCGCTTCCGGGATGTCCGGCCAGTTTCCGGGTCCATGAGCAGGACCTCGACTTGATACCACCCCTCTCCTACGGCAAACCCTCCGCTCACCTCGACCTCGCCTTTCAGCTTCCTAGCATTTGGAGCGGCAGCTTGTTCAGGAGGGATCCCCGGTACCCGGTGAGATTCGCCCAGTATCAGGGGCTTGCCAACCTGAGGGGTGACTCGCACGAAATCCAGGACCGTGCTTTCGCGCCCTCCAAACGCGCGCAGGGGGCACCTGAGGATGTACCCCACATCGAAGCGGAACGCGAAATCCAGGAATGGCTTGCGGGGTTCGATGGAACAGTTAAGGGGGGGATGGGATTGGCCGCTATCCAGGAAATGCTCGACCTTCGCGCTGTCGGCGGCGTTCAAGGGCACCTGCCCTCTCACCTGCGGCGCCACCACCCAGACCGACAGGCTGACAAGTAGGAGACCGCTCTTCAGCGTCATGCGATCCGCACGGTAGCCCATGGACTTGAGCCAGGAATCCACCAGCGCTGTGCCGCCACGTCCTGGTAGATTATACACCCCACTCTCACTGGGCAGAACTCGTGCGTGCAAGCTCTGCCCGATCGAGAACAACCCTAGGAAGGCGCCGGGGGACGCTTTGCCTTAGGCATCTCAACGTGGATTTCCATCTATAACGGCGTCGGCGCGAAACGCCACCCCTTTCCCGGTCCCTTGCTGGCGCTCGATCTCCGGAGCATCTTCAGCACGTCGAAACCCACATGAACAGAGGCGTCGGAGATCAGCACAGATCTAATGGCTGAGTCTCAAATCGTGAACCCGGGGTGAATAGTGAATGGCGCTCCCTGGTGATCCGATGAACCGACGATCCGATTACCCGATCACCCGATGGACAATCTTGCGGGCCAGTTGGGAGATGGCGGCCTGCGGCAGGCGTGCGAGTTCGAACCAGCGCCAGGAGCCGCGCGGCCCTCCGCGGAAGTTTTCGACGGGATAAACTCGTCCGTGGATGGTTCGAAAAGTGATGCGGTGGCGAAATTCCTCCACCGGCTCGCCGAGGGAGAAGGAGGCGCGAGTGAGGCGATGAAGTTTTTCGCGCAGGCGGTCCAGCGCTTCCGCCGGTGAGCGGCCGAAAGCCGCGGGGAAATTCCAAAGGTCATCAAGTAATCCCTCATCGAGCCCGCGCACCATGGCCACCCGCGTTCCACGCCGGAGGAGGGCCGCGGCGAGATAATGGGATTCGACGGCGCGGCGAGGGCGGGGAGTCGGGAACGTCTCCTGGTCGCCGGAGCGAAAGCCGCGACACCCTTGCGCGAGTGGGCAGGCCGAGCAGCGCGGCCCGCGCGGCAGGCAAATGGTTTGGCCGAGCTCCATCAGGGCCTGGTTGAAATCACCCGGCTGCCGGCGGGAGAGAAGCCCCGCGAGTTCAGTCTCGACGGCGCCACGGAACTTGGGCTGATGCAGATTCCCGCGCAGAGCGAACAGGCGGGCGACCACGCGCGCCACATTCCCATCCAGCACGGCGTAGGGCTGATCGAACGCGATGCTCAGCACGGCCCTGGCCGTGTAATCGCCGATGCCGGGAAGAGCGCGAAGGCTCGCGTAGTCTTCGGGAAACCGCCCGGCAAATTTCGTTGTGAGGAGCTGTGCAGCTTGGTGCAGGTGACGGGCGCGGCGGTAGTAGCCGAGGCCCGACCACAATTCCAGCACACGCTCGAGCGGCGCCTTCGCCAAGTCCGAGACGGTTGGGAAGGCCGCGAGAAAGCGCGGGTAATAAGGGATCACCGTCGCGATCTGGGTCTGTTGGAGCATGACCTCTGACACCCAGATGGCGTAGGGGTCGCGCTTTTCTCGCCAGGGGAGGGCGCGCGCGTGGGCGCGGAACCACGCGAGCAGCGCGCGGCGAATCGCGACATGAGAAGAGGCCGGAGGGTTTTGCCTCCGGCCTCGCGGTTTCAAGGGGATCTTCCGTGGCACGCCGATTACTCGACGGAGAAATCGGCGCTGCGCACGGGTGAAGTGTTGCCGGCCGAATCGCGTCCGCGGACTTCCAGCCGGTAGTCGCCCGCCTGGAGTTGGTCAATGGTCAGTTTGAGGCCCAGAGGGACCAGCGGATTACCCTGCTGCACCAATTCGTTTATCAGGATCGTGTTGGAGGAGTAGACCGACTGGCTGGTTTTCCGGTCCACGATGTTGTACAGGATTCCCACGCGTGGAACGTCCGGGTTTCGCAACACGGGATCATAGACTTCCACGTAGAAAACAAGGTGCGCGCTTTTCTCAAACCGGTTATTGGGTGAAGGAACGACCTGCATGCCCTTGAAAACGAGGGGCGGGCGTTCTTCTAGCAAAGCCTCGTCCATGTTCACGGCAAGCTCGGAAACCGGAACGAGCTTGTCGCTGAGGGCCGGGCCGCCCAGGGTGAACTCGTTGCCGGAGAACGGGTCCACCAGCAGAGGCGTTTCATACTTTCCGAATTTTTCGCCTCCCGCGCTCAGGACGAGCTTGAGTGTGTATTTTCCCGGAGCAATGTTGAAGGTCGTCTGGTAGTCGAAAGAGCCTTTGGAGAACTCCTTGATTTCCTTTTTCTCATAGTCCAACTTCACCGTGTCGCTGAAGCGCGCACTCACGGAGCCGTCCTCGCGATAGGCGATTCCCAGCACGTTCACCTTTGAAAGGAACTTTCCCTTTTGCTTCTCGAAATCGACGGAGGAGCCCGGAATGGAAAGGGCCAAATTCACGCGCGCTACGCCGGGCGCGATGTAGAAGTAGGGCGCCCGGAGCGAGACAGGGATGTCGCCGGGCTGCGGGTTCGCGACGCGCTCCTCCAACACCTTGCCCTCGGGCTTTCCTGCCAGGAGGTCAGGACTTTTCACATCAAAGTAACCGTTGCGGGAGCGAATGTTCACGCCCCCGCGGTCCACTTTCACACGGATCTTGTGATAACTGCCGTCGTGGGTCTGGTTGGGCGGGACATAACCGAGAATGTAGTATTCGTTCATCTCTTTTGCGACCTTCTCCAGGCCCTTGAGGAAATCGTTGGTGTTGAAAATCGTGAAACCGCCGGTGCCTGCGGCCAGCGCATAAAGGACCTGCTGGTTCGTGGCTACGGAATCCGGCGGGGTGGGGATGATCTGGCGACCCGCGCAGAGGGAGTTCTGGAAAGCATCGGGGCCACTGCACGCATAGGCAGGGTTAAAGTTGGGGTTATTGTTTGGTGGGGTATTACCGCCTCCGCGGCCACCGCTGGGATTAGCCCCGCCGCCCGCCCCGGGTTTGCCCCCACCGCCGGCTCCGGGATTGCCACCGCCGCCACCCCCGGGTTTGCCACCACCCCCGGCGCCACCCCCTCCACCCACGCCGCCTCCGGCGCCGCCGCCAGCGCCGCCACCACCCCCTACGGGTCCGCCGCCCCCTCCACCCGGCCTCTGCGGATCGGGATCAGGAGGCATCATCAGCGCAGCCATAAGACCCGGCTGGTGAGGGAAGGGAGAATCTGTGTCCTGCAGAAATGAACTGGGCGGGAATCCGGGGCGGCCGGAGGGATTCGATATGTCCATCCCGGGGTTTCCTGTTGTTGCCAGGCCGCGTACGTCCACGGGATACACGGCGATGTTTGCCTTGTTCAGCGAATCGATCGTCGCCGCGAGCTCGGACTGGCGTTCCGCAGTGAGTGCAAATCCACTCGAAAACAAGATGAGCGTCTTGCGACCCGGGACCGCGCGTAGCGTCTTGGCGAGTTCGCGAATCGAGAGCAGCACGCTACGGGCCGCGAAGTCGGATTGGCGAAGGCCCAGAGACGGCACACCCAGGGAGGCAAGTTGCATGCTCTGGCCCGAGGCGTTGGGCTGAACCGCTGCGAACTTCACGCCGCCGATGGCCCGCTTCAACTGATCCCCGTCCGAGGTGAAGTTCTGAGCAACGCGCAAGACTCCACCAAAGTCCACCACCGCCACCTGGCGATTCGGGGAAGCCGTGCTTTCCACGAACTTCCCTGCCGCCTCGCGCGCCCGGCCCTGGTCGCTGGGCGCCATGGTGGAGTTGTCGAAGAACAGGACCATGTAGCGCTGCTGCTCGGGAGCGTTCGGCTGGATGTCCGCCGCGCGCGAGAAACTGGAGATTTTCTGCTCCGCGTCGTCTTCAAAGACATGGAAATCCTTCTGCTCCAAATCCTTGAGGTAATTCCCCTTCTTATCGGTCGCGACCACATCGACCAGAACCAAGTTGGCTTCCGCCTTGATCACTACCGGCGCGCTCGTGACGGCTTGGGAGGAAGGATTCTGTGCGCCGCGTGGGGCGGCAGGAGCTGTGGCAGACGCGAGACCCAGCCAGCCCAGGGCGGTGAGAAGGCCCAGAGTCACGGTCAGATGATGTCGAGACATGGGTCGATCTCCTAATAAGGAATTTCGACGGTGCGGTTTAGGCCGGAGATTTGGCCGCTTTCGGAATCCCGGACCACGGCGCGCACCAGGTAAGTCCCCGGTTTGACGTCGAAGTGGGTTTTGAGCGTGATGCCGGTCTGCAGGTATCTTGCCAGGGTCGCGTCTCGCAAGCGCAGCTGGAGAAGCTTTTGCTGGCCTGTCACCAAATGGCCATCGCGGTCAAAGAGGGCCGTCACGAACGTCAGGTTGTCGAGGCTGCAATCCTCTTGCTTGCGGAAATGCACCTGGTGCAAATCGAGGCGCGTCAAGACGGCGAGTTGTGCGTCGGACTGGCTCTTCATAAAGAACTGGGTGTGGACCTCGATGGGCAGCTCCTGCATCTCGTCCTGGGAAAAGACTGCCTCCTCAATTTCTTCCTTTTCCCGCACGGTGGGATCATCCGCTTTCCTGGGAGCGTAGTAGCCCCGGCGCGCCTGCAGGGTGAGGCCCGGTTGTGAAACCAGCTTGACCTTGATCGGGTGGAAGGCGCCGTCGAGTCTCAGGTTTTGCGGTGAGAAAGCCAGAACGTAATACGGGTCTGGAAGCGCGGCAGCTCGACGGAAACCCGCCTCGAGGTCATTACTGTTTTGGAAGAAAACGCCGCCCGTATCCTGGGCGAGTGCCGCCATGCCAGCGCTCTCCAGCTTGGCACTATAACTCAACAATTGGCTCTTTCGTCCTATCACTTCGGGCCGGTTCGTGTTGGCGACCCTAGCCTGCGAGGCGTCCGGCACCCCGGGGTCGAGGTACAGGCCGCGGGCATCTAGGGCGTTGAGGACGACGTTTGCGCGCAGGGCGCGATCGATGATTTCGCCGAGTTCGGAGTGAAGGGCTTCTGTCAGGAATCCACTGGAGACGATCACCACGCTGCGCTGGCCGGGAAGTGAACTCATGTGGCGCACGAGAGATTCGATCCCCCGCAACGCCGCACGCGACTCCGTTTCGGCCATGGAGTTGGCACCGGTGGCGTAAGCCTGCGCCGCGCTTTGAGCCTGTTGGAGGAAGCGTGGGTCACCGCCGAATTCGCAATTCATGACTTCGTCGGTGGCAATATCCAGGGCATTGGGGTCGCGCTGTTCGACTATCAAGTACGCCTCATAGGGCGGAATCACCGCGCAGGACATGTCCTTTCCGGTGATCGGACGGGGACGAAGCTCGAAGAGCGCCTGATGCACCTTGGCGAAGTCGTCGGTGAAGTCCAATTGGTGCTGGCCGGAGGCCGTGAACAGCCCCACGCGGTCTCCGGGCTGGAGCGAAGCCGCCAGATAGTGGTCCGCAGCATCCCTGGTGCGCACCAAGCCCTCGAAGGGCGTGTGCACGTCCTCGACGTACAGAGCCAGGAAACGGCGGGCCGCGGCGGGCGAGATCTCGGTCTCTTCGGTGGCTTCCAATTCGGCTGGGGGTTTCTTCTCTGCCGGTTTCTCGGCGGGCTTGGGAGCCGGCTTCTCCACCGAGAAGTGCAAGATGGTTTGGGGTTTGCCGCGATCGAAGAGCTCGAAATCCTCCTTGCGGAGGTTGTCGACCGCCGCGCCCTTTGCATCCCGCACGACCACGCGGACCACCACCAAGTTGCGCTCGACCTGGAGCTTGAAGGTGGGCTCCACGTCGCGCGTGGAAACCTCTTCGTCGCTCTCCTTTTGCGCTCTTAGTATGCAGGGTACAAGGGCCGTGCAAGCGGCTAGCAGGACAACCACCAGCCACAAGGGCGATACGGGTCCCGGCCGACGCACGAGGCTAAGCGAAGACAACATAAATCCTGGCCCGGGGTAGTCGAACACAGGGACCCTTCCGCTCGCAGCACGCGAAGAACCAGCGCATGCAGGTCGATGCCTACCGGGTCGTAATCTTAGTTTCCGGCTCAGGAAGTTCAATGTCAAGCACAAGAAGATTCTTGCCCTCCCCCAGCTTTGCGATAGCCACGGGTATTCCGCGAAACGGTTGTCGCGGGACCTTCAACCATACCGCGCGTGCTTGGGCGTTCGAGCCCCGAAGGGGCGGTCTGTCCCATCCCGCCAGGCGGGACAACGGCCCGCCATTCGGATCGGCGGGCCTTCGGCCTGGGTCAGGAAACCAAGCCCGTTTCAAAATGGAAGCCCTGAAAGAGTCTGTGTGACAACCTCACTGTAGGGGTAAGCCTTTTGCTGCGGAGTCTCGATTACGATGTTCTGCGTCGCCCCGAAGCTCCGAAGGCCGAGCCACGTCCGCACCCTGGCGCCGTTCAGCGTCCCTTCGACCGCAAGAGGACACTGCCAGCGGCGTTCCTTCCGGGACGTGTGGGGGCGCCGGCGCATTTGGCGGCGGAGCACGGTCAGCATGGCTCCGCATTGCAGCACGGACTACACGCCAGCTGGGCGCGGGATTTGCGGTCAATCTAAGCAGATGAAATAGAAGCGCACTATGTGGTGGAGGCGGGGGGAGTCGAACCCCCGTCCGAAGAGTCTTACGGTTAGGAGCCTACATGCTTATCTCGTTCGCTTCCTGCTTTCGCCAGCGGCCCTAAGGAACGGGCAACAACGAACCGCCGACTAGCCTGGGAAGTCTCGTCCCGGATTCTCAGGCAGCAAACCCAGGACTATCCCGCCAAGCGACGCCTCGTTCCCTCATGCGGGCCTAAAGGAGGAGACGGCTACCTAATTAATTAGGCAGCGTAGGCATACTGCGTGTTGGCAGTTGTCTTTGGCCCACGCCGATCACGGGTGGTGTGGACCCCCGGCATGCCTCCTAAGCGCAAGGGCTCCCGTCGAAACCGGTACGCCCCCATATCTATGGCTTAGCTTACGACGCGAAACGAGGTGTGTCAAATCATGCGCGCGCGAAGGCAGTAGGCAGGAGGCAGAGGGCAGCAGCCAGAAGGCCGAAAGCCGAAAGCTCTGGTCTTCTCCGGACCACCTATGATTTTGACCCGGCGAATACGCTTACCCGTGACATTGCGACATTGCCATTGCGCCCACGCCGCGGCTTGTTTCATAATGGATGTGTAGCTTACCCTGCCGAGGTGTCACGCTTGGCTGAAGCACAAACCAGTTTGATTGCTGACCTGATCCGCGAGGCTCGCCAGCGCTTGGCGGAAGAGCTTCGCTTGCAGGCGGAACAGCTCGAGAAGCTTGAACATGATCTTGCGGAATTGCGGCTGCGCCATCAACACACCGAGCAGGAAGCTGACCATCAGTGGGAGGCAATTGCGTGCGCGGGAGCGTCAGCTCTGCGAATGTCCGCCGATACGGCGCTCGAAAACGTCTTAGGCGCGGTCCGGAGCCTGATGACGTGCACAATACCTGAACAGGTCCTGCAGATTCTCGCGGAAGAGGCCGCCCGATGGGGTGTACGGGCGGCGATTTTCGACGTGCGCGGCAAAGCGGCCTGGGGCGCCTCGGCGAACGGGTTCGGGCCGAAGCTGACGGAAAAAACCTTCCAGTCTCTGATCATCCCACTCAATCAGGAGAATCCCTTCCGGCAAGTTTGCGAAACCGCCGGTCCCGTGGAGGCCAGCGCGGACACGCTCAAGAAGAACCGCAATCTTCTCGAGAAGCTCAAGCCGGCGCCGGATGCCCCTGTCCTGCTGCTGCCCATCCGCGCGGCGGGTACTGTCTCCGCGATTTTCTATGCAGATCCCGGCGGGAAGGGCGATTCGCTTCCGGTCTATGCTCTCAAGATTCTTTCCGAATTCGCGGGTGCGCAGCTCGATCGCCTGATTGCATTGAGCGGCGGCGTTCCGGCCGAGGGCGTGGGCGAGGAAGTCGCGAAACCCCCGGAAGCCGAGGCGCCCGGAGAATTTGCCGATGAAAAGACTGCAACGGATGAACCGACAGCAACGGGAGCAACGGCATCAGTGCTCGATTCCACTGCAGTGCAAAGTGTGTCTGCTCCGGCTGCCTTTGAAACGGCCACAGAGATCAGCGCGCCCCTGCCGGTTTCGGAGGCGCCCACTGCGGAGGAAGTTGCGGCCAGCGTCGGGCCTGCGTCTCCATCGGCTCCGACAGGGTTCGAGATCTCACAATTGAGCGAAGCTGAACAGAAGGTTCACGAAGACGCGAAGCGCTTCGCCAAACTCCTGGTGTCGGAGATCGAGCTTTACAACAAGATGAAGGTGGCGGACGGGCGCAAGAACAAAGACTTGTACATGCGCCTGAAGTCCGACATCGACCGGAGTCGCCAGACCTTCGAAAAACGCTTCGCCAAAACCCTCGGTAAAGAGTTTAACTACTTCCATGATGAGCTGGTAAGAACGCTGGCAGCAAATGACTCCACCGTCCTGGGACCGGAATATCCAGGGCCTTCCGCGTGACATTCTTCTTCAAACCGTTCCTTCGGACCCTCTGCCTGGCTGCGTACTTGGCGGTGATGGGTGTGTCGGCTGCCGCCGCCGACCTGGTTCCGGTTTCGCTGCGCCAGCTTGCGGTGCGGGCCAAGAAGCGCGATACGTGGCCGAGCCTGCGCCGCTACGCACAGGCGCAGAAAGATCCCGAGTGGCGCGGTTGGGCGTGCTTTCTGGCGGGCTATTACGAGTATGAAGGTGAGTACTTCACGGAAGGTGCGGAGGATTTGCGCTCGGCAACGGCGAGCGCGTTTTCGCTGGCGGATTATGCCGTGTTCTACGAGGCCTCCGCGGCGAGCCGGGCGGGGCAGCCGCTCGGGGCAGCCGAGGCACTGAAGAACTTCGCCACGCGCTTTCCGCAAAGCGGCCTGCGCTGGCAGGCGCTGGAACTGGGCGCCGGCGCCTGGCTCGACGCCCAGCGGCCGCAGGATGCCATCGACGCACTTACTGCGGAGCCTGAAGTGCGCACGCGCCCGGCGCTAGCGTTGCTACTGGCGCGGGCCTACCAGCAGGTAAATCGCACGCAGGAGGCCGCACGTGCATTCCAGGAAGTCTATTTCGCCTTCCCGATGTCCCCGCAGGCGCAGGCTGCCGCTGACTCGCTGGAAACGCTCCGCTCGCAGCTTGGTTCCACTTATCCGATCCCGACGGATGAAATCCGGACGGCGCGCGGGGAAATCCTCTTCAGGGCCACACGCTATGAGGACGCCCTGAAAGAATTTGAGGGGTTGCGCGAAGCTGAAACCGCCAGCCCGCTCGTACCCCGCTGGCAACTGGGGCGAGCGCGTTGCCTGCTGCGTCTTCGCCGCATCGCCGATGCGTTGGAAGCTCTGTCGAATCACTATGCGACTCCCGACCGGGAAGCGCAACGGCTGGCGTTGCTCGTCCAGGCTCACGCGCAGCAGTCTGACGCGGTGGCGATCACTGAGGACCTTGCCCAGCTCGAAACCCAGTACGTGTCTTCATCTGCCTACGCGGATGCGCTTTCGGCGGCCGGAAACTTCTATTATCGGCAGCTCAACTGGCAGGAAGCGACGCGCGCTTACCAGCGGCTTTTCGAATTGTTCCCTCAGAATGAACATGCCCGCGAAGACGGTTGGCGACTGGCGTGGTGCTACTACCTCCTGCATGATCTCAGGACGCCCGACGCGATCCGGGACTACCTCATGCGCTTTCCGGACTCACCGCGCGCTCCGGCTGCTCTCTACTGGTTGGGGCGGACAAAGGAGGAACAGGGCAATCCTTCCGAGGCTCGGGCTCTGTATGCTCTGGTGGGCAAGCGGTTCGCGCATAGCTACTATACGCGTCAGGCTGCCTTGCGGCTGGCAGCGCTGCCTATGGAGCAGGGAAGCCCGCAAGGTGCTAGTGCGTCTCCCTCCGGATCGCTTGCCGCCACGCTCGCCCCGATGCTGTCATCGCCCGCGCTTCCGCAAGCGCTGGCATGCCTGTCGTCCGCGCCCAGCGACGCGGCCCGGCCCGCGATGATCCTTCAGGTGTTGGGCCTGCAAAGCCTAGAAGAGGAGTACCTCAAGACAGCAATCGCTGAAAGGGCTGCGCCCACCGAACTCCGCCTGCTGCTCACCCGGATGGATGCCGCGCAGAAGAACGTGTCCGGTGCGCTGCTCGATGCCATCAGAGTTGCCCCAGCCTATTCGCAGATCGATTTCTCTGAACTGCCGAAGGAAGTTTGGGATTTTCTTTACCCGCAATCGTACTGGCGACTCATCCAGCGACAGGCTCGGGCCAACCGCCTTGACCCCTATATGGTGATTGGGCTGATCCGCCAGGAATCGGCCTTCAATCCGCGAGCACTTTCCACGGCGAACGCCCGCGGGCTCATGCAGGTTCTGCCGGAAACCGCTGCCCACAGCCACCGCGCTTCGCGGATGCGCAGTGCAGGCCGGCGGCTCTACGATCCTGTGTACAATGTTCGCGTTGGCTGCGCTTATCTCAAGGAAATGATGAAAACCTTCGACAATCGGCCGGAACTCGCCCTGGCTGCGTACCACGCGGGTGATTTTCGCGTCAAAGACTGGCTCGGCAAGACTTCCTTCCAGGACTCGGTGACATTCCTGGAAAGCATTCCCATCCAGGCCACGCGCTCGTATGTGGAACTGGTTCTGCGCGATGCGGAAATTTACCGACAACTCCTTACCGGCTCGCCGCGCTTTGCCGTGTGCCCGGGATCGAAAGCCTCGACTCCGCCCAAAGCTGCGGGCGGTGCGCGCCGACCTAGCACCGCAGAAGGTGCGGAGCGCCAGCGCGCTTCGGGACACTGAGAGGATTTGCATGAGTGGAAGTCCCACAGGCCCTAAGCCAATTCCGACCACGCTTCGTTCGCCGATTTCCCGCAAGGCTCAGCAGTTTACCGAGTCGGTCATCCGTGAGATGACGCGCTTGGCCCTTGAGTACAACGCGGTCAACCTCGCCCAGGGATTTCCGGATTTTGCCGCGCCGGAAGAAGTGAAAGAAGCGGCTGTCCGCGCCATCCGCGCGGACAGCAATCAGTATGCGATCACCTGGGGTGCACGAGAATTCCGGCAAGCCGTCGCCGAGCGCTTCCGGGAAGACACAGGGCTCGACGTCGACCCGGAACGCGAGATCACCGTCTGCTGCGGCGCCACGGAGACGATGATCGCCTCCCTCCTGGCCATTGTCGACCCGGGCGAAGAAGTGGTCGTCTTCGAACCTTACTACGAAAACTACGGTCCCGATGCCATCATCTGCGGCGCGGTTCCCCGTTATGTGCGACTTCATCCACCGGATTGGACCTTCGACCCGCAAGAGCTCGCCGCCGCCTTTACGGATCGCGCACGCGCTGTGATCTTGAACACGCCCAACAATCCTACTGGTAAAGTCTTCACCCACGCCGAGCTCGAACTGATTGCTGAGCAGTGTTGCCGCACGAACGCTTACGCCATCACCGACGAGATTTACCAGTACTTGGTGTATGACGGCTTCCGGCACATTTCACTCGCGACTCTTCCCGGCATGCGCGAGCGGACCATCACCATCAACGCCCTGTCGAAGACCTACAGCGTCACAGGCTGGCGCGTGGGCTACGCGATCGCGCCCCCTGAAGTCACGAACGCGATTCGCAAGATGCACGATTTTCTCACGGTCGGAGCCGCCGCGCCTTTGCAGGAGGCGGGCGCGACCGCCTTGCGCCTGCCGCAGACGTACTATCGGAAGCTATGCGAGGATTATCGGATGCGGCGAGACCGCATGCTGGCGGGGCTCGAGCGGGCCGGATTCCGCTGCTTCCAGCCGCACGGGGCTTACTACATCATGACGGATGTTTCCCCTTTCGGCTTCCCGGATGACGTAGAGTTTGCTCGCTATCTGGTGCGCGAGATCGGTGTCGCCGTGGTGCCGGGCAGCAGTTTCTACCGCGATCCTGCCTTGGGAGCCCAACAGGTGCGTTTTGCCTTCTGCAAGACCGAAGCCACGCTGGACGAGGCCCTGCGGCGGCTCGCGAAGCTGCACGCGTAGTGTGACCTGCCTTCCCTTTATGAATCTCCGCCGGGCGCCTTTCCCCAGTGTCGCGCTTCCTCACAGCGGAAGTTCCAGGCCTGGCGAGAAATCCGACACCAGGTAATTCACCAGGGCGTCCAGCAGGTAAGTCGCGTACGGGTCGGAGTTGTAGGCCGTGCCGAGCGAAAAGGTGCAAATCAGCAGTCTGCCCTTGCCGGCTTTGGCTTGCACAAGGACTCCAACGTTCGAGTGGATCCACCCGTAAAACATTCCAGCCAGCACATCGCTGAAGTTCTGCGGCGCGATTCCCTTGATGACGGCCGCTGGTGTGGCGGCTTGCGTTTCGAATTCGCCCAGCGAGTCGAATCCGAGGTTCGTGAACGGCGGCTGGCCCTTGCGCACCCAGAGGAAGTTGGAAATCCAGTTGCCGTCGAACTCACTTCTGGCGCGCGGCATGACCTCAAACCCGGGGGCGAGCGTTATTTGATCCGTCGCAATCAAAATCACGCGCCCTCCGGCGCGCAGCTTGTTCTTGACGGTGTCGTCGAGGATTGAGGTGATCAGCACGGGAAAGGCTTCGGAGCCCGTCGGCGCCAGGTAATTGCGCGCACGCATTTCGTTTACCAGTCTGCGCAAGCGGCCCGGGGGATCGTAGAAGGAGACGGGAGCTGGCAATTCCGGTTGCTTAGGGGGATAGAAGTATAAGTCCAAAGAATTCTCTGATACAGTCTTATCTCCAAGGATAAGCACAGCCTTTAAGACCCGTTTGACAGGCGCCGAACCCGCAGGAGCCGCGAACTGAAGCGTTCCCACCTTGGCCGCGCCCGCGGAAGCAACCGGAGCCGCCGGCAAACTCCCCGCAAGGGAGGTTCCCTCTACTTGCCAGGCGATCTTGCCGCCTGCAAGGTCGCCTGGGCCGTAGTGCGAAAGATAAACGTCCGCCTGCACGGACTCGCCCGTCGAGTAGTTTCGTTTCTCGCTGCGCAGCACGAGCAAGTCATCCTGCTGCAGGTGGCTGAGCGCGTCGGCAAACACCTTGGGGTGACGCCACATATCGAGCAGGCCGTTCGCTTCCCAGTTCAAATCCGTGAATTCGGTGATCACGTAACCCTGCATCTCGGGGAGCGCGCGCAGGGTCTCGATCTCATACTTCAGCGCGGCGTACTCGTGCCACTCGGCAGCGACACTCAGTGCATCGAGGTCCGGGAAGAGGGAATTGTATTGATAGTCAATGAAGCGCTGCTCCACGCTCTCCGGTTTGGTGATCTCGTTTTCTCTGAAGTTCCGGCTGAACCACCAGGGCTTTTCCTGCGGCACGTGCGGCAGTCCCCAATTGCCGAATTCGGAGAGCACGAGGGGCTCGTCCCCTTTGGGCGCGGCGTCGCCGTAAGGGCTGAAGAGCCAGCCGGGCCGCTGCGCCTGGTCATCAACCAGCCGGTCGAAGTTCGAGGCGTAGTCGGGAATGGCAGCATATTGGTGAAAATCCGCAATGTCCGTAGCCATGTGGAAGTTGTCGCAGCAGGCGCTGTTATCGACCACCAGCCACGGCGCAAAGGTCTTCGCTTCCTGGTAGGCCGCCTTCAGCCACATGCGGTCCGTCGCTTCCTTGAGGTTGGCGCCCCAGCTCTCATTGATGATACTTACGATGGCAATCGACGGATGGTTCCAGTCACGGTCCACCATGCCGTGCAGCGTCTCCATAGCGCGGCGCCGGGAGTTGTTCGTGAGCTTGTCCCAATTTGGAATCTCGTACCAGACGAGTAAACCGACTTCATCCGCTGCTTCGAGATAGCGCGGGTCCGGCACTTTGATGTGGCAGCGCAGCAGGTTCAGCCCCAACCCCTTCGCCTTGCGCATTTCGTCGCGGACATAGTCGAGCGAGGGCGGTGTGTAGATCGTGTCGGGATAGAAATCCTGATCGAGCGCCCCGCGCAGATAGATCGGCTTGCCGTTCAGATAAAACTTGCCGTCGTGGGCGCTGAAACTGCGGAAACCGAAGCGATAGCTCGCGGAGTCTCCGGAACTGAGCGAGGCACGCAGTTCGTAAAGATTCGGGTTCGCGGGGCTCCACGCGTCCAGAGCGTGGATGAGCCCGCCGAGCTTGGCGCTGTTTTCCCCGCTAGCCACCTCGTACGTGCTCTGCCACACCGTCGTCCCGGCCGGGTCGCGGACCTCGGCACTGACGCGCGTGGAGTCGGTGGATCCCGCGCGGATCACGGGCACGGTGACCTGAAAAGATCCCTCTAGAGCCGCTGAGATGTGGACGTTGCCAAGCCGCACGCGCGGGCGATAGTCGAGCTCCACGCTCTGCCAAAGGCCGCTCGTCTGGACGTACCAGTTCTGCTTGCCATGCGGAATTTCGGCATAGTTGATGCCTTCAACAACATCGCTCGGTTTAGCACCGGGATCCACCACGCGCATGGCGATTTGGTTTTCACCCGCGTGGAGCAGGGAAGTGACATCGATTTCAAAGGGCAGATAGCCGCCCTCGTGCGAGCCGGCTTTCTGGCCGTTGACGTAAACTTCCGCCTGATAGTCCACGGCGCCGAAGCGCAACAGCGCCACCTGGTCAGCGGGTGGCGGCTCGACGGCAATCGTGCGCCAGTACCACGCCACGCCGGCGTAATCGCGCAGGTCCGCAAACTGCGATTGCCAGGAAGAGGGAATGCGCGTAGGCCGCACGTAGGGCGCGGAATCGAGCTTCTGCACGTCGACGGTGCCGTTCGGGTCGGCCAGGAAGTGCCAGTCGCCGTCCAGCGAAACTGTGGAAACGGCCGCTGGCCGCGCTGCTCCCGCTGCGAGAAGCACTGAGAAGAGAAGACGAATTAGTAAGCGCATCGGTGACCTCGGAAGCCGTGAGTCTAAGCGTTCTGGGTAAAAAAAGGCAAGCCTTCATATCTGTTTTTCAGCGGGAGCGAGCAGGGTTGAAGTAGGGGCGATTCGTGAACAATCTCTAAGCGTTGCTTGACCCGCACGGCTACGCATGCGGCGCACACTCAGGGATTATCACCCCGTTTCACTTTCTCTTTTGCAGAAGCTTATGGTACGATGCACGCCTTGGCCGGATCATCTCTGAACTGATTAACAGCATGAGTAACGGCGTCACGGCTAATTCCACGCCTCGCTATCTCGTCCCCGCCGACACCTCGGTGGAATCGCTTGGCCAGAGCGTCCCGCTCGAGCTCGATTCGCTAGCTGGCAAGACTCTTCTGCTGATTTTGCGGATTGACGAAGTCCTCGAGCAGGAATCGCTGCACGTCTCCATTTGGGGCTCGGCCGATGGCCAGAACTTGGGAACGCAGGCGCTCTTCTGGTTTCCGCAAAAGTTCTATTGTGGTGTCACCCCCGCCGCTCTGGATTTGCGGCAACGTCCCGAGATCAAGTTTCTTCAGGCCCGCTGGGAAGTGAACCGGTGGGGACGCGGCATTCCGCGCCCGTACTTCAAGTTTACCGTGGAGGTTCAAGAAGCCGGCATTTAGTGCCTTAAGTCGCGAGGTCTCACACCGTGGACCCGGAAGATCGGCCACTCTTCAAGCCTGAGGTTGAGCGCCGGCAGTCCGGCCGTGTCAGGCTGGTGACGCAAGTTCGCTGCGAAGCCCTGGAGTGCGAGGAGATCAGGGTGACGCGGGACGTGAGCTTGGACGGAATGTTTTTCGATGCGAAATTCCCCCTCCCGGTCGGTTCCGAACTCACTCTCATGTTCCGTCTTAATCCTGACGAGCCGGCCATCACCTGCCGCGCCAAGGTGATATACTCGCGCATCGGCATGGGCATGGGAGTCCAGTTCCTGGACCTCAGTGAAGCAGCGCGTCAGTCCCTCCAGAAGTTTGTGGACGAAGTGGGCTAGGCCCTGCCATTCTTCTCCTCATCACCGTCTTCTAATTTGGTAGCGAGGTCAACGATGAAGTCTCTTTTCGTAGCCCTGCTCGTTGCCGTCTACCCACTCACGGTCCTGGCGCAGTCTTCCACTCAGAAGACACCGCCCCCAAAGCCTCCCGCCGCACCCGCCTCGCAGGAAGTCGAGACGGAGAAAGTCACGGTTCCGGCGGGGACGCCGCCTCCCATCACGACCCGCACTGGCACGACGGGTTACCTGGAGCCCGCGCAAGTGAAAGCTCTGTTGCATAAGGTCTGGCTCACGCAGTATCGCATCGACGACCTGCTCGCGCAGGTGCGCGCGGAACGCTGGAAGATGCCCGATGCGGCGCGGAAGTCCTTCGGTCAAACCTTGGAGAACCTGCGCAAGACGCTTGCATCCCAGGCAGACTGGCGCGCACAGTTCGATGACCGTCCTGACAGCCTGTACCTCGGCTTCCAGACCTATGTGGCCATCAACGCCGTCCTGCCGCGGTTGGATGGCGTGGCGCGCGCCGTCTCCCAGTATGAAAACGCCAGCTTTGGCGCGCAGTACACCCAGGCTGCGAATCAACTCTTCGACTTGCAGCAGTCACTCCAGCCACATCTGGCCTTTTTGTCGAAGAATCAGGACGGGCTGCTCCTCGCCACGCAGACGAACCTGGCCTCCTGCCAGAACGAATTAGGTTACGCCCTGCACAACAAGGAGGGACGCGCGACACCCATGAAGAATGTTGCCCCGGTGTTTAAGGGTGGAAAGCTACCTCACCACGCGACGGAACCGGCGGGCAACAAGAAGAGGACTCGGGCGAAGACGGCGGGTGCGAGCAAGCCTTCTGCGAATCCACCCGCCAAGACAGAGCAGAAGAAATAGCGGCGGCCGGGGCTCGCTTTTTCCGTGCTAAAGCGAGCCGGCCAGCTCACGGAGCATTTTCATACAGCAATAGATCACAACGTGATATGACTAGGTCCTGAATCCCTTTTCCGCCTCACTGACCCATCTTTCGCGCTTTCTCCAGGATTGCCGGGCGGGCTTCTTCCATCTGTTCGCGCAGGTCGGCATAGCACAGAGTGCGCTGTTCGAAGCTGCGTTTGGCCAGCGCGCCCAGGAAGCGCGCTTCGAATTCTCGAAAGTATGACCCGTAGAGGTGGTAGCTGTCGGCCATGTGGCAGTAGCGGCCTATGCCCACGCGCCGGGCGGACAGTTCCGAAACCCGCTCGGCGATCCCCTTCTGCATTTCGACCAGGGCGAAGATGTTCATGAAAGCAGCCTTGTAAGCGTCGTTGGACCGGAAGCGTACGTTCATGCTCAGCACCGGCTCGCCGTTCTCTTCCGTGATCCGGCACCAGAGGCTCTGCAGGCAGGCGGGGTCGTAGCAATCGTTGTCCTCCCAAACCTTCCAGGTAACAGCCTGTGCGCGCCGCGTGTAGGGCGTCTCCGCCAGCTTGCGGCAGAGTGTCTCGATCTGATCGAACGGCCCGAGCGTGGGGACTTCATAGCGGAACAGTCGCTGGTGGTACGTGTATTCCCAGCGCGTGTCGCCGGGATCGCGCTGGTCGCGCACTAGGTGGTCCTTGATGCCTTCCAGAACTTCCATCACGTACTCCTGCAGATCCTCCGGCCCGCCCGGAAAATCACGGTGGATCATCGGCTCCTTGAGCGGCTCGGTGATGGTAATCATCATCGTGGCATCTTTGCTGGGAGGGTCGCCGGGCTTGTCGTATTGCGTTTGGAGGTCGCAACCCTTCCGGTGGAGAAGGATGAGCGATTCCTCCCAGGCCCGAGCAATGCAATCCGCTTCGACATGGAGAACCGGGATGCCGGTCATGGAACCATCCTTTCCGGGGTGCGAGGGAATTGTCGAAGACCTGAAGCTCACAGTCGAAGAATTTGCAGAGCTGCTCTGACCTACTTCGTGCCTACTTCCGCCAGGCTCTTGTCAAGCGCGGCGAGCGCGGTGTCCACATCGCTCTTCGAAATATTGAGTGGCGGAGACATGCGAATCACGTTGGCGTAAAGACCGCCTTTGCCGACCAGCAGGCCATGGGCGCGCAGGCGTTCCAGCACTTGGTTGGTGAGGTCCGTTCCGGGCTCCTTGGTCTTGCGATCTTTGACCAATTCGATGCCCTGCATCAGGCCCATTCCGCGCACGTCGCCGATGATCGCATGTTTCTCCTTGAGCGCTTCGAGCCCCGCGCGGAAGTGCCGGCCGACAGCCTCGGCATTGTCCATCAGACGTTCTTCTTCGATCAGGTCGATGGTCGCCTTCGCCGCCACGCACGCCACCGGGTTGCCACCGAAAGTCGAGATCGTCAGACCCTTGTAAGCGTCGGCGATTTCCGGGCGTGTCAGCGTGAGCCCGATGGGCACGCCGTTCGCCATGCTCTTGGCGCTGGTGATGATATCGGGCTCCACTTCCCAGTGCTCGATGCCCCACCACTTCTTG
>JBEKAK010000079.1:0-25558 GCA_050018275.1 Terriglobia bacterium | reverse complement strand
TGGGAATCGAAAAGCTGATCCCGCGGCTGGCCGACTTGGGCGTCTTCCTGCGGCTGCTCGGGCGCTCCTCGACGGGCCAGAAGCTCACGACTTACACTTCGTTTCTGACCGGGCCGCGCCGTCCGGGCGAGGACGGCCCGGAAGAGATGCACGTGATCATGGTGGACAATGGCCGGACCGCGGCGCTCGCCGATCCCAAGATGCGCGAGATGCTCTACTGCATCCGCTGCGGTGCGTGCCTGAATACCTGCCCGGTTTATCGCAAGATCGGTGGGCACGCCTATGGATGGGTCTACAGCGGTCCCATCGGTGCGCTGGTCACCCCGGAGCTGCGGGGCATCGGCCAGGCTCGGGAATTGCCTTTCGCCTCGTCGCTGTGCGGAGCGTGCCGCGAGGTCTGCCCGGTGCGGATCAATATCCCCGACCTGCTCCTCCATTTGCGCAGCCAGGCTCAGGAACATGCGCCCAAGCGGCAGGAGTCGCTCCTGTCGGAGCGGCTCATGTTCCGCCTCTGGGCCTGGGGGATGCGCCACCCGCACCTGTACGCGCTGGGTACGCGGCTGGCTCGTTGGGGGCAGGTCCTCCTGGCGCGCCAGGGCTGGATTCGGAAAATTCCCATGTTCCCCGCTTCGCAGTGGACCAAGGGCCGCGACTTCCCTGCGCTGGCGCCGAAAGCCTTTCGAGACCGCTGGAAAGAGCTTCGCAGCGAGTAGGAAGAAGTTGTTGCTCGCCGGTCCCCTTTTTTGCTCGGGCAGAACCTTCGGCTCTCCATCGAGGTGCGCCATGTGCCGATCTGATTTAATCCGAAGAATTGTTTCGGTTGCACTGATCGCTTTACCCGCCATGTGGACCTTCCAACCTTCTCGCGCTGCGGAGGGCCCGCTGCCTCCCGCCAGCTTGGGATGCGAATACCTGAAGAATCCGCTGGGGATCGACGTGCGTCAGCCCCGTTTCGCCTGGGTGCTCGCCCACACGGGGCGCGGGCAAAAGCAGTCCGCCTACCAGGTGCTGGTGGCTTCCAGCCCGGAGCTTCTCAACCAGGATAGGGGTGACCAGTGGGACAGCGGCAAGACCGCTTCCGACGATTCCACCCAGGTGGTTTACTCCGGCAAACCTCTCGCCAGTGGCAAGACCTACTACTGGAAAGTCCGCTATTGGGATTCTGCTGGCAATGCCAGTCCCTACAGCGCTGTGGCCCAATTTGAGATGGGGCTCCTAACACGGGAGGAGTGGAAGGGACATTGGATTGGGGGCGACAATTTACTCCGCAAAGAATTCGCCCTGGAGGGCAAGGTGGTCCGGGCCCGGGCATACGTTACGGCGCTTGGCTACTACGAACTGAGAGTGAACGGTGAAAAAGTGGGATCGAACGTACTCGACCCGGCGTTTACCACCTATCCCGTGCGGGTGCTGTATTCCAGTTACGATGTCACCCCACAACTGCGGGCGGGAAAGAATGCCGTGGGGGCGATGTTGGGTGGGGGCTGGGCCACGCTCCGTGGAAACTTCCCAACCCCTTACAAGGAACCCGCCCTGCTGCTCCAGGTCAACATTGAACTCGCCGACGGGAAGACGGTCAGCGTGGCGAGCGAGAACTCCTGGAAAGTGGCCAAAGGGCCCATCGTGAGCGACAGCGTCTATGACGGGGAAATTTACGACGCGCGGCGCGAACTGCCGGGCTGGGACTTGCCGGGCTTTGATGACTCCGCGTGGAGCGCCGCGCAGACCGTCGAAGGCTCGAAGGGGACTCTCTCCGCGCAGATGATGCCGCCTATCCGCGTCATCGACTCGATCGTTCCAGTCACCCTCGCGAATCCTCGGCCCGGCGTGTTTGTGTACGATCTGGGCCAGAACTTGAGCGGCTGGGCGGAACTGCGCGTCCGCGGCCCGCGTGGCGCGGAGGTTCGCCTGCGCTTCTCGGAATTGCTCTATGACGACGGCATGATCAATCGCGAAAACCTCCGCGAGGCCAAATCGCGCGACATCTACACCCTGCGCGGCGAAGGCGACGAAACTTACCAGCCGCGCTTCACCTATCACGGCTTCCGGTACGTGGAGGTTACGGGCTATCCCGGCACGCCGAGTCTCGATTCGGTGCGCGGGCACGTTGTGCATACGGCCGTCGAACCCACGGGCAATTTTGCGGCTTCGAAGGCTCTGTTGAATCAGATTCACAAGGTCATCCGCTGGTCGGACCTGACGAATCTCCACAGCGTCCCCACCGATTGCGACCAGCGCGATGAGCGCATGGGCTGGATGGGCGACGCCCAGACCAGCGCCGAAGCCATGATGCTGAATTTCGACATGGCCGCGTTCTTCACCAACTTCTTGCGCGACATGCGCGACGTGGAAAACCCGAATGGTACCCTTACTGATACGGTCCCACACCGCTACGGCAGCCGGCCCGCCGACCCCGCCTGGGGCACGGCCTATCCACTCATCTGCTGGTACATGTACGAGCAGTACGGCGATCGCCGCATTCTGGAAGAGAATTACGAAGGGCTGAAGAAGTACGTGGAGTTTCTCGGCAGCCGCGCGCCGGACCATGTTCTGCGCTATAGCTATTACGGCGACTGGGTGGCTACGGAAAAGACTCCGGGCGAGCTGGTTTCCGACTTCTACTACTATTACGACACCCTGCTTCTGTCCAGGATCGCAACGGTGCTGGGCAATTCCACCGATGCCGCGAGCTACACGCAGCTTGCCGCGCAGATCAAGGACGCTTTCAATCAGGAATTCTTCAATGCCAAGATGGGCAACTACGCGAACGGAACGCAGACAGCCAACACCCTGCCGCTGTGGCTGGACATGGCGCCCAGAGACCGCCGTGGCTCGGTCGAAGGGAACCTCACGTACGACATCCTTTACGGCCACAACACGCACGTGACGACGGGCTTCATCGGCGTCCGCTACCTGATGCCGTTGCTCACCGAGTTGAACCGCTCGGATCTGGCCTACGACCTCGCCGTGCAGACGACTTACCCGAGTTGGGGCTACATGGTCGCGAATGGCGCCACGACTCTCTGGGAACTCTGGCAGAACAAGGCCGGGCCGTCGATGAACTCCCACGACCATCACATGATGGGTAGCGTGGACGCCTGGTTCTATGAAGCGCTGGCGGGAATCAAGGTGGAGGCCGAGAATGCCGGCTACCGCCACTTCCGTATCGAGCCCCAAGTGGTGGGCGACCTCGCCTGGGTAAACGCCACGGTGGGCACGGTGCGCGGCAACGTGACCTCCTCGTGGACTCACACGCCGGGAGTTGTAACGCTCGAAGTGGATGTGCCCGTTAACAGCACAGCCAGCGTTTCGATTCCGAAGGACTTGGAAATGACAGAGATCACCGTCCGCGAACGGGATCGCGTGGTTTGGGAGAAAAACCATTTCGTGGAGGGAACGCCGGGCATCACGGGCGCGAAATACGAAAACGGCCGCGTTACCTTTGAGGTGGGTTCCGGCCACTACGCCTTCCGACTGACAGGGCAGTGAGGGGCGATGCTATCCGCAGGTTAAAACCTGCGGCTACTCACGGTCGGCCCCTATCGGGACCACCCGACCCTCCGGTGGAGCCAGCGGCTTTGGCAAAACGAGTGAGAACACAGTTGACAAAAGGAATGCCCACCGTCGAAAGTAATGCCTTTGAGTCCTGATCGTTTGAAATCGACCTTTGAACTCAAGGGGAGCCTTGCAATATGAAACTGGTGACTTACGAAACCGCCAAGCAATCTCGCCTGGGCGTGGTAGAAGGCGAGTTCGTGGTCGATGTGGCCACCGCGTATGGCCTGATCGCCAAGGGGCGAATCGCCGACGCCAAGGTAGCGGCAGCGGCGAAGGTGCTGCGCAAGCTGGGGAGACCGCCTGAGGACATGCTGGAACTCCTGGCGCTGGGAGGAGGATATCGCAAGGCGCTGGGCGTCATCACCGCGGGCGCCGCGACGGTCGGTAAGGGTCTGAAGGGCCTGCTCACGCCGCTGCGGTCCGCCAAGCTGCGTGCGCCCATTGCCCGGCCCAACAAGATCACCTGCATCGGCCTCAACTACGCCGACCACGCGCGCGAGCAGGGCACCGAACCACCCAGCGCGCCGATTTACTTCCTGAAATCCCACAACACCCTCTGCGGGCCCGGCGACCCCATCAAGCTGCCGCCCAACTCCACGCAGGTGGATTACGAAGCCGAATTCGCCGTGGTGATCGGCAAGCGCGGTTACCGCATTCCCGAGAGCGAGGCGCACAAATACATCGCCGGTTACACCATCTTGCACGACGTGAGCGCGCGCGACATGCAGTTTGGCGACAAGCAATGGTATCGCGGCAAGAGTTGCGATACCTTCGCGCCCACCGGCCCGTGGATCGTCACTGTCGAGGAGATTCCTGATCCCAACAACCTTCGCATCTCGCTGACGCTGAACGGCGAGACGATGCAAGACTCGAGCACCAGCAACTTGATTTTCAAGGTTCCCTTTCTGATCAGCTATCTCTCCCAATCCGTTACTTGGGAAGTCGGCGATTTGATCTCCACAGGCACGCCACCCGGTGTGGGGGTATTTCGAAAGCCGCCCGTCTTCCTGAAACCCGGCGACACGGTCAGCGTCAGCGTGGAAGGGATCGGGACGCTCACGAACCCAGTCGTTGGGCCGTAGCTCGGATGGGGTAAGCCACTGGTTCGACCGGTGCGACTCAAAGAGCCCGGTTGGCGCAGACTTTCTTTTCAGGTGTGCGACTTTGCGGGCCAAGGAGAGACCCCTCACCTGGCCTCGTACCCCGGCCACCCTCTTCCGCCACGGCGCATCTGCGACCCCTAGGGAGAGGGTCGTGGATTTGGAGGGGTGATTTCCGCAGTCCCACCTACCGCAAGGCTCCCCGGTGGCGATATAATGGATGATTCTCAAGGTCATCCCGGAGGCTTCTTCATGCAACTGCCCGAATTCAAGAACGAACCCTTGAGCCACTTCAAAGGCAATCCCGAGCATCGCCGGCGGATGGAAGGTGCTTTGGAGGAAGTCCGCAAGGAGCTGGGCCGCGAGTACGATTTGGTGATCGGCGGCGAGCGCGTCAAGACCCAGGACAAACTCTCTTCCTGCAACCCCAGCCACCAAAACCAGGTGGTCGGCGTGTTTTCCAAGGCTGACGCCTCGCTGGCAGACCGCGCCATTCGCGCTGCCGACGAGGCGTTTAAGACCTGGAGCCGCACGCCCGTCGAGAAGCGCCTCGAGTTGTTGTCTAAGACCGGCAGGATTCTGCGCGAGCGCAAGTATTACTACGAAGCGTGGCTGGTGTACGAGGTCGGCAAGACCTGGCCCGAGGCGGACGCCGACGTGGCTGAGGCCATCGATTTCACCGAGTTTTACAGCCGGGAGATGCTGCGCCTGGCCGGCCCGCAACCGCTCACGCCCGTTCCGGGAGAGAGGAACTATTTGCGCTACATTCCGCTCGGCGTGGGCATCGTGATTCCGCCCTGGAACTTCCCGCTGGCCATTCTGGCGGGCATGACGCTGGCATCTATCGTGACGGGCAACACCGTGGTCATGAAACCTTCCAGCGACTCACCCACTATCGCCTACAAGTTTCTCGAGGTTCTGGAAGAAGCGGGCCTGCCCCCGGGCGTGGCGAACTTCCTGCCTTGCCCCGGCGGAACGGTGGGCGATGTTTTGGTCGGTCACCCGCGCACACGCTACGTGGCCTTCACGGGATCCAAAGAGGTCGGGCTGCGCATCAATGAGCTGGCGGCAAGGACCGCGCCCGGACAGATCTGGGTGAAGCGCGTGATCGCGGAGATGGGCGGCAAGGACTCGATTGTGGTGGACAGCGAAGCTGACCTCGAGGCTGCGGCCGAGGGCGTCGCGGCTGCCGCGTTCGGCTACCAGGGCCAGAAGTGTTCCGCCTGCTCGCGCGCCATCGTGGTGGATTCGGTCTATGAAGCTTTCCTGGAAAAACTCAAGCAGCGCGTGGCACAGATTACAGTCGGTCCCGCGGAGCGCCCGGAAAACCACATGGGACCGGTGATCAACGCCAAGGCCAAGCAATCGATCCTGGAGTACATCGAGGTCGGAAAGAAGGAAGGCCGCGTGATCATCGGCGGCGGTGAAGCTGCGGGTGGGGGGCATTTCATTCAGCCCACGGTCATCGCGGACATCCCCCCCAGGGCCCGCCTCTCCCAGGAAGAGATCTTCGGACCGGTGCTGGCGGTGATCCGGGCCGGGAATTTTGACGAGGCCCTCGCCATCGCCAATAACACCGAGTACGGGCTGACGGGCGCCGTGTACACCAAGGACCGGCGTAAACTCGAAAAGGCCACGGAGGAGTTCTTCGTAGGGAACCTCTACTTCAATCGGAAGTGCACGGGCGCGCTGGTCGGAGCCCATCCCTTTGGGGGATTCAACATGTCGGGGACGGATTCCAAGGCCGGTGGGCACGACTACCTGCTGCTCTTTACCCAGGCCAAGGCGATCGCCGAAAAGATTTCTCCCTAGGCGCCTGCGCCGAAACATCGCAAAAAGACCTCCGGTCCTCAATCTCTAGGCCGCGCCGCAGGCGCTGTGGAGCGCCGCCCCTGGCCCTTCGGGCCGCGAATGGGTCGGGGATGGTGGCACGGCAGCGCCCGGCGACGGAGATTCGTCCGGGTTTACGAAGTTGCGATGACATCTTTACTTTACGTGGTCATTTTCATTGGGTTATCGTCAACAAATCCAACTCCGGCGAAGTTGGATTGTGGCAGCTCAATTTATTGATTACAAACGAGATAGTCCAACAACAGGCTGGCAATTTCGGAATCCGGGTTCATCCCCGAAGACGGTGGTCCCACAGGGCTGGACCGCACTCCCGGCCGCTTCGCGCCAGCAACGTTCTCCGAGCGAGCTTGCGGAAAATGTCCGGGTCTTTTACTTCTGCGTCATTGTTTCATGGTGGAGTGATACTCACAGGAGCCAATAATCATGTGGTAATTTTTGGCTTGCTTTCTTAGGCCGTTCTCGTATAATGGGGCGCCGAAGCAAGCAGCGCAATCTTCTCCACTACTTTGTCAGCATGCTTGGGCTCTTTGAGGCGAGAGCATGAGCGACCAGCCTGGGGGTTTCGAACAAGTCGGCCCACGAGCGCGTATCCAAACGGAGCTTGTGAAGCTCGAATCCCAGAAGAGGGAAATCTGGATTCTGGTCGCGTTTGCGGCTGCGGTCCTTTGCCTTGGTGTCTTATCGTTTTTTTTCCCCGATTCCTTCTGGAAGAGCAACACCCTGAATGTCAGTTTCTCCCCGCAAGTCCTTTTCGTGGTCATGATCGGCACGGTGGTAATGGCGCTGGTTTACGTCCGGAAGGACTTGGAGATCAGAGGTCTTCGGCTGGCCAATCTGCAACAGCTCCTCTCCTACCAGGAGAAACAGGCCGCCAGCATGATCGATGCGCTGACGAACGTCTTCACGCGAGGTTTGCTCCCTGACCTCCTGCAAGGAGAGATCGCCCGCGCCGAGCGCACCAACCGCTCGTTGGCGCTCCTGATGTGCGACGTCAATAACTTCAAACACGTGAACGATCACCATGGCCACCTGATGGGGGATTACGTCCTCGCCCAAGTCGCCGCGATTCTGAAGTCCTGCGTGCGTGGCTCCGACTATGTGATCCGGTACGGTGGCGACGAGTTCCTCGTCCTGCTTCCCGAAACCGACGAGAAAGGCAGCGAAATCGTCCGCCAGCGCATCCACGAGAAGGTCTCCGATTGGGACCGGAACAACCGCGTGGGCGATTCACCGATCTCCCTCAGCATGGGCCTGTATCTCCATGTCACCGGCCAGACTGCGGAGAAGGATGTGGCGGAAGCCGACGTCCGCATGTACGCGGAAAAGCTGGCCAACAAGCGCGCCGCCGCACTGGCCGATGCGTCAACCCTCCAGCAGTAGATCTTTTCCATAGTTCAGTCTAACGTGCTGCGTGCGCGCTTTCCCTGAGCAGCGCCGTAGCTTGGTCGATCGCCTGCGCCAGGCGGCGTGCCTGTTCGTGAGCACGCGCGAAATCCTTCTGCTCCAGGGCTTCCCGCAAACCGGGAAGAGTCTCAGCCTCGTAGCTGGGCAAGGGCGCGTAGATCAGGTGACGGAACCACGGCCGGCCAGGGATTCCTTCTTCCGCGAGCAGCGCACGCTCTTCCTGCATGAGCGTCATATTGGTGGCGGCCACCTCAGGTGGTAAGGATGACCCGCGGGAAGGCACACTTGGTGCGGGTCGGAGCTCCCCCGGCGGTGTCCCGCGCCGCCGGCTCTCCAGCCGCTCCGTGGTCCTCCGCGCGGCGGCCTCCCAGTCGCGGCACTTCTCGATCAGCGGCTTGATTTCCTGGTCGAAGAAATCCGCGGGAGCCAGCTTTTCAAGCCCCTGAAGGTAGGCGGTCACTTCTGCGGCATAGAGCGAGTAATCGAAAGGCAGCAAATCGGCATCGGCAAAACGCAGAGCCAGCAATCCCCACACCCGGCTCATGGCAGCGTGGTAGCGGAAGCCTGGGTCGCCGATGCGTTCCATCCAGGCGTAGTCGTCGTAAAGCGAATGATAGACGCCGTAAGGACCATCGAAAATCATGTCGACGGAGGGGACGCCTTCGTGCTGCAAGAAGACCATGAAATCCGAGCCTCCCCCCAGCACGCCGAAGGGCACGGGGCTGGCGATGGCGCCGCTTACCCCGTAACTCCGGACGTTCTCGGTGCGCAAGCGTTCCTTCCAGCGGTCGTAGACGCTGCGCCCGGTGGCCGGGTCGCGCACCTGCTGCGCCGCCTCCCTCACGGCGGGCAGCAGCGCGGGCACGAGATTCACGGTGAAGTCCTGCCCGCTCGTCGCAGCGTCAACATTCAGGCACACCACGGCGTTCCGGCGCAACTCGGCGGCTTGCTGCTCGCCCCACTCGGTCGAGCCCGTCAGCGTGTATTCCTCCGCGTCCCAGCTCCCCAGCAGGATCGTGCGCCGCGGGCGGAATCCGGCGCGCAGCAGGCGCCCAAGAGCGCGTGCCGTCTCCAGCATGCACGCCGTGCCGCTGGATGGATCGACCGCGCCGTAAACCCACGCATCGTGATGGTTGGAAAGAACAACCAGCTTCTCGGGCTCCTCGCTGCCCCGGATCTCGCCGATGACGTCCCAGATGGGCGTCACGCGGTTTTCCATTTGCAGCGCCAAGTGAATCTTCACCGCGTCGCCGCCCAGGTGATAGGCGAAGGGCAATCCTCCCTGCCAGTTTTTGGGAGCGGCTGGTCCGGCGAGCCGTTTGAGAATCTCCGCGCCGTCTGCGGCGGAAAGCGGCACCATGGGAATCCGGGGGAGGATCTTGGCTGCGGATTCAGGGATACGTTTCGCGTCAGGCGTCGAGGCCCACCCCGGTGTCAGCGGGTCACCCGGTACCAGGAAGTCGAAAACTACCGAGCCGCGCTGGAAGTGGCCGAGCGGTCCCCACGGTCCCTGCGGATAGACGGGGCCGCGCGGCGCGCCGTCTTCGGCCGGGTCGGAGTAAACGATCGTTCCCACCGCGCCGCGTCTTTCCGCCTCCAGGCTCTTCCCGCCGCGATAACCGTGAAAATAGCGCGCCAGCACGATCTTGCCTTTCACGCTCACGCCGATTTTTTCGAGGTAGTCGTAGTCCTCGGCGTTCCCGTAATTCACGTAGACGACGGGGGCGGTCAGGTCCGCCGAGGGCGAATATGCGGTCCACGGTAGGCGGGCAAGCGCATCGCGCACGCGGGTCTGCCCGTCACCGGGAACGGCAGGCTCGGGATTCGCAAGCTTTACGTGCTCGGGCTCGACGAGCTCGACGGAAACCTGCTGCGGGTAGGACAGCAGCACGCGGTACTCAACGATGCGCGGGTTCAGCCCGTCGCGCTTGAACTGGTTGTAAATGAACTCCGTCACGCGCCGGTCACCCGGCGTTCCCGCCACGTGGGGCCGCGCCGTCAGCCGCCGCAGGTACTCGCCGCAGCGCGCGGCGTCGGGAAGCGCCAGGAAGCGCTGCTCCCATTGCTGCTGCGCGACGTAGCCTTGCGGGCTGAAACCCAGCGGCGTTTGCGTTACCTGCTCCGCATCCCTCGCCTCCCGGGACTGAAGTGTCGCGGCCCAGACCAAGGCCAGGCCCGCGAGCAGGACCCAACGGTGACTCCGGAGTTGAGAAAACAAGTGCCTGCTCCTTCGCGCAAAATGATTTCGTTGCTGCCTCGACGGTCGCACCACTTCGCAAGCGAGGGAGGATTATTCCGGGCGTGGGAGCGGATGTCAACGCGGGAGTGAAGAAAAACAGGAAGGTGCGGTCAGAAGAGATGACACCGTTGAGGCTTGGCGCCTCGCATCTCTGCGGCCTCAGTGTGACGGCCAAACAGTCGCTTCCTCACAGTGATGTCCAGGTAATGAAGCCGAGCCATTACTGGCCCCGTGAACGGTCGATGGGCAAGGGAAACCCACGCGTAGCGTGAGATGATTCTGTTGGAAAGGAAGGAGACGATTACTGCGTGTCTCGGAAGGGAGAGTTGGATTTGTAGAGCGCAATCCTGGCTTTCAGGCCTTCTACCAGAGGCTGCGCGTTTTGTTGGGTAGCGAGATCCAAGGCTCGGTATGCGGTTTGTACGGCCTCGCGAAAACGACCGACCTCGGCGTAGGCTGCGGCCAGCATGTCGAGTAACACCGGGTCAGGTCCGGCAGAGACTTTGACCGCCCGCTCCGCAAGTTCGACGGCCTCAGGACCGTTGCGGACGGATGCCTCAGGGCAGGTTGCCAGCACCCATGCTGTCTGGTTCAGTAGCGGCAGATAGTTCGGGTCCATGCGGAGCCCTTCGCGCCAGCGCCCCAGCGCCTCTGTGACCTTTCCCTGCAAGTAAAGCGCGGCACCGAGGTTGTAGTAAGTCTGAACCTGCCTGGGATCGATCTGCAAAGCCTTCTGGAAATGCGGGATCGCGTCGTCGATCTTTCCCTTCTGCAGGAGGGCCATCCCCAGGTTATTGTGGGCGTCGGCGAAATCGGGTTTGACCTCTACGGCCTTCTGGAAATGCGGGATCGCGTCGTCGATCTTTCCCTCTTGCAGGAGGGCAGCACCGAGGTTGTTCTGCGCATCACCGTAATCGGGCTCGATTTCCACCGCCTTCTGGAAATGCGGGATCGCTTCGTCGACCTTTCCCTTCTCCGCCAGCGCGATTCCCAGGTTATTGTGGCCCTCGGCGAAATAGGGGTTGACCTCCACGGCCTTCTGGAAATGCGGGATTGCCTCGTCAAGCCTGCCGTTGCGCGTTAGGGCTAACCCGAGGTTGAAGTTGGCCTTGGCATCCCCGGGATCGAGTTCCAGGGCTTTTTCCCACTCCACCATGGCCGCGGCATGCTGCTCCTTGTTTTCCAGATCCGCCGCGCTGTTGAACACCCGGTAGAATTCGGTGACTGGGGCATCCAGCTTCGCAAAGCCATCCGGCTGGACATTCACGAACTCGGGGATGTTCACGGCGCGGTTGGCCGCAGTTGCGTCCTCGATCAGGATCGCTGGGCTGTCGTTACCTTCTTCGTCCAGGTGGGTCAGGAACATCTGCGTGTAAGGCGAGCGGCCCTTGGAGGAGAAGACCAACCAGCGGCCATTGGGCGAGAAGCTGCGCCAGGAGTTCATCAACGGAAGGTTGCACTTCATCCGCTTGGCGCGACCGCCCTGGAAGGGCACGATGAAAAGCTTGCCGTCGGGACGGAGCAACTGGCCGTTGCGGCACTGCACAAAGACGATCCAGCGGCCGTCGGGTGAGACCTTTGGGAAATTGTTGCTCATGCCGTTTTGGGAAGCGCCGGCGATCGGCTCCGGCACTCCACCTCTGCCGTCGTTAAAGGGGATCCGGTAGAGGTCGTAGTGCATCTGTGCCTCGTTGGGGTCGTTTGCGAATTTAGGCGACTCCGCGCCCTCAGGGAACGGGTCCTTCGCTTCCGCACGCTCAAAGACGATGTATTTGCCGTCGGGACTCCAAAAGCCGGCTGTCTGCACGTACCGTGGGTCGTCGGCGCCCGGCAGGGGGCGCAACTGGCGCGCTTCCCGGTCGTACCAGGCTAGGATTCCCCTCGTCGGGAAAAACACCTGCCCGAAGCGGTAGTCGGTGAAATTGGCGACGTAGATTCGGTCCTGCGGACGGAGTCCGGAGCCAGTCTGTTTCGGGCGGGGATCGTTGATCATGGTCACGACATAGCGGCCGTCGGGCGAGACCTGCGACATGAAGCCGACCCGGATGTGGTCGCTATCTTCCAAAGCCCGGAAGGAGGTCCACTTGATCACGTTTTCGCTGCGGATGGACGTCTCTGGTTTGATAGGGGTCAAGGAGTAGAGTCCCTTGTCATTCTGCGGGCCGTCGACATCCATTCCCAACGTCTTGCCATCGCGAGAGAAGGAATGACAGTTCGCGCAGGTGGCGAGCTCCTGCATCATAGTCCGGCTCTCGCTGTCCCCGACATAGCGCAGACGCCATTTGATAAGGTGAACTGCACTTTCAGGCAGCGGCTTAATCACACCCTTCTCGCCGATACCGGGTATGAGCGGCACATCGCGGTAAAAGATCGGCGCGCCGACGGGATCTTTCGATGTCTCAATCGTCCGCTGACCCCGGGAGACTGCCTGGGTCGCATTCTCATCCCGAAATCCCGTGATGGTCACCGTGGCCGGGCGCTCCACGGAGTGCTTCTTAATCGATGCCCAAGTGGCGGCATCCGGCGCCCAAATCCGCGACGCAGCTTCCTGCGGTGTCAGTTCTGGCAGTTTGTTTGACTCCGCGATGCAACGCTGGTCGATCTCACCGATGCGCAACCGCTCGCCCTTTGACTTCACCTGTATTCCGCCCGAGCCGTCGGAAAACGACACGTCGATCAGCCAAACCGTGGCGTCCTCTCGAGCGTCGCGCCAGATGAAACGTGGGGGTGAAATGTCGGGTGGGAAGATCGATCCCTCCGCCGGATAGTCGACCGTGATGGGGGCCAGCCGGTCGCCGCCAGGTCTGGGAGAGGGGAACGCATTGGCCGAGCGCGCACTCACGGCTCCGTGCAAGGCGAGAAGACCGGCCGCGTGCGGCACGTGCTGCACAGCGAGCCGGTCGAGGACCACGCGTGCCGTTCGAACTCGTTTCGGCCAAACTATGCGCTGCCCTCTGCCGTTGAGTCCGGGCAGAACCTGGGTCCGTCCCAGAGGTGAATCAAGTCGGAACGGCACGAGCAGCGCCACGACTATAGCGCCAATGCTGAGGGTACAGAAGGCTACGCGGTTCACAACACTCCCAGGCTTGCTCGGCGAAGCTACCCATGCGCTGGAGAAGTCAACCCACCGGGCAAGTCGTTCCAATCGGAATTTCCCTTTTCATTTCCCCGCTCCGGCAACATACACCTGACCAAATCTGAATGCAACGGTCCCGCAATTCCCAGGCAGCCGCCGCAAGGGCTTCCATCACTTGACCGCTTCCCACTTGTCGAGCCCGAAGTCCCAGACGTCCAGGTTGAGTTTCTCTTGGACGAGCTCACCCAGCGCGTACTCGCCGGGATCGAGCGGTTGGGCGGGTTTCAGCTTGTAGAGTACAGGCGAGATTTGCGTGCGCTCGAGCGGCACCGCGGCGCGCGCTTCCGTCGCTTTGCCGATGCCCGCGCGGCCCGCGTCCACTTGCTCCACGACGCGCGAGTCTTTGACCGGTTTCACGCGTATCAGCTCGAGCTTCGCCCCCAGGCCGTCTACCGACTGGACGTAGAAGGCCGGCTGTGGGGAACTCAGCCGCACGGAGGCCTTCCCACCGTCGAGCACCACCAGCGAGCGCGCCTTAAGGAGGGGCACGGGGACGGCCAGAACCAATGCCGCGCGTTTCTTGTCGGTAACAATTTCACCCGAGGACTGCACCAGCCGCACTAGCCGCAGCCCCTCGATGGTGTAGATCCCGTCTTCGCCGGGAAGCCGGATGCCGGGCGCGACTTCCATTCCCTGGTCTGGAGGCTTCTCGAATCGCTGCTGCTGGATTTCCTTCGCTTCCTCGAGTTCCTTTTTCGCAATGGCTTTCTCCTCCTCCTGGGCTCGCCGGGTGGCGTCGAAATCCACCAGCGCGGAAGGCATCTCTTCCCATTCCGAGCGCTCCAGGCTGTAGTAGCGCACCCGGTCGCCGTGGACTTCATACGTCGAAACAAGCTGGTAACCGCCGTCCTTCATGAAGAGCTTGACGGACGCCCACGCCTCGCGCGGCACAAACAGCGCGCCAAGCAGCACCACTCCCAAGAACAGACTGCGAATTGGCGACCGAGACAGCATGCTTAGACCCACGCTCGGTTGGATGCGGTCGGATAGGATAGCGCGTCCCCCTTACCGGTGCGCTCGATCATTATAGGAGTGAAGTGGGCGGTCGCCTACAGGACAATCGCGCGGCGGACGCGGAAATGCACTCTTGAAAGACCGCGAACAGAAACGCGCCTTCCAACCTTAGTTTCGCGTATGATGTGCGGCATGCTCAGGACAGTCTGGCGAACTCCTTGGCGCTCGCGGAAACTCGGCCTTTTCTTGCTCGTTGCTGCGAGAGGTCTCGCACCTGCTCCGGCGCTCGCCCAGTTGAATTATGTGGCGCGCTTCGAGATGGAAAAATCCAAATACTTGCTGGGAGAGCCCATCTTCTGCGAGTTCGTGATTCGCAACACCGGGAGCCGGCCCTTTGCCTTCCGCTATCGCTCTCCGAGCCGAGTCTTGGCTCGCGACTATGAGCAGGAGCCACATTTCGTGGTGACGGACTCTGGCGGGGGCAAGCCGCTCGACCCCGCTCCTCATCCCTGCGGCGGCACGCAGGGGACCGTCGTGTACGGCTCCGTCACGCTGCCTCCCGGGCAAACCCATACCGAACGCTGGCTGCTGAATCAGTGGGCACGATTCACGACGCCGGGCCGCTTCCAGGTGCGCGCGGAGCGGCGACTGGCGCTGCTGGCGCCCGACCCACAGACCGGGAAGTTCGCGGAAAAACCCGCGGCGTTCGCGCTGGCCCTCGACGAACTCAGCCTTGAGGTTGAGCCCTCCGCCGCAGCGCAGCTTGAGGCGGCATTCCAGCCGTACCTTGCCGCGGTCAGAAGCAAGAAGGACCCCGACCCCGCGGAGGCTGTGTTGGTGGTCACAACCCTGCCGCAGCCTTTCTTCCTCGAGCAGTTGGTTGGCATGGCGAGCTCACCCAAGCCTGACCGCTGGGACCGCCGCGATGCTCTTAACGGTCTGGCCCGCCTGGGTACACCCGCTGCCTGGGAAGCAATCCTCAAGGTGGCGCGCGGCGCGGAGCCCAATGCCAGCTCCGAGAGCAAAGATTCTGCGCAAGAAGTCGAAGCTCCCGTGCGGTCCTATGCCTTGTTGTTGCTGGCAGAGAAAGCCGACCCGGCGTTCCTTCCCACTCTGATTGAGATGCTTGCCCAGAATCCCGAACCCGTGCGTGGCGACGTTCTGCGCGCGCTCGGATTCTTTCCTGACACGCGCGCGTACCAGACCCTTTTCGACAATCTTCATTCCGCCCGGGTGACCGACCGGATGAACGCCATCCTGGGCTTGAAAAACTCGGGCGCCAAGGAAGTCATTCCCGCACTGCTGGCCATGCTCAGTGACCCTGAACCGGAGGTTCGCCAAGTCGCGAATTTTGCCCTGGGGGGCGTGACCGGCCACAAGATCGCTCTCTCCGGAAAAGCCTCGCGCGAAGAGTCCGCGCGCGTCGCCGGCCTCTGGCACGCGTGGTGGCGCGAACACAGCGGTAGTTTCTCCCCCCTGCCTCCCGCCGCGTGCCACGAATGGTAACAGGCGCCCCACCCCGCGGCGACCCCAGTGCGCGGACCCTTGGCTCGTTGCATTCGATTGTTCCTGACACCCCCCGGGGCTAACAATACGGCGGCGCCTGCCTCTCGGGTCGGGTCCGGTGGGTCGTTTTCCGAGATCGATATCCCGGCGATTGCCTGCTGCCCCTTCAGGGCGCGACAGCGCGTGCCTCGACGTCGGCCGCAGCCGCGAGCCGCGTCTTCATTCAGAGGAGGGACTTATTTCGACGCCTGCGGGGCTAGGAGGTCAGGGGCCGCAAGATGCGGTCGGCCCCTGACCTGCCGGTTCGACGATTTATCAGGGATAGAGACCGCGCAGCCGGGTGGCTTCGGCGACGCGGCTGACGCCGAGCATGGTGGCAGCCGTACGCATGCTGACCTTGCGATCGAGGTGAATCTTCAGAACGTCAGCATAGCTGTTCTTCATCACCCGCTCCAGGCGGTTGTAAACGTCCTGAGCCTCCCAGAACAGGTGCTGTTCGTCCTGCACCCATTCAAAGTAGGAGACCGTTACCCCGCCGGCATTGCAGAGAATGTCTGGGATGACGAACACCCCGTTCTTCTCCAGGATGGCGTCACCTTCGGGTGTGACAGGTCCATTCGCCGCCTCGCCGACGATCTTGGTCTTCACCGTGCCCGCATTCCTTCCGTCAATGACGTTTTCCAAAGCGGCTGGAACGAGGATGTCACATTCCAGGGAAAGCAATTGCTGCGGGCTGATGGTTTCAGAGTTGGCCATCCCCACCACGCTGCCGGTCTTCTCCTTGTGCAGCATCAGCTTGGGAATGTCCAGGCCCTTGCTGTTGTAAACGCAGCCCCGGGAATCGTTGGCCGCGATGACGTAGGCCTGATTGCTGTCCAGCAGATGGGCCGCCACCGAACCGGCGTTCCCGAAGCCTTGCACGACTACCTTCGAGCCCTTGATCGGAATTCGCAGGTGCTCCGCCGCGCACTGAAGCGTGTAGAAGACCCCGCGACCGGTGGCCTCATTCCGCCCCAGGGAGCCGCCCAGAGAAATCGGCTTTCCCGTGACGACCCCAGGGATGGGGAAGCCCTTGGTCATGCTGTAGGTATCCATGATCCAGGCCATGACCTGTGAGTTCGTATAGACATCTGGAGCGGGGATGTCTTGGTCAGGGCCAATGAGCGGCAGGATCGCACTCGCATACCGACGCGTCATCCGCTCGAGTTCGTTCTGGGACATCTCTTTGGGATTGCAGGTTACGCCCCCTTTGGCTCCGCCGAATGGAATGTTGACCACCGCACATTTCCAGGTCATCCAAGTGGCGAGGGCTTTGACTTCATCGAGCGTAACCCCGGGATGGTAACGGATTCCTCCTTTGCCCGGACCCCGCGCCGTGCTGTGCTGGACCCGATACCCTTCGAACCGCTGGATACGACCATTGTCCATCCGAACCGGAAGATTCACCTCCAGAATTCGCTCTGGGTACTTGATCATATTTCGAACGTTGCCGTCCAATCCCAGAGCATCCGCCGCGAGATCAAAATTCTCCATGGCGGAGTCGTACGCAGATTTGACCGTTTGATTTAATACTCCCATTTCGAACACCCCCTATTTGCGAGGAACACTCCGAAGTCCAGGCGGAGTATGGCGCAAGTTGGGAGCTAACACAACAGCGACTGAATAGGTATGACAAAACGTCCGATACGTCACATTGTGCACATTAAGTGTGCAAAAATACAACTTTGTCGAATTGGGGGTGGGCGTCTGTTAGGTTTTCGCTGGCAAATGAATTGCTCCCATAAAGCGCTGGGCCACGACAGTTGCGGAGGTTGCCGTCCGCGAACGCGTTCCAGGCTCGGGCAGCGCGCTTGCTGGGTATAAGCGCGCAGCGCGTAGGCGGTCCCAGGGGGGAAACCGGTGGATTCACAGACTCCGAAGCAGGCTGATGCACGCCCAGGGGAAGTCAAGGCCAAGCCGCGACTGAATCCCAAGGCGCCTCGCCAAGCGCTGCCTTTGCTTTCACCCGAGGAGCGGGTGAAGGGCTGCAAAGAGGTCTCTCTGGGCTTCACGTTGGAGCAAGTCCGGATCGAGGCGCTGCGTTGCTTGCAGTGCAAAGATCCTGTTTGCGTGCAGGCCTGCCCGCTGCACATCGACGTCAAAAGCTTCATCGGTTTGATGGCGCAAGGAGATTTCGAGGCAGCCTTCCAGAAGATCGGCGAGGAAAGCCCTTTTCCGGGCATCTGCGGCCGGGTTTGCCAGCACGAGTTGTACTGTGAAAAAGTCTGCCTGCTCGGGAAGAAGCTCCAACCCGTGGCAATTGGTTCGCTCGAGCGCTTCGCAGCGGATTGTCACGCGCAGATGGAATCTCCCGCCTTGCCTTCGGCGCCCTCGCCCAATGGGACCCGCGTGGCATTGATTGGGAGCGGTCCGGCTTCTCTGATTGCGGCGTATGACTTGGTGAGGAAGGGCTATCGAGTGACGGTCTTCGAAGCCCTGCACCAATTGGGTGGCGTGCTGGCTTACGGCATTCCGAATTTTCGCTTGCCACGGGAAATCATCCGAGAGGAAATCGACCGGCTGCGGACGATGGGCGTAGAGTTCCGGAAAGACGTCATCGTGGGGAAGACCTGCGCTGTCGAAGAATTGTTCGCGGAAGGTTACCAGGCAGTATTCCTCGGCACCGGCGCCGGGCTGCCGCATTTGATGAACATTCCGGGCGAAAACCTGATCGGGGTTTACACCGCGAATGAGTACCTCACGCGGCTGAACCTGATGGAAGCTTTTCGCTTTCCGGAGTCCGACACTCCGGTGCGGGTGGGGGCGCGAACCGTGGTGGTGGGCGGCGGGAACTCCGCCATGGACGCCGCACGTTGGGCGCGACGCATGGGCAGCGAGACCACGATCATGTTCCGTCGTGGGCGCGCCGAGCTGCGCGCTCGCCTGGAAGAGATCGAGCACGCCGAAGAGGAAGGCGTGCACTTTGAATTCCTGGCGGCGCCGGTCCGCCTGTTCGGCGACGAAAAGGGAACCCTGCGCGAGATGGAGTGCATCCGTATGAAGCTGGGCGAGCCCGATGAATCCGGTCGCCCCTCGCCCGTTCCGATGCCGGGCTCGGAGTATCGTGTGCCCGTGGATACCGTAGTCATGGCGATCGGGCAGAGTCCCAACCCGACGGTGCAGCGCTCGACCCCGCAATTGGTGACGAATCGCGGCAAAATCGTGGTGGACACCGCAGGGCAGACGAGCCTCGCCCGAGTCTTTGCCGGCGGGGATGTGGTGCGCGGCGGCTCGACCGTGATTCTGGCCATGCGCGACGGGCGCGCTGCCGCGGCGGCGATTGACAGCGCCTTGCGGGATCACCAGCCGGCGACGGCGGCGGGCGCGGCTTCTGCCGAGGTTCCGCACGCCGCCACACCGCCCGGGGTGGAAAATCGCATCCTGGAGAAACGGCTGATCACCCCGGAAATTGCCTGGTTCGAGGTTCAGGCGACCGGAATCGCTCGGCACTGGCGGCCCGGCCAATTCGTGATTGTCCGTCCCCGCCGGGACAGCGAGCGCATCCCGCTGACCATCGTCGACGGCGACGCCGAGAAGGGAAGCATCATTCTGGTGGTGCAGGCGGTGGGGAAGACCAGCCGCGTCACCGTGGCGCTTGAGCCTGGCGAGGTTGTCGAGGATCTGCTCGGCCCCCTGGGGCAGCCGGCCTCGATTGAAAACGTCGGACACGTCGTGTGCGTGGCTGGAGGTGTGGGTGTGGCGGAGTTGCTGCCCGTGGCCCGCGCCTTCCGCCGCGCCGGCAATCGGGTCACCGCCTTGTGCGGAGCGCGTTCGGCAGCGCAGATCATCCTGGACGCGGAACTCCATGCCGCGGCGGACGCAGTTCAGTGGGCGACCGACGACGGGTCGGCGGGATTGCACGGCACCGTCGTGGACCTGATGCGCGCTTGGAAGGCTACCCAGTCGTCCCCCGTGGGCGCCGCCCACGTGATTGGTCCCATTCCCATGATGCGCGCCGCGGCGGAACTCACCCGCCAGTGGGGTGTGCCCACTATGGCCAGCCTGAATCCGATCATGGTGGACGGCACCGGCATGTGCGGCGGTTGCCGTGTCACCGTCGGCGATAAGGTGCGTTTCGCTTGCGTGGACGGCCCGGAGTTCGACGCGCATAAAGTGGACTTCGACGAGTTGACCCGCCGTACCCGCGCCTACTTGGAGCAGGAACGCCTGACGCGCGAGCAGCACGAATGCCGCATCGGCCTGGGGCGATAATCGCGGATTTCCTTTTTGAATCACGATAACGAACGAGGGAAGGGGCGAGAACTGCCTGCAAGGAGCGACGCGGCCGTAACTGGGCTCCATGCAGCCCACGCCATCATCCTCATTCCCGCGAAGAGCTTGCCCTGCACCATACGGTACAGGGCTTGCCCTGAGCTTGCCGAAGGGCGGGAATCCAATCTCCACTTGGGGATTTGCCACTGCCGTGCTGAGAAGGAGCGGGGCGGGTGACAGAGCGTGGTCCCGCCCTGCGGGACCGGGTGAGGGGGTCTCTCCGGGCGTTACTCGTCACTCGTCACTGCTCTTGGGCGGCAGGGGAAGACGCCGTGGAGAAATCGAGCAAAAACTGTGCCTTCGCGGAGAGGCGATCCTTTATTTTCAATAAGTTGACGGCTTTGTTTTGCAAACCATGCGTCGTCTAAGGTTTATACAATAGTCAATCGATATGCAGTCAAGTAATATCTGTAGGTAAACCATATCCAAGCAAGCGCAGCGCGGAACTCCTACGCATGCTCAGGCCCGCCAGGGCCGACAGATTGTGGCCCACGGTCTCCTTCGACCCGCCGTGCGCGGGCGACAGAAGCTGTCAAATCATCCCTGGATGAGCAAAAGCATTTCACGCAAAGGCGCAAAGTTGTAGAAGGCGCAATAAAACCAAGCAGTTGTTCTTTGCGAGTCTTTGCGCCTTGGCGTCTTTGCGTGAGATCGTTTGTCTTTTCACAGCTTCGACCGCCGTGAGGAAGCCATGGGCCATCCCGCTTCAGCGGGACCCGCTACGCGGTTTGCCTCCGCTCGCTTCTTTACTCCATGGTGTGCTTTGGCCCGCCGAATGAGAACGCAAGGATTTGAAGGTGAAAGCCGCGGACCTAGCAGACGGGTCCGCGCTACAGTTGCTGGGTGTAGAATCTGTGGCATGGAATCCCATTTCGAGGAATTCGTCAAACTGATCAAGCCGTTCCAGGCTCTGTGGAACTCTGCCAGGGTCACGTGCATCGCGGTGGGCGCTCCTTATGAGCGGAGGAGCGTGGCCACGAGGATCGTCCTTCGAGAAGAAGAGTTGCCAAAAGGCCAGGCTTTCCGACGGGTCCAATGGCTTGAGCCAATGCCCCAGGTCCTGATCGCCGTGGTCGACTTTCCCAAGAGCACCGCTGGCCAGATCCTTTTCAAGGGAATCGATAAATACGAGGTCGTCCTTGAAACCGCCGCGACTGTCGACCGAGTGCTGCTCAGGTGGCCTCTGCCGGAGAACTCCTCGGCCGAAACGCCCCCGCCAAGGTATTCGGGTTTCTCGTGGCAGGATCCCTTTGGGTATGAAAAGCCTTGGGCCAGAAACCAGTTCGGTGAGAGCAGAACCTGCCTAGCTCTTACTGGAACTGGCGATTTTATCCGCGATATCATGTCGGATGAATTCCGCAGACGCGTCAGTTCGAAGCTGCGTCTGGCCCCGCCCTATTTCGATAGAATCGAAGAGCTTTACGAAAAGTTACTACCTGGAATTAGGCATGGCGCCTCGGACTCGAGGGTTGTTCAGGTCATATTTCCGCTTCCTCTCGATATGGAGCAGACCGAAGACGGCCGTCTCGCCCTTCGTGCGCCGAAGGTCGCCGTGGAAGGACAAATGCGAATCGTCATCAACTTTAAGCCTGCCGGCCCTCCGACCCTAATCCAGGCAACGCATAGCACCGGCAAGCTGACAGGTAATGGGCGAACGGTCGACTGGCGATGAGAGATCCCTTGGCCTCAAGGGGCTGAATCCGGGAAAGCATCGCTTTATTATGCTGAGGAAGAAATCAGCAGCATCGACCTGCGGAGGTGGCGGGGGGCGGGAACCCTTCGAGCGGCTGTCGATTGCTATTTTGACCCTGACCACAAGCTCTTGCAAGAGGCTCTCTTCGGCAAGAATGAGAAAAAGAGTAAAGTCGGAAAGGCGCAACATGCGTTTGAAATGGCGGTCGTAAGGCTGATGAATCTCCTTGGGATTCCTCTCGTGTGGTACGGACAAGGAGCGTTGCCACAGCGAAGTGACGCGGCAGGTTTGGTGGATAAAAACCAAAAGCCCGTAGTCGTCCTGGCAGAATGCACACTCGAGAAGCCGGAAGCGAAATTCTCGGCTCTAAAGGAGCGTGCTCAGGAACTTGCCGAGTCGTTGGGGGGAGAGGCCGATGTGCTACCTGCGGTTTTCACCCAGGCCGACCCTCCGGCGGCTGTGTCCGATACAGCCTGTGACCACGGAGTCGCCCTTATCGGGCGAAACGAGCTCAGTACTCTATTTGAAATGCTTTCTGCCACGACGAGAGAAGAGGACGCACTCAGCTTCCTCAGTAGAATGAGCTCTCGCGTCGGCGGCCTATACAGAAGGCTGGATGGGACGTAGTCGAACAGGCAGCCATCGCAACGCAGAGCTTTGCCCCGCGCGAGGCACGCTCAACAACCGGAAACTTGAGGGATGAGTAATGAACCCAATTCTTCAAGGCGTAGACATGAAGGCGACGTACGAGAACTTTTATGCCACTTGTTCCTGGTGTGGCCGACGCAACACCTTCAATCGGGCTTCCGATTGGCACGATCTGGGCGTAGTAGACTACAAGGAAGTCGATTGCTTGTATCCCGACTGCGCCAAAAGGTTCTTCGTAAATGGTGACCAAGTTAATCCCTGTTACGAGATGCTGATCTACGATTGCTACGACCTGCTCGAGGCCAAGCACTACTCCTACTGCATTCTCAATCTCGCCCAGGCATTCGAGGTCTTCTTCAGCCAGTACCTCCGTGTAACCCTACTTTACCTCCCGTTTGGACAACAAGTGGAACCTGACCTTGACGCGTACAACGGGCTGCTGAACCCTCTCTACGAGAGAATCAAGGCGTTTTCATTTGGCAAGATGTACAGGCTCTTCTTCCACCTTGCTGTCCGAACCAGGGCTCCTCAGACACTCCAGGAATCCAAGCTCATAATTGATGCTATTGACCCATTCAGCGTGCCGCCGGAACCGAGCGACGACGAGCTTAGGGACCAGACGCTGATTCCTGACGCGCACCTCCGCGATCTTTTCTTCCGTCTGAAGTACTGCGAAGTACCGAACCTTCGGAACATGGTGGTGCACAAGCTTGCGTACCGACCAACTCTTGAGGAAGTCAACAAAGCGCTGCAAGAGACACGCGGAATTCTCCTTCCTCTCGGCCAGGCGCTGGGTATCCAATTTGACGAAATCAACTGGTATCGTTTCGCGGCTCGGCGAAGGGGATGAGTCGAATCGTAGCTACTGATCTGTGTCCGCCACGGGTTATTGGGTCCGTCGGGACGAGCTGCGCAGATAAGGTCTGCTCAAAAACCGCGCCCGCCAGCGCGCGCTGAGGCCAAATTGCCCCGCTTCTATACACCGAATGGATTCCCAAGGCAAAGGGAAGAACTGCGACCCGCGCGGGGCTGGGCACGGTAGACGGCAGAGGGGGAAAATCTGGCCCCCGCGACGCGCGTAGGTTGATCGTGTGTCCAGGTTGTGGCGACCGTTCCTTTGGCAGGTTGCGGAAAGACTCGCCCCCGACGAGGTAGCGGCGATTTTACACCGCCACATGTCCCGTGTTTTCATCGCGAGCATGGCGACGTGAAGTCGCCGTTACACTGCGCTGGATCTGTTCCGAGGTTCTTGATCGGAGTCCGACACCTGAGATCGTGCACCGGCCCAAAACCACCACCGGTATGGTGGATATTGTTCACCGGCGCCCGCCCCCTTGCCTTGATGTTTCAAAGACTTACGCCGAATTAGAATTGGCACATCAATTGCCTCTACAAGCATTGGTCGCTCCCCCAAGAAAGGGTGGCAAGAGTTTATGGGGGCAGGAGGCTGAAATGAAAAAGTTAATGATGGTGATTGTCATCGGGTTGGCGCTGGCCACAACTGGCTTTGCCCAGGGGCGGGGTGGTTCCCGTTCCGGCGGCGGACACTCCTATGGAGTTTCGGGCGGACGTAGCTACGGCGGCGGAGGCTTCAGCTACAGCGGACGAGGATTTGGTGGCCAATTCTCCGGGCAGACCGCCCGGGGAAGGTTTGAGGGAGGATTTTCAGGATACCGTGGTGGCTACGGCTACGGCCGGTCTAACTTTGGATTTGGCTTCTCCTATGCCCCAGGGCCCTACTGGGCTGGCTATTACGGGTACCCATACCCCTATTGCGGTTACGGGCCGGCGTACTACCCGCCTGCGTACTACCCGGGTCCAGTGGTAGGCGTGGGTGTCATTCGGGGAGGCTTTGTGGGAGGCCGCGCGTTTGTCGGTCGCGGCGGTGATTGGCACCGGTTCAGCAGACGGTGAGCCGCGCCAAGAGGTTAAGACCCGGATCGTTTGCGGCAGCCCCAAAAGCCCACGGCGGGAAAACAACCTGCCGTGGGCTTTTTCCGTTGACCAGAACCTACCCATCACCAAACGCCTGATCGTGGCTGCCGCCTCGGACGCTCCATCTTGAGGTGCATCCCCGGAGCAAGCGTAGCGCCCCGATGCATCGGGGCGGCTTTTCGCGCCCGCCAGCGCTCGCTAGTTCGGTTCACTATTGCCTCCGCACGGCATCGCGCGTAGGTTGGTCGTATGTCCAGGGTGCGGCGCTCGTTCCGATCACCGCACCATTCTTGATTGACTCCATCTTTTTCCCGGACGTAACATCGTGGTGTGAAAGCCCAGGCGAAATTTCTATTTCTCGCGCTGTTTCTCTGCCTGCTCGGCGTGTTGCTGCTTCTCGTCCCGGTCTCGTTGCGCGCCGATGAGTTCAGCAAAACTTTTGATTATTCCGAGCGGATGTTTTCATTTGGCACGCTCGTGATCGACGCGCGCGTGGGCGACATCCAAGTGGAAGGCTGGGACGAGCCCCGCCTGGAAATCGAAGCCGAGAAGGTGGTGCAGGCGAAGGATGCGCAGAAAGCCCAGGCGCTTTACGACCGGGTGCAAGTGGCGCTGGAGGGGAAGGACAAACAAGTCAGGCTGCGCACCCTCTATCCTCCTCGCCGATTGTGGCGGCCGTTTCGCGGCGAGTCGAAGCTCTCCGTGAACTTTCGCATCCACATGCCTTACGACGCCAACCTGGTTTTGAAATGCGTGGACGGCGACGTGCGCGTGAAAGGGCTGGCGGGCAGGCAGGAAATCCACGTCAACTACGGCGACGTGGAAATCAACGTGCCCTCGATCTATCACCTGCGCTCGCTTAACGCGCGGTCGTTTCTGGGTTATGTGCAAAGCGACCTGCACGGGGAAGACAGCGCCGGCTTCGGGCGGAAGATTGTGTTCTGGAATTCCGACGGTAACCAGGACATCAGCGTACGGGTTCGCATGGGTGGGGTGTACGTGTACAGCAGCGTGTTTTGAAAAGTGCGCCTGCGGGGGGTTCCCTAAGGGAATAAACCCCTCACCCGGCTCGCGCCGCTCGCCACCCTCTCCCCAAGGAGGGTGTCTCAAAACTCGATGGTGGCAGGCGAAATGCTAAGCGAGAGATCATGAGCCAAGAGATACGAGCCGACTACGATCAAATGGATTTGCTGCCGCAGGCGCTGGAGGACTGGGTGCCGGCG
>JBEKAK010000078.1:0-25735 GCA_050018275.1 Terriglobia bacterium | reverse complement strand
CATGCCCATATACTACTAATTGGGGCTTGCTGAAACAACCGGATAAGCATGAGTCTCCTTATCGAAAACGCCTCGGCCCGCCAGCATCCTGCCGGTTCCAGATGCCACTCGTTCGGGCCGAGGCATTTCCGATCAAGGCTAGCGACCATACAGCCGAGTGACCGCCGCTCCTATGCCGATCATAACGGCGCATCTGGAAGTAATGGCTTCCGGGTGCGCGACGATACGTCCTGCAGTAGAGCGGCGACAGCCCATTACAGGTGTGAGAGGCAATCGCGTTTTCGCATGAATCAGAGGATGGCATACTTTGGAGATCTGCCAGAAGGCTTGAATTGTTGAGTCTCCGAAGGCTCGACTATCCGTGCTAGCGCTAGGGTATGGATTATTTGCGAACGACAGGTCCGTGAGCCGGTTTCCAGATCCCGCCACCTCGCACGTAGCGTGCGGATTCACCGCCCTACGCGCTTCTGCACGGTTCGCCGCAAGGGTTATGGGGCCTATCGGATCGGAGCGGCTGCGCAGGATGGCGGTTGATAGGCCACCCGGTACTCATTGAAGAGTCCGAGCGTCCCCTTCAACGCAAAGGTACCGAGACGGGGAAAAAATCCCCGTTATCCTCAAATCTCTGCGCCTCCCCGCCTCTCGGTGAGAAGGCGCATGGGAAATACTCTCGCCGACTATTTCAAGTCGCCTGAAAAAGAGCCTTCCCCGCCAAGACGTGGAAGGAGACGGCCAGCTTTTTCTTTGGGGCCGCCGTGGATCACTGCTTAGGCGTGCTGAAATCCACCTTGGGGGTTTGGCGCGCAGCCTCTGAAGCAGCAAAGTAATCATTATTGCGTTGGAATCCAGCCCACCCGGCAAAGATGCTATTGGGGAAAAGGCCGATGAAGGTGTTGTAATCCTGGATGGCCTCGTTGTACCGGCGGCGTTCGACGGCAATGCGGTTTTCGGTTCCGGCCAGCTCGTCCTGCAGGGCCAGGAAGTTCTGATTAGATTTGAGATTAGGATAGTTCTCGACGATTGCCAGCAGCCTTCCCAGGGCGCCATCCAATTGGCCATTCGCGGCGATCTTGTCTGCCGGTGTCCGGGCATTCAGCAAGCCGGCGCGGGCATTGGCGATGTCTCCGAACACTTTCTGCTCCTGCTGCGCATAACCTTTCACGGTTGCCACGAGGTTCGGAATCAGGTCGGCACGCCGTTGCAGCACCACATCTACCTGCGACCATGCTTGTTTGATGGCTTCATTTTTGCGGACCATTTCGTTTCGGCTGCTGACGTAAGATCCTCCAATGATGAGGGCAATCAGCACCAGTAATCCCACCACAGCCAGCAGTATCTTCATGACCTTCCTCCTCTATATTCAGGAGCCAGAGCCCTAAGACCCCCGCCAGAATTGGCTCTTTATTCATTTGCCGGTGGAGCTGCCAGCCGGCGATCAATCTCTTCCGTGATCTTGACGACCCTGTCCAGGTATGCGTCGAATGTTGCTTGGACATCCACATCACGTTCACGCTTGTGCCCTTCACGAATCTCGAAGATCGTGTGAAAGGGAGAGGGATCAAATCCCAGCACGGACCCCATGCGGTCCATCGTACTCCTCTTGGTTGGCGGTGGATCCTCCCCCAGAGCCATCAAGGCATGCCGGAGCAGCGCGGCAAACGTTGAAATGGATGACGTCATCAGTTCCAGGGTCTTCCGGGAGTCAGCGGGATGCATCATGTAGTGCTGCCGCAAGCGCAACGTATTGTTCCGCAACTCCCTTTCCACCTGCAGGCGGTGAAGATCCATCGGAACGTGGAGCGAGGCGATTACATCTTCGCCGTGAAGAACCCGGTGAGCCGCTTTAATGTCCATCAGTTCGATTGCGAAAACATCGGCGGAATGGTGAAGCTCGTTGAGGGTGAAGAATAGCGGCGCGGGGTGTCCCTTCTTGGCCCACCAGGCCGAAGCAGCGTGCAACTTGCGCAAATCGTCCCTGCCAAGACTCTGCATGATGCAGAGGACATTTAAGTCGGAATGCCCCGGGTGGAACTCCTCCGTTGCCGCGGAACCGTAAAGTATTACGGACAGCAGGTTGCTTCCCGCGGCATTCTTCAATCTGGTTACCAGGTCTGTCAGGTTTTGCTCTGCTCTCATGGTTCTCGCTCCCGGAGTGTCTCTCTGTGAGGTGATTTGTTACCAGCCTCCGCCGGCTCCACCCCCACCCGAGGAACCTCCCCCAAAACCCCCGAAGCCTCCGCCACCTCCCCCAAAACCACCTCCACCCCAGCCGCCCCTTCCGCGTCCTCCGCCTCCGGACAAGAGCGATATCAGCAAGAATGGACCTAGGAACCTGAGTAAGATGGGCGCCCCGACGAGGAAGATAATGAGAAGAAAAATGATCTGTCCGACGGTCAGGTGTAATTCCTGCCCCTCGCCATCGCGGGCAGCAGGAGCGCCCGCATGGAAGTCGGCCAGGCTATCCAGGGAAACGTGGCTGTCCTGCGCGATCACCTCCGCGATCTGGCTCACCATTTGCACGACGGCGCCGTTGTAGTTGCCCTGGCGCAACAACGGAACCATGCTGCGTCCGAAACCGCCCACCTTGCCGTCAGGAAGGATGGGTTCGAGGCCGTAGCCGACCTCGGTCCAGTACTTGTGATCATCAGTGGCAAGCAGGACCATCACGCCACGGTCCGTCCCCTTGTACCCCACGCCCCACTTCTGAAAAAGGTGATTGGCGAAGTCTTCCACCGTGTCACCTTCCAGAGTCTTAATAGTGACCACCGCGATCTGGGCCTTGGCTTTTTGATCGACCTCCGTACTCAGCCGAGTAAGTCCCTCCACAGTCGTCGCGTTGAGCACGCCGGCAAAATCGTTGACGTAACCCTGTACGTTGAGCTTTTGCCACTGTTCCGCGTGGACAGGCGCAACGGGAATGACGGCGAGAAGTAAGATGAATATCGGAACCGGGCCGCGACGGGAGCGCAGTTTGAAGTGGCTGGGTAAGGACCGCATCATTCCCCTGAGAGTCGACCCCCAAAAGCGATTTGTGGAGCCCGCATCATTGTGCCAGTGACTCAAGGTCGCACGCGCGGATAGTTTACGCTTAATCGTACACGGCATTGAAGGCCGGGGCAACTTCCAGGTTGGAGGAGCATCGCGCACTGCAATGTTACGAGTACGGGGCCAAGCGTGAAGAAACCCGGAAAAGTATACGCTAAGGCACCTACGCCGCACACAGGATACCTGTCGATATCCCATCGCTCGTGCAAATGCTCCGCCGGCTGGTTTGCGAATCTGTACTGCAGACTCTCGCATCAGTCCGGATGCGTCCCCGAGCAATCGGCGATTGTGAACGACCCCGAAGCTTTCGACCATGCTAGGGCAGAGGGGCGTGGTGATCCTGCCTGGGAGCACACGCTCAACGGTGTAGGATCTGGAAAACGGGAGCCCTTGTGAGGGCGCCCACCTACGACGACGCCGCACGCTGTTGCATCTTCATCCGCGCTCGGAGCATCCTTGCCATCGACGAGTCAGGCGGGGTTCATTCCCTCTCGGTGGAATTTACCGAGAACAATTGACACCTGAGTTGACACATTCCCTCCGCAGGCCACCGGGGTTCGAGGATTCGGCCTGTAAAGTCGGCATCTCGGGGGCGCTGCCCTGACTGTTTCGGAGAGACCTTATTTCGTTGGCGGGCAACGTTGCCGTGCGGAAACCTGACCTTGTGGCACGAGCGGTTGGAATGGCTGAACCGTTCTGGAATCTAAGTCCTTCCAGCACAACACATAAGCCACTGTGGGCGGGCGAGGAGCTGGACGAGGCGTACTTCCTGTCCTCTTTAACTCTAGAGACTTACGGCGCTAGTGTGGTATATAAATAGCGCCCTTTTTTAAACTCGGGTGGGTAAAGCGTCGTGCTACATCCTACACGATGTTGTGGGGGCGTCGCGCACGTGGGCAGAGTGCACAACCTAGCCTTTTCGCCCTGCTGACTCCCTCGGAAAGGATCGACGCCGGGACGCAGAACAGCAAGCCGAGACTTGGACTCCTGGGAAGGATCGAGCGATGCCAAACTTCAACAAGTACGACGAGGCGAACGAAATCTTAAAGGCCATAGAGAGCGATCCCAACTCCGCTTCCTACGACCGATGGGTCAACACGCTGAACGAACTCCCCCAGGAGGAGAGGGAGAAGGCCACGGGGGAATTCCAGAGGATGGCGGGGAGAGAGCCCAAGTACGCCGAGGCCTACCACAACTGGGGCGCGGCCTTGGCGGGGCAGAAGAAGTTCGACGAGGCCATCGAACAGTACCGGCAAGCCACGCAGATTGATCCCAACTACGCGCGGGCTTACAACAACTGGGGCGCGGCCCTGGCGGGACAAAAAAGGTACGAGGACGCCACCGAGCAGTACCGGAGAGCCACCCAGATTGACCCCAACTACGCGCGGGCTTACAACAACTGGGGCCTGGCCCTGGCGGAACTGAAAAGGTACGACGAGGCCACCCAGCAGTACCGGAGAGCCACGCAGATCGATCCCAACTACATCCATGCCTGCTACAACTGGGGGCTGGCCCTGGCGGGACAGAAGAAGTACGACGAGGCCACCGAGCAATACCGGAATACCACGCAGATTGATCCCAACTACGTCCATGCTTACAACAGTTGGGGTCTTGCCTTGGCGGAACAGAAGAAGTACGACGAGGCCATCGAGCAGTACCGGAAGGCCACACAGATTGATCCCAAGTACGCTCGGGCTTACAACAACTGGGGCTTGGCCCTGGCGGAGCTGAAGAGGTACGACGAGGCCATCGGGCAGTACCGAAAAGCCGCGCAGATTGATCCCAACTACGCTCGCGCGTACCACAACTGGGGCGCGGCCCTGGCGCAACAGGAGAGGTACGACGAGGCCGCCGAGCAGTACTGGAGAGCCACGCAGATTGATCCCAACTACGCCCTGGCTTACCACAACCGGGGCCTGGCCCTGGCGCAACAGGAAAAGTACGACGAGGCCATCGAGCAGTACCGGAGTGCCACCCAGATTGATCCCAACTACGCCCTGGCCTATTCCAACTGGGGCGCGGCCCTGGCGGGACAGAAGAAGTACGACGAGGCCATCGAGCAGTACCGGAAAGCCACACTGATTGATCCCAACTACGCCCTGGCCTACCACAGCTGGGGCCTTGCCCTGGCGGAACAGGAGAAGTACGACGAGGCCATCGAGCAGTACCGGAAAGCCACACTGATTGATCCCAAGTACGCCCTGGCCTACCACAACTGGGGCCTGGCCCTGGCGGAACAGAAGAAGTACGACGAAGCCATCGAGCAGTACTGGAAAGCCACGCAGATTGATCCCAGCTACGCTCGGGCTTACAACAACTGGGGCGCGGCCCTGGCGGAACAGGAGAGGTACGACGAGTCCATCGAGCAGTACCGGAAGGCCACGCAGATAGATCCCAACTACGTCCATGCCTACTACAACTGGGGCCTTGCCCTGGCGGAACAAAAGAAGTACGACGAGGCCATCGAGCAGTACCGAAAAGCCACGCAGATAGATCCCAACTACGTCCATGCTTACGATAACTGGGGTCTTGCCCTGGCAGAACAGAAGAAGTACGACGAGGCCATCGAGCAGTACCGGAAAGCCACGCAAATTGATCCCAACTACGCTCATGCCTACTACAACTGGGGCCTTGCCCTGGCGGGACAGAAGAAGTACGACGAGGCCACCGAACAGTACCGGTTTGCCACGCAGATTGATCCGAACTACGTCCATGCCTACCACAACTGGGGCCTTGCCCTGGCGGGACAGAACAGGTACGACGAGGCCATCGAACAGTATCGGCAAGCCACGCAGATTGATCCCAACTACGTCCCTGCCTACTACCACTGCGGCCTCGCCCTGGCGGAACAGAAGAAGTACGACGAGGCCATCGAGCAGTGCCGGAAAGCCACGCAGATTGATCCCAACTACGTCCCTGCCTACCACCACTGCGGCCTCGCCCTGGCGAAAGAGAAGATGTACGACGAGGCCATCGAGCAGTACCGGAAAGCCACGCAGATTGACCCTAACTACGCTCGGGCCTACCACAACTGGGGCCTTGCCCTGGCGGAACAGAAGATGTACGACGAGGCCATCGAGCAGTACCGGAAAGCCACACAGATTGATCCCGACTACGCCCGGGCCTACCACAACTGGGGCCTTGCCTTGGCCAAACAAAAGAGGCACGAGGAGGCCATTCCCCAATACGAAAAAGCTACGAACGCCGATCCGAATGGGGTGGATGCATACCTCGCTTGGGGCACAACCCTGCTGAGCTTGACCCGGGACCTGGAAGCCAGCGGAAAATTCGAGCAGGCCATCCTCATCGACCCCGCGAGAAAACCCCCGCTTGCGGACCGATACTACTCCTGGGGCAACGCCCTTGCCGACCAAAACCGCTTCGAGGAAGGCATCGAGAAGTATCGGGAGGCGATACGACTGGACCGTGACCATGCCTATTCTTATCAAAACATTGCCTACTACTTGGGAAGCCAGGGGAGGTTTCGGGAAGCATGGTCAGAGTGGGAAAGGGCCGCCCAAGCTTACAAGCGCGGCGTGCTGAAGGCAAAAGAGGACGGCGACGCTGACTATTTCCGCTATTTCGGCAGCGTGCTGAAGAAACTGGGGGAGCCGAATACCGAGGAGGTTTATCGGCAAGGGCTAGGGTTGGACCCCCATCATCCTGGCATCCTCAGCGACCTCGTCGACCTTTATTTGGAGCAAGAGGACGAGCTCGTTCTCCCGGAGGGAAAACCGGATCGAGAGGGAAGGACTATCGCCCACGCTAGGGCTCGGGAGACCTATAGGAAAGCTGAGCGGATGTTAAGGAAGGAAGAGAGCAAGACCGACGATGCCTCCACCTTCCTCCAATTGGGTCAGCTATACCTCCGCATGGAGGAATACAACGAGGCCGAAAAACACCTGCTCAAGGCCCTTGATAAAGACAAGGAATCAGTCGATGCTTACAAAAGTCTAGGGGTTCTGTACGCACGGAAAGAGAACTTTAGAAAAGCCATCGAATGCTTCCGTGAGGCGTTGCGTCGTGACCCCGACGACCTCGCGGCCAGGAGCAGTCTGGCAGAGGCTTATCTCAAGGCGCAATTCCCTGACAAGGCCGAAATCGAGTACAAAAAGATACTCGGCATCACCGTGGACCACGTCGAATCGGAAATAGGACTCGGGCAGGTTTACGCAACTCTGGCCGAAAGTGGTGACCAAGATCTCTACGAAGAAGCGGTGCATCACTTCACTCGCGCCATACAGATCGGCAAGGCGATCCCGTCCTCAGCCTCGAAGAGATTGAAGCGAAAGGAATGGGCGGCGGTGTACTATTCGACGGGGTACGCCAAGGTGAAAGTCTATGGGGCCTCCAAGCAGCCAAGGAGGGAAAGGCTTCTTCACCAGGCCCTCCAGGACTTCGATCGCTGTCTCGAGCATGATCGCGACTTTCACAAGGCGGAACGGGCCAGGCAAAAAGTAATGGAGAGACTGCGTCCGTCTTCCCCGGACCGACTTTTGGAAAAAGTGGGCCCCATTGCCATCCTGGCATTGTCCGGCTTCGTGTTCGTATTGACTCAAGTCAGCTTCTTCTTGGAAGGGAAATTCGGCGATCTGCGATACTATGTTCCGACGACCTTTGGCTCACTCATCCTGATGATCGCGGGATTCTATTTGTCCAGGCTCCTGAAGTTGAAGGGGGCGGGAATCGAGCGGGAAGAGAGTTCGGTCGATCAGACCCCCATCCCAACTCCCGGAACCCTTGAAATCAGTGTCTCCATCGGGGATGGTGGGAACCCCACGCCTTGCAGGCGAAGAATGGGGTCTTGAAATGTCGTCGCAGGAAACGTGACCAACTGGGCGCGGGCACAAGGCACGATCTGAGGGTACGTCTGATACGGGTAACTACGGGCCGATGTTGCAGCCCGGCGACCGCGAGGGGGTTGAAGTCGCCCGCAAGCCGCGAACCATCGGAGGTCGGGGATTTCGGAAAGCGAGATCTGTGTCACGCCCCGGAGACCCTTACCTTACAACCTGTCCCGCGAGCCCTAACGGAAGCGTTTCCCAGCGCCATGATCTTGATCTCCCGTCATAGGCTCGTAAGCCCTTTCCGAATCTAGCCACTTACGGCGGTCTCGACCTCACACATGGACGCTTCACCTCATGGGGCGTTCGGTGAGACTGGGGAAACCCCTGGACGTCGTCGATCAGCCGATGATGCAGCGCGAAAAGCAATAGCTGCAATCGGTTCGAGACCGCCAGCTTGTCAAAGATATTGGCGATGTGATGCTTGATAGCCTGCGTGCTGACGCCAAGTTTCTGGGCGACAGCCTTCTTCGTATATCCAGCGACGACAAACACGATGACTTGCCTTTCGCGTGGGGTAAGACCAAAGTCCTTCCCGCCTGCTCCGACAGCAGATTGTTTCTCATGCGTCACAGGGCTCCTCCTCTCGCTCGCAGGATCCACTCTGCCAGCAGCATGCAAAATGCCGTCGGAAATGGCACCGACCGCTCGCGCAGTACCCTCGGAGGGTGTTTGACCGTTGGGATACTTCTGCGGGCTGGCCATAGTTTTCACACACAACTTCTCGCGAACAGGACCTCAGTTCACTTGCCGTCCCCGCGCAAACCGGTAATGTTGTATGGTCACAGCAAGGGCTGGCGGACTACCCCTAATGTTACTTTGCTCCGTACGTACCACTACACCCTTACAAAAAATCTCGCAAGGAGCCTCATCCTTGATTACCATCGGAAGCGCGAGCCTCATCTCGACCGTAGTCTTTGGGCTCAAGACACTTTCGGTTCGAAACAGAACTCCGGAGCGGCTGATATTTTCCGTCTTCCCTTCGAACCATACCCGGCCGCGGGGTTCGCGATAGCGGACAGGCATGCGAATTGGGAAACGCTCGGCGCGATTCGAAACTTTCGGTGCCCCTTCCGCCATTGGGTCGAAGCTCACTCTATTTGCGAAACCGGAAATCTCTTCCGACTACCAGCCTTGCTTCCCCCGATCGGTTGCCCGATCCAAGGGATCCCCTCTCCAACAAGGGGAAACACGCACCTAAGCAGCCCTGCCAGGTTGCCCGGTATTCTGCATGCAATAGTGCAAAAAGCGAGGTGCCAAGTCAAGAAAAATCGACCACAAAGCCCAATATAATGTGGCCCTTGAAAATATGCTGCCTATACCTTGGGGTGAATAAATGGCGAAAACCTGCAGTTTGAAGAGGGCCGGGTCTCAGGTGCGATACGCTCCGTACAGTCGGACACGCCGGGCGAGCGAAAGCCGGAGACTTAACGGCAGAAAAAGGCGAGCAAAGAAAAAAGCCGCCCTCGACTTTGCGCTAATGAATCCAACCCGCCCAGCCCCCGGGAAAACCATGATGGTGGGTGCTGCCCGCCCGGGCTGAAAGTCCGCCACTCTTAATGGGGGGCCGAACGTCCACCGATCTTTACCCCGATCCCGAAGTTGAGTCCAACCTCCTGCTGTAAACAGGGACAGTCACAGTGGAAGCTATCCGACCTCGGGATCGGGGTTAATGGCGGGCGGGATGCTAAAGCAGTGGCGGCGGAACCTGTCCCGATTTGATCGGGACCCCGCCACTCCCACCGCGGCAATGTAAAATCGCCGCTACCTCGACTTGCTTCGCGCTTCCTCCTCCGATAACAGGCTCCAGTCCGTGCGGGGCGCCCATCGAGCCACGAAAAATCCCGCTTCCGGATTGAGCATCTGCTGGTAAATTAGCTCCCGCATGCGTTCCCGTCCCATGGCGCTTCTGGCTTTCCTCGCGACCTTCGCCGCGCTGCTGCTTCTGCACCGATCACTGCTCCGCCTGCCGTATTTCTGGGACGAAGCGGGGTACTACATCCCCGCAGCCTTGGACTTCTATCGCTCCGGGCTGCTGATTCCGAAAAGTACATTGCCGACGGGCCACACACCGTTGGTAATGGTGTATCTGGCGCTGGCCTGGCGGGTATTTGGCTTTTCGCCGCCGGTCACACGCGCCGCGATGACGCTGATCGCGGCGGCGACGGTTGCGACTCTTTATATGCTCGGCCGGCGTGTCGCCAGTCGCGAGATCGCCGCCTGGAGCGCTGTGCTCCTGGCCCTCTCGCCCCTCTTCTTCACGCAAAGCACGCTTGCGCACCTGGACCTTGCGGCCGCACTCTTCACGACGCTGGCGGTTCTTTTTCTGCTCGGGGATCGGCTTGGACTTTTCGCGCTGGCGGCTTCGCTGACCGTGCTCAGCAAAGAAACTGCCGTGGTCCTGCTGCCCATGGCGTGGCTCTACGCGTGGCGGAGGAGGCGCCGGTCCACGACAGAGCAGCCGCCTTCCCTCACTACTTGGTTTGCCCTGACGGCGCCGCTCGTGCCGCTGGCGGCCTGGACGCTTTACTACCACCAGGTTACGGGCTACTGGGTCGGCAACCGCGAATACCTGAGCTACAACCTGTATTCCACGCTTTCGCCCGCGCGCGTCTTCTGGTGCCTGCTGCGCCGGGCCTATGAGCTCTTTTTCGGCGGGTTCAATTGGCTGCTCAGCACGGGCGTGCTCCTGGGGTTCTGGTGGGGGCGGAAGCACGCCAAGTTGGATCCTGCCCGCGAAGCGGAGGGGCTTCCCTGGCGAGCCTTTATTCTTCTCGCCGCCGGACTGGTGGCAATCTATCTGCTCCTGCTGAGCGTAGTGGGCGGAGCGGTTCTGCCCCGTTACCTTCTCCCGGTCCTGCCCTTGTTCTACCTTGTCGCGGTGGCCCTCGTGATGCGCCTGCCACGCTTCCCCGCCCGTCTCATCTGCACGGCGGCCGCCGCCTGCTTTGTCTGGGCGTGGTTCATCAACCCCCCCTACCCGTTTCCATTCGAGGACAACCTCGCGTACGCGGACTTTATCCGGCTGCACGAGCGAGCGGCGCATTACTTGGAAGCACAACCAGGCCAGCCGCGGATTCTGACGGCGTGGCCGGCGACGGACGAACTTGCGCAGCCCTTTCTCGGCTACGTGCGGAGGCCGCTGCGTGTCGTCCCAGTGCAGGGTTTGGCGCCGCAGGATTTTGCCGAGGTACCGGCGGAGTCTTTCGACCTGCTCTATCTCTATTCCCGCAAGTGGGAGCCGCCCGGAAATTGGGTCACACGCTTTCCGGAGTGGCTGCGAGTGCAAGGGCGCTACTTCGATTATCGTCCGCAGATGGCCGCGGAGGATTTGGTCGCGCGCTACCACCTGCGACTGCTCGCTGAGTTCGAGCGCCGCGGTCAGTGGGCACGGATCTACTCGCGCTCTCCCTGACGCCACCCTCCCGACCGCCGGGAAAAAGGCATCGCGTGGTGAGAAATCCGGGTTAGTGGACAGTATTGCGGCTATCCCCTGCCTTTTCATCAACATATTGGCCTCATATCGGCCTCACATGTGCAAGTTGTTTATTTTCTGTAAGATATTGGCGTGGCGAGGAGATGATGGGCTTTTTCGTGATTTCGGGGCTCTTAACTCATCCTATCTCCTCCATTTTCATCAATATATTGGCATGAAAGATAAGCTGTTTATTTTCAAAAACATATTGGCTATATGACAATCTGTCGCTTCACACCCCTTTATTTTCAATAAGATCTTGGGAGCAACCTTCATTCTTAACATTTCTTTGGGTGCGGGCGCCCTGTGTGATTTTCATCAATAAATTGGTAATCCGCCACACCTGTCGCAGGCTCGACTCTTCCCCGTTGCGGCCTACCCTCTCCGTGTTCTCTGTGTCTTAAAACCTTCAACACGGAGGGCACGGAGCGCTCTGCGGTCTCCGTGTTAAGGCTTTGCTGTCCACGGAGGACACGGGGGCATTGCCGCGCGTGCGCCGCGATCGGGCATCGGGACGCCGGCGGGGATGCATGGGGACTTGCCCCGAAGGTGTTGATCGGGACGCGCGAACCCCGTTCGGACCCAGTGCTCACCCTTGTAGACTAGCTCCACGCGCCGGGGGTATGTCAATAGGGGTTAATATGATTTTTCCTGCCGGTAGGAAAAATCTTTTAGGGAGGGGTGTTTAATTTTCCGAAACCCTTCCCGCGCCCAAGCAAATGTAGCGCCGACCGGAACCGGTCCCAGCATGGTCGGGAGGTCGGCACGTGCTGACCTCAAGGTCAGCGCAACAACAGCGACCTCCACCCCGGCAAAGCCCTTCACACAAGATCAAGTGCAAGGCTTGGTGCGGTCCGGGTTGGGCGATGAGACCGGCGCAAAGGCCATCGAGCAGCGCGGGATTGATTTCGCCCCGGTGGAGGACTTTATGCAAAGCCTCAAGGCCGCGGGCGCGAGCGAGGCATTTCTTAAGGCGCTGCGCGTGGCCAAGCCGCCCGAGCCCGCGAGCGCGAAGAAGCCGCTGAACCAAGTACAGGTTTTCACCTTACTGGTGGGCGGCGTGCCGAGCCACCGAGTCACCATGCTGGTCGAGGAACGCGGAATCGATTTTGAGCCCACGGATGACTACCTCCAGCAAGTCCGCCTCGGCGGAGGCGACGACGAACTCGTCAACGCGCTCCGCTCAGCGCGGGTGACGACTCCCCCCGCTGTCGCGCCTTCCCCGAAAGGCGCGACCGATGGTCTCAATCAAGCGAAGAAGCACATCGCCGCCGGCATGTTCGACGAAGCGGCGAAGGATTTGTCCGCAGCACTTGCGGCGGACGAGTTGAACGCTGAAGCTCACTTTTACCTTGGAGAGGTTTTTGCCCGGCGGAAGGATCACGAGCGCGCGCGACACGAGTTTAACGTCTGCGCCAACCTTGATCCGCAAGCGGTCACCCCCTATATGCTGCTGGCGTCGGTCGATATGCTGCTCTTGAAGCAAAAATCTGACAATGAGTTCCGAGCGGAGGCAATTCGTTGTTTACGTCAGGTCGTACGGTTACGATTATCCGTTCGGGCGGACAAGTACTCAGACGAAGATTCCCTTGCGGCAATCACATCGGACGCAGACAAGTACCTAGCCGAACTATTCAGCGTTACAGGTGCGTGGTCTGTTCGGCATTCGATCAGCGGCGAGTGGAAATTCGCGGAGTCGGATGGTTCCCGAGGGAAAATCGTGGCGGCGCGAACCGGTGTCATTACGGGCAGCATTGGAATTCTACAAGCCTACGGTCCAACTCCTCCGACGCTTGGGTTCATGTGGCGGAACGACGACCTGGATCTAGAGGGGTGGTACGTAAGGATCTGGCCCAGCTTCATGAGGAAGTGCAACACCAATGTTCACTTGTCCCTGCGTGAGTCTGACGATGGAACGCAACTGAACGGAACCGAAACAGACATGCCTCCTGAGAAGCCCCAACGTGGATGCACGTATACGGGTACATATCAGGTTCAGTTGGTGAGAGAATGAACCCTAGAGACGACACTGCGTACAACAGCGGGTGGATAAAGGCGCACAGTTGTCCTGTGACCCTGCGGCTCGTCCTCTCACATCCTGGCTTTTTCATCCGCCGCAACCCCCACCCAGTCGCGGTGTGGCACATCGTTTTGTGATGCGTGCGGTGTCTTGCAATTGGGCTGGAACACACTGGGGCCCCGTGAACGGCCACTGCGCGGTACCATGATCACGTACATGCCAGACGGCGGCACGTATGCGCCACCCGCGAGTGGATACGGCACACCTTGAAAGGATCACTAGAACGCTTTAACAGGGCTAGAGTCATAAAAGGAGGGCCGAAGGGCATGACAACACATGAGGAGCAGGTTGAATCTGGAAAGAAAATTGTCAGGGAAATGCTGGCAAATCTGGCAACCCAATTTCACGAATCCAGGGTGAATGATTTGACGTTCACATTAACGGATCAGGACTTCGACTATCATCGCATCTCCTTGGTAGACCCGAAGCTCAACATCGTTGCGAAAATAGGAGTCAATGACTTAGCGGATTGCCCGGACCATAACAGTGTTCGCAAAAGGCTTGAGTCTCAACTGCGACAGGCAGTCCAGGCATTTTATAAACCAGAACAATAAATCGGGAAACTCAAATTAGGACACCACACACCCGCGGCAGCCGTTGACAGGGCAAGGGGCTGTGCTATACTAGGCTTGTTCGGGTCTGAGGAGGCTCGGGCACCTTCCAGGTGGGACTCGGGGTTTTCCATAGCGGGCTCGTTTTCGCAGTACCAACCCTGCCGTCCGCATTTCACCTTTCTCATCAGCCATTGAGGCGCCGTGGAAGCCACTACCTGCAAAAAAGAACTGGTTATTGAGATTCCCGTGGACGTCGTCGAGCGCGAGGCGGATTCGGTAGCTGCGCGGTTCGCCAAGCGCGTGCGTCTCCCGGGTTTTCGTCCCGGCCACGCCCCGGCCTCGCTGGTGCGCCAGCATTTTCGTGACGATATTCGCAGTGAGGTCGTCCAGACTTTGCTCCCGCGCTTCTTTGAAACGGCGGTGAAGGAGCAGAAGTGGGAGATCGTGAGCCAGCCGCGGTTCGAAGATTTGAAGTTTGAGAACGAGCAGCCGCTCACCTGCAAAGCCACTTTCGAGATTTACCCAGAATTTGAGTTGCAGCCGTACAAGGAACTGGAAGTCGAAGAGGAACTGGCTACCGTCACCGACACGGATGTGGAGGAGGCCGTCCAGGAGCTGCGCGACCGCGCTGCCACCTTCGAACTGGTCTCCGACCGACCCGCCGCGGACGACGACCATGTCACGATTAACTACCAAGGTCGGGACACAGAATCCCCCCCGAGCCAGCCCGTCGAAGCCCGGGAAGCCGTGGTGCACCTGGGGGGCAAGCACACCGTGGGCGCCTTCACGGAGAACCTGCGCGGGGTAAGAGCCGGGGACGTCAGGGAATTCGCGGCGACCTACCCGCAGGATTACCCCCAGAAAACCCTGGCGGGCAAAACCTTACGTTACCGGGTGGAGGTCCAAAGCATCAAAAAGAAAGTGGTTCCCCCGGCGGACGACGAACTCGCCAAGTCGGTCAGCGAGTTTTCGACGCTGGAGGAGTTGCGCACGAAGCTGCGTCAGGACCTGACAGAGCGGGCTGAGCGGCGGCTGGAGGCGGCCGCCAAGCACAAACTGGCGGAAAAGCTTTTGGAGGCGCATGAGTTTCCGGCGCCCGAAGTGCTGGTGGAAGCCCAGTTGGATCGGAAGATGGAGCGGACACTGGCGCAACTCATCGCTCAGGGGATCGACCCGCGGGAAACACAAGTAGACTGGCGGAAAGTCCGCGAGGATGCCAAGCCCGAGGCCGAGAAAGAAGTGCGCGCGGCCCTGATCCTGAACCGAGTGGCCGATGCGCAGAAGATCGAGTTGGCGGAAGAAGAAGTGGACGACGTCATCCGGGAAATGGCGCAGGAGCGCCACCTGACGCCGGCGGAGTTGAAGACGCGCTTGACACGCGACGGGAAGCTGGATATATTGAAGTCTACTCGCCGCAATCAAAAAGCGCTGGACTTCATATACCGCAACGCGAAAATCATTCGGAAAAGCGTGTAATTTCCCGGTCCGGGTGCAAGGAGTCCGCAGAAATAAGGACATGAGCAACCAGCCCAACCTGACGCTGATCCCCATGGTGGTCGAGCAGACCAACCGCGGCGAGCGCGCCTACGACATTTACTCTCGTCTCCTGCGCGACAATATCATTTTTATCGGCACACCCATTGACGACAACGTCGCCAACCTGGTGACCGCGCAGTTGCTCTTTCTGGAAGCCGAGGATCCGGATAAGGACGTTTCCCTGTACATCAACTCCCCCGGAGGCGTGGTCACGGCGGGCATGGCAATTTACGACACCATGCAATTCATCCGCCCTAACGTGGCTACGATCTGCATCGGCCAGGCGGCCAGCGTCGCCGCGGTGTTACTCGCAGCCGGCACACCCGGCAAACGTTATGGTCTCCCCAACGCACGCGTCTTGATTCACCAACCCACCATCGGTGGACTCTCTGGGCAGGCGACGGACATCGACATCGTCGCCCGCGAGATCTTGCGCATCCGTGCCAGCCTGAACGAAATCATGGCCAAGCACACCAACCAGCCGATTGAAAAGATCGAGCGCGACATGGAACGTGATTTCTGGATGAGTGCCCAGCAGGCACGCGAGTATGGCATCCTCGATGAAATCATTTACAAGCACAAGTAGAGCACGGAAATGACTTTGAAACGCCCGGGTTCCGAGGAAGTGCTTCGCTGCTCCTTTTGCCAGAAGCCTCAGGAGACCGTGGCGAAATTGATCTCTTCGCCGGGTGAGCATCCGCGATCTTACATCTGCGAGGAGTGCGTGGCGGTGTGCAACACCATTCTGGAGGAAGAACGCGGAGACCGCCTGCCGACGGCGCAAGCCAAGCTTCCACGGCCTGCGGAGATCAAAACCTTCCTCGACCAGTACGTGGTGGGTCAGGAGAACGCCAAGAAGAAGCTGGCCGTAGCGGTTTACAACCACTACAAGCGTAACCTGCTGACGCGCATTCGCAGCGATGTGGAGTTGACCAAGTCCAACATCCTGCTGATTGGGCCGACGGGCACGGGAAAGACCTTGCTGGCGCAGACGCTGGCGCGCGTGCTGGAAGTGCCGTTTGCCATCGCGGACGCCACCACGCTGACGGAAGCGGGATACGTCGGCGAGGACGTCGAAAACATCATCCTAAAGCTCCTGCAGAATGCCGGCGGCGACGTGCAGCGCGCGCAGCAGGGCATCATCTACATCGACGAGATTGACAAGGTTTCCAAGAAGGACGAGAACCCCTCCATCACCCGCGACGTTTCGGGCGAGGGTGTGCAGCAGGCGCTGCTCAAAATCCTGGAAGGCACCGTGGCGAACGTTCCGCCGCAGGGTGGCCGCAAACACCCCCACCAGGAATGCACACCTGTGGATACCACGAATGTCCTATTTATTTGCGGCGGGGCTTTCGTGGGGCTGGAGAAGGTCATCGAACACCGCATGGGCAAGAGGGCCATGGGTTTCCACGCCGAGAGTCCCACCGTGCCGACGACCACCAGCCGCCGCGATATCGAGCTTCTGGAGCAAGTGCAGCCGACCGACCTCATCCGCTACGGACTGATTCCGGAATTCGTGGGCCGCTTGCCGGTGGTGAGCATGCTCAGTGACTTGGACCAGGCAGCGCTCGTGGAAATCCTAACGCAACCCAAGAATGCCCTGATCCGTCAATACCAAAGACTCTTCGAATTCGAAAACGTCAAATTGCGCTTCACGGAGGAGAGCCTGCGCAAGATTGCCGCCCAGGCGCTCGAAAGGAAAGTGGGCGCTCGCGGGCTGCGCATGATCCTGGAGGACCTGATGCTGGACCTGATGTATCACCTCCCCAGTCAGCGCAAGATCCGGGAGTTCGTCGTGACCGAGGAGATGGTCAAGAACCACGAAATCAACTTCAGTTCCGCCTTCCTCGAGAAGGCAGGTTAATGGATTCCCTTATGTTTTCCGGTCGTGAGAAGAACGAAACCCGCACATTGCCCATGATGCCCATTCGCGATGTGGTCATCTTCCCGTACATGATGACCCCTTTCGTGGTGGGCCGCGAGAGCTCCATCCGGGCTCTGGAGGAGGCGCTGGCCGGCGACAAGAAGATTTTTCTCGCCACGCAGCACGACGCCGCCGTGGACGATCCCAAACCGAACGAGATCTATCAGGTGGGGACCGTCGCCAATATCGTGCAGAGCCTAAAACTGCCTGACGGCAACATCAAGGTCCTGGTGGAAGGCGTGGAGCGCGGGAAAATTCTGAAGCTTTCGAACGAGGAAGGTTACTTCCGCGTCGGTGTACAAACCAGACAATTCCGCCCCGTCACCACACCCAGCCTGGAACAACTGGTGCAGCGCGCCACGGCGCTCTTCGAGCAGTACGTCAAGCTTTCCCAGAGCCTTAACTACGAGACGATGATCGCGGCAGTTAAAGTGGATGAAATCGGCAAATTCACTGACACCATCGCCGCCAATCTGAACGTCAGTATCGAGGAAAAACAGGAGCTGCTCGAAATCTTCGACCCGGTGGACCGCCTGACGCGCCTGGCCGACATCCTGGAAATCGAGATCGAAAAACTGAACGTGGACCGCACCATACAGGGACGCGTCAAGCGACAGATGGAGCGCGCCCAGCGCGAGTACTACCTGAACGAGAAGATCAAGGCCATCCAGAAGGAATTGGGCCGGAACGAGAAGAACGAGATCGATGAGCTGAAGAAGAAGATTGAGTCCGCGGGCATGACGAAGGATGCGCTCGAGCACGCCACGGCCGAGCTGAAGCGCCTGGAGATGATGCCTCCCATGTCGGCGGAGTCCACCGTCTCGCGCAATTACCTCGACTGGCTGCTGGCCGTGCCCTGGAAAAAGAAATCCAAGGAAATCCGCGATATCACCCGCGCCCAGAAGGTGCTGGAAGAAGACCACTACGGGCTGGAGAAGATCAAGGAGCGGATCCTGGAATTCCTGGCCGTGCGACAACTCGTTAAGAATCCCCGCGGGTCGATCCTCTGTTTCGTAGGGCCTCCGGGCGTCGGCAAAACCTCCCTTGGCAGGTCAATTGCGAGAGCCACAGGTCGTAAGTTCGTCCGGCTCTCCTTGGGTGGCGTTCGGGACGAGGCGGAAATCCGCGGCCACCGGCGTACCTACATCGGCGCCCTGCCCGGCCAGATCATCCAGATGATGAAGAAGGCGGGCACAGTAAACCCTGTTTTCCTGCTGGATGAAGTGGACAAGATGAGCATGGATTTCCGTGGCGATCCCTCCGCGGCGCTCCTGGAAGTCCTTGATCCTGAACAGAATAACACCTTCATGGACCACTATCTGGATGTTGAATACGATCTCTCGAAGGTGTTCTTCATCACCACGGCCAATGTCGTCCACACCATCCCCCAGCCGCTCCAGGACCGCATGGAAATCCTCCGGCTGGAAGGCTATACGGAGCCGGAGAAACTTGAAATCGCCAAGCGCTTCCTGGTGAAGAAGCAGCGTGAGGCTGCCGGCTTGAAGGCGGAAAATCTCACACTGACGGACGATGGGATTATCCACATCATCCGCCATTACACGCGGGAGGCGGGAGTTCGCAACCTGGAGCGCGAAATCGCCAACATCAGCCGCAAAGTGGCTCGCAAGGTGGTCAAGGAAGGTCGCAACTTTCAGGTCACGGTGGGGCCAGACGACGTCAAAGAATACCTGGGAGTCATCAAGTTCCGGGACACAAAGGCCGAAGAGAAGAATGAGGTGGGCTTGGCCACGGGCTTGGCCTGGACGGAAGTAGGCGGGCAGATCCTGAACATTGAAGCGACCCTCATGCAAGGGAAAGGCAAACTGCTGCTGACCGGTAAACTGGGTGACGTGATGCAGGAGTCAGCCCAAGCCGCCATGAGCTACGTGCGGTCCCGCGCTTCCCTGCTGGGATTGGACCCCGATTTCTATCGCCACCTCGATGTACACATTCACATCCCGGAAGGTGCGATCCCGAAAGACGGCCCTTCGGCGGGGATCACGCTGGGGACGGCGCTCATCAGCGCGCTTACCAAAATCGCCGTGCGGCGGGACGTGGCAATGACGGGCGAGATCACCCTGCGCGGCAAGGTCCTGCCGATCGGAGGGGTGAAGGAGAAGCTCCTCGCGGCGCACCGGGCGGGCAATCGGACGGTCATTCTGCCCCGCGACAACGAGAAGGATTTGACGGACATTCCCGTGAACATCCAGCAGGAGCTGACGATTCGCTTCGCGGAGAGTATGGACGACGTGCTGGAGATTGCGCTCGAGAACAAGCTCGTACCTCGGCCCATCATGGTTGGGGCCGAAGGCACCCCGTCCGGGATAAAATCCCCGTCTCAAGACTTGGGCCGGGAACCCATGACCAACTAGTGCCGTTCCAACTTGTTGGGACGAAACGCCGATTGAAGGTAGAGGCAAGCTTCCTGGGGGTCGTCGCTCTGGAATTTTGCTCCAGAAGTTGGAACGGCACTAGACGTTCAAACGGATCATTGCTCGTTAACGGAGGGTTTGAAACTAATCAGAGCAGAGGTGCATCCAAGCAATTGGATAACAGGCCCCCAGGTCTCGTGAAAGGGCGCAGGTTTTCAACCTCTGACAACCAAATTTGCAAAGCTTCGCAACTACGTACGACGCTTCATACCGCACCTTGTACCGCCGCTTAGGTGACTCGAGTAATCCATCACGCCTGGCAATCGATTCCGCGAGTGACTTGGCCATGGAACCCGAACAACTAACGGCGCGGTCTTGCGACCGGAAACTTCAACCATTCTGAGAGAAAAGCTATGCCTGCAAAGAAACAAGAAGTTAAGACCGAAGAAATCCAGGAAGAAAAGAGCGAGGAACTGAAAGAAGGTGAGGTCCTCGATATCGGCAAGCTCAAGGAGATGAACATCACCACCCTGACCCAGGTCGCGAAAGACTTGGCCGTGGTGGGGGCCACCGGCCTGCGCAAACAGGAGTTAATCTTCAAGATCCTCCAGGCGCAGACCGAGAAGAATGGCCTGATCTTCTCCGAGGGCGTGCTCGAGTGCCTGCCGGACGGTTTCGGATTCCTCCGCGCCCCGGACTACAACTACCTGCCGGGCCCGGACGACATCTATGTCTCGCCTTCGCAGATCCGCAAGTTCGATCTGCGCACCGGCGACACGATCTCGGGGCAGATCCGTCCGCCCAAGGAGGGCGAACGCTACTTCGCGCTCATCAAGGTTGAGGCCATCAACTTTGAGCCTCCCGACGAGTCGCGCAACAAGATCTTCTTTGACAACCTCACGCCTCTGTATCCCCAGCAGCGCATCCACCTCGAGACGATCAAAGATAACATCTCGGCGCGCGTTCTCGATCTGCTCACGCCCGTTGGCAAAGGCCAGCGCGGCCTCATCGTCTCACCGCCGCGCACCGGCAAGACCATGCTGCTGCAATGCATCGCAAACTCCGTGACCACCAATCACCCCGAGATCACGCTCATCGTGCTGCTCATCGACGAGCGGCCCGAGGAAGTCACGGACATGCAGCGCACCGTGAAGGGCGAGGTCATCAGCTCGACCTTTGACGAGCCCGCCGCCCGGCACGTGCAGGTGGCGGAAATGGTGCTCGAAAAGGCCAAGCGGCTGGTCGAGCACAAGCGCGACGTGGTGATCCTGCTCGACTCCATCACCCGGCTGGCGCGCGCCTACAACACTGTGGTGCCGCCTTCCGGTAAGGTGCTCTCGGGCGGCGTCGACTCCAACGCGCTCCAGCGACCGAAGCGCTTCTTCGGCGCGGCGCGCAACATCGAGGAAGGTGGCAGCCTCACGATTATCGCCACCGCCCTCATCGACACCGGCAGCCGCATGGACGACGTGATCTTCGAAGAGTTCAAAGGCACCGGTAACATGGAAATCAACCTCGACCGCAAGCTTGTCGACAAGCGCGTCTTCCCGGCCATCGACCTCAACAAGTCCGGCACCCGCAAGGAAGAACTGCTCGTGCCCCGCGACGAGTTGAACCGCATTTGGGTCCTGCGCAAAGTCCTGAACCCGCTCTCGCCGGTGGAATCGATGGAACTCATCATCGACAAGCTGGCAAAAAGCAAAACCAACTCCGAGTTCCTCTCCTCCATGAGCAACGGCGGCGGCACCGGCGGGCGCTAGAAAACCCGGGGTTCGGGGTTAGGAATTCGGGGTTAGGGATAAGGGGCTAGGGACTCGCGAGGCTTCGCCTCAGACCGGCGATCCCGTCGTAACCAACCTGTCATTCTGATCCCGCCTTGCGGGAGAAGAATCCGCAGTTCTGGCCTCGCGCCCAACGCGGTAACGCCGATTTCACATTGCCACCCGCGCCCGAAGCGGTAGCGGCGATCCCCATCAAGAACCTCTGGACAGGTTTTCACATCGCCACATGTCCTGTGTTTTCAACGCCAGCATGGCGACTTAGGGCATCGGGAATCTGGGATCTGCGATTAGAGGCTGGTCCACCGTCCCGAGAGTCCCTTGCATTCTCCAAAACCGAACTTTGGCCGCTTCCCGCTCAGCGGACCGCGGGCCGCACGGACCGGGTCCGCTGCAACGCGTTGTTAGGTAGCATCTCTTGCTATTGCGCACCCCAATTAAGCCTGAAATTCTCGCCAAGGTCAAAGATATAGTCTTTCACCAAGATTACCTTGCCGCGTTCAATGCTGATCACCGTTACACCACTGTTTTCGCCCACCTTTCCTTTTCGGTTTGTTAGCTCGATGTTCCAGTGAACGGCGATTACATTGCTGCCAGAAAGGTCAAAGATGTTGCGGACGCAGAGGTCTTGAATATTAAACGTGATTTTCGGAAACTGCTCAAAGAAACGTCGAAACCAGCCTTCAACGGCGCTTTTGCCCTGAAAAGTGCCGCTTTCGGGTATATCGCCAGGATAGACAAACACGCCATCTTCGCGCCACGCCGACATGAATTTCTGGAGATCATGCCGGTTCATTGCATCGAAAGCGCCAGCAATAGCTTTCCTCGCGACAAGCGCGCCTATCATGCGGTCCTCCTTTCAAGCTCTAGCTGCTGCATATTAACGCCACCCGAGGAAGTTACGCCACAGGGGATCTCTTGACGCTGCCTAACGGTTCTGGCGCTCAGGCACGGCCGGGTTGCGGCCGTCGCCTACAGCGCCTGGTTAGGCCGCAACATTCCTCTCGACTGAATGAGCAAGGTAGCGCAGAGTTATGCGCGGCAGCGTATTGCTCTGCGGCCCTTGGTTGGGGTTCGTCGCCACCACAGTGCCTCAAACTCCGTACAATAGTTCATATTTCAAGATTCAGAAACGCCCTAAAGCATATAAGCCGCAGAGTTTGAAATACCCAAACTCTGCGTCACCCGCTCCCCACCAAAGTAAGAGAGGCCGCTCGCGCGATCCTGAATAACCTGGAGATTTTCTCCCCCTCGCCCTCAGGGAGAGGGGCCGCCCCCGACCCGTCGGGGCAGGGGTTGGGGGGAGGCGCGCCATACGCAGGCTCGTCTAACGTAACCGTCCGGTGAACCCCCGCCATGGGTTCACAGGATGCTTACGGAAGAACTCGCAAAGAAAGGGGCTAAGAAGGTGTCCGTCCGGACACCGCTGCTACGTATTCCTCCCAAGCCCGAAAATCAACGCCGAAGCACGGCTTGTCAAAGCCATTGTCTCCTCCAAAGGCCATCAGAACTTCCACCTGCGCACCCGTCGCAACCAACTCGCGCCAAATCAGTACCCTGGCTGTGGAGCAACCCCCGTGGTACGGAATCGCAGAAGTCGTTCGGGCGGGCCTTGACGCCTCCGACTGAGGGATATACACTCCCGCCGGTGCACCTGAGAGCGATCCTGATTCTCGGGATGATAGGGCTAGCTGCCGGGGTATGGTGGGCAGCTTGGACTATTGTGCGCACCAACTGGACGGCCAAGCGCGAGTGGCCCCGCGTTATCGGCAAGATCACCAGCGTGGCCAATCCCCTGCGCCCGATAGTCAAGGTGGAACAGGGCATCGAGTTCGCTCCTCCTATCGTTCAAACTGATGGGCCTTCCCCCTACGAGCCGGACGAACGCGTTCTGGACTTGGAGAGCGACGAGGGCTTGCGGTGGGGCCCCAAGCGCATCGTTTTCCTCATCAATCCTGTTACCAAGCAGGCTCGCGTTGCCCGCGCCGTGACCATCTCCCCATTCCTGCTGGCGCTGTTGGGGGCGGTGTATCTGGCCCTCGTCGGGGGCTTCTACTGGGTGACAAATCCCTCACCGCCGCCCGGAGAATGGACCGCTTCCGATGCCAGAAGAGTGCGCCCGGACCTGCCTGAAGACCTCTTTACGCAGTCGTCCAGTGAATGGAACTATTACCAGACTCCGTCCTGGACCGAGCCTGCCCTCCTCTCCGCGAAGATGGCCACCTGGAGCTGGTTCCAGTTTCTGCTGGAGGCCGCGATTGGATTGTTTTGTGTGGTCATGTTCTGGACTGGCCGGTCCAGCCTGGGGGCGCGCGCGGGATACGGCTCCATAGCTCTGTTCGTGGTGGGGGTGCTCAGCTTCTACGCTCTCGACAAGGCGACCTATCAGATTGAAGCCGATTCCACGGGCTTGCGCGAATGTTCCGCCGCAGGCTGGAAGCTCACTCCGTGGCGGGCACTGCGCGGCGCCGTGGACGAGACGGTCTACTACGTCGCTCGCCGGTCGCGGGGCGGGAGCACTCCGATGTTGGATCACGTCACCCACCGCGTGTACTTTACCGATGACCAGCAAAGCGAAGTGGTTAGTATCGGGGACGACCTGATACCCGACCAGGCCAATGCCTTGCTGGATCACGTGCTTAGCCGCACGCACCTGCAGCCGGAAAAGCGCGAGATTGAGCGGTTAATGCTTACCTACCGGCGGTGACCCAGTCGTCGCCCGCCGTGCCCCGCCTAGATGCCGAACTGCCTGAGCTGATGGGTGTCGTCCGCAGGTAGGCGAACGGCTCGATGCCGAGCCTTTTGCACGTGGCAGTGAAGCTGGTCAGCATTGCTGCCGTCCGTCCGCCGTTGTCGCTGCCAAAAAACATCCAGTTCTTCCGGCCCACCGCGACCCCGCCTAGGCTGCGCTCGGCACCGTTGTTGTCGATTTCCAAATCACCGTCCTCGCCTACTGCTGGGTACCCAGTGCCGACTGCCTAGTACCTTCTGCCCTTACTCTCCCGCTAGCCCCTTCTTCCTTACCAGATCAAGAATCTGCTCCACCACTTGCTCCGCGGTGAGGTGCGTGGAATCAATTTCCACCGCGTCGGCAGCGGCGGCGAGTGGCGAGATTTTCCGTTCCGCGTCAAGCTGGTCGCGGCGCCCGATTTCGTACGCCGTCTTCTCAAGCGTGGCCACGCGGCCTTCCTGTTCATCTTGCTTCAGTCGCCGCCGCGCGCGCTCTTCGACATTGGCTTTGAGGAAGATCTTGAGCGGCGCCTGCGGGAAGACCACCGTGCCGATGTCGCGCCCTTCCATGACCACACCTCGGCCCCGCGCCAGGCTGCGCTGAATCTCGACGAGCTTCGCGCGCACTTCCGGCAGACGCGAGACCTGGGCGGCGGCCAGCGTCACATCCGGCGTACGCAGGCGTGCGGTAACGGCGCGGCCGTCCACCAGAACGCGCGGCTCGCCGCCGTCTGTCGTCACCTGCACGTCGGTCTCACCGATGAGCTCTGCAACGGCGGGTTCGTCGTCCGGCGCAACCCCCGCTTCCAGCACCTTGAGCGCCGCAGCGCGGTACGTGGCCCCACTATCGACGTACGTCAGCCCCAAGCGCTTCGCGAGCATTTGCGCCACCGTGCTCTTCCCCGCTCCTGCCGGGCCGTCGATCGTGATGACCAGAGGTTGAGACATGGATGAGAGTAGTCCGGAGTCCGTTGTCCGTCGTCAGTTGTCCGTTACCAATTGTCAGTTCTCGGGACTCAATATTCAGCCTTCAGTTGTCCCGAGCTGCCGACTGACTGCGCTCGCTCCGCACGGATCCGTTTGCTGAGAACTGGCAACGGACAACCGACCACTGACAACCGACGACTAGATTCTTTTGAACGCCTTCTGCAGCTCCTTCATTCCATAACGCAGCACGGTGGGCCGGCCGTGCGGGCAGGTCATCGGGCAGTCGGTTCGGCCGAGCGCCTGCAGCAGCCAGTCCATTTTGGTTCGATCGAGCGCCATGTTTACCTTGATCGCCGCGTGGCAGGAAATCGAAGCCGCAATCCTGCCGCGCAAAACATCCAAGGAAATCGTTGCTCCCTGCTGGCTGGCGCCCTCCAGGATCTCGATCATCAGTTTCTCAACTTCATCAG